>NZ_CP103459.1:0-705000 GCF_048298475.1 Agrobacterium sp. El2ro-1b | reverse complement strand
AAAGGGAGGGGTGCAAGCTCTGAACTGAAGCCCCAGTAAACGGCGGCCGTAACTATAACGGTCCTAAGGTAGCGAAATTCCTTGTCGGGTAAGTTCCGACCTGCACGAATGGCGTAACGACTTCCCCGCTGTCTCCAACATAGACTCAGTGAAATTGAATTCCCCGTGAAGATGCGGGGTTCCTGCGGTCAGACGGAAAGACCCCGTGCACCTTTACTATAGCTTTACACTGGCATTCGCCAAGGCATGTGTAGGATAGGTGGTAGGCTTTGAAGCATGGACGCCAGTTCGTGTGGAGCCATCCTTGAAATACCACCCTTATCTTCGTGGATGTCTAACCGCGGTCCGTTATCCGGATCCGGGACAGTGTATGGTGGGTAGTTTGACTGGGGCGGTCGCCTCCGAAAGAGTAACGGAGGCGCGCGATGGTGGGCTCAGACCGGTCGGAAATCGGTCGTCGAGTGCAATGGCATAAGCCCGCCTGACTGCGAGACTGACAAGTCGAGCAGAGACGAAAGTCGGTCATAGTGATCCGGTGGTCCCGTGTGGAAGGGCCATCGCTCAACGGATAAAAGGTACGCCGGGGATAACAGGCTGATGACCCCCAAGAGTCCATATCGACGGGGTTGTTTGGCACCTCGATGTCGACTCATCGCATCCTGGGGCTGGAGCAGGTCCCAAGGGTATGGCTGTTCGCCATTTAAAGCGGTACGTGAGTTGGGTTCAGAACGTCGTGAGACAGTTCGGTCCCTATCTGCCGTGGGTGTAGGAATATTGACAGGATCTGTCCCTAGTACGAGAGGACCGGGATGGACGTATCTCTGGTGGATCTGTTGTCCTGCCAAGGGCATAGCAGAGTAGCTATATACGGAATGGATAACCGCTGAAGGCATCTAAGCGGGAAACCAACCTGAAAACGAGTGTTCCCTATCAGAGCCGTGGAAGACGACCACGTTGATAGGACGGGTGTGGAAGCACAGCAATGTGTGAAGCTTACCGTTACTAATAGCTCGATCGACTTCTTCGTTCCCATTGATTATGTTCATCGAACAAAGTTCGATGACATCATTCTTCTGTCCTGACGCCCGATGGGCTCCGGACGGGCCGCGCCACAGGGCGCGACGACCTCTGGTCTGTATGGCTGCCATGCTCACTGTTGAGCAAAGGTAGAATACGGACAGGTCAAGTAAGACGTGTAATTAAGATAAAAAGTGGCATCGCCACCCAGCTTCTCGAAAACAACAGTCCATGTTAAAACATGAACAATGTTGCGTTTTGCCGACCTGGTGGTTATCGCGGGGCGGCTGCACCCGTTCCCATTCCGAACACGGCCGTGAAACGCCCCAGCGCCAATGGTACTTCGTCTCAAGACGCGGGAGAGTAGGTCGCTGCCAGGTCTGCAAAACGCAACTCAACAATCAATATCTTCTCATCACACACTTCGGCCCAGCCGACAAAAAGGGCCGCCTAAAGCGGCCTTTCGTCGTTTAAGACAGAGCTCTAAAGGCAATAAAACGGCGCGCCAAATCAGGTGCGCCCATCACAGGAGATAAATTGCTCAGCAATTTACTCCGGCAGTGTGCATCACAGGGAAGCTGTTATGCAGTCGCGATAAATCCCATAGGGATTTACGCTGGTAACGCGGGGTGGAGCAGCCCGGTAGCTCGTCAGGCTCATAACCTGAAGGCCGCAGGTTCAAATCCTGCCCCCGCAACCAAATCTTACATAAATCCCTGATTGTACCGATATAACAGCGGCTTAACCGCAAACCCACCCACCGCCTCTGTACCTCAGGGGCGGTTAGAGGTGGCTCGAGAAATTTGCACAGCTAGGATAAGTGGAATTTCTGCCTGAGATCGGCTTAGATGCCGGGAACAGGAGACACCATGACGAGACGACCGCGCCGGAACCACAGCCCGGCTTTCAAGGCGAAGGTGGCATTTGCCGCCATCAGGGGCGAGCAGACGCTGGTGGAATTATCCCAGCAGTTCGACGTGCACGCCAACCAGATCAAGCAGTGGAAAGGCCAGCTCCTTGAGGGAGCGACGGGCGTTTTCGGTGATGAAGCGAAACCGGAACCGGTGGGTCCGACCGCAGATGTGAAAACGCTTCACGCAAAGATCGGCGAACTGACCTTGGAGAACGATTTTTTGTCCGGTGCGCTCGGCAAGGCGGGATTGCTGGGCGGAAAGAAATGATCGACCGCGAGCACAAGCTGTCGGTCGTGAGGCAGGCCAGGCTCCTCGCCTTTAGCCGTGGCAGCGTATACTATTCGCCGCGTCCGGTATCCGATGGCGATCTTGCCCTGATGCGCCGGATCGACGAACTGCATCTCGAATATCCGTTCGCGGGAAGTCGGATGTTGCAAGGGCTTTTGAAGGGAGAAGGCCTGTAAACTGGGCGGCTGCACGTCGCCACGCTGATGAAGAAGATCGGTATCGGGGCGATCTATCGTCGCCCGAACACCTCCAAACCAGCGCCTGGGCATAAAATCTATCCGTACCTCCTGCGAAAGCTGGCGGTCACCCGGCCCAACCAGGTCTGGGCGATGGACCTGACCTATATCCCCATGGCGCGTGGTTTTGTCTACCTCTGCGCCGTCGTGGACTGGTTCAGCCGTCGGGTTCTGTCGTGGCGATTATCTATTACGATGGAGGCGGACTTCTGTATCGAAGCGGTCGAGGAAGCGCTGGCTCGCTATGGAAAGCCGGAAATATTCAACACCGATCAGGGATCGCATTTCACATCCATCGACTTCACGGCGGTGCTGAAGAAGGTGGAAATCGCCATCTCGATGGATGGCAAGGGTGCGTGGCGGGACAACGTGTTTGTTGAACGGCTCTGGCGTTCGATCAAATACGAGGAAGTCTACCTCCACGCCTACAAGACCGTGTCTGAGGCACGCGTCGGCATTGGCCGATATCTGACCTTTTACAATAGCCGACGCCCACATTCATCCCTTGACCGGCAGACGCCGGATCAGGCTTACTTCAACGCGCTGGCACAGATGATGGTGGCGGCATAATCGAGGCGGAAATCCACTTAGCGAAACGCCTGAAGCTTCAGACAAACCGAGCCACCTCTGTTCGCTTGCGGCAATGCGTTGCGTGGCCGGAAGATGGTCAGCCGGCTCAGGAGCGTTAATGACCGCGCCTGTAGCTGGGAGTTCTAATGTCAGTTATCTAACCCACTTTGATGGGTTGAATAAATTGAAAAAATGCATTATTTGAACCATTGAAAGGGTCAATTAATGCGCCTAATGCTCCAAACCCATTTTTATGGCCAGTGGCATCACGCCGCGACGCTAGAACTTAAGGACGACGCGGCCGGCTACCAGGGCGCGTCCATCGTCGATTACGATCTCGACTATTTCGTCACAGTTGCATCTGCGGAGTTCGCGGGTGGAAAAACGGTTCGCGACCATCGCGCGTTATCTGTCCGATATCCCGTTGATCTCGAAAATCGATATAGCCGCAGCTGGCCGCCCTTCCTCTTGGATCTCATGCCCCAGGGGCATGCAAGGCGAAAGCTTGCCGAGCATCTCAGTCTTGCTGAAGGCTCGCGCGCTTCTGATCTCCCGCTGCTTCTGCGATCGGCGACGGGCGGCATAGGCAATATCCGGATCAAAGAAGCGGCAGAGGCCGAGACGGAACGGCTGCGCGGTGTTGAGCGCCAAGGGGTTACAGAAGCGGAAATCCTTGAGCGCTCGGATCGTTTCATGGAAGTCGCCGATCGCTTCGGAATGCTCGCCTCCGGCTCAAGCGGCCTGCAAGGCGAATGGCCTAAGGTCTCGATGACCCAAGCGAATGACGGTCTCTATTATCCCGACAGCTTCGTGACTGATGATGAGGCCGTGCGCCACGTCATTGTCAAGCTGGTCCGCAGCAACGAGCCAGTGGACCGGCTTATACTCGAAGGCGAAGCCCTCTATTCGCGGATCGCTCAAGAGATCGGCCTGAACGTGGACGAACCTTCGACCTATGCCGAAAGTGTCCTGATCATTCCTCGGTTCGACCGGAAGAAAAAAGAAGGTGGGGGAACCGTTAGGCTGGGCCAAGAAAGCCTGGTATCCGCGATCGGTGTTGCTGATTTCGGTCATGTCGGCTCGCATGAGGCCTACATCGACGTTTTGCGCGAATATTCTGCTAATCCCTTCGCGGACATTGTCGAATACCTGAAGCGGGACATCGCCAATTTGGCGCTCGGCAATCCCGATAATCACGGCCGAAATTCTGCACTGAGTAAGCACCAGGACGGCACGATCCGCCTGTCTCCGCTCTTTGATTTCGCGCCAATGCGGCTTGCCAAAGAGGGGATCGTTCGTTCCACCCGCTGGGCCATGATGCGGGACGGTGGTCGCGATCACCTGCCCGATTGGAAACGCATTTGCGCTGAACTGATCCCTGATCCTGATGAGCAGAATGCGCTCGCAGCTGAGCTTTCCGTGTTTGCCGAATACCTCCGGCAAACACCGGCTATGGCGAAAGATATGGGTGGGTCTCCGGAAATTCTGGAGCGTGCAATGGGCCGTTGCATTGAAATCGCGGAGAGCGTTCTGGCGGCGTGCCATTGATGCCGGAGGACAGCTAAATGGCTCGATGGAGAAAGCCAACGAAAGAAGAAATTCTTGAGAACCGGCGAACACTGGCGGAACGCGCTCGGACTGGCGACTTGAGGTTACCTGAGGCTGTTGTTGAAATCCGAAGAGGGCTTGGTTTGACGCAGGACGAATTCGCCAAGACGCTATCGCTCACCAGGCGCCAAGTTGCTGAGATCGAAGCCGGGACGGCGAACCCAACGCTCGAAACTTTAGGGAAGATTGGCCGATTGTTCGGATTTACTGTGGGGTTTATTCCGAAGGCGCAGTGATGACTGAATTTTCTCGGGGGATGGGCGTTGGTACTACGCAAGGAAGCGACGGCGAGGATCAAAATCAATCGGCTGCTGGAGGCCGCTGGCTGGCGCTTCTTCGATGACAAGAGAGCGGTCCCGCGAATGTCGTTCTTAAGCCGAACGTCATGCTGAAGCCTGAGCACATCGAAAGTCTCGGTGCGGACTTTGAGAAAAGCGCGCAGGGATTCATCGATTTTTTGTTGCTGGGTAACGACGGCAAGCCGCTGATCGTCTTGGAAGCGAAATGGAAGATAAAGATCCTCGTACATACATGACCGAGGCATCGAGGGAGGGTTGCACCCAGCCCCACCCCTCGACTTTGAGAGGTTCCGCGGTCTGCTCGAGAGTGATTGGGGCAGCCCGCAGCAGCGCACGGAGGTGCCTAGGCACATATTGCATGGCGCTGGTACAAACGGTGGTTCGACAGCTACGACCTGGAAATTTTTCGCATTGATCCAATGGAGCTAGAGACCGTCATTCTCTCATGTCCGTTGTCGCGGTTCTAGTGAATTGCCCGGAGCGGGACTCTTGTGCTGGTAGCCATGTCATTGATCTTGCGGCGCTGGGTGCTATCTCCCACAAGCGACCCTCGATCACCTTTTGAATGCCGTAGAACGTGAGCAGGTCTCCGGCGGAGACCCTTACAATGAGACCATCGTCAACGACTGTGATGATGGGCACACCCATTTTCGAAATTCAGTTGCCTGCCGTTGCACCTGTCGGTGATCGACAAGCAGATATCTCGGCTCTGCGTGCAGATTTTCTTCGCTACGGTGAGTGCAGCTTCTAGCTCAATGAAGGCCTCTGAGACATTTTGATACCCCATTTATCATTCCTTAGAAGTGTCTTCCCTCCGCTTTGCCCAACATAAAACATAAGCGACGACCAACGGTGGTATGGAGGAGAACATGCAGTTGGTCCGGATGATGGGAAATACCCACAACGGCGCTCCCTCATATGAGGGGCATCGATACGATCGGCGTACCTCGCGGCTAAACCGTGCGGCGGGCGGGATAGAATTTATCAGGATAACTTGGAAAGAGAGTTCCTGCTGATTCTTCAGAACGGGTGCCTCCTTAGGCCCCCAACGCTTGGCAGACCTCTGTCCAGTTCATGGCCGGGCAAACGAGACAGCAAGTGCGCAAAGGAAGGCCGGTGGGTAGTAACATCGCTGCCACCGCGGTTGCGCGGGGCTTGACGGTCAACGCCCGCGTCACAAACATATTCGATGACGCCGATCTGAAGGTCACCGATCCCCGAGATGTCACGCGGTGATTTATGACGACAGACTTCGTGTTTGCTGCGTTGCGCGAGAATAAGGTCCGCACGTAGCAGTGCGTTCACGACTGTTCAGTAAACTAAAAACCCCGGCCTGCCGCATGCTACTTCGGATGTTCAATTGCGGTGCTGTTTACGAGCCGGTCCTTTCGCCATATTGGATGCGAGCTGGCGGCCGATCTCGATGATGTCATCACGATTGGCGGTCGGGTCCTGGTTGCTCCAGGCGAGCCCAAGGCCGATACGCAGATCAATCTCCTCCACTGCCTTCAAACGAAAGTTTCTGTTCGGCAGGTTTGCCGCCCATTCCGGAACGAAGCCGACACCGACGCCTGCGGAGACGAGCGCGATTAGTGAAAGTGTGTCGTCGCAGGTATAGACGATCCGATCGGAGAGTTCATGCTCGCGGAATGTATCGAGAAAATACCGCTCCGTGTAGGACAGGTTTGAACGCGAGAAGGAAATGATCTTCTGGCGGCGCAGGTCTTCCAGCGTGACGGTCTCGGACTCAGCCAAAGCGTTTTCCTTTGAGACGGCGAGCAAATACCGCTCTTCTGTTATCGCCTGCCATCGCAATGCGCCGTTGTTGTGCAAAGGCCGGACAAACCCGATATTGACCTGTCCGCGCTCAATGTCCCGTACGATGGATTCGGTTGTGCCGTTGCGGATATGAATGCGGATATCCGGATAACGTCGGCCAATTCGGGCAAGAAAATCGGGCAGAACACCGAAGGTTGCCGGGTGAATTGTACCAATGGTGATCTTGCTGGCAGCCTTGCCCGCCACCGCCTGTGTGATCGCACAAGTTTCGTCGACGTCGCGAAGCAGTTGAACGCAACGCTCGTAAAAAACCGATCCTGCGGGAGTGAGCTGAACACGGCGGGTGGAACGAATGAGAAGGGGAACGCCCAGTTCCTTCTCGATCGCCTGGACCTGGGCAGTGACGGCAGGCTGCGCAAGGTTGAGCCGGATGGAGGCGCGCCCGAAATGCAGTTCTTCCGCGACGGCAACGAATGTGCTCATTTGGCGCAGATCCATTTCAGTTCCTTCCGCCGGAGACCAGATCAACGTCGAGACAGGGATCTAATGCTGAGAGGATAAAGTGGTCCGTCGCGTTGGTCCAGATGCAACATTGATAGGAAGAGGTGATTAATGATTGCTGAGCTCGGTTGAGCCTCGCATAATGTGGATGCAGGCGGATTGGGACCACAACAATGTGGAGTAGCAGTCGCCTGTCGGAAGCGGCTAGAATGTCTACCAAGAAGAATCGATGGTGAGGCAATGAAATCGGATATCGGACATCTTCCGCAGACAAAGCAGCGCCAACTGGAAAGGGTCGTCCGGATCATCCACGAAGAGTTCGCCGGCATTGTCGAGCGCTCGAAGTCTGATGCCAAAAAAGACGGACGGATTTATAAAGTTATCCTGTTTGGTTCCTACGCCCGTGGAACATGGTGGACGAACCACACACGTCAAAAGGTTATAGATCGGATTTAGATATACTCGTCATCGTTAGCAAAAAGGAACTGGCCGACCCGGCTGATGTGGGACAAGGAGATCGAGACACCCGTCGGCCTCATCATGCATGGTGCCCGCGAGATCAGCAATTTTCTGCATGATGGCCAAGCCTTCTTCGTTGATCTCGCCCGAGAAGGCATCGTCCTCTACGAGTTCGACGACAGGCCGCTTGCCGAGCCCAAACCGCTGAGGCCTGCCGATGCTCTCAGAGTGGCGGAGGAGCATTTTGGAAAGCAATTCAGCAGTGCGAGCTACTTCCTTCAGTTAGCACGGTACGCAATAGCGGATGATCAACCAAATCACGCGGCTTTCATACTTCACCAGGCGATGGAAACTGCCTCCTCCTGTTATCTGTTGACGCTCACCAACTACACCCCCGCTTCGCACAATCTCAAATTTCTGCGCGGACTTTCGGAGGATCGCGACCGCCGTTTGGTCGATATCTGGCCGCGCGACCACCAGCGGTTTAGCGCATGGTACAACATTCTCAACGAGGCCTACGTCAAGGCACGCTATTCGAAACATTTCGAGATGAACGAAGAAGCCCTCGCCTGGCTTCAGGAGCGAACCGCAGAACTTCACGCCCTGATCGAGGCGCTCTGCCGCGAGCATATCGAAAGGCTGCACCAGACCGTGAAAAATGGTAGTCGAGGCTAGGCTGTTTCGTCCCCCGAAATGGCGGACTTCGGTATATGCGATGAGAGGAGCCAGCACTGCCTGCAAGCCTACGGCATCATGCGCAAGCGGAGGGCGTTGACTAAGAAGCAACTGCCACACATTGACTTCGGTATGATCGATCAAGTCATACTGCAGGAGAAGCTTTGGGTAGAACCGGTATACCGTGGTTAAGAGCTGGGGCTGCGGTTGATGCAGGAAGCTTGACACCTCTTTGCCCGCCCCCAGGCATTTGTCATCCTGAAGGCCCACCCAGATGGTGAAGACGTCACTGACGCGGATTGCCTGAAGCTCGCTGACTACTGCTGCTCCTCGCAGCTTCTTGGCCTAAAGCCTCTATCGAAGCGGGTACTGCCGGGGTGTATTCGAGATGCAGTTCGTCGATCCGCCGCATCAGGGCAAGATCGCTGTCTGGCACAGGACGCGGCGAATAATAGACGCGACCACGGCTGAAGCCGAGGAGCTTCGCTTGGCGTGCGACCGACAGTTTGTGCTTGCGATCAATCATTTCTTTCCGCCCAGCAATCCGGCCTTGCCGAGCGCACCGGATAAAAAATCGTTCTCCAGTGTCAGTTCGCCGATCTTGGCGTGAAGTGTTTTGACATCGACGGTCGGCCCTGCCGGTTCGGCCTTGACCTCATCGCCGAAAACGCCTGTCGCCCGCTCAAGGAGCTGGTCTTTCCACTGTTTGATCTGGTCGGCGTGCACGTCGAACTGCTGGGACAACTCCACCAGTGTCTGCTCGCCCCGGATGGCCGCGAGCGCCACCTTTGCCTTGAAAGCCGGGCTGTGGTTCCGGCGCGGTCGTCTTGTCATGATATCTCCTGTTCCCGGCATCTAAGCCGATCTCAGGCAGAAATTCCACTTATCCTCGCTGTTTGTTGATTTCCACTGAGAGCTGACCCGGCGTTTCCACCGAGAAGTGACCCGCCTTTAGGTATCGTTTGTGGTGGTCGTAGTGGTCAAGGTCCTGCGTTTCTCCTTCGTCGGTTTGGGTTCATGAGCCGAACTGTTCTTGAAGCGGAAGCTGTCGTTTCCGGTCTCGAGGATGTGGCAATGATGAGTAAGGCGATCGAGCAGCGCGGTGGTCATCTTCGCATCACCGAAGACGCTGGCCCATTCGCTGAAGCTGAGGTTGGTCGTGATGATAACGCTGGTGCGCTCGTAAAGCTTGCTCAGCAGATGGAAGAGCAGTGCACCACCTGAGGCGCTGAACGGCAGGTATCCCAGCTCGTCGAGGATGACGAGATCGGAATGGACGAGGCGATTGGCGATCTGTCCCGAACGACCTTGGGCCTTCTCCTGCTCCAGCGCATTGACCAACTCGACGGTGGAGAAGAACCGGACCCGTTTGTGATGATGCTCGATGGCCTGGACGCCGATCGCGGTTGCGATATGCGTCTTGCCCGTGCCGGGACCACCGACCAGAACGATGTTGTTTGCGTCATCGAGGAAGTCGCAGCGATGAAGCTGTTGCACGAGCGCCTCGTTGATCTCGCTGCTGGCAAAGTCGAAGCCATTCAGATCACGGTAAGCGGGGAAGCGTGCCGTCTTGAGCTGATATGCCGTCGATCGGACCTCTCGTTCGGCCGTTTCCGCCTTGAGAAGCTGGGACAGGATTGGAATGGCAGCCTCGAACGCCGGCGATCCCTGTTCGGTCAGATCACCGACGGCGTGGGCCATTCCGTGCATCTTCAGTTGCCGCAGCATGATGACGATCGCGCCGCTTGCCGGGTTATGACGCATGGCGAACCTCCGTCTTTCTCAAGGTATCGTATCGTTCGACATTGGCCTTGGGCTCGTTGGTGAGCGTCAGGGCCTGAGGTGCGTCGAGGGTCGGCGGCGTGAAGGTTTTTCCGTCGACGAGGCGATGCAGCAGGTTCAGGACATGCGTCTTCGTCGGAACACCGGACTTTAGCGCCATGTCGACGGCCGAGAGCACTGCCTGCTCGTCGTGCTGAAGAACGAGTGCCAGGATATCGACCATCTCGCGGTCGCCACCTGGCTTCTTGAGCAGATATTGTTGCAAGGTCCGGAATGCATCGGGAAGCTCGACGAATGGAGCGCCGTTGCGAAGCGCCCCTGGCTTTCGCTGCACCACCGCCAGATAATGCCGCCAGTCATAAATGGTTTGGCCCGGTCGATCATGCGAGCGATCAATGATGCGACGGTGCTCACAAACGATTTGGCCTTCCGCGGCAACAACAACACGATCCGGATAGACCCGCAGGCTCACCGGTCGATTAGCAAAGGATGCCGGAACGCTGTAGCGGTTACGCTCCAGATGCACGAGGCAGGTAGGTGTGACCCGCTTCGTGTATTCGACAAACCCGTCGAACGGCCTGGAAACGGGCATGAGGGCTGGAACTTCCTCAGCCCAGATGTCGGCGATAGTGCCACGCATCTGGCCATGTGGCGTCTTGTCCCAGAACTCCTTGCACCGAAGCTCAAGCCAATCATTCAGGGCTTCCAATGATGGAAAGCGAGGGATCGGTTGAAAGAAGCGATGACGGGCATCCTGAACGTTCTTCTCGACCTGTCCCTTTTCCCATCCGGACGCTGGATTGCAGAACTCGGGCTCGAACACGTAGTGACTGGCCATTGCCATGAAGCGCACGTTGACGTCTCGCTCTTTGCCACGGCCGACCTTGTCGATCGCTGTGCGCATGTTGTCGTAGATGCCGCGGCCAGGGATGCCACCGAAGACGCGGAACGCGTGATTATGGGCATCGAACAACATCTCATGCGTCTGCAGCAGATAGGCCCGGACGATGAAGGCGCGGCTGTAGCTCAGCTTCGTATGGGCGATCTGCAACTTGGTGCGCTCATTGCCGATGATCGCCCAGTCTTCCGACCAGTCGAACTGGAAAGCCTCTCCGGGCTCGAATGCCAGCGGCACAAATGTCCCACGGCCCGTCGTTTGCAATTCTCTCTGCCGATCATCACGCCATTCCCGAGCGAATGCCGCAACGCGGTTATAGGAGCCCTCATAGCCGATGCTCATAAGATCGGCATGCAACTGCTTCATCGTCCGCTTCTGCTTGCGGCCTTTCTTGGATTCTGTCTTCAGCCAGGCCGACAGTCGATCCGCAAACGGATCAAGCTTGCTCGGCCGCTCCGGGACGTTGAACTTCGGCTCCACGCCGTTGGCGCGCAGGTATTTGCGGATGGTATTCCGGGACAAGCCAGTCCTGCGGCAAATCTCCCGGATTGAGAGATGGTCTCGAAAATGCCAGCGTCGGATCACGCTCAGTAACGCCATGTCGATCACTCCAGAGCCCCCACTGAAAACATGCGAGGGACGGTTGAAACATGGGTCAATTCTCAATGGAAATATCGGGCTGCGCCGGGTCAGCTCTCAGTGGAAATCAACAGTGTTTGTTCTCTTTGTTGAGAACAAGGCGTTTTTCAGAGGTACCACCTTGTTTCCTGCCCTGCTTGCCAAGCCCAATTTTGGACTTGATCATGCCACTCTGGCTGACGTAGCCGCTATCCTATGTGAGGACGAGGCCTGCCTTGCACCGATTGCTAACGCGGCTAACGAGCCGACAGGCGAGCCACGGAGGATTGCTCTGGCTTTAATACATGCACTCTGGCGGAAGGCTGGAGTCGCCCCTCAGGTGATGTCCTCCGTCCTTAAAACCTGGCCGGAGATAGTGGCATCGCTCGAAGCCGTTATGTGTTTCCGGGCGATTGCGGCTGCCGAAGAGAGCGATCCATTCATGTTCTATCAACCTGTCGCCGTCCACTCGATCCCCGTTGCCGGTCTCGATGAGTACATTGATCTGGTTGAGAACCGCTTCATTATTTGGAGGCGTCCCAGCATCGATCGGAAATCTCCGGGAAAAGCATTGATCGCTGGACGCAGTTCGGACTATGATGCCGCTTATCTTGCCGCCTTAAGATCGCTACAAGGTCGACCGACATACCAGAGCAACGGGCTTGGCTTTACCGATGGAAGCACGTTCTTCCACAACGAGTGGGGGCGCAACCTAGCTGAGCAGGCGCTCGAATCGTTAGTGCTGTGCAACGACCGGTCAGGTCTGTTGTTCGATAACAGCTACGTCTGCAAAACCTCCATCAATGTCTCGATCGTCGTCCGCGCGTTCAAGCAAAAGCTCTGGGTCTGACAGTAAGGCCATAAAGTGACGCAGAGCTTGTTGCCGCTGAATGGATGTCACGAGGTTCGTTCACGTACGATTTGGCGCGAATGGTCCGACATCATTCCTATCGTGCGGCAAAAGGTCACCTTGCAGTCAACGCGATCCTTGCCCAGATAAGCATCATGAAAACGACCATGAAATCCGTATTTTTCAGGCTTATTGATCAGGCACGTTCCCTAACCCGGAGCTGGCAGCACTGAACCTTTAACGCCGCCATAGACCCAGCCGCTCCGGGAACCCCGCAATTGAAAGTGCGGTTCGTATGCGTCGCTCGCGCGACGTAGCCATGGAGCGTTTTAATGTCCCACCCTCGCCCCCTTCCAGTCTGCCCTGCCTGCAACCGTCAACTGCCGGGTGCCGCCGCCAGGTGCCCTTGGTGTGAAACCTCTGTTCCACTGAGAGCCGCACGTAAGCCTCATAGTTGCAAGCGCAACGAGTTCCGGTCGCCCTTTCGCTGGCTTGCGGAGACCGCAGGACAATGACACGCGCTACGACAGCAAGCCGGATCGTCTCGTCACCTGATGACAGAGGTGAGTTGCAGCAGGTCGGAGTACTTCCCTGGCGGATCGGGCGCGACGGCGAGCGCAAGGTGCTGCTTGTCACGGACCGTGAGCGCGAGCGCTGGATCGTGCCCAGTGGCCCGCTCGTGAAAGCATGTCCGCCCCTCGTCATGGCCTCGCAACATGCGTTCAAGGTGGCAGGAATTATTGGCGACATGTCCCCGGCTCCGGTATTGACATACAGATATATCAAAACCCTCAACGATGGGCCTCAGCTTGTCTGCTGTGTCACGATATTCGGTATGAACGTGCGTGGCACTTTGACCCACTGGCGCGAAAAAGCGCACCGAAAAAGACGATGGTTTTCTCCACAAGCGGCGGCGGACAGGCTGGGTGATATCGCGCTTGTCGATTTTGTACGGAAGCTTGATGCCGAGCCGGGGTGTTGGCATGCCCGCCGTCACTCTGGCCGCCTGATCCTGGGGTTGAGCGAGCGGCAAAGGTCTGGTGTCTAACATGCCGACGATGGACCTTACGGGTTTCGCGCTCACGATGCGTTACGTCTTTCCTATCCGAAGGGTTAGTGCCGGACGCTGATTGCCTGGCGCCAATAGTTGCGACCGCGACATTGGCGTCAGGTTTCTCGCAACCCCACACGAAAACCGCGGAGCAAATCTGGCCGCCTGTGCCATGGCATTGCCCGTATTCGGAAAGAAGCAGTCATGACTTTCAGATATATTCACACCCTTCCTATCAGCGGCCCCAACAAGTTGCCTCGTTTCAGGCGGTGGGCTGCCGAAAATATTCCCGGTATTGCCGTCTCTCTGCCGCCCCAGGTGCCGGTTAAGAGCGAAGCTCTAACGGTGCGATTGAAATCGGTTGAGGATCGCAACACGCTGATCGCGAAACTGGAGGGCGTCAGCCTCTAGCGATCTCGTGCCCCGCGCCGTACGGCTGATCCGGATCGAGCTGATGGTGTTCTATACCGCGCGGTTCTTGTCGGTCGAGCTATGCCTTATGCTGCGGGGGCGTCGACTTTGGATAAAAACCGAACGGCGCATTAACCGGCGAAGAGTGCCGTGGACTCGCTCGCCCAGGGGCATCGAGGTATCTCCACAGATCCAGTCCCACAATCGTGATGACCCGGCGGTCAACAGCGCAGGTGGGACTGGATACTCAAACTTGCGCAAGTGGCCAGCCGCCATCGCCAAACAGCGCGATGGCAAACGTCGTTATAAACATCCGCGAGCCATGCCAGCCAGATTGCGGTCACAAGGTCCGATCGGCCTTACCCAACACCTGTCGCAGCCCATCGATACTGAAAGGCTTGGATAATTGCTGCGCATCGGAAATACCCGAGGCTGTCTTGGCGTTGTCGTCACCGCTTGCGAAAACGATCCTCACGTTTGGCCAGCGTTCCCTTACATGTCTTGCAAGTTCGATCCCGGACATGCCTGGCAGCAAGACATCTGTCAGCAACATGTCGATCCCGTTGGTTTCAAGGACGCTGAGGGCATCTTCCGCTGAGTTAGCCTCATGCACCGTGTGACCAAGCTTCTCTACCATGTCGACCGTCGACATCAGGATACGCGGCTCATCCTCAACGATAAGGACATGCGTGCTGAGTCTCGTCAGGATTTAATCCATTTTTCATTCGCATGAGTTCACCAGATCCGGTGTAGTGGATTGTCCGACAACAATTCTATCCTTCGCAAATGGATCACGGCAAAACGGAAAATGGATCAAACTCTCACGAAAACCAACAGCATAGGCGTATGATGCTCTCAACGCCTGAGGCGTTGGAGCATCCCGCCCTTGGGAGGTTATTTCCAACTGGCCAGCAGTTCTTCGAGCAAGGCACGGTCCGGCGCATCCAAACGTACGAGGCCGGGTGCGCGCACCGGACCGACGGCAAGCCCCATGATTTCCATAGCTTCTTTCACCACAGTCACATTGGCGCCGTTTCGGTAGCGCGTGCGCAGCCGCTCGAACAATTCTATCTTCTCAACGATCTTTCGGGCGCTGTCGAAATCGCCTGCCACGAGAGCCTCGTGTACCTGCATTGAAAAATGCGGCGCGACATTAACGAGACCGGAGGTGAAGCCACGCGCGCCGACTGCGGTAAAGGCTGGCGCCCAGCTTTCTGCAAGGCCGCAAATATACAATGCTCCGTCCGGGTCGGAGGCGGCGATGGCGCGCGACAGCAGCATGATATCTGTCGTGGCGAATTTGATGCCCGCGACATTTGGATGGCTGGAGAGCCTCACCATATCGTCCACCGCAAATCCATCGGCCCGCACATAGGCGACAAGAGGAAGCGCGCTGTTTTCAGCCAGCCCCAAGAAATAGTCGATTTGAGATTGAGGGGCGGCGAACGGATCGACCGGTTGGTGAGACATCACTGCGGATGCGCCGAGTTCCTTTGCGGTCCGCGCCATCGCAATTGCTTCGCGCTGCGAGCGTCCAATGGCTGCGGTGACGGGAGCAATGCCATCCACGCCTTTGATTGCGGCCTCGTAAACCGTCAGGATTTCAGCGGGCGTCAACGCGTAAAACTCGCCTGTATTGCCAGCCGCGACGATGTTGTGAATCCCGGCCCTGGCCACACGGGCGTAGGCCTCGGCGGTGATGTCGAAACTGATTTCTCCATCGGCGTCATATGCCGTAACGGGAACGCCGGAGATGCCGTGCAGCGCCTGGCGAATATCAAATGTCGTCATTAATCGGTCTCCCGTGGAGTGAAATCTATCGTCAGAGGGGGAATTTGTGAATCGGGGCGCCAGCAACAGGGGCGTCGAAAGCCACCAATGTTCCTGATGTCGCGACGCCGTTTGTGTCTGTCACAAGGCTGGTAACGTAGAGTGTCTTGAGTTCGGGACCGCCGAAGCAGGGCATGGTCGGACCCTTGAACGGCATCTTGTAGATTTCAAACAATTCGCCATCGGGAGTGAAGCGGTTCAATCTGCCCGCCTGCACACCGGCACTCCAGTAACAGCCTTCGCTATCTGTCGCGGCCCCATCCGGCCTGCCTTCGTCCGGCTGAAAATCATGGAGGCGTTTGGCGGGCCCAAGCTTGCCCGTTTGAACATCGAAGTCGAAAACCTGAAGCAGCAGCCCGCTGCTATCTGAATGGTACATCCGTGTCCCGTCCGGGCTCCAGGCGAGACCGTTGGACGTCAGCATATCACCGTCTATGAAGCGCTCGACGTGACCGCTGGAAGAAACGCGATAGAGGCGAGCATTGCCGGTGGGAACGTCTGCCTCATCTCTTGTGCCCACCCAGAAGTGACCATCCGGGCCAACCTTTCCATCATTCAAGCGGCTGTCGGCTCTCCCTTCATCGGGATCGCAGAGAAGCTCGAGTTCACCATTCTGCGGATTGAGCAAATGAACGCCTGTCTTCAATGCCGCGACGATCAGATTACTTTGGCAGAGGCCAAGGCAGCCGATCTGTGCCGGCATGTCGAAACGCTGGAGTTTTCCGCTTGCTGAAAGGCAAAAAATTGCAGGCGCCAGAATGTCCACGAACCACAGGTCGCCGGTTCGCTCGTCCCACGTCGGAGACTCGCCCACCCGCAGCGGTATGTCGATAAGTGTGCGAATTGCAGGCTCTATAATGCGCGGCTGGCTCACGAATTCTCCTCCATCATCCGTGTGGCGTCGATCGGTCAGAAGTTCAGGTTCCCCCTTCACCGCCCACGCCTTTGAACATTCGGGCACGCGCTTTCAGGATGTGGTCCTTCATCGCGTCATGAGCGGCCTGCTCCCGTCGCTCGAATACGGCCTCGACAATTGCGGTATGCTCATTCTGCACGTCACGAACATGTTGAGGCGTGCGTTTGAGGCTGAGGCTGCGTGTTACGGATTGTCCGATTGCAAAGTGGGGCTTGAACCAGGTGCGAACCGTGATGTGAAACTGGTTGTGGCTGGCTCTGGCGATGGCATCGTGCAGGGCAAAGTCCTCCTCTGCGCCGAGATCACCCCGCTCCAGGCAGAGTTCCAGCGCTGCGAGCGCCTGCTCTATTCGCGACCTGTCCGCGGGCTGCCAGTTGCGTGCGGCCAGTTCTGCGGCAGAGGATTCGAGGCCAGACCTGAATTCGAAGAAGCGCTGCACGTCGGCGAGCGAACCGACAGGTACTTGTTGCAGAACAGAGGAATCAGGCCGCTGGCGAACATAGGAGCCGGAACCTTTTTGAGACACGATAAGGCCATCGTTGCGCAGTCTCTCCAGCGCCTCGCGCACGACCGGACGCGATGCGCCCAGCATCGACGCCAGGCTTTGTTCGGATGGCAGCCGCTCGTTCAGCGGAAAACGGCCATCGCTGATCATGCCGACGATCTTCTCGTACACGATGTCGCTCAGCCGCGTCTCGCCCCTGGAGGGAGCGGATGTTGTCAGATTATCCATCTGCGCCCTCTCGTCGCAAATCGCTGAATCTTTTCAGCATTTCATTTCACATCGTATCAACTGCGTCTCTACAGGCGCGTTGGAAGCTGATCAACTCCCAACAGCGAACGGGGCATCTGATTGCGAAAATTCCATCCATGAATAAAAAATATGTAAAAATCTGTCAATACTTGTAATCATCTGAAAACACCCATATGGTCACCCTGCCGATGGAGGATCGGCACGTGGGTCGGCCAGGAGGGCTGAAGTAACGAGGTTCTGCACCTCGCTGCGACCTGCGATTTTTTGGGAGGAAATCGATCGATGCGCGATGGGGATGAAATCTCGCACGGCGTAACGCGCCGTACCTTTATTGCCGGGCTTGGAGGCGTTGCTGCGCTGTCTCTCGTCGGCACTTCGGCACAAGCTGCCGCCGGCAAGGAAGCGCCTGAATTGGCTGCCCTGGTCAAGGATGGAAAGTTACCACCTTTGGCCGATCGCCTGCCGAAGAACCCGATGGTGGTGACGCCGTTCGAGAAGGTCGGCACTTATGGCGGTACCCTGCGCCGTGGTCTTCGCGGGTCGTCGGACCATAACGGCATCCTGCGCATGGTCGGCAACCAGAGCCTCGTTCGCTGGAACATGGATTTCACCGAGGTCTTGCCGAACCTTGCGGAGAAGTGGGAAGTCAGTCCTGATGCGTCCGAGTTCACCTTCCATCTGATTGAGGGCGCGAAGTGGTCTGACGGTCATCCGTTCACTGCCGATGACGTGGTCTTCGCGATCGAAGACTGCATCAAGAACAAGGAGCTTTACAGCGCCACTCCGGCGCAGTTGTCCGTGGCAGGTAAGGCCGTCGACGTAGTAAAGGTCGATGATTTCACTGTGAAGTTCAAGTTTGCGGCACCGAACGCGCTGTATCTCGAAAATCTTGCGACCCCGCTTGGCCAGCACCCCACGCTGTTCCCCAAGCATTATTGCAGCAAGTTCCTGCCCAAATATAACGCGGCTCTCGATGCAGAGGTCAAGGCGGCCGGTGTTTCCAGTTGGACCGAACTTTTCCGTGCCAAATGCGGCGATATCGAAATCCCGTCCCGTTGGTCAAATGTCGATAAGCCGACGCTCGATCCGTGGGTCGTCAAGGAGCCTTATTCCGGCGGTGCGACGCGTGTTGTCATGACCCGCAACCCGTACTTCTGGCAGGTTGATACGGATGGCAACCAGTTGCCCTATATCAACGAGATCAATTTCGGTATCTCTCAGGATGTCGAATCCCTGATGCTCAACGTGATTTCGGGCAAGATCGATATTCAGGAACGCCACATCAGCGTGCTCGCCAACAAGCCGACGCTTTCCCAGAACATGGAGAAGGGCAATTACCGGCTGATGACGCTGGTTCCGTCGGCTGCCCAGCAATGCCAGATTTATCTCAACATCACCCATAAAGATCCTGCCATGCGCAAGATGTTTGCGGACAAATCCTTCCGGCAGGCCCTGTCATTGGGGCTTAATCGCCAGGAGATCATCGAGATCGTGTATTTCGGCCAGAGCGAAGCCTATCAGACCGGCCCGCGCCCGACGCATCCATGGTATCATGAGAAACTTGCGCGACAGAGCACCGAGTTCGACGCGGACAAGGCCAACGAGCTTCTCGACAAGGCTGGATACGACAAGAAGAACGACAATGGAATTCGCCTGCGTCCCGATGGTCAACCGATCTTCTTCTCAATCGATGTCATTCCGACGCTTTATCCCGATCTCGTCGACACGCTGGAACTGGTGAAGGCGCAGTGGGCGCAGATCGGCGTCGATATCAAGGTCAACACCATCGAACGCGCTCTGTATTACACGCGCGGTGACGACAATGCCCACGATGCGGCTGTCTGGCCAGGTCCGGGTGGGCTGGACCCGATGCTCGATCCGCGCGACTTCTTCGCCTTCCATCCACAAGGGTCGCGCTACGCCATTCCGTGGGCGCTCTGGTATACGTCCAACGGCCAGAAGGGCGAGGAGCCGCCGGAAAGCCAGAAGAAGCGGTTCAAGCTTTTCGATGAAGCGCGCTCGACTGCCGATATTGCCAAGCGTGGCGAATTCATGAAGCAGATTTTCGATATCGCTGCGGAAGAATTCGAAACGATTGGTGTCTGCCTGGCTGTTGGCGGTTTCGGCATCATCAGGAACAATCTTCACAATGTTCCGGAAAAGGAACCAGACAGCTGGTCCTGGCCGAACCCCGGTCCAGCGCTGCCGCAGCAGTTCACCTTCACAAGCTAAACGACTGATGCGTGTCGCCGTTTGCGCGGCGACACTTTTCGATTGGGTCGAGTGGCAGATATCGGCGTTCGCCAGGCGGATATGCTGCAAAACGTGATTGTGAGAACGACATGTTGGTTTTCATTGTGAAACGGCTGCTGTGGATGATCCCATCGCTGTTTGCCGTCAGCTTCCTTGCCTTCGTCCTTATTCAGTTGCCGCCAGGCGACTATGTGACGACCTATATCGCGACGCTTGCCGCTTCGAACGAAGTCATCGACCAGAATACCGCCGCGCAGCTGCGTGAACGTTTCGGCCTCGGCGATCCCATGATCATCCAGTACCTGAAATGGATATGGGGCATCATCAGCCGGGGTGATTTCGGCATATCCTTTGAGTGGCAGCAGCCGGTATCGGGCCTGATCTGGGAGCGCATGGCGCTGACGCTTGTGCTGGCAATTGCAAGTCTGCTGGCCACATGGGCCATCGCGCTGCCAATCGGCGTCTTCTCCGCCGTGCGGAAATATTCCATCGGCGACTACATGTTTACCGCCTTCTCCTTCTTCGGACTTTCCATCCCGTCATTCCTGCTTGCGCTGGTTCTGATGTATGTCGCGGCGGTCGAATTCGGTGCGGATGTCGGTGGCCTGTTCTCGGCCCAGTTCGAAACTGCGCCGTGGAGCATCGCAAAGATGATCGACCTGATGGCGCATATCTGGTTGCCGGTCGCCATCCTTGCCATTTCCTCCACGGCCAGCCTCATCCGCGTCATGCGCGCCAATATGCTGGACGAATTGCCGAAACCCTATGTGACCACGGCGCGTGCCAAGGGCCTGTCGGAGTTTCGCCTGTTGACGAAATATCCTCTGAGAATTGCCCTCAACCCCTTCATTTCCACGATTGCATGGCTGTTACCCAACCTCATCTCGGGCTCGGTCGTCGTTGCCATCGTGCTCAACCTGCCCACAGCAGCGCCGCTTCTTTTGCAGTCGCTGATGGCGCAGGACATGTATCTCGCCGGGGCCTTCGTGCTCCTGATCTGCGCGTTGACGCTGATCGGATCGCTGATCAGCGACATTCTGCTGGCGCTGGTCGATCCCCGAATCCGTCTCGAATAGGAGGGCGTCATGGCCGATATTGCTGTAGCCACCACCATTCGCCCCGACCGCGCCGCCGTCGCATCGCAATGGCAACTCATCTGGTGGGCGTTCAAGCGCCACCGTCTGGCCATGGCCGCTCTCGTGGTGACCATTGCCATGTATGTCGTGGCTCTCGTGCCCGGCTTCTTTGCGATCAATGATCCGGTGCTGCAAAATGCCCGCGCGACGTTTTATCCGCCGC
Source organism: Agrobacterium sp. El2ro-1b (assembly GCF_048298475.1). Lineage (NCBI taxonomy): Bacteria > Pseudomonadati > Pseudomonadota > Alphaproteobacteria > Hyphomicrobiales > Rhizobiaceae > Agrobacterium > Agrobacterium sp. El2ro-1b. The sequence continues at coordinate 683,992 of NZ_CP103459.1, read as the reverse complement.
AACGGGTTCATTTGATCGACACAACGGATGGTTTCTCCGTCGGGCTGCATTATTACCCTCTCAAGCTGACGCGTAACCCAGAAACGCTGGCCGCCGTCTTCGTTGAAGACACGGGCAAGAAAATACCGATCCAGCTTTTTGGTCGCGGCTACGAATATTCCGTGCTCGGACTGTTTAACACCAACATCCATCTTCTGGCCTCCACCGATAAGACGCGACCGTTGTTTCTTTTCGGGGCTGACCGGCTTGGCCGCGATGTCTTCAGCCGTGTCGTGCAGGGTTCGCAGATTTCCCTGTCCATTGGTCTTGTCGGCGTGTTCTTTTCGTTGCTGCTCGGCGTCGTCTTGGGTGGTATTTCCGGGTATTACGGCGGGCGTATCGATTTCGTCATGCAGCGGGTCATCGATTTCGTCCTGTCGCTGCCCACCATCCCCATATGGCTGGCCATGGCGGCGGCGCTGCCGCAGGGCTGGCCCGCGACGCTTCAATATATGATGATTACCATCATCCTGTCCCTGACCGGCTGGGCGCAGCTTGCCCGCGTCGTGCGTGGCAGGTTCCTGTCGCTCAGAACGGAAGAGTTTGTAGCTGCTGCCAGATTGGACGGTGTACCCGAAGGGCGCATCATCTTCCGTCACATGCTGCCCAGCTTCTCCAGCCACATCATCGCATCCGTCACGCTGGCTGTACCCGCAATGATCCTCGCGGAAACGTCGCTGTCCTTCCTCGGTCTCGGCCTTCAGCCGCCAACGATTTCTTGGGGCGTGCTGCTGCGCGAGGCCCAGAACATCCGTTCGATTGCGACGGCTCCGTGGCTCTTCCTGCCTGGTGTTGCCGTTGTTGTTGCCGTCATGGCGCTGAACCTCCTCGGCGATGGTCTGCGCGATGCAGCCGACCCCTATAACAAGTGAGGGCCTTTATATGAGTGAAGTCGTCTCGATGAAGCCTGCAAAGCCCCTTCTTGAAGTTCGCAATCTCGTTACCGAATTTCCGTTGCGCACCGGCGTTTTTCGCGCCGTCAACGATATTTCTTTCTCGATAGAGCCTGGCAAGACGCTCTGCGTGGTGGGAGAAAGCGGCTCGGGCAAGTCAGTCACGGCCCGCTCCATCCTCCAGATCATCGATAGCCCCGGCTATATCGCCTCCGGCTCGATCATCCTGAACAAGGCTGACGGTTCGTCAGTTGATCTGGCGAAACTGGACCCACGCGGGCATGCCATCCGGGCTGTTCGCGGTGCCGATATCGCGATGATTTTCCAGGAGCCGATGTCGTCGCTTTCTCCGGTTCATACGGTCGGAGACCAGATTACCGAAGTTTTGCGGCTTCACCTGAAAATGAGCAAGGCGCAGGCGAGGGCAGAGGCAATCGAGCTGCTGCGGCAGGTTGAAATTCCAAACCCTGAAAAGGCGTTGGACCGATACGCTTTCCAATATTCGGGCGGCATGCGCCAGCGCGCCATGATCGCGATGGCGCTTGCCTGCAAACCACAGCTCCTCATTGCCGACGAGCCGACGACAGCGCTCGACGTCACCACGCAGGCGGAAATTCTCGATCTGATATCGCGGCTGCAAAAGGCTCACGGTATGGCCGTTCTGTTCATCACGCACGATATGGGCGTCGTCGCTCAAATCGCTGATGATGTGCTTGTCATGCACCATGGCGTTGTGAAGGAGTACGGGACAGTCGAGCAAATCTTCCACAAGCCGCAGGATCCCTATACGCGGATGCTGATCGGCTCGGTCCTCAAGCTGGAGCAGAAGGCCGAAATCCGCCTTGCCCGTCCGCCGCTTGATCACACCGCAGCGCCGATACTGGAGGTCAAGGACCTGTCGATGCACTTCGGTGAGATGAAGGCGCTGGACGGTGTTTCGATCAAGCTTCTGCCCGGCGAGACGCTCGGCATCGTCGGTGAAAGCGGGTCGGGTAAGACGACCATGGGCCGCTCCATCATGCGCCTCTATGATCCGACGGCTGGCGAGATGCTTTATAGAAAAGCCGACGGCTCGGTTGTCGATTTGTCGAAGATAGAGGGAAAGGAACTGAAGGCGGCGCGCAGGGAGTTGCGCATGGTGTTTCAGGATCCTTTCGGGTCGCTCAATCCACGCATGACCGTCGCGCAGGTGATTGGAGAGCCGCTGCTTGTCAACGGTATTGCCAAGGGTAAGGAACTTGAAGAGCGTGTCTGCTCCCTGATGGAGCAAGTGGGTCTGGATCCCAGTGGGCGTGAACGCTATCCGCACGCCTTTTCCGGTGGTCAGCGTCAGCGCATCGGGATTGCGCGAGCCATCACGCTCAAGCCCCGCATCATCGTTGCAGATGAGGCCACATCGGCTCTAGACGTTTCAGTCCGGTTTCAGGTGCTGGATCTGCTTATGAGGTTGCAGGACGAGTTGGGTCTCGCCTACATCTTCATCAGTCATGATATTGGCGTCATCCGCTACATGTGCGACCGGGTGGGCGTCATGTATCGCGGCAAGCTGGTCGAGGTGGGGGAGGCCGACAAGGTCTGCAACGCACCGGATCATCCCTACACCCAGGCATTGCTTTCCGCCATCCCAAGGCCGGATCCGCGGGATCGCGACCGGACGAGGCGGTTCCGTTATGTCGAGCCGGCACCAATCAAAAATGGCGCTGCGGCCCAATGACCCACCATTTTCCATCTCCTTGAATTGATGAGGAAGACTGAGGCATGAAAATCGATCGCATGCGGGTGTTCGTCACTCGCGACAAGGACCGTCCCCGCGTCATCGTCGCCTTGGACACCGATGACGGACTGACCGGCTGGGGTGAGTGCTACAATCATGGACCCGATCTCGCCTTGCCGCCCATTCTGGATTACCTCTACAACTTCCTCGCGGGGCAGGATCCGACGCGGGTAGAGTTTCTCTATAATCTGATGTTGCAGCAGAACCGTTTCCCGCCCGGCGCACTCGGCCTGTCGGCTATTTCAGCGCTGGATCATTGCCTGTGGGATTTGGCCGCCAAGGCTGTCGGGGTGCCGGTTTACAAGCTGCTCGGCGGTGAGGTGAGGGATCGGATCAAGGTCTATGCGGGCGTCTATACCGCTCCGGATGCACCCGCCGCCAGAGATGAATTCGACCGTCTCAATGAAGGCTGGGGCTTTTCCGCCTTCAAGCTCAGCCCGTGGCGTGTCGATATTCATGCGCATCGCTGGGGCGAAGTGGTGCGCAGTTCCGCGGAATATTTCCGTACGTTGCGCGAAACCGTCCGCGCCGATTATGACATCGCGTTTGATGCCCACGCCAAGATTTTCGAGCCCTCTGCCGCGCGGCAGCTTGGCAATGCGCTTGCGCCTTACGACCCGCTTTTCTACGAGGAGCCTCTTCGTCCTGAGAACATCGAGATGTACGGTGATCTCAAGCAGGGCTTGAATTGTACCCTTGCAACGGGCGAAAGCCTCTACAATCGCAATGAGTTTCTCCGACTTCTTCAGGTGAAGGGCGCCGACATCATCCAGCCGGATATCTGCGTGGTCGGCGGTATATCGGAAATGCGTCGCATCGCAACTCTGGCTGAAGCCCACTTTGTCAGCATTGCGCCGCATAATCCTATGGGGCCGCTGGCAACGGCGGTCAATGTTCACTTCTGCGCCGTCCAACAGAACTTCCGCATTCTGGAATACAGGCTGCCAAAGGGTCAGGTCTATGCTTACGGCGGCAACGATCTGGTGACGGAAGAGGACGTCACGCGTTACGTCGTCGATCCCTATCTGCCAAAGGACGGTTATCTCGAACTGCGGCCGGATCGTCCCGGCTGGGGCGTCGAGATAGACGAAAAAGCCATGCAGGAAGACGGCTACGTTCACTGGCAACGCCGGGTACCCAAGCGGCCAGATGGTTCCTATGCGTTTGCCTGACATGATCTCCATCGAAAGCGGACCGCTCTTGGCCCGCTTTCGCCCGGACTGGGGCGGACGCATGACCCACCTCGTGCATGCAGACATGGGTGACATACTTGCACCCACGCAAACGGATGTTTTCGAGCCATATAACTGGCCGCGCGCTGGCGCGTACCCTCTGGTGCCCTATCATAATCGCGTCTACGGCGCTTCAGTTGTTGAGAGTGGCAAGACGCATCGCCTTCTTCCACATCCCGCCCTGACACCTGATGCGATGCACGGGCCGGCCCACCGCCGTCCCTGGCATGTGGCAAGTGTTGCCGAAGATCGCGTGACGCTGCAGTTGAACTACCAAGCGGATGACGAATGGCCTTTCTCATTCCTCGCAGAACAACATTTTCGGCTTGAACCCGATCGCTTGATCGTTGAACTGTCGATAATCAACTCATCCGATGTTTCAGCGCCCTTGAGCCTCGGATGGCACCCGTATCTCGCCGTGCCTCTTTCGTGTCATGCGGAAACGGACGCTAGACTGGAGTATCCTCTTGACGCGCTGAACGTGCCGACCGGGGACGAAGAGCACCTGCGCTCCAGTCGCTCCATTCCGGCCGCCACCGGCTACACCTTGCATTTCCGCAACTGGTCAACGGCCACGGTAGAGCTCGACAAGGGAACGTTGCTGCTTGAGGCTGATCCAATATTTGAATATCTAGCTGTTCATCGAATGGAAAAGTATCTCTGCCTTGAGCCTGTTTCCATGGCAGCCGGTGCTTTGGGTTTACCGGAAACAGAACGGGAAAGCCGGGGGGTGAGAACCATTCCGCCCGAAGGCCGGCTTTCGGGTTGCATTTCTTTGTCCATTCGCGGCTGAGGGAAAGCCGACTATCAGTGCCGAGGGCGAGCGAAAATAGGGGCTCCATTTAGCAAAATATGTTCAGGGTAAGTGGTTATGTCTCGATCGCCGCTGCATGAATGGAGAATTGCAGATTGCGGTTCTGAGCGATAGATGGGCAAGCAATTGCTTGAGAATTTTCTCCAGATTTTGGTAGAGTCCGTCAACAAACGCGGATTCAAAAATGTCGAATATAATAATTCGCGACATCCTGATCCCCACGGAAGAGAGTGATGCCAGCGACAGTGGCATGTTCAGGTTTGAAAAGACATGTTGTGTACCGGAAACCGATTGCACGTCCGCGCCAGAGTTCTTCGCCTATCCAGACTGTTTCGCCCGCAGCTTCTCCTTCATGCCGGCCAGCAGGTAACTTAGCCCACTCTCGAACACGGCTTCGGTGTTGACCGTTCCAACCGTGGGCAAGCTTTCAAGAGCTTTTGCAAGCAGGGGGAACGGAGCGAGTTCTGCCATGAGGTCGGTATTGGGCGAGTTTTGATCCATCCGATCCCGTTCGCGCTCTCCCTGTTCTTCGAGAACATAACCGACCACATAGCGCGTGATGCAAATGGCGATGCCAAATGCCTCCTCTGCGGAAAATCCCGTCTCGACATAGAGCTGCAAGACGCTTTCCACATCGGCAAATTCGGCGACGGAAGGCCGTGTACCTGCGGTCAGCCGCGCGCCATCGCGCACGGTGAGCAAGGTCTTACGAATGCTGCGGGCATTGGCCAGCGTGAACGCAATCCAATCCTGACCGGGTTTTGGCAGGCGATCACAGTGATAACGCAGCAGCATTTCGGAATTGATGGCGTCGAGCAATTCCGACTTGTTGCGGAAGTGCCAGTAGAGCGCCGGCTGCTGGACGCCCAGCCGTTCCGCGAGCTTGCGGGTGGACAGCTTGTCGATGCCAACCTCGTTCAAGAGCAGCAGCGCCTCATCGACAATGCGATCACGTCCGATAGCCATGGATAGAATCCCTCTTGACTTATCATTGATAAGGGAGCTTATCACCGATAAATTTATCACTGATAAAGCTTATAGGGATGCCACACCATGAACAAGGCCCTTATCGTTATTCTCTCAACCGTTGCCCTCGACGCCATTGGCGCAGGCCTGATCTTCCCGATCCTGCCGGACCTCTTGGTCGAGGTGACTGGCGGCGGCGACATCGGGTTTCTCTATGGGGTCATGCTGGCGGTATTCGCCATCATGCAATTTGTGTTCTCGCCGATCCTTGGTGCGCTCAGCGACCGGTTCGGCCGGCGCCCGGTCTTGCTGCTCTCTTTGGCTGGCACCTTGCTCGACTACCTCGTCATGGCATTTTCCCCACTCGGCTGGGTGCTCGTGGTCGGGCGGGCCATGGCGGGGATCACCAGCGCCAATATGGCGGTGGCAAGCGCCTACATCACCGACATCACCCCAGCCGAGCAGCGGGCGCAGCGGTTTGGCACGGTTGGCGCCGTGATGAGCCTGGGCTTTATCATCGGTCCCGTCATCGGCGGCGTCATGGGCGCCTGGTGGCTTCGGGCACCATTTCTTGTGGCAGCCCTTTTCAATGGTCTCAACCTGCTCGTTGCGCTGTTTGTTCTGCCGGAAAGCCGAAAGGCCGGTCCGGGCAGGTTTGCGTTCAAGGAACTTAACCCGTTGGCGCCATTGGTGTGGCTTTGGAATTTCAAGCCGCTCCTGCCACTTGTAACCGTCTCTGTCGTATTCGGTCTGGTGGCCGCCATACCGGGAACGATCTGGGTGCTCTATGGCGCCGAGCGGTTCGGATGGGATTCGGTGCATATGGGCCTGTCGCTATCGGTTTTCGGCATCAGTGGCGCTCTGGCGCAGGCCTTTCTCGTCGGGCCGCTCTCGCGCCGTTTTGGTGATCTCGGCACGTTGATGATCGGTGTCGGTTTTGACATGCTGGCTTATATGCTGATGGCCTTCGCCAACCAGAGTTGGATGGGCTACGCGGTAGCGCCTCTGTTTGCGTTGGGCGGCGTTGCCATGCCGGCGCTGCAATCTTTGGTAACCAGCCGCGTGAACGATGATCAGCAGGGCCAGTTGCAGGGCGTGCTCGCCAGCCTCATGAGCCTGGCGGGTATAATAGGGCCGGTCCTGACCACTGCGGTGTTCTTTTCCACCAAAAGCATCTGGATCGGGACGATCTGGCTGGTGGGGGCCGCACTTTATCTTCTCGCCTTGCCGCTGTTCGCGACGGTGAAAACCCCGAAGGCTGTGGCGGCTTGAAGACTCCGGACGTCATGCGCCTCATGTTTATCTTCGCCGCCGATTTGATGCCAGCAGCGCTGGTCATCGCTTCGAAACAGACAGGCACGAGCGTTGAACGGGAAATCAGAACGCCAGTTCAACGAGATTTCCACGCGACGCTTTTCGGCCGATCACGATTGCGAGCGCATATTGGCAATGGCTGGAAGGTCATGAAGGATCATGGCGGCCGCGCCGAAAGCCACTGTATCCGCAGCAGAGACTTCCGGCAAAAGAATTGCCGGCTGAAGAACTTTCGCTCCCTGGAAAGGATCGGAAAATGAAAAATCGAGCCAGGGGCATAATTGTTCCCGGATCATGCGGGGCAGGGAGCCTCCAACATATATTGCCTCGGGGGCCAGCACAGCGCTGAGGGAAAATCCCAGTCTGGCAGTTTCTGGCCCGGCCCGATTTATCCACGTCTCTACAAGCTCTTGATTGCTGTTCAGATAGGCGTTCCAGGCGTCTGGCGACCGGTCTGACGGTACATTGCCGGAATGACCCGCGCAAAATTCCGCCAAATCTTCGAAGGAGGGGCGCGTCAGGCCCCGTGCTCGCAATGCGCCTATTTCTCCGGCGTTACCGAAGTTGCCGCGGTAAAGTTGTTTCCCAATGATGATACCGCCGCCAATACCCTCGGACAGATACAGGTAAACGAAGTTTTCGTGGTCAGCGGCGTTGCCCAGCGTCAGTTCGCCCATCACGGCAGCGTTGGCATCGTTTTCGATCCTGACCGCACAGCCCAAACCCTGTTGAAGGGAAGCAGCGAGGTCTGGTCCGGACCATGATACGACTTCCTGCGCGAGATCGAGAAAAGACGCGCCCTGACGAAAGCGAGTGGGCATCGCGACCCCCGCGCCGACCGGTACTTCGTCCTCCAGGCCAGCCTGTTGCAGCAACCTGGCCTTGCCCTCGATAATCTCTTCCCGAACGTCCTCAAACGTGTCGTAGCGCCCGGGGCAGTGTAATTCACCCAATACGTCCCCGCAAAAATCGAGCAGGGTCAACGCGACAGAGAAGCGGTTGCAGTGAACCCCCAAGGCATAACCAACCGAAGGGTTCAGCTTGAGATTGATATGGGGGGCTCCACGTCCGGCCTGGCGCCTTTCCCCTTCAAGTATCACCCCGCGTTCAAGAAGGTCGCGCGTCATCATGCTGATGGCGGCGGCGGTGACGCCACACAGTTCGGCGATCTCGACACGGGAGGCTGATCCTCGGCGACGCAGATATCGCAGCACCGTGGCCTGCGTCGTTCCAATTCCATCAAAAGGCGCATGTCTCATCGAAATTTTTCCCCCATCACCTATGCGATGTCATGACTTTGTTACTTAAGCAACTTAATTAAATAAAAACCATCAACCGGATCAGTTGCCATGACCAAATCGCTTGCTTTCCTCGCCTCGGTGGCGATTTCTGCCCTTTCCGCCGGGTTGGCGCATGCAGAAGACATCGAGATCAAGATTTCCACCCTTGCCGAGCGCAGTGCACCGGGCCGCGTCACCAATATCGAAGGTGCCGCCGAGATCATGAACCAGCAATTCAAGGCTGCGGGCGTAGACAAGCGCATTGTCATCGAGGCCAATAATAGCGCCGTCAAAGGCTGGGACGATCTGGCGCTCGAAACGCTGAAGGCGCTCTCGGTCGGTCAGGGGCCGGATATCTACGTGCTGCCGCATGAGTGGATCGGCCAGTTCGCTCAGGAGGGTTATGCCCTGCAGATGGACGACAGGATTGCCGCTGCACCCTGGGTTTATGGCGATATCCTGCCCGTGCTTTGGAATTCCGCCAAGGCGACCGATGGCAAGATTTACGGCGTGCCGCAGGATGCGGAAATCCGCATGTTTTTCTACAACAAGGACATGCTGCGCAAGATCGGCAAAGATGAAGCCTTCATCGAAGGCCTGCCGGCCAAGGTCGAAGCGGGCGAATTCACGCTTGACGACCTGACGGCGCTTTCCAAGGAAGTCGTTGACGGCAAGGCCGCCGAATACGGCATGCTGCACCGCCCGAACGTCGGTATCGACTATCTGATGGTTTTTCAGTCCTACGGCGTAAAATTCATGGACGAAAAGACCGGCAAACTGATCTTCCCGAAGGCCGAGATGGCCAAGGCGCTTGGCTGGTATGAGCGCAACGCCAAGCAGGGCGTGACCCCCGTCGACAATACAGCCATGAGCTGGGATGCGATCCAGGGGGCCTTCAAGCAGGAAAAGGCCTTTGTCTTCCATCAGGGCGTCTGGGCCGTTGCCTGGCAGGTCGGTGAAAAGAACGGTGCAACCTGGCCGACCGACAAGGATGGTTATTTCCACAAGATAGGCTGGATTCCGGCGCCGGCGGCAGAAAAGGGCGGCAAGCCCGCAAACCTGTCGCATCCGCTTCTCTACACGGTCAATGCCAAGAGCAAAAATGCCGACATCGCCGCCGATCTCGTGGCGCTCGCGTCGCTGCCCTATTTCAACAATGAACACGCCGTCACCTCCTACCACACGGCAATCAGCCACGCGCAGACCGCGATGCCAAAATACGCTGACAACTGGGTTCTCTCTGCCGCATCGCCGATGATGAAACACGCGCAGTTCGTGCCGAACCACACCAAGTTCGGCAGCTATAACAAGGTTCTGTTCAGTGGCCTGCAGGCTGTCGAAACCGGCAAGATGACGGCTGCTCAGGCGGTGGATTTCATCGCCGACGAGCTTGAACTGCAGTTCGGCGGCGAGGTGGAAATCCGCGACGCCGCCAGCAACTGAGCCTGATCACCCCGTGCCGCCCGGCTTTGCCCCGGGCGGCATCACCTTTCCCACCGGTACTTTGCAATGTCGAATTTCCAGATCAGGCCTCACCGGCCGGCCCGGCCGCTGTTTTATCTCGCTCCGGCCATCGCCCTTCTCGTCGTGTTCTTCTTGGCGCCGATCGCCGTCAATGCGGTAATCGCTTTTACCGACATGGGGGCCAGCCTTCGGGTCGGCGAGTTTACCATGCGGAATTTTGAGCGGATCGTGCAGCGTGACGCGCGCATTCCGATGGTGTTGCTGACGACGCTGATCTATGTCACCGCCACCCTCTTCATCTTCAACGTCGGCCTCGGCGCGCTTCTGGCGATGACCTCGACGGCGATCCCGGACAGGCTCGGCAATTTCTTCCGGGGACTGTGGCTTTTGCCGCGCATGTCGCCCGCTGTCCTCTATGGCATCCTGTGGATATGGATCGCCGATCCGTCACCCTCGGGCCTGCTCAACCAGATTACCGCCACTCTTGGCCTTGCACCGATCAACCTTCGCAACGATTTCCCGCTGTTCCTGGTCATTCTGGCGAATGGTATCGTCGGCGCATCCTTCGCCATGGTGATCCTCACCTCGGCGATCCGCTCCATCCCATCCCATCTTGCCAATGCCGCGCGGGTTGATGGCGCCAGCGAATGGGGCGTGCTGCGCCATGTGGTGGCGCCGGCCCTGTCGCAGCCGATCCGCTTCATCACCATCTATCAGGCACTTTCACTGATGACGACCTATGAATATATCCTGCTGATCACCGGTGGTGGTCCGGTTTACGATTCCACGCCCTATGCGCTCTATATCTATCGCCGTGCTTTCGAAAATGGCGCCTATGCCTATGGCGCAGCACTGGCGCTCGGCCTGATGGTGATCGGCGTCGCCGCAACCTTGGTTCAATGGCGCGTTACCAATATGCGCTCCACCTTTGCCGCTCCCAGGATCGAGGTGCTGTGATGTCGCTTTCCCCTCCCGCATCATCCGCTGACTGGAAACGCCTCGAAAGCCGTGGCCTTGCCAATCGTGCCGGCTTTCTCTCCGCCATCATCCTTTTCTTGACGGTCGTGTCCGTTCCGGTACTGCTGCCCTATCTCTGGCTGGCAGTGAAGTCGTTGACGTCGTCGGATGATGCCGTCAGCCGTCTCGTTCTCTGGCGCAGCACCGGGATTGCCGGCGTCGCCTATCTGGGTGCGATCGTCATCGCGATACTGGCGGACCGGTTGCGCAGACCAGTATTTGCCTGGGCCGCACTGGGTCTTGTGGTCGTCATACTCGGCGGCATCGGCCTCTTCCCGCATCTGACATTCGAGAATTACCGTTTCCTCTGGAACCGCGATATCGCCGGAACCGGCACGACGCGCATGGATCTGTTGCCGTCGATCTGGACAGCGCTGGGCAGTTCGCTTGTCTTTGCGATTTCCCAGACATTGATCGTGACGCTGGTAGCAACGCCCGCAGCCTACGCTTTGTCGCGTTTTGCTTTTGCTGGGCGTGAAAATTTCCTGCGTGGTCTGCTGCTCCTGCACGCTTTCCCGGCTCTCGCGCTCACTGTCGCGATTTTCATCCAGCTTCACTATATGGGCCTGCTCAACAGCCTTACGGGCGTCGTGCTTGTCATGAGCGCGCTGGAACTGCCTTTCGCGATATTTGTCCTCAAGGGTTTTTTCGACAATGTGCCCTGGGACATCGAAATGAGCGCGGTGACCGATGGGGCAACACGGTCGCAGGCGTTTCGTATGGTGGTGTTGCCACAGGTTCGCGGCGGCCTGATTGCCGTCGCCACCTTTACCTTCCTCAGAGGCTGGGAGGAATATGTCTTCGTCCAGACGCTGCTCATCGACAAGAGCCACATGACGATGAGCCTCTACCTCTTCTTTGTCGCACAGGACAATATGGGAGCTGATTACGGCATGATCGCCGCCGTCGGTGTCGTCTATCTCCTGCCTGTGCTGATCCTCTACACCTTCACGCAAAAATACATCACGCAGATGAGTTTCGGCGGGATCAAGGGATAATCGTCATGGCCAAGATCACCCTCAATAAAGTCACCAAAAACTGGGGCGAGACCCAGGTTCTGAAGCCGATGAACCTCACCATCGAGAACGGCGAGTTCGTGGCCATTCTCGGTCCTTCCGGCTGCGGCAAATCGACGACGCTGTTTCTGCTCGCCGGGCTTTATGCGCCGACCGGCGGCGAGATCGCCTTCGATGGCCACAACGTCAATCGCATCGATGCCCGCGATCGCAATGTCGGCGTCGTTTTCCAGTCCTACGCGCTTTATCCAAACCTGACGGTCCGCGAAAACATTGCCTTCCCCTTACGTTTCAAAAGCATGGGAAAAGAGGAAGTCGCCAGACGCGTGGACGAGGCCGCAGCGCTCGTGCAGATAAGCTCCCTTCTCGATCGTCGTCCCTCGCAGCTTTCCGGCGGGCAGCAGCAGCGTGTGGCGCTTGCCCGCGCGCTGGTGAAGGAGCCGAATATTCTCCTGCTCGACGAACCGCTGTCCAATCTCGACGCCACGCTGCGCATCACCATGCGGGCGGAGCTCAAGAGCATCCAGAAACGCCTCGGCTTTACTACATTGATCGTCACCCACGACCAGATCGAAGCGATCACCATGGCGGACCGGATCATCTGCATGAACAATGGCGAAATCGCCCAGATCGGCACACCGGATGATCTCTATCGCCGTCCCAACAATCTGTTCGTCGCAGGTTTCATCGGCACACCGCCCATGAACCGTATGAAAGGCCATGCCAAAGGTGGTCGGCTGGAGATCGCCGAAGCGTCTTTTGATTTGACGTCAGACCATACCGGCGAGGTTACCTTCGGCCTGCGGCCCGAGGATATCACGCTTGTGTCTCTCGAGCGCGCCGCCCTCAAAGGAAAGGTCGCCAGCGTCGAGCCGATGGGGCGTGAAGTATTTTACACGATCGTCACGCCGGCTGGCCCGGTTCATGCGCTCGAATATGGTGAAAGCGTGCGGTACGCGCCGGGAGCGCAGGTCGGCATCGCCTGCAAACCGGATTTCACTCTGGTCTTCGACAAGGCCGGCGATCGCATCATCGGCCTTCATGCCGATCTCTCGCATGACGCAGAGGCGCGTGCCAGAACACTCCAACCGGCAAACTGACAGGAATTTGCAGTGACCAAGATCGTATCCCATCGCGGCGCCAACAGATTTGCGCCGGAGAACACCTTTGCTGCAGCCGATCTCGCACTTCAGCAGGGTGCCGACTATATCGAACTCGACGTGCGCGAAAGCGCGGACGGCGTGCTTTACGTCATTCATGACGACACGCTGGATCGCACGACCAACGGCACCGGTCCGGTCGGGCATATGCTGTCGAGCGAGATCGACACGCTTGATGCCGGCGGCTGGTTCGACGACAGGTTCAAGGGCACCATCGTGCCGCGGCTCGATGCTTATCTCGAACATCTGCGTGGTCGTGCCGGTGTTTATATCGAACTGAAATATTGCGACCCCGCCAAGGTTACGGCCCTTGTGCGCCATCTCGGCATGGTGCGCGATACGTTTTATTTTTCCTTCTCCGAAGAGATGCGTCAGGGTTTGCAGTCGATCGCACCCGAGTTCCGCATGATGATGACACTCGACATCGCGAAATCCCCATCGCTTGTCGGGGCCGTGCATCATGCGTCGATCATCGAGATAACCCCCGCGCAGATGCGCCGTCCCGGCATCATCGAGGCGAGCCGCAAAGCCGGTCTGGAAATCATGGTCTATTACGGTGGCGATGACATGGCCGTTCATCGCGAAATCGCAGCGAGCGATGTAGACTACATCAACCTCGACCGCCCGGACCTGTTCGCCGCTGTCCGCAGCGGGATGGAGGAACTATTGCCTGCTTAGAGCAACTCCCCCGTCCATCGAACAAGGATACCCTCACTTGGTCTTTTGGTTCGTATGACGGCGGTGGCGGCCCAAGCGCTATCGTGCGTTGGGCCGCGGCGCTGCCATCAAAGGAGAGTAACGTTCTCGGCCTTCGATTTGCCGGTCTTGCGGTCTTGTCCCAACTCGTAGCTCACCTTCTGGCCATCCTGAAGAGAGCCGCCGAAACCGACCGCCGAGATGTGAACGAATACGTCAGGACCGCCATTGTCAGGGGTAATGAAGCCAAAGCCCTTGTCCTGAGCGAAGAATTTTACAGTGCCAGTTGCCATCTTGTCCTCGTTGATTGCTGAGTGCACCTCAACGCAATACCGATCATTGATCGGTACGGCAAGGATTTCGGTGACAAGCAAATCCATCGGTTCGGATGAATTCTATCTAACTATATGTTTTGCAACAATTTTTAATGATAAAGATCGTTCATATTCTCGGCCGAGTTACGTGGAAAACCTGCTCATTCGCCACGTTCCACCTCGTTATTCTTCACGTAACGTGGCAGGAGAGCAGCCGATCTGTGCCGTAACTGATGAAACAGCAGCCCGCCGTGAGGGATGTTCTGCCTCGATATCCAGCACCATAGGAATAGAACGTTTTCTCGCTCATGTCGGCTCCGCGTTCTCAAAAATAAGAGCCGTAAACCAACCATTTCGATTACCGGAAAGTGGTGATCCAGCACGGGCAATAACGGGTGCCGCCCCTGTGCCTGTTCCGCCCCCCATGCCCGTCGTCACGAAACACATATGCATTCCGTCGAGGTGGTCCATGATCTCGTCAATCGATTCTTCGGCTGCCGCCTGTCCAATATCAGCCAATGACCCGGCACCAAGCCCCTCCGTGACCGTTGGGCCAAGCTGGACAAGCCGTGGCGCTTTTGACATCGACAATGCCTGGGCATAGGTATTCGCAACGATAAACTCCGCGCCCTCCAGATCCTGCATGATCATGTTGTTGACCGCCTTACCGCCGCCACCGCCGATGCCGATGACGGCAATTCTGGGCTTGAGGAGCGTTATGCCGGGCGGCGCTGTGACCATTGTTGGTTTCATGGAAGCCGATCTCCTGGCAAAGGCATGATTTCATGTGGTTGTGAACGTGGTGACGAGCGTTAGCGCACGGAGGATACCCCGCTATTGCTTGCCTTTGGCCAGCGCCGGAAAAGAACGCTGGCATTGACGCCGCCAAAACCGAAGCCGTTGGATATGGCATATTCGGCATCCAGGGATCGTGCCTGGTTGGCAACAAAATCGATCCCGTCCGATTCCGGATCCGGCGCGTTCAGGTTCAGGGTCGGAGGGGCAATCCGATTTTTGAGCGCCAGAATCGTGAAGATGGCTTCCAGCCCGCCGGCCGCGCCAAGCAGGTGCCCCGTCGCCGACTTGGTTCCACTGACGGCAACCGACTTTCGTTGCCCAAACACACTCTTGATGGCCCTGATTTCTCCGAGGTCCCCGACTGGCGTTGATGTCGCATGCGCGTTCAGATGACCAATCTCATGAGGGGCGATGCCCGCTTGCGCGATGGCGATCTCCATCGCCCTGCGCGCGCCGCTGCCGTCCTCAGGGCCTGAGGTGATATGGTGGGCGTCGGCTGTCGTGCCGTATCCAACGAGTTCGGCAATCGGGGTGGCGCCGCGGGCGAGAGCGTGGCTGAGTGCCTCGATGACGAGTACGCCCGCGCCTTCACCCATGACGAAGCCGTCACGCGCGGTATCGAAGGGACGCGACGCCTTGGTCGGCGTCTCGTTGAAACCGGTCGAAAGCGACCTTGCCGCCGCGAAGCCGCCGAGGCTGACGATGTTCATGCAAGCTTCCGTTCCACCGCAAACCGCAATGTCGGCTTCATTGGACCGGATAAGCCGTGCGGCGTCGCCGATCGCCTGAACGCCGGCGGCACATGCCGTTACGGGTGCTCCCAGCGGACCTTTGAAACCATGGCGGATCGAGACTTGCCCGGCTGCGAGATTGACGAGGAAAGACGGTATCGTGAAGGGAGAGAGGCGGCGTACACCGCGTTGATCAACGGTTCGCACGGCTTCGGTGATCGCAGGGAAACCGCCGATGCCGGATGCGATGATTGTCGCAGTTCGCAACCTGTCTTCATTCGAGACCGGCTTCCAGTTTGCCTGCGCCAGCGCTTCTTCCGCCGCCGCCAGCGCGAAGATGATGAAGCGGTCGACCTTGCGCTGATCCTTTGGCGCAATGATCCTGTCCGGATCGAATCCTCCTTCTGGGTCTTCGGCGAGAGAAGGGACAACGCCTCCCACTTTCGAAGGAAGATCTCCGACGACATCGTCGGTCAGTCGCCTAATCCCGCTTTGGCCAGCAAGGAGGCGTGACCATGAGATATCCACATTTGCACCAAGGGGGCTGACGGCTCCCATTCCTGTTACAACGATACGACGCATCTGTTTTCCACCTGTCTTCAGGATAAAAATAGGCATGCCTTCGGCGTCCCAACCGACAACAGGGTCAGGATCATTTCTCCAGACATGCAGTTTAAGCAGAGCCTAGGACGCTCTCACCTCCCAGGGTGGTCGGACCGGGCCGTCGCCTTCAGTCATCACCATCACTGCGCGCGATACGCTTGACTTCGCCAGCGGCCGCATCGAGGACGCTTTCCGACAGGCGTTCGTCTTCGATGATGCGGGAAAGCGTGACGGCCCCCACCATCATCGACAGGATCGCCATCGCCTTTTCGCTGGGGCCGGAACTGTCGGCGTGACCCATGAGTTCATCCAGCACCTCAAAATGGCCACGGATACCGTCCTCGAACGGACGTCGGACTTCCGCGCTCTGCCGGGCGGCATCCGACCCCAAAGCGACAAGAGGGCAACCTTCGGCTTTCTCTCCTCTGTGATCCTTGGAAAGATAGAACGCCATAATTGCTTCCAGCGGATCTGAGGTGTCTGCGGCCGCGTCTGACCATCTTCTTGTGGCGCTTTCGAGCGCGCGCCGGGATGCAAGGGCGGCAAGGTCGTCCTTCGAGGCGAATTGTTTGTAGAATCCCCCCTGCGTAAGGCCAGCGCCCTTCATCAGATCCTTCAGCCCTATCCCGTCGAACCCATGCTCTCGAAACAGCCGGCTTGCAACGGTGATGACCCTCTCTCGATTTTCCTCGGCCTGTGCGCGGCTCACTCTCATGTGGACCTCCAATTAGATTGCACTTGACGTCTATATATGATTTAGATTTAGGATGAAATCTAAGAATTACGCTATCGCTGTCGAGAAGGCCAGTCCCATGAAACGAAAAATCCTCCTGTCAACTGTGGCTGTGGCTGCTCTCTTCGGGGTCGGAGCTGCCATTTTCCTACTCCCATCGACGAGCAAGGATGCGGAGGCCGCGGATCCCCGCAGCCTCGCTCCGCTCGTCAGCGTGACGAAGGTCAAGACCCCGGACACGGCAAGCCGAAGCTTCACCGGCACGGTGGCCGCCCGGGTCCAAAGCGATCTCGGCTTTCGGGTCCCCGGAAAGATCGTCGAACGGTTGGTGGGCCTTGGTGAGGAAGTAAAGGCCGGGCAGCCCCTGATGCGGATCGACGAGACAGATCTTCGACTGGCCCTGACGGCCAAACGGAATGCGGTGGAAGCGGTGCAGGCAGCCTTTGTCCAAGCGCAAGCAGACGAGAAGCGCTTTGCGGTCCTCGTCAAATCCAACGCCGCGTCCACCCAGCAGTATGAAAGGTCAAAGGCCACACTGGATACGGCGACAGCTCAACTCGCCGCCGCCAGGGCTGATGCGACAGTGGCTGAAAACGAGGCGGCCTATGCTCTGCTTGTCGCAGACGCGGATGGCACGATCGTCGAAACACTCGCCGAACCGGGCCAGGTGGTCTCGGCGGGGCAGCCGGTCATCCGGCTGGCGAAGGCAGGACCGCGCGAAGCGCTGGTCTGGCTGCCGGAAAATCTGCGGCCCGAGATTGGCGCTGTGGCGCAGGCCGCTGTCTATGGTCGTAACATGCAAGAAAAAGCGGCGCTCCGCCAGATATCCGATGCTGCGGATCCCCAGACACGGACCTATGAAACGCGCTGGGTGTTGCAGGGCGCTACCGCGACCGCGCCATTGGGGGCGACGGTTACGATCAGCGTCGAGAACAAGGACGCGCTGAGCCACGCCGAAGTCCCCGTTGGCGCCCTGCTGGATGACGGCAATCGCACGGGCGTGTGGATCGTCGACGAGCAATCCTCAAGCGTTCATTTCCAGGCAGTGAAAGTGGAGCGGATTGGCGAGGAGAAGGCCATTGTTTCGAGCCTGAGGGCAGGGGAGACAGTCGTCGCGCTCGGAGCGCATCTGCTTCAGGATGGTGCGAGCGTTCGCATCGGCGTGGAAAAAGCAGAGGCGGCAAACTGATGAGCTTCAACCTATCCGCGCTCGCTGTTCGTGAGCGGGCAATCACCCTGTTCCTCATCGTCCTGCTGGCCGCCGCCGGCGCTTATGCATTCATCAAACTTGGCCGCGCCGAAGATCCCTCATTCACCATCAAGACCCTGACTGTCACATCCGTCTGGCCCGGCGCGACCGCGCGTGAGATGCAGGACCTTGTCGCCGAACCGCTTGAAAAGCGCATTCAGGAATTAACCTGGTACGATCGCGTGGAAACGACCACGCGCCCCGGTTACGCCTTCCTGACCGTGACGCTCCGGGATGATACGCCGGCATCGGCCGTCGAAGGGGAATTTTACCAGGCGCGCAAGAAACTTGGAGACGAAGCCCGCAATCTTCCTCCGGGGGTGATCGGTCCCTTCGTCAATGACGAATATTCCGACGTCAGCTTCGCGCTTTATGCCCTGAAAGCCAAAGGCATGGCGATGCGTGACCTCGTGCGTCAGGCCGAGACGATCCGTCAGGACATGCTTCACGTTCCCGGTGTGAAGAAGATCAACATTCTCGGCGAGCAGCCGGAGCAGATTTTCGTAGAGTTTTCCTATTCCAAGCTGGCGACCCTGGGGATCTCGGCGCAAGACATTGCTTCCGCCCTGCAACGGCGCAATACCGTCACCCCGGCGGGTTCGATCGATACGCAGGGGCCGCAAGTCTTCATCCGGTTCGATGGCGCCTATGACAGCGTCGAGTCGATTGCCGATACGCCCATCGTCGCAGCCGGACGCGTCCTCAAGCTTTCGGATTTCGCCGAGGTGCGCCGCGGATATCAGGATCCCGCCACCTATCTCATTCGCCATGACGGCGAGCCAGCCATCATGCTTGGCGTGGTGATGCAGCAGGGCTGGAACGGGCTGGAACTGGGCAAGGCGCTGGAAGAACGGTCTTCGACAATTGCGCAAACCCTGCCGCTCGGCGTGACACTCGCGAAAGTCAGCGATCAGGCGGTCAACATCGAAGAGGCCGTCGGCGAGTTCATGCTGAAGTTCGCCATGGCGCTCGGTGTCGTATTGTTCGTCAGCCTCATCGCACTGGGCTGGCGTGTCGGCATCGTTGTGGCGCTTGCCGTTCCGCTCACCCTTGCCGTTGTGTTCCTGATCATGCTCGAAACGGGTCGGTTCTTTGACCGCATCACGCTCGGCGCGCTGATCCTTGCGCTCGGCCTTCTGGTTGACGACGCCATCATCGCCATCGAAGTCATGGTCGTGAAGATGGAAGAGGGCATGGACCGCATCAAGGCGGCCGCATATGCCTGGAGCCATACGGCGGCGCCGATGCTGTCCGGCACGCTGGTCACAATCATCGGACTGATGCCTGTGGGTTTTGCCCGCTCGACTGCGGGTGAATATGCCGGGAACATCTTTTGGGTCGTGGGCTTCGCCCTGATCGTTTCCTGGATCGTGGCGGTCACATTCACACCTTATCTCGGCGTGAAGATGCTGCCTGAGATAAAACCGGTGGAGGGTGGTCATCATGCGATCTACAATACGCCGAATTACCGGCGGCTTCGCAGCCTCATCGAGTTCGCGGTTCGTCACAAGTTCCTGACCTGCGGTCTCGTCGGCGTTATCATGGCCGTCTCTGTCGTCGGCATGGGTTCCGTCAAGCAGCAGTTCTTCCCAACGTCGGATCGTCCCGAAGTGCTGGTGGAAGTGCGCATGCCCGAAGGCGCCAGTATCGAGACCACGACGGCAACCGTCAAAAAACTCGAGGGCTGGCTGAAAGAGCAGCCCGAAACGAAGATCGCCACCAGCTATATCGGTCAGGGCGCTCCGCGCTTCTTCTTCGCCATGGCGCCTGAACTGCCGAATCCGGCTTTCGTCAAGATCGTCGCACTGACGCCCGACGCCCATGCGCGTGAGGAACTCAAACATCGCCTTCGGGAAGCGATTGCAAGCGGCCTTGCTCCAGAAGCCAACGTGCGCGTTACGCAGCTCGTCTTCGGTCCCTATACGCCGTTCCCGGTGGAGTTCCGTATCACGGGTCCCGACCCGGACCAGTTGTACAAGATTTCCGACGAGGCCCTTGCGATCATGCGGAGTGTGCCGGATGTGCGCCAGCCCAACCGCGACTGGGGCAACCGCACGCCAGTCCTGCGCTTTATCCCCGATCAGGATCGTCTCAACCTTATCGGCCTCTCGCCTGCCGAGGCTGCGCAGCAGATGCAATTGCTGCTGAGCGGCGTGCCGATCACACAGGTCCGGGAAAACATCCGCAACGTTCCGGTGGTTGCGCGTAGCGCCGGCGAAAACCGGCTCGATCCTTCACGGCTTTCGGATTTTTCTCTGATGAGCAGGAGCGGCCGCCCGGTTCCGCTCGATCAGATCGGCCACTCCGAGATCCGTTTCGAGGAGCCCATCATGAAGCGCCGTGACCGCACGCCGGTCATCACGATCCGTTCTGACATAAACGAGGCAACCCAGCCGCCGGAAGTGTCGCAGCAGGTATTCAAGGCTCTGCAGCCGTTGATCGCCTCGCTTCCCGCCGGCTACCGCATCGAAATGGGCGGTAATATCGAGGAATCTCTCAAGGCGAATACAGCGCTTGTGAAGATTTTCCCGCTCATGGTTGCCGCCATGCTTATCGTCATCGTCCTTCAGGTCCGCAGCCTGTCGACGATGACCATGGTAATGCTGACGGGCCCGCTCGGCCTTGCCGGCGCGGTTCCGATGTTGCTCATCTTCAATCAACCCTTCGGTTTCAACGCCATCCTCGGGCTTATCGGCCTGGCGGGTATTCTCATGCGCAACACCTTGATCCTGACGGAGCAGATCAAGGAAAATCAGGCTGCGGGTCTGGATGACTACCATGCCGTCATCGAAGCCACCGTGCAGAGAACAAGGCCGGTTATCCTGACCGCGCTCGCCGCCGTCCTCGCCTTCATCCCGCTGACGCATTCGGTTTTCTGGGGATCAATGGCCTATACGCTGATCGGCGGCACCGCCGTCGGGACCGTCATGATCCTGCTGTTTCTTCCCGCACTTTATGCGGCCTGGTTCCGCATCAAGCCGCCCCGTAGCGAGGCACCGTCAGTGGCAGCGACAGTCGAAGAATATCAGCATTCGCTAGCTGCCGAGTAGCGCGCAAATCAACCGGTCACGCACCACCTATGCTGTTGCGTGAGCCTGATCCAATGAATGTGAAGGAAAAACAGATGCAGCATACAGACGATACGAGAGACATCGCCGGTGTACAAAAGCCGGAGGCTCCATCGGGAAGACGAGCTCTCATCACGGGCGCATCGAGTGGCCTTGGGATCGAATTTGCCGAGCTTTTGGCAGCGCAGAAGATCAACCTCGTGCTCGCAGCCCGTCGAAAGAAGCCGATGGAAAAACTTGCCGAGGACCTTCGCCTAAGACATGGCGTCGACATTCTTGTTGAGCCTATCGACCTTGCCGCACCCGGAGCCGCAGCGCGCCTGAAAGACAGCCTGAACGAAAGGGCGATACAGATCGACATCCTGGTGAACAATGCCGGATACGGGCTGCAGGGTGAGTTTCTGAAAACCCCGATCGAGCGCACCACCGATATGATTCAGCTCAACATCACGGCGCTGACTGAACTCAGCTATGTTTTCGGCCGGGACATGGCCGCCAGGGGATCGGGAGAGATTCTTCTGATAGCCAGTCTATTGGCTTTCCAGCCTGTCCCTACCTATGCCGCATATGCGGCCACGAAATCTTACGTGCTGTCATTTGGTGAGGCTTTGCACGACGAATTTCGCACCCAAGGCGTGGTCGTCACCAGCCTTTGCCCGGGGCACACTGAAACAGGATTTGATGCCGCTGCCGGCGCTCAGGTCTCGCCGATGTTGCGCCTGCTCACCATGAAACCCCGTCCCGTTGCAGAAGCCGGACTTGAAGCGCTCGCCAAAGGCAAGGCGTCCGTTATCGCCGGTTTCATGAATAAGGTGGTTGCGTTTTCAACTCGTCTGACCCCGCGTTCCATGCAGCGCGCTTCCATGCGCAAAGTAATGGTGCCGTAGAACTGGAGAATGCGGTACGGGGTTTAATTGAACTCCAGGCTCATGCGAACGAGATCGTCCCACAGGCTCTCCGCGAAACCGCGCAGCACGATAATTTCAAAAGCGGAAATATCGACACGGGTGACATGAGCGGCGATATGGCCGATCAGCGTCGTGGCGGAGCGTCCGGCCGGAAAAGCTGCGATAGAAAGGTCGACCGCCGTTCCCTTTGTCAGCACCCGCTCGGCCATCTTGCCTTCGATGCGGATGCGCACGCGCCCCTGGCTCTGGTCCACACCCGCTGCCTGCGGCTCGAGCGCGGCGAGAAGCGTCTTCATATCCACGCCAGACAGCGGCTGTTCACCGACGATGAACCATTGACCGGGAGAGACGGCGCGCACATCGCCTTTGTCCAGGCCGCGCAGGCGGGCCTCCATATCCGATACGTCGGGTGAGGCCAGCACATGGACGATCATGCCTTCCGGCAGCGGCGAGAGCTTGATGGCGGCGGAGGCAATCGCTGCCTTCGCGCCAAGCACCGGGCGGAGGGCCGGTCGGAAATCAGATGTGAAACCGGATTTGTAGTCGGTCTTGCGATCAGACATGGAGCTTCTCATTCTCAGGGTCGAAGAAAACCGGATTGCAGAGGCGGGCGGTGGTGAACTCGTTGCGCAGACCGTTCCAGACCATGACCTCCTCGCCATGGCGGGCAGCACCGTTCTTGACGAGGGCGAGGCCGATGGTCGAGCCGAGATGTGGTGAAAAGGCGCTTGAGGTCACATAACCTTGATCATTTTCCAGCGTTGCCGCAGCATCCCTGGCGAGAATATGCGAGCCGCTGCGGAAGGAGTGGTCGGGATCAAGCGGCATGACACCAACGAGGCCTGGACGGTCCGCCGCCGAAAGGCCCTCGCGCTCCAGCATCCGCCGGCCGATGAAATCGGCCTTGGTGGTGGAGACCATTTTGCCGAAACCGAGATCAGCCGGCACCACCGTACCGTTGATCTCATTATGGGTAACATGGCCTTTTTCGATGCGCAGCACGCCGAGCGCCTCGACGCCATAGGGCATGATGCCTTCGGGCGCGCCCGCTTCCATCAGCGCATCGGCAACGCTCTCGCCGTAACCAGCCGGCACGGCAAGCTCGTAGGCCAGCTCGCCGGAGAAGGAAATACGGAACAGTCGCCCGTGCAATTGCCCACCAAACAGGGAGACTTCTTTGGCGGCCAGAAAGGGGAAGGCCTCATCCGAAATATCCTCATCGACGATCCTTTGAAGAATGCCCCGTGCCTTTGGCCCGGCAATCGCCATCTGCGCCCATTGGTCGGTGACGGAGGCAAGCCGCACGTCGAGATCCGGCCAGAGCGCCTGGGCGCAGAATTCCAGATGGTTCATGACACCAGCCGCATAAGCCGTGGTGGTGGTCATGAAGAAGCGGTTTTCCTCCAGCCGGCTGGTGGTGCCGTCGTCATAAATCATGCCGTCTTCGCGCAGCATCAGGCCATAACGCGCCTTGCCGACCGCGAGCTTGAGAAAGGCGTTGCAATAAACCCGGTTGAGAAATTCGGCGGCGTCCTTGCCACAGATTTCTATCTTGCCGAGCATCGATACATCGCAGAGCCCGGCATTTTTGCGGACGTTCAATACCTCGCGGTCGACGCTTTCCCGCCAGCCGTTTTCGCCTTTGCGGGGAAACCAGGAGGAACGATACCACAGACCAGTTTCAACGAAGACCGCGCCGTTTTTCTCGGCCCAGCCATGCAGCGGCGATTTGCGCACCGGCTGGAAATGATGGCCGTGATAGGCTCCTGTCAGGGCGCCGAAGGAGACGGGCGTATAAAAGGGCCGGAAGGTGGTGGTGCCGACCTCCGCCGGGGAAACCCCACGCGCTTCGGCCAGCAGCCCGATGGCGTTGACATTGGAAAGCTTGCCCTGATCGGTCGCCATGCCGTTTGTCGTATAACGCTTGGCCAGCTCGACATGGCCATAACCTTCACGGATGGCGAGGCCCAGATCCTTGCGATGAACATCGTTCTGGTAATCGACAAAGGCTTTCGCTTTGATGCCGGGGATGGACCAGAGCGCCTTTGCGGGCGGAGCCACGATATCGTTTTCCACCATGCCGAATGCCGGTATGGTTGATGCAAAACCGAGGTCTTGCGCCAGTGCCGCGCCCTTTCGCGCGCCGTCCTCAAGGCAGGCTGCGATACCGTTCGTTGCGGAAACCGCGCCGGCGAGGTCCAAACCTTTGAGGTTGCCGGGTGCCAGGAAAGCGGCATGGTCTTCCGACCAGACCGGTTTGCCGCCGCGATGGCAGGCGAGATGGATGACGGGGCTGAAACCGCCAGACATCGCCAGCGCATCCACATCAAGGCTTTCCGTACGGCCGTTTACATAAATCTCGATGGCGGAAAGCGCCTTGCCACCCTTCGCATTCGAGACGACGCCACCCTTGATGACACGCGCCTTGCCGTCATAGCCCGGATGACCCTGCTCGCGGCTATCGACGATGGCGGCAAGAGGAATGCCCCGTGCCTCCAGATCGCGGGCGAGCGCGTAACCACTGTCATTGGTGGTGAAAATTGCCGCCGTTTTGCCGGGGCTGACGGCATAGCGGTTGAGATAGCTGCGCATCGCGCCGGCCATCATCACGCCGGGAATGTCGTTGCCGCCAAACACCAGCGGCCGCTCTTCTGCGCCGGTGGCGAGCAGCGCGCGCTTGGCCACAATGCGCCACAGACGCTCCACGGGCACATGCACTTTCGGGTTGGCCAGGTGTTTCTGCAGCCGCTCCACCGCACCGAAGACATTGCCGTCATACCAGCCGAAAGCCGTGGTTCGCGTCAGCACCGTCACATCAGGCAGGGCTTCGAGTTCGGCGACGCAGTTTGCGGCGAAATCCGCAGCGCTTCTTCCGCCGACGGTCGCGGTTTCGGAAAGAAGCCCGCCACCCGCCGCGGAATGTTCATCGACGATGATGACGCGCGCTCCGGCGCGGCCGGCGGCAAGGGCTGCCGCAAGTCCTGTAGCGCCCGCGCCGATCACCAGCAGGTCGCAATGCGCCCAGCATTTGTCATAGGCATCCGGGTCCGCCTCGTAGCTCGCCTTGCCGAGGCCGGCCGCCTTGCGGATGAAGGGCTCGTAGATTTTTTCCCAGAAGGCGGCGGGCCACATAAAGGTCTTGTAATAGAACCCCGCGCCGAGGAAGGGCGACAGCAGGCCGGTCAATGCGCCGATATCGAAATCCAGCGAGGGCCAGCGGTTCTGGCTTTTCGCTTCCAGCCCGGCATAAAGCTCCTGCATGGTGGCGCGTGTATTCGGCTCGGTGCGGCCACCGCTGCCAATGGTCATCAGCGCATTCGGCTCGGCGGCGCCCGCGGTCAATATGCCGCGCGGGCGGTGATATTTGAAGCTGCGGCCGACGAGTTGCTGTCCATTGGCGAGCAGGGCGGAGGCGAGGCTGTCACCCGCAAAGCCTGACATCGTCTTGCCGTCGAAGGTGAAGGAAAGCGGTTTGGAGCGGTCGATCAGACCGCCGGTCTTGAGGCGGTTGGAACTCATGCGCTTGTCACTTTCGTCTTTTCGGCAGCGTCGCGGCAGGCGGATATTTCGTGGGTCACGGTATCGCGGGCCACGACCAGCCAGCGGCGGCAACCGGAGGTGTGGTGCCAATATTCCTCATAAGAGCCGCGCGGATTGTCGCGCAGATAGACATAGTCACACCACTCATCGGTGCCAGCATCGGCGGAGGGCCTTTGGAGGACTGCACCCTTGATGATGAATTCTTCCTTGGGTCTTGGCCCGCAATGCGGGCAGGGTACGAGACTTGCCATATCGAACGTCCTTGATCCGCTGGATTAATGAAGGTTGGGCTGGGCGCCCTGGCCTTTTTCATCGATGAGATAACCACGCCGGAAACGATCCAGCCGGAAGGCCGTTGCCGTTTCCTGCGGTGTGCCGCGTGCGAGAAGATGGGCAAAACAGAAACCGGAAGCGGGTGTCGCCTTGAAGCCACCGTAACACCAGCCGGCATTCAGATAGAGATTGTCGATGGGGGTTTGGTCGATGATCGGCGAGCCGTCCATCGACATATCCATGATGCCGCCCCAGGAGCGTAGCACCCGGACGCGGGAAAGCGCCGGTATCATCGCCTTGCCGGCTTCCGCCACATGTTCGACCGTCGCCAGATTGCCGCGCTGGGCATAGGAATTGTAGCCGTCTATATCCCCACCGAAAACGAGGCCGCCCTTATCGGATTGCGAGACGTAAAAATGGCCGGCCCCGAAAGTGACGACGCCATCGATAAAGGGTTTCAGCCCTTCGGACACGAAAGCCTGCAAGACATGGCTTTCGATCGGCAGTTTCAGCCCGGCCATGGCGGCGACCTGCGAGGAATTACCCGCCGCTGCCAAAGCCAGCTTGCCGCAACCGATGAAGCCGCGGCTCGTCTCGACACCCACGACCGCGCCGTTTTCGCGGCGAATGCCTGTCACCTCACAGCCCTGGATGATCTCGACGCCCCGGCTGTCTGCACCGCGCGCATAACCCCAGGCGACGGCATCGTGACGGACGGTGCCGCCGCGCTTTTGCAGCAATCCACCCTGAATGGGGAAGCGGGCACTGTCGAAATCGAGAAACGGCAACATCGCCTTGACAGAGGCGCGGTCCAACAAGTCGGCATCGACGCCGTGCAGCCGCATGGCATTGCCGCGCCTTGTATAGGCATCGCGCTGCGCATCCGAATGGAAGAGATTGAGCACACCGCGCTGCGAAACCATTGCGTTGAAATTGAAATCCTGTTCCAACCCTTCCCACAACTTCATCGAAAGCTCGTAGAACGGGTTATTGCCCGGAAGCAGGTAATTGGAGCGGATGATCGTGGTATTGCGGCCGACATTGCCGGAGCCGATGTAGTTTTTCTCCAGCACCGCGACGTTGGTGATGCCGAATTCTTTGGCGAGATAGTAGGCCGTCGCCAGCCCGTGCCCGCCGCCGCCAACGATGATGACGTCATAATGCGGTTTCGGCGACACCTCCCGCCATGCGGGTTTCCACGCCTTGTTTCCGAAAAGGCCGTTCTTGAAAATCGAAAAAGCAGAATAGCGCATCTGGCGTACCTCGAACCATATCGAGCAAGCTTAGCGATGTCGTTCGGATGGGGATTGCAGATAAGGGACATTATGATTTAAAAAAAAGACATGACGATCATCGAACAGAAGAATGTCCAGCGCATTGGTTTCATCCTCGTTCCGAACTTTGCGCTCATGTCCTATGCCTCGGCGGCGGAGCCGTTGCGCGCCGCCAATCTGATCGCTGGAACCGATCTGTACGATGCGGTTCCCCTGTCTTTTGATGGCGAGGCCGTCAGAAGTTCGTCCGGCATCATTGTCGACTGTGAGGCGCTTGCCGCTGCCGGCGAGAAATGCCACACGATTTTCGTCTGTGCGGGCGGCGGGCCGCAGGACTGGACCGTTGCGGAAAATTCTTACGGGACGTTGCGGCGGCTGGCGCGGCAGGGTGTCAGGATCGGGGGCATTTCCAGTGGCGCTTATGTGCTTGCAGCGGCGGGATTGCTGGAAAACCGCGATTTCACCATCCATTGGGAGCATGCGCCGGTACTGAAAGAGGCCTTTGGCCATCTCACGCCCCGGCAGGCGCGGTTTGTTTTCGATGGCGACCGCATCACCTGCGCCGGCGGCGTTGCCCCCCTAGACATGATGCATGCGATGATTTCGCAGAGAATGGGTGCGCATTTCGCAAGGCGTGTCAGCGACTGGTATCTGCACACGGCCGTCGCCGAACCCGGCGCACCGCAGCGCGGTTCCTCGGCCGAACGTCATGGCACCAACCATCCGGCCTTGCTGACCGTGCTGGAAAAAATGGAAACGACAATTGAAAGCCCGCTCGACCGACAGACGATGGCAAAACTGGCGGGTACAAGTGCGCGCCACCTCGACCGGCTTTTCGCGACCCATCTGAAGTCGAGTTTTCTGGAGACATACCGCGCAATCCGACTTGATCACGCCCGGCGATTGCTGGAGCAAAGCCCGCTCTCCATCGCGGAAGTGGCCTTCGCCACCGGCTTTTCCAGTGCAGGTCATTTTTCAGGGAGCTTCAAGACCCGCTTCGGCCAGACGCCGAATGCCATGCGGCAAAGATTTCCTCTGAATTAAAATAGTTTTCCTGTAAGGAAGGGAAAACACGACAATGCCGGAGGACACCATGGCCAAGGATGCCACCCAGAGCGACGCTGCGCAGTTTCTGTCGCAGGACCCGCATGCCGTTCGCGAGCCGAGGGTCAACAATCTGGAAATGGCGATCGGCCACGAGGTCCGCGCCTATCGCAAGAAGCTCGGCATTACCGTCACCGATCTTGCATCGGCCACAGGTGTCTCCGTCGGCATGCTCTCGAAGATCGAGAACGGCAATATCTCCCCGTCGCTCACCACGCTGCAAACGCTCTCCAAGGCGCTCGGCGTGCCGATCACGGCTTTCTTCCGCGGTTTCGAGGAGCCGCGCAGCGCAACCTTCGTCAAGGCGGGGCAGGGGGTGAATATCGAGCGCCGCGGCACCCGCGCCGGCCATCAATACAGCCTGCTCGGCCATATCGACAACAATACCAGCGGCGTCACCGTCGAGCCCTATCTCATCACGCTCACCACGGATTCGGATGTGTTCCCGACCTTCCAGCATGAAGGCATGGAGTTTCTCTATATGCTGGAAGGCGAGGTGGTCTATCGCCACGGCGAGCAGCTTTTCACCATGCAGGCCGGCGACAGCCTGTTTTTCGACGCCGATGCGCCGCACGGGCCGGAAGAATTGGTGAAGCTTCCCGCGCGTTATCTATCGATCATTTCCTATCCGCAACGGCGGATGACCAGTGACTGATATTTTGCCTTAGAAGAAAAAAATATTCCTGATAGTTGACGGAATGGAATTCCATATGTTAGCCCTTCATTCAGAAACGAATGGAGGTGCCTGTCGATGTGCGGCATTGTTGGACTATTCCTGAAAGACAAAAGCCTTGAACCGCAGCTGGGTCAGCTGCTTTCGGACATGCTTGTCACCATGACCGATCGTGGGCCGGATTCGGCCGGCATCGCGATCTATGGAGGTGCGGCCGATGGTCGTGCGAAAGTGACGATCCAGTCGGCCGATCCCACCACCGATTTTTCCGGCCTTGCCGAAGCGCTGAAGGAAAACGGCGTTGAAGCCTCGGTCACGGTGAAAAGCACCCATGCGGTGCTGGATATTCCATCGCAGAAGCTTGACGGAATTCGTGCGGTCCTCGCCGCCATCCGTCCGGATGTGCGGGTGATGGGTTCCGGCGACAGTGTGGAAATCTACAAGGAAACCGGCCTGCCGAAGGATGTCGTCACCCGTTTTGACGTCCGCTCCATGGCCGGCAGCCACGGCATCGGCCACACCCGCATGGCGACGGAATCGGCGGTGACGACGCTTGGCGCGCATCCCTTCTCCACCGGCGCCGACCAGTGCCTGGTGCATAATGGTTCGCTTTCCAACCACAACAATCTGCGCCGCGAACTGGTGCGCGAAGGCATGACGTTCGAGACCCAGAACGACTCGGAAGTCGCCGCCGCCTATCTCACGGCCGAAATGGCCAAGGGCAAGAATCTGGGCGAAGCACTGACAAGTGCGCTCGATGATCTCGATGGTTTCTTCACCTTCGTCGTCGGCACCAAATCCGGTTTCGGCGTGGTGCGCGACCCCATCGCCTGTAAGCCGGCAGTGATGGCCGAGACCGATCAATATGTCGCTTTCGGTTCGGAATATCGCGCTCTGGTCAACCTGCCCGGTATCGAAAATGCCCGGGTGTGGGAGCCGGAACCGGCGACCGTCTATTTCTGGGACCATGAAAAGGCTGCCTGAGACCCGTCATCGGCGCCTGTTTTGAAAGTCATAATCCATGCCAGTTTTTGATCTCTCCCACACGCCCTTGCGTGAATTGAATAGCGCACTCCATGGCCTCTCCTCCGGTGTCAACGATACCGAATTCGAAGTCGTCAATCCGCGCGGCCACCATGCCGTCGCTGTCGGCATCGACAGCCCCGTCACCGTCGATGTGCACGGTTCGGTCGGTTATTATTGCGCCGGCATGAATGATGGCGGCACAGTTACCGTTCATGGCTCGGCCGGGCCTGGTGTCGCTGAGAACATGATGTCCGGCACCGTCGTCATCGAGGGCGATGCCTCGCAATATGCAGGTGCCACCGGTCGCGGCGGGCTGCTGGTCATCAAGGGCAATGCGGCTTCCCGCTGCGGCATTTCCATGAAGGGCATCGATATCGTCGTGAAGGGCAATATCGGCCATATGTCTGCCTTCATGGGCCAGTCCGGCCATCTCGTCGTTTGTGGCGATGCTGGCGATGCGCTCGGCGATTCCCTTTATGAGGCGAAGCTTTTCGTGCGCGGCTCGGTCAAAAGCCTGGGTGCCGACTGCATCGAAAAAGAGATGCGCCCCGAACATCTCGAAAAGCTCGCAGAACTCCTCGAAAAGGCCGGTGTCTCGGATGTTCGGCCGGAAGATTTCAAACGCTACGGCTCTGCCCGCACGCTCTATAATTTCAACATCGACAACGCCGACGCGTATTGAGGCGAGGGATATTCCGATGAGCTATCACAACCCCTTCACCCCGCCGCGTAAATCCGCGACCTTCGACGACCACACGCTGGCGGAAATCCGCCGCGCGGCGGCGACCGGTATCTATGACATTCGCGGCGCCGGCACCAAGCGCAAGGTGCCGCATTTCGACGACCTGCTGTTTCTCGGCGCCTCCATCTCGCGTTATCCGCTCGAAGGTTACCGCGAGAAATGCGATACGACCGTGACGCTCGGCACGCGCTTCGCAAAGAAGCCGATCACGCTGAAAACGCCCATCACCATTGCCGGCATGAGTTTTGGTGCCCTGTCGGGTAATGCCAAGGAAGCGCTCGGCCGGGGCGCGACGATTGCTGGCACCTCTACGACGACGGGCGATGGCGGCATGACGGATGAGGAGCGCGGTCATAGCCAGACGCTGGTTTACCAGTATCTGCCCTCGCGTTACGGCATGAACCCGAAGGATCTGCGCCGTGCCGACGCCATCGAGGTCGTGGTCGGCCAGGGCGCGAAGCCGGGCGGCGGCGGCATGCTGCTCGGCCAGAAGATTTCCGATCGCGTCGCCAATATGCGCAACCTGCCAAAGGGCATCGATCAGCGCTCCGCCTGCCGTCACCCTGATTGGACTGGCCCGGACGATCTGGAAATCAAGATCCTCGAATTGCGCGAAATCACCGACTGGGAAAAGCCGATCTATATCAAGGTCGGCGGCGCACGGCCCTATTACGACACAGCCTTGGCGGTGAAGGCCGGTGCCGATGTGGTGGTGCTTGACGGAATGCAGGGCGGCACGGCGGCGACGCAGGATGTCTTCATCGAAAATGTCGGCATGCCCACACTCGCCTGCATTCGCCCCGCCGTGCAGGCGCTTCAGGATCTCGGCATGCACCGCAAGGTGCAGCTGATCGTCTCCGGTGGCATCCGGTCCGGTGCCGATGTTGCCAAGGCGCTGGCGCTCGGCGCCGATGCTGTCGCCATCGGCACGGCGGCGCTGGTGGCGCTGGGCGATAACGATCCGCACTGGGAAGAGGAATATCAGAAACTCGGCACCACGGCCGGCGCTTATGATGACTGGCACGAGGGCAAAGACCCCGCTGGCATCACTACGCAGGATCCCGAACTGGCCGCCCGTCTCGATCCCGTCGCCGCCGGTCGCCGCCTTGCCAATTACCTGAAGGTGATGACGCTGGAAGCGCAGACCATCGCGCGCGCCTGTGGCAAGAACCATCTCCATAATCTGGAGCCGGAAGATCTGGTGGCGCTGACCATGGAGGCGGCTGCCATGGCGCAGGTTCCGCTGGCGGGAACGAACTGGTTCCCGGGGAAAGGCAGCTTTTAAGCCACAAAGAACGGACGGGCGCATTTGGGAGGATGTGCCCGTCTTTTTTCAAAGAAGTGTCTGATACCAAAAAAAGGGGAATGACGTGACACTGGACCTCTCCAAATTTGCTGCCGAAAAGGGCATCAAATATTTCATGATCAGCTATACCGATCTCTTCGGCGGCCAGCGCGCCAAGCTGGTGCCGGCGGAAGCGATCGCCGATATGCAGAAGGGCGGCGCGGGTTTTGCCGGTTTCGCCACATGGTTTGATCTGACGCCTGCCCATCCCGATCTTTTCGCCGTGCCGGACGCCTCCTCGGTCATCCAGCTTCCTTGGAAAAAGGACGTCGCCTGGGTCGCTGCCGATTGCGTCATGGAAGACCAGCCGGTGGAGCAGGCACCGCGCGTGATGCTGAAAAAACTCATCGCGGAAGCGGCGGGCGAGGGGCTCAGGGTCAAGACAGGCGTCGAGCCGGAATTTTTCCTGATTTCGCCTGATGGTGCGAAAATCTCCGACGAATACGACACGGCGGAAAAGCCCTGCTACGACCAGCAGGCCGTCATGCGCCGTTATGACGTCATCGCCGAGATTTGCGATTACATGCTGGAGCTTGGCTGGAAGCCCTACCAGAACGACCATGAGGACGCGAATGGCCAGTTCGAGATGAACTGGGAATATGATGACGCGCTCCAGACTGCCGACAAACATTCCTTCTTCAAATTCATGGTCAAGTCGGTTGCCGAAAAACACGGGCTGCGCGCCACCTTCATGCCGAAGCCGTTCAAGGGGCTGACCGGCAACGGCTGCCATGCCCATATCTCGGTCTGGGATATGGACGGCAAGGTCAACGCCTTCGCCGACAAGGAAATGCCCTTCGGCCTCTCGGCTAAAGGCAAGACCTTTTTGGGTGGCATCATGAAACACGCTTCAGCGCTCGCGGCGGTCACCAATCCGACAGTCAATTCCTACAAGCGCATCAACGCGCCGCGCACCATTTCCGGCGCCACCTGGGCGCCGAATACGGTGACATGGACCGGCAATAACCGCACCCATATGGTGCGCGTGCCGGGTCCGGGGCGTTTCGAACTGCGCCTGCCGGATGGTGCGGTGAACCCCTATCTGCTGCAGGCCATCATCATCGCCGCCGGTCTCTCCGGCGTTCGCTCCAAGGCCGATCCCGGCCCGCACTACGATATCGACATGTATCGTGAAGGCCATACCGTCACCGATGCGCCGAAGCTGCCGCTCAATCTTCTCGATGCGCTGCGCGAATATGAGAAGGATGCGGAGTTGCAGCAGGCGCTCGGCATGGAATTCTCGAAGGCCTATCTGAAGCTCAAGCAGGGGGAGTGGAACAGCTATTGCGCGCAGTTCACCGCCTGGGAGCATCAGACCACGCTCGACGTCTGAGCCCGGTTTTCCCCGCCGCCCTTGCGGCTTTTCCCGCGCGCGTCAAACCGCGCGGGTTTTTCCCATATCGATGACAGAGAGGCGCCAGATGACGAATTTCGTCCTCACCGTAACATGCAAATCCACCCGTGGCATCGTCGCAGCTCTTTCAGGCCTTCTGGCGGAAAAAGGCTGCAACATCGTCGACAGTTCGCAGTTCGATGATCTCGGCACCGGTCGCTTTTTCATGCGGGTTGGTTTCATCTCCGAGGAAGGTGCGACGCGGGATGAGCTGATGGCGGGGCTCGCGCCAATCTCGAAGACATTCGGCATGGAGGTGGCGCTGCATGATCAGTCCGAGCGGATGAAGGTTCTGCTGATGGTCTCGCGTTTCGGCCATTGCCTTAATGACCTGCTTTACCGTTGGCGTATCGGTGCCTTGCCGATCGACATCGTCGGCGTCGTCTCCAACCATTTCGATTACCAGAAGGTCGTCGTCAATCACGATATTCCCTTTCACCACATTCCGGTAACGAAGGAGAACAAACCGCAGGCCGAAGCCCGTATCATGGAGATCGCTGAAAGCACCGGCACGGAACTCGTCGTTCTCGCGCGCTATATGCAGGTGCTTTCCGACAGGATGTGCGAGGCGATGTCGGGCAAGATCATCAATATCCACCACTCCTTCCTGCCGTCCTTCAAGGGCGCCAACCCCTACAAGCAGGCCTATCAACGCGGTGTGAAGCTGATCGGCGCGACAGCGCATTATGTGACGGCCGATCTGGATGAAGGGCCGATCATCGAGCAGGATATCGTGCGCATCACCCATGCACAATCGGCCGAGGATTATGTCTCGCTTGGTCGTGACGTGGAGGCGCAGGTGCTGGCGCGTGCCATCCACGCCCATATTCATCGGCGCGTCTTTTTGAACGGCAGCCGAACGGTGGTGTTTCCGCCCAGTCCCGGCTCCTATGCATCGGAAAGGATGGGATGAGGCGTTTCGGAGAAGGACAGGTTGCCCGTCGCGCCTTGGCTGTTGCCATGAAGATGATGCGCGGCTAAATAAGTTGGTACGCCATAATATAAAGAGCCAGAACCTGCTTCGGCGTGCGGCGAGCCGAAGCGGAATGTGCCAAACGAGGTGATACCATGACCGGTGCTTTGCAGGGAACTGCCATTCGCGTTGAGCGTCCGACGAAGACGCTGAGGGAACTCGCGCTCGACAAGGTGCGGGATGCGATCGTGAATGGTTATTTCCGCCCGGGCGACCGTCTGGTGGAGCGCGATCTCTGCGCCCAGCTTGGTGTTTCCCGCACCATCGTGCGGGAAGTCCTGCGGCATCTGGAATCCGAAGGGCTGGTGGCGAACCTGCCGAACAAAGGCCCGATGGTTGCGCTGCTCGATCTCGACGAGGCCAAGCAGATCTACGAAATCCGTGGTGCGCTGGAAGGAATGGCGGCGCGCCTTTGCGCCGAACGCCGCGACCCCGCCATTGTCGAGGCGCTCGAGGTTTCGCTCAGGCACATCCGCGAAAGTTATGTCGCCAAGGATATGCCGGGCGTGCTCACGCATACCTCGTCCTTTTACCAGACGCTGTTCAGCAAGATCGACCGGCATGTCGCCTGGGGCGTCGTCAATTTGCTGACGGTGCGGATCAACCATCTGCGCTCCATGACGATCAAGACGAAAAGCCGCGATACCGACGGTCCGGCGCAGATGGAAAAGATCGTTGAGGCTATCCGAAAGGGTGACGGTGACGCCGCCTACAAGGCCGCACTCGATCATGTGACCAGCGCCTGTGCCATTGCCGAAGCCGTCCTGACGGCGCAAAAAACCGCCGACTGACGGATTTTTCGGCTGAAATCGATCCATCCT
Organism: Agrobacterium sp. El2ro-1b; assembly: GCF_048298475.1. Classification (NCBI taxonomy): domain Bacteria; kingdom Pseudomonadati; phylum Pseudomonadota; class Alphaproteobacteria; order Hyphomicrobiales; family Rhizobiaceae; genus Agrobacterium; species Agrobacterium sp. El2ro-1b. Next base: position 648,759 of record NZ_CP103459.1, on the reverse strand, counting down.
CGTGGCTCCCCTGCCGGGAGCCGCATAGGTGTGCTTATTTGCTTTATCGTTGTTTTTCAATAATTTAGAAAAATAATTAGCCGCTTCTTGACAGGGTAAACCGTTTGGTGTGATGGTATGCCATAATCAATAATATAAAGAGCGGAGCTTAATATGAACTGGAATCCGATTTCCCGGAAATGCATAGCCGTGCGCGCCAAAACCCTCTTGGCCGGTGCCGCAGTCACTCTTTTCGCCGGTGCCGCAGTCGCGCAGGATTGCACGCCGAAAATATCCGACGACCATCTCATCAAGCCCGGTCATCTCGTCATGGCCACCAGCCCGACCCTGCCGCCCATGGCCTATGCCGATCAGCAGGGTGTCCTGAAGGGTCTTCGTATTGAACTCGGTTATGAGATTGCCAAGCGTCTGTGCCTGAAGCCGGAATATATCAGCACGGAATATGCCACCATGGTGCCGGGCCTGCAGGGCGGCCGCTGGGACATGATCAATGCCGGCCTGTTCGTCACGGCGGAACGGCGCAAGATCCTGTTCATGATACCCTATGAAAATCTCGCCATCAGCATTTCAACAGCTGTCGGGGCTTCCGATCCCATCACCAAGGTCGATGATCTCGCCGGTAAGGCTGTCAGCACCGACATCGGCGGTTATGCCGAGCGCAAGATCAAGGAACTGAACGAGGACTTCAAGAAGCGCGGTCTCGCGCCGATGACGATCAACCTGTTCGACAATTATGCGACCGTCTATCAGGCGCTGCGCGCCGGCCAGGTGCAGGCGGCCGTCTCCATCGATCCCGTTGCCAAGCAATATCAGGATCGCGGCGAATTCACCCACGCGCTTTCGGGCATGTATCCCACGCCCGGTTCGCTCTCCTTCGGCAGCAAGGACGTGGCCGACGCCGTTTCCGCCGCCCTGAAAGAGATGAGGGCCGATGGTTCTCTCGAAAAGCTGATGGGCGGTTACGGCGTCAGCATGGCGCCCGGCGACCTCGCCGTTCTCGGCCCGGAAGGCTGAGTTTCATCCCTCTGAACTGTCATCGTGGCGGGAAAGCTCCCGCCGCGACCGTTCCCGCATGAATTGGAGAAAGACGTGAAGGGTTGGAACTGGGAAGGTTTCTTCGAATATCTGACGAATTATTATCTGTTCGAGGGCGCGCTGGTGACGCTCGGCCTCACGGTCTTCGCCATGACGGCGGGTCTTGCTTTGGGCTTCGTCATTGCTGTCATGCGCATGTCGAAATACCGATTCCTGTCCGGTCCGGCCTATTTCTACACCTGGATCTTTCGCGGCACGCCGCTTCTGGTGCAGCTCATCATCATCTATACCGGCCTGCCGCAGATGGGCATCAAGCTCACCGTTCTGCAATCCACCCTGATCGGCCTGTCGCTCTGTGAGGCTGCCTATCTTTCTGAAATCGTCCGGGCGGGCATTGCCGCCGTTCCGAAAGGCCAGATCAATGCGGCCCGCGCCATCGGCATGACGGAGGCGCAGGTGATGCGCTACATCGTCGCCCCGCAGGCCTTCCGCATCATCATTCCGCCGCTTGGCAACTCTGTGAATGGCGTTTTGAAAACGACCTCGATCGCTTCGATCATTTCCATGGAGGAGCTTCTGCGCCGCACGCAGGTGCTTATTCAGGAAAAGTTCCTCGTGCTGGAGTTGTTCACGGTCGCGGCGCTTTATTACCTCGCCATGACGACCGCGTGGGAACTCATTCAGCGCCGGATCGAGAAGCGCTTCGGCAAGGCCTATGGCCCCATGTCGACTGACATACATTAAGGAGCGGTCCGATGTCGCAAACAACCAGCATGATCGAACTGCAATCCGTCAATAAATGGTATGGGCCGCATTTTCAGGTTCTGACCAATTGCAGCCTCAATGTCGCCAAGGGCGAAGTCGTCGTCATTTGCGGGCCGTCCGGCTCAGGCAAGTCGACGCTGATCAAATGCGTCAATGCGCTTGAGACGATCGGCAACGGCGTCATCACGGTCAATGGGGTGGAAGTGACCAACCCGAAGACCGATATGCCGAAACTGCGCTCCAGGGTGGGCATGGTGTTCCAGCATTTCGAGCTTTTTCCGCATATGACGATCCTCGAAAATCTCTGCATCGGGCAGGAGAAGGTTCTGGGCCGCTCACCGGCGGAAGCGCTGGCCAAGGCTAATGCGCTGCTGGAGAGGGTGGGGCTGACGGCGCATGCCAGAAAATATCCCGGCCAATTGTCGGGCGGGCAGCAGCAGCGCGTCGCCATTGCCCGCGCGCTGGCGATGGACCCGGTCGCCATGCTGTTCGATGAGCCGACATCGGCGCTCGATCCTGAAATGATCAACGAGGTCCTCGACGTCATGGTCTCGCTCGCCCAGGAGGGCATGACGATGATGGTGGTGACGCATGAAATGGGTTTTGCCCGCAAGGTGGCGGACCGCATCGTCTTCATGGATGGCGGCGAGATCGTCGAGATCGGTGAGGGCGACAGTTTCTTCACCGATCCGAAGACGGAAAGAGCCCGCTCGTTCCTTTCGAAAATTCTGGCCCACTAGGCCCATGCATGCCGGAGCAGGTTCATGACTCTGCTTCGGCCATTCCGAACAACGCAGAATGATAGTGGCGGAGAACCGCAATGATAAACCGTGTCCTGATGCCTCGCGAAATGCTTATCGGCGGCGGCAGCCGATTTCGATTACCCGCCGTGGTAAAATCGCTTGGCGTCCATCGCCCGCTGCTCGTCTGCGATCCCGTGATGCAGAAGCTCGGCCATGCCGATGCGCTTTTGCAGGCGCTGGCCGAGGAAGGCATCGAAGCGGGCGTGTTCTCGGACGTCGTTGAAGACCCGACGGATATATCCATCGCCACCCTGGTGAAACGTATTGCCGATGGCGGCCATGACAGTCTCGTCGCACTCGGTGGCGGCAGCGCCATGGATACGGCCAAGGCGGGCGCCATCGTTGCAACGAGCGGGGAGGATTTGCGGGCCCTGAAGGTGCCGCGGATCGTGGATTTCGCCGTCATGCCGGTGATTGCCATTCCGACGACGGCCGGCACCGGTTCGGAAGTGACCCGCGCCGCCGTCGTCACCGACACGGCCGCCAGCGAAAAAATGCTGATCCTCGGCACCGCCGCTTTGCCGGTCGCGGCCATCATCGATTATGAGCTGACGCTGACATGTCCTTACCGTGTCACGGTCGATACCGGCATCGATGCGCTGACCCATGCGCTGGAGGCGCTGGTCAACCGCAATGGTAACGCCCATTCCGAGGCGCTGGCGCTTTCCGCCCTGAAGCTGATCGGCGCCAATCTTGAAAAAGTGGCTGATAACCCTGATGACCGGGATGCGCGTGAAGCGATGATGCTGGGCGCGACCCATGCCGGGCTTGCCGTCTCCAATACGTCGACCGCACTGATCCATGGCCTCAGCCGTCCCGTCGGCGCGTTTTTCCATGTGCCGCACGGCATGTCGAATGCGATGGTGCTGCCGCTCGTCACGCAGTTTTCGCTGAATTCCGCTCTTCCGCATTATGCTGCGGCCGCGCGGGCGCTCGGCTGTGCCGCCGCGACAGATAGTGATCAGGTCTCCGGTGCGAAGCTGGTGGAGGCATTCCTCAGCCTGAACAGGCGGCTGAAGGTGCCGACCCCACAAGAGTTCGGTATCGACAGGAGCCGCTATCTCGAACTTGTGCCGGAAATGGTGCGGCAGGGCCTCGCTTCCGGCACGCCGGCCAACAACCCGCGAGAGCCCACAGTTGCCGAAATGACGAGGCTATATGAGCTGGCCTATGACGGAAGCATCGCGGAATTCTAAGCCATAAATCGCTGTTAAATTTGATGATTTTCGACTTTTTGACGAAAAGTCATGCGGTACTTGACAGCTATATATTATGGCATACCATAAGACATCATATTTACGGAGAAAACGCCCATGTCCATCCAGATCCGCAAGACCCTGCTGCAGGTCGAAACGACGTTGATTGAGGGAGGCAAGGTTGCCGCAACGCCTCTGAAGCTGTTCAGCGCGATTGCGGTGGTGAAAAATCCCTGGGCGGGAAAAGGTTTCGTGGAAAACCTGAAGCCGGAAATCCATGCCGGTGCGCCGGTGCTCGGGGAGCTGCTTACGAAGATGATCCTTGATGCCGTTGGCTCTGGCGAGGCCGTGGAGGCCTATGGCAAGGCGGCGGTTGTCGGGCTGGACGGCGAAATCGAACATGCCTCCGCGCTCATTCACACGCTGCGCTTCGGTAATCACTATCGTCAGGCGGTGGGCGCCAAGTCTTACCTCGCCTTCTGCAACACCCGTGGTCCGGGCAATGCACCGATCATGATCCCGCTGATGGACAAGAACGACGAGGGCCGCCGCTCGCATTATCTGACCATCCAGACCGCCATTCCCGATGCCCCGGCCGCAGACGAGATCGTCGTGGCGCTCGGTGCTTCCGTTGGCGGCCGGCCCCATCACCGTATTGGCGACCGTTACCAGGATCTGCAGGATCTCGGTCAGGACGTTGCCAACCCGGCCGGCGTTTGAGGGTGACATCAATGCACGAGGCTGCCACCACCTCAAGGGTCAATGTTGCAAAGGCAGGTGCTGCCGCGCTCCCTCGCAAGATGACCGAGGGTGGGGCGGCCTATTTCGAAGCCGGTGCCGGCGAAGAGCTGATCCTCATCCACGGCGTCGGCATGCGGCTTGAAGCCTGGGAGCCGCAGATCGACGTCTTTTCCCGCACGCACCGTGTCATCGCGGTCGATATGCCTGGTCATGGCGGCAGCGAACGGTTGCCTGCGGGCAGCACGCTTACGGATTTTGTCGGCTGGTTCGGCCGTTTTCTGGACGATATGCGGATCACCCGCACCAATGTCGCCGGCCATTCCATGGGAGCGCTGATTTCCGGCGGTGCCGCTGCGAGCTTTGGTGATCGTGTCGCGCGCGTCGGTTACCTGAATGGTGTCTATCGCCGTGATCCCGCGGCGAAGGCGGCGGTGCTTGCGCGGGCTGCGGCCATCCGCACCGAAGGCGTCGACAAGCAAGGCCCACTGCTGCGCTGGTTCGGCGATGACGCCAAGAGCCAGCATGCGCGGGAACTGACACGCGGCTGGCTGGAAATGGTCGATCCGGAAGGTTACGCGGTTGCCTATACGGCCTTTGCTGGTGGTGACGAGACTTATGCCGATCGCTGGCCGTCGGTCACCTGCCCGGCGCTGTTTCTGACCGGCTCTGACGATCCGAATTCGACGCCGCTGATGGCCCAGCAGATGGCGGCGATCACGCCGCGCGGTTACGCTCGTATCGTCGAGGCGCACCGGCATATGGTCAATCTGACCGCACCTGAAACTGTCAATGCATTGATGGCCGAATGGCTGGCTATTGAGGAGGAGCCGCAATGACTGTTGCAACGCTTGACCCGCGCGCCCTGCGCGACGCCTTTGGCGCTTTCGTGACGGGAGTAACGATCGTGACCACGCGGGATGATGCGGGAAAGCCCGTGGGCTTCACCGCAAATTCCTTCACTTCGGTATCGCTCGATCCGCCGCTGCTCTTGATCTGCCTCGCACGCACCTCGCGCAATTTCGCGACGATGACCGGTGCGAAGAACTTCGCCGTCAACGTTTTGTCGGAAAGCCAGAAGGACCTGTCCAATACCTTCGCGCGCCCGGTGGAGGATCGTTTTGCTGCCGCCGAATGGTCGGATGCGCCGCAGGGTTCGCCCGTCTTTGCTGAAGTCGCAGCCTGGTTCGAATGCACCATGCAGGAGGTTATCGAGGCGGGTGACCATGTCATCCTGCTCGGCCGTATCGATGCTTTCGACAATAGCGGCCTGAATGGTCTCGGTTATGCGCGCGGCGGATATTTCACGCCGATGCTGGCCGCCAAGGCGGTGTCAGCAGCGGCTGAGGGTGAAATTGTCGTCGGCGCGGTTCTCGAACGGCGTGGCGAGATTTACCTTGTCGGGGATGATGTTCTGTCGCTGCCCGGCTGCGTCGTCGCGGGTGGCGATCCGGTTGCTGCGCTGACGTCGCGGCTTGAGGAACTGACGGGCCTCTCCGTCAGGACGGGTTTTCTCTACTCCGTTTATGAAAACAAGGCGGATGGACGCCAGCATATCGTTTACCACGCACTTGCCGAGGGCGATGATGCACCGCGTCAGGGCCGCTTCCTGTCGCCCGGCGCGCTCGGTTCCGTAAAATTCGACTCCGGCGCAACGGCGGATATCGTCAATCGATTCGCGCTGGAAAGCTCCATCGGCAATTTCGGCGTCTATGTCGGTAACGAGATCGCCGGCAAGGTCCATCCCATTTCCATGAAGGCGGTAAACCCATGAAATTTTCCCTCTTCGTTCATATGGAGCGGCTGGACGCCTCGCAGGATCACAAGACCCTCTATGAGGAATTCGTCACCCTTTGCGAAATCGCCGATCGCGGCGGCATGCATGCCATCTGGACCGGCGAGCATCACGGCATGGATTTCACCATTGCGCCCAACCCCTTCGTGACGATAGCCGATCTCGCGCGCCGCACGAAAACGGCGCGTCTCGGCACCGGCACTGTCATCGCGCCTTTCTGGCATCCGATCAAGCTTGCCGGCGAAGCGGCGATGACGGATCTCATCTGTGATGGCCGTCTCGATATCGGCATTGCCCGCGGTGCTTATTCGTTCGAGTATGAGCGGCTGCTTCCCGGCCTCGATGCCTGGGGCGCCGGCCAACGCATGCGCGAATTGATCCCCGCCATCAAGGGCGTGTGGGCGGGCGATTACGCCCATGACGGCGAGTTCTTCAAATTTCCGGCCACGACTTCCGCCCCCAAGCCGTTGCAGCAACCCTTTCCGCCGATCTGGGTGGCGGCGCGCGATCCGAATTCCCACGAATTCGCCGTCGCCAATGATTGCAATGTGCAGGTGACGCCGCTGTGGCAGGGCGACGACGAGGTGGAAACCCTGATGGGTCGCTTCAACGATGCCTGCGCCAAGAACCCGGAAAAACAGCGCCCGAAAATCATGCTGCTGCGCCATACCTATGTCGGTTCCGACGAAGCCGATATTGCGCAGGCCGCCCATGAGATGAGCGTTTATTACAATTACTTCTTCGCCTGGTTCAAAAACGAGAAGCCGGTCCATCAGGGTCTGATCGAGCGTATTGCGCCAGAGGATATCGCCGGAAACGCCATGCTTTCCGGCGATGTCATGCGCAAGAACAATGTCGTCGGCGATGCCGATGAGGTCATTGCCCGGCTCAAGGCCTACGAGGCCATGGGTTATGACGAATATTCCTTCTGGATCGATACGGGCATGAGCTTCGAGCGCAAGAAAGCGTCGCTGGAGCGTTTCCTGTCCGATGTCATGCCGGCTTTTGCGGAGTAAGATGATGCGCCGTTTTCAGTGCTATATCGACGGATGTTTCGAGGATGGTGAGGCCAGCTTTTCCAGCCTCGATCCAGCAACCGGCCAGCCGTGGGCCGAAATGCCGGAAAGCCGTGAGGCGGATATCGGCCGGGCGGTCGCGGCCGCGCACCGGGCGCTTTACGAGGATGCCGCCTGGTCGAAACTGACGGTGACGCAGCGCGGCAAGCTGCTTTACCGGCTGGCCGATCTGGTTGCGGAAAATGCGAAGACGCTCGCCGAACTCGAAACCCGCGATACCGGCAAGATCATCCGCGAAACGTCGGCGCAGATTGCCTATGTCGCCGACTATTATCGCTATTATGCGGGTCTGGCCGACAAGATCGAAGGCGCCTACCTGCCGATCGACAAGCCGGACATGGATGTCTGGCTGCGGCGCGAACCGGTCGGCGTTGTCGCGGCAATCGTGCCGTGGAACAGCCAGCTTTTCCTTGCCGCCGTGAAGATCGGTCCGGCGCTGGCCGCCGGCTGCACTATCGTCGTCAAGGCATCGGAAGATGGCCCGGCACCGCTTCTGGAATTTGCCCGGCTGGTGCATGAGGCTGGTTTTCCCGCCGGTGTCATCAACGTTGTTACCGGTTTCGGCGCCTCATGCGGCAACGCCCTCACCACGCATCCGAAGGTCGCCCATATCGCCTTCACCGGCGGCCCGGAAACGGCGCGTCATATCGTCCGCAACTCGGCCGAAAATCTTGCCTCCACATCGCTGGAACTCGGCGGCAAATCGCCGATCCTCGTTTTTGCCGATGCCGATCTCGAAAGTGCGGCAAACGCCCAGGTGGCAGGTATCTTCGCAGCGACCGGCCAAAGCTGCGTTGCCGGTTCGCGGTTGATAATCGAAAAAACCGTCAAGGACCGTTTTCTCCAGATTCTGGCGGCAAAGGCCGAGGCGATCCGCATCGGTTCGCCTTTGGATATGGCGACGGAAGTGGGGCCGCTTGCAACGGAGCGTCAGAGGAAGCACATCATCTCGCTGGTTTCTGCCTCGGTAGATGCCGGCGCGAAGGTGGTGACGGGCGGCGCGCCTGTGGAGAGTGAAGGTTATTTCTATCGGCCGACCATTCTCGATTGTGACGGCATTCGATCCCCCTCGATGGAAAAGGAGTTTTTCGGCCCGGTCCTTTCGGTTGTTTCCTTCGAAACCGAAGCGGAAGCCATTTCGCTTGCCAATGACACCGTCTATGGCCTTGCCTCCGGCGTCTTCACGCAGAACCTGACACGGGCCCATCGTCTGATGAAGGCAATCCGCGCGGGCATCGTCTGGGTGAATACCTATCGCGCGGTTTCGCCGATTGCGCCCTTTGGCGGCTTCGGCCTTTCGGGAGACGGCCGTGAGGGCGGGCTTGCGGCAGCGCTCGATTACACGCGCACCAAGACCATCTGGCTCAGAACATCCGACGATCCGATCCCCGATCCTTTCGTGATGCGGTGAGCCGATGTTTTACGAGATCCGCACCTATCGGCTGAAGAACGGCGCCATCCCGGCCTATCTCAAGGTCGTCGAGGACGAGGGCATCGAAATCCAGAAGAGCCATCTCGGCGAGTTGGTGGGTTACTTCTTTTCCGAGATCGGCCCCATCAACGAGATCGTCCATATCTGGGCGTTTTCAAGTCTTGACGACCGCGATGAACGGCGCGCGCGGCTGATGGCCGATCCGCGCTGGTTATCCTTCCTGCCGAAAATCCGTGATCTCATCGAAGTCGCGGAAAACAAGATCATGAAGCCGGCGCGGTTTTCACCGTTGATGTGAAAAAGTACCGGCAAAGACGTGCATGCCAACAACAAACTCTAAACGGAGTAAGGGAACATGAGATCGAAACTGGTATTGTCGACATGCGCAGCACTTTTCGCCCTCGGCACAGCCGCTCAGGCGAATGACCTGGTCTTTTCCAGCTGGGGGGGAACCACGCAGGACGCCCAGAAAGCGGCCTGGGCTGAGAAATTCATGGTGGAGACCGGCATCAACGTTTTGCAGGACGGTCCGACCGACTATGGCAAGCTGAAAGCCATGGTCGAGGCCAACGGCGTGACATGGGATGTGGTCGATGTCGAAGGCGACTATGCCGCGCAGGCCGGCCCCAAGGGTCTGCTTGAAAAGCTGGATTTCAGCGTCATCGACAAAACGAAGCTCGACCCTCGTTTCGTGACGGATTATTCTGTCGGCAGCTTCTATTATTCCTTCGTCATCGGCTGCAATGTCGATTCAGTTGCTGCCTGCCCCAAGAGCTGGGCCGATCTCTTCGATACGGCTAAATTTCCGGGCAAGCGTACCTTTTACAAGTGGTCGGCGCCGGGCGTGATCGAGGCAGCGCTTCTGGCCGACGGCGTTACGGCCGACAAGCTTTATCCGCTTGATCTCGACCGTGCTTTCAAGAAGCTCGACACGATCAAATCCGATATCATCTGGTGGTCCGGCGGCGCGCAGTCGCAGCAGTTGATTGCGTCCGCCGAAGCACCCTTCGGCAGCGTCTGGAACGGCCGCATGACCGCTCTCGAGCAGAGCGGCGTCAAGGTGGAGACATCCTGGGCGCAGAATATCACTGCGGCGGATTCGCTCGTTGTCCCGAAGGGAACGAAGAACAAGGATGCGGCGATGAAGTTCATCGCCTTGGCGACGTCCGCACAGGCGCAGGCAGATATGGCGACAGCGACGGGTTATGCGCCTGTTAATATCGAATCCGCCAAGCTGATGGATGCGAAAATCGCCAAATCTCTGCCGGACCAGCAGACGGAAAGCCAGGTCAATGCCGACATGAACTACTGGGCACAGCATCGCGATGAAATCGGCGAGCGCTGGTACGCCTGGCAGGCGAAATAAGATAACGGCGCGGGCTGCCACGGGCGCCCGCGCAATTTTCACGTCCGGGAGGTTTGGACATGGTCTCGCTTACCGATGAAACAGTCAGACCCAGGCCGAAGGTGGGCATGCCCTTCCGGGCCGGTAATTTTGCCGCCACCTTGCCGGCGCTTGGTCTCCTCATCCTGTTCTTTGTCGTTCCTGTCCTCATCCTGCTGTCGCGTAGCGTGACCGAACCCGTCCTCGGCCTCGGCAACTATGCCGAACTCCTGGGCAGCTCCACCTATCTGAAGATTTTCTTCAATACTTTCGCGGTGTCGGCACTGGTGACGGTCGTGTCGCTGGCAATCGGTTTCCCGGTCGCCTGGGCGCTTGCCATCATGCCCTCGCGGCTTGCCTCCATCGTTTTTGCCATCCTGCTTCTGTCGATGTGGACCAATCTTCTGGCCCGCACCTATGCCTGGATGGTGCTGTTGCAGCGAACAGGCGTGGTCAACAAGACGCTGATGGGCCTTGGCATCATTGATAAGCCGCTGGCACTGGTCAACAATCTCACCGGCGTGACGATCGGCATGACCTATATCATGCTGCCTTTCATCATCATTCCGCTCTATGGCGTGATCCGCAAGATCGACCCGGCCATTCTGCAGGCAGCGTCTCTGTGCGGCGCCAGCCGCTGGCAGGCACTGACGCGCGTTCTCATTCCGCTTGCCGCACCCGGCATGATGGCCGGTGCGCTGATGGTCTTCGTGATGTCGCTCGGTTATTTCGTCACCCCGGCGTTGCTCGGCGGCACGGCGAACATGATGCTGGCCGAACTCATCGCCCAATTCGTGCAGTCACTGGTAAATTGGGGCATGGGCGGGGCCGCCGCCTTCGTCCTTCTGGTGGTCACTCTGGCTCTTTATGCGGTGCAGCTGAAATTTTTCGGCGCAGCCGGGGCAGGGGGGCGCTGAGATGCTTTTGAACTATAACAGTCTCGGCCTGTGGAAATGGCTGCTCCTTCTTATCACCGTGCTGACGTCGGCATTTCTGATCCTCCCGATCGTTTTCATCGCCGCTTTGTCCTTCGGCTCGTCGCAATGGCTGATCTTTCCGCCGCCCGGCTGGACGCTGAAATGGTATGTGGATTTCTTCGCCGATCCCAGATGGCTGGAGGCCGCCTGGACGAGCCTGCGCATTGCGTTGATGGTCACGGTACTCTCCGTGCTGATCGGTCTCGTGGCTTCCTTCGGGCTGGTACGCGGACGTTTCCTCGGGCGCGGCACGTTGCGCGCGCTGTTCATGACGCCGATGATCCTGCCCGTCGTGGTGCTTGCGGTGGCGCTATACGCCTTTTTCCTGAAGCTCGGCCTTGCCGGCACCACGACCGGCTTTGTCATCGCCCATCTCGTCGTCGCACTGCCTTTCTCCATTCTGGCGCTGACCGGCGCGCTCGAGGGTTTCGACAAGTCGATCGAGGATGCGGCAGTGCTGTGCGGCGCGAGCCCGTTGCAGGCAAAAATCCGCATCACGCTTCCCGCCATCAGCCACGGGCTGTTTTCGGCGGCCATCTTTTCCTTCCTCACCTCCTGGGATGAGGTGGTGCTGGCTATCTTCATGGCAAGCCCGACATTGCAGACGCTGCCGGTGAAAATCTGGGCGACGCTGCGTCAGGATCTGACGCCCGTCATCGCCGCCGCCTCCACGCTTCTCATCGCGGTGACCATCATTCTCATGCTGCTTGTTGCGGCTGTGCGAAAAGGACTGAAAACATGACTAAACCGCTCCTGCAAATTCGCGGAATCCGCAAGCAATACGGACCGGTCGTCGCCGTTCAGGATGTCAATCTCGACGTTCAGCCGGGCGAGTTCATGACCTTTCTCGGTCCATCCGGTTCGGGCAAGAGCACCACGCTATACATCCTTGCCGGCTTCGAGCAGCCGACGGCGGGGGATATCCTGCTGAACGGCGAGAGCCTGCTGTCGACGCCATCGCACAAGCGCAATATCGGCATGGTCTTCCAGCGTTACACCCTGTTTCCGCATCTGTCGGTCGGCGAGAATATCGCCTTCCCGCTGAAGGTTCGCCGCAAGAGCAAGGCGGACATCGATGCCAAGGTGAAGGAGATGCTACGTCTCGTCCGCCTCGAAGGTTTCGAGGACAGAAAGCCTGCACAAATGTCCGGTGGCCAGCAGCAGCGCGTGGCGCTGGCGCGTGCGCTTGCTTATGATCCGCCGGTGCTTCTGATGGATGAGCCGCTGTCGGCGCTCGACAAGAAGCTGCGCGAAGAAATCCAGTTCGAAATCCGCCGCATCCACCAGCAGACGGAAGTGACGATCCTCTACGTCACCCATGATCAGGAAGAAGCCTTGCGTCTTTCTGACCGGATCGCTGTATTTTCGAAAGGGGTTATCGATCAGATCGGCACGGGGCCGGAACTTTACGCCCACCCGACCACCCGTTTTGTGGCTGAATTCATCGGTGACAGCGATTTCATCGCCTGCGATCTCCTCGCGGCATCCGGCGGCAAGGCCACGGTGTCGCTGGGCCGCGATATCGTCTTTGATCATATTCCCATGCATGGTGAGGCCGCACCGGGCAAGAAAGCGGCACTGATGCTGCGTCCGGAACGCCTGCAGCTCAGCCGCAGCAGACCGGTTGCTTCCGCCGGTTTTCAGGCCACGGTCAGCGACATCACCTTCCTTGGCAACAATGTCCATGTGGTGGCCCGTACCGGCTCGGGCGAACCGCTTGCCGTGCGACTGCCCTTCGGCCACGAAGCGATTTCCGGTCTCAACCGGGGCGACCTCGTTCATCTGGCCTTCGACCCGGCGTCAGCCCAGGTTTTCTGTTGAAAGATCAGCTCCATGCATCTGAATGACCCTACGCTCTTCTGTGAGAAAGTGCCCGTGGCCGGCCGCTGGATCGGTTGCGATAGCCGCGGGACGGCGACGATCCGCAATCCCGCGACGGGGGAAATCGTCGGACAAGTTCCCGAACTTGGCGCAACGGAAACGCAGGCGGCTATCACTGCTGCCGTGCTTGCCCAGAAAGCATGGGCGCGCCGCACAGCCGGCGAGCGTGCGACGATCCTGAAGGCGTGGCACCGGCTCGTCATGGAAAACCGTGACGATCTCGGCTTGATCCTGACGCTGGAACAGGGAAAACCGCTCGCGGAAGCCAAAGGCGAAATCGCCTATGGGGCAAGCTTCATCGAGTGGTTTGCCGAAGAGGCGCGCCGTATCAATGGTGAGACGGTCCCCGGTCATCAGGCCGACAAGCGCATCCTCGTTCTGCGCCAGCCGGTCGGCGTCGTCGCGGCCATCACGCCGTGGAATTTCCCCAATGCCATGATTACCCGCAAGATCGGCCCGGCGCTCGCTGCCGGCTGCGCGGTGGTGCTGAAACCCGCACCGCAGACGCCGTTTTCGGCCATCGCCCTCGCCATTCTCGCCGAGCGCGCGGGCCTGCCGCCCGAACTTTTCAGCATCGTGACGGGGCCTGCCGCAGAAATCGGCGGCGTGCTGACCTCAAGCCCGGATATTCGTCTTCTGACCTTCACCGGCTCGACACGCACGGGAGAACATCTTTACCGGCAATGCGCGCCGACGATCAAGAAACTCGGACTGGAACTCGGCGGCAATGCGCCCTTCATCGTATTTGATGATGCCGATCTCGACGCGGCTGTCGAAGGGGCGCTGATTGCCAAGTTCCGCAACAACGGCCAGACCTGCGTCTGCGCCAACCGACTTTATGTGCAGAGCGGTGTTTATGATGCCTTTGCTGAAAAATTTGCGCGGGCGGTATCGGGGCTGAAGGTCGGTAACGGGTTGGAAGAGGGAAGCATTCTGGGCCCGCTCATCGATGGTAACGCCGTTGCCAAAGTCGAGGCCCATATCGCCGATGCGCTCTCAAAAGGCGCGCAAATTGCCTCGGGCGGCAGCAGGCATGCGCTCGGCGGCAATTTTTTCGAGCCGACGATCCTGCGCAACGTGACCGCCGACATGCAGGTCGCGCGTGAGGAGACATTCGGGCCGCTCGCCCCGCTTTTCCGTTTCGAAGACGAAGAGGATGTGATCGCGCAGGCCAACAATACCGATTTCGGTCTCGCATCCTATTTTTATGCGCGTGATCTTTCCCGTGTATTCAGGGTCGCCGAGGCGCTTGAATATGGCATGGTCGGCGTCAATACGGGGGCTATCTCCACCGCCGAGGCCCCCTTTGGCGGCGTCAAGATGTCAGGTCTGGGGCGCGAAGGTTCCCGCCACGGTATCGAGGAATATACCGAACTCAAATATGTCTGCATCGGCAACATTCTCTAGGCGGCGGCGGGGCTACGCGCGTATGGAAATTCCCCGCCGTCGCTGAAGAATGAGGCCGCCCGGTAAGATCGGGCGACAATCTATTACGCCACTTCCGCCGAAAACGCGGATTTGATGAGTGTTTTGGTATAGTCAGCCGTCGGCCTGTTGAATATGGCGTCCGTCTCTCCCTCCTCCACGATTTTTCCGTTTCTCATGACGATGACGTAATCCGAAATCGCCTTGATAACCGAAAGGTCGTGGCTGATGAAGATGTAGGAAAGGCCGTGCGTCTTCTGCAGCTCGCGCAGAAGATCGATAACCTGTCCTTGAACGGACCGGTCCAGCGCCGATGTCGGTTCATCGAGGATGACGACCTCGGGCTTGAGGATGATCGCGCGGGCAATGGCGATACGCTGACGTTGTCCGCCTGAAAACTCGTGAGGGTAGCGATTGCGGGCAGCGGGATCGAGACCGACTTCTTTCAGCGCTTCGATTGCCCGCTTGTCCCGCTCCGCCCGGCTGAGCTGTTGCTCATGCACGAACAGGCCTTCGGTGATGATCTCACCCACCGTCTGCCTGGGCGAAAGCGAGCCATAGGGATCCTGAAACACAAGCTGCAAATGCCGCCGCAACGGCCGCATGGCCTTTCGGTCAAGGCCGGTGATCTCCGTTTCGCCGAAGAAAATGCGGCCTTCCGAAACGATGAGACGCAGAAGCGCACGACCGAGCGTGGACTTGCCGGATCCGGATTCACCGACAATGCCGATGGTCTGTCCCTGGTGAAGGTTGACATTGACGCTGTCGACGGCCCGGAATTTGCTGGACTTCGACAGGAAGCCACCCGGAATTTTATAATCGATCGTCACATTCTTGCCGGAGAGAACGACGGGTGCCTCGCTGCCGACTGCTGGCTTGTGCCCGCTGGGTTCTGCATCGAGAAGCATCTTGGTGTAGTCCGCCTGCGGGCGCTCGAAGATATCTTCCGTCGTGCCGGTCTCAACGATTTCGCCGCGGCGCATGACAGCAACGCGATTGGCGAAATGACGGACCACGCCGAGATCGTGTGTGATCAGGACGACGGCCATACCGAAGCGTTGTTGCAACGACTTCAGAAGGTCGAGGATCTGCGCCTGTATAGTCACGTCGAGCGCAGTGGTCGGTTCATCGGCAATCAGAATGTCCGGCTCGTTCGCGAGCGCCATGGCGATCATCACGCGCTGGCGCTGACCGCCGGAAAGCTCATGCGGGTAGCTGTCTATACGCCGTTCCGGCTCAGGAATTCCAACGAGCTTCAGGAGTTCGAGAACGCGTGCACGCGCTTGCCTTTTGCTGCCACCCCTGTGGTGGATGATCGGTTCGGCGATTTGCGCGCCGATCCGGTAAAGAGGATCGAGCGAGGTCATCGGTTCCTGGAAAATCATGGTGATTTTCGCACCGCGGATATCGTTCAGTTCGTTGACCGGCAGACCGATCAGCTCGCGTCCACGATATTTTGCCGAGCCCTGAATTATGCCGTTTGATGCCAGCAGTCCCATGATGCCCATCATGGTCTGGCTTTTGCCGGAACCGGATTCGCCGACGACGGCAAGCGTTTCGCCCTGTTTGACGTCAAGATCGATGCCCTTGACGGCATTCACGGTGCCATCGGGCGTGGTGAATTCAACCTTGATGTCGCGGACGGTGAGGATGGTTTCAGATGTCGTATTCATGTCAACGATCCTTGGGATCGAGTGCATCACGCAACCCGTCGCCCACAAAATTGAGTGAGAACAGGGTCAGCACGAAGAAGATCGCCGGAAATATCAGGAGCCACGGGGCCGACTGGATATTGTTGGCACCTTCGGAAATCAGCGCCCCCCAGCTCGTCAGCGGCGCTTGCACGCCAAGGCCGAGGAAGGAGAGGAAGCTTTCCAGAAGAATGACTTTGGGGACGACGACCGTGACGAACACGACAACGGGCCCGATCGTATTGGGAATGATGTGACGGCGGATGATCTGCCAGTCGCTCAAACCCAACGCCTGGGCGGCGCCCACAAATTCCCGTCGCTTCAGGGCAAGCGTCTGGCCACGGACGATACGCGCCATATCAAGCCATTCCACCGCACCGATGACCAGGAAGATCAGGATGAAGCTGCGGCCGAGGAACACCACGAGAACGACAACCAGAAAGACGAAGGGCAGCGAATAGAGGATTTCGACGAAACGCATCATCACATTGTCGACACGCCCGCCGATATATCCAGCCGTTGCGCCGTAAAGGACGCCGATCCCCAGCGAAACAAGGCTGGCCAGAATGCCGACGGCGATCGAGATCTGCCCACCCAGCATCACCCGGGCCAGCATGTCGCGACCGTTCGAATCCGTGCCGAAGAAGAAGTATTCGCGGTTGACGTCGCCTTCCAGCTTCAGCGTTTGACCCTCGTCTTCGGTGGCCACGACCTTGGTGTTCTCAAATTCATTGGCGCGGTCGAAATAGCGGGTCGCGCGCGGGTCGATTGCGCTGCTGGAGGTGATGGTCGCCGTGAAGGTCTGCCCTTCAACGGAAAATTCCTTCAGCTCCACGCGCGCCCGGCCGGCAACGCCCTCCATCACACCCTGAAGGTTGTTTACGTCAGGGCGCGGCTCAAGGCTGGGCGCCACGGAGACATAGGACGAAAACACCTGATCATAGGTGTGGGTGAGGAAGTTCGGACCGATGAAGGAGAAAAGCGTGATCAGCAGGAGCATGATCGAACCCGCCATGGCCGCCTTGTTTCGTCTGAAACGCAGGGCCGCGAGCTGGAACAGGCTTCGGCTTTTCACCATCGGTTGATGGGCAACAGTGCCGGGGATATCAGTCATGTCTGACCCTCGGATCAAGCAGGCCGTAGAGAATATCGACCAGGAGATTGAAAACGATGACGAAAATGGCGACGAGAACAACGGTTCCCATCACTAGCGTATAGTCTCGATTGATGGCGCCAAGAACGAAGTAGCGCCCGACACCGGGGATCGTGAAGATCGTCTCGATGACCGCCGAACCCGTGAGGAGAGCGGCGGCACAGGGCGCGAGATAAGAAACGACGGGCAGCATCGCAGCGCGCATGGCGTGCAGCACGACCACGCTGCGCGCGGGAAGACCATAAGCCTTGGCGGTGCGGATATGGTCCATCCGCAGGGCTTCGATCATGGCGCCGCGTGTCAGGCGCGCGATAACCGCAAGCTGCGGCAAGGCGAGCGCGATCATCGGAAGAATGAGATATCTGAGCGATCCATCACCCCAGCTGCCTGCGGGCAGAAGTCCGAGTATCACGGCGAAGACGAGCGTGAGTACGGGCGCAACAACGAAGTTCGGCACGGTGATGCCAACAGTTGAAATCGACATGAGCGAGAAATCGAAGGCACTGTTCTGCCGGAGCGCGGCCAGGGTGCCGGCAAGAACACCGCCCACCAGCGCCAGCAACAGCGCATAACTGCCGAGTTCCAGCGAATACGGCAGACCTTTGCCGATCAGCTGGGCGACGGTATTGTCCTTGTAGATGTAGCTCGGACCGAAATCGCCGGTGACGGCATTGCGGAGGTAGATGAGATACTGGCGCCATAATGGCTCATCCAGATGATAGGTTCTCATCAGGTTTTCCATCGTCTGCGGCGGCAGGGGACGTTCAAGATTGAACGGACCACCCGGCGCGAAACGCATCAGGAAAAACGAAATCGTGACGACGATAAACAAAGTCGGCACGGCGCTCGCCAAACGGCGCAGGATAAACGAGATCATGGTTTTTCGGGCTCCGGCATGGCACGGTGGTGTCAGCCACCGTGCCAGTGCTGCTTATTCGGAAACGCTCAGGAAGCGGCTGAGGTGTTCGTTGGCAGCATTGTCGACCCAACCCTTGACCCGGTTGGACACCAGCCAGAGATCGGCCTGCGTCAGAAGCGGAGCGACCGGCTGTTCCTTCATGAGGATGGTTTCTGCCTCATGCAGCAGCTTGGAGCGAGCGGCAGGGTCCTTCTCGTTGTAGGACTTCTGCATCAGCGAGTCGTATTCGGCGTTGTTGAACTTCGAATAGTTGAAGGTCTTGTTGGAGGATACCGAAAGAGCGAGGAAGTTTTCCGCATCCGCATAGTCGGCAACCCAACCGGCACGCGCCACGTTGAACTTGCCGCCCTCCTGAAGGTAGCCGTAGTGCGAGGCAACGTCGAGGTTCACCAGCGACACCTTCGCGCCGAACGTGTTCTTCCACATATCCGCGATAGCCGTCGCGACGCGCTCATGATTGGGGTTGGTGTTGTAGCGAATTTCGATTGCAAGCGGCTTGCCGCCCTCACCGTAACCGGCGTCCTTCATGAGCTTGAGTGCCTCGTCTTCCCGGTCGAGCTGGGAAAGCGTGGCAAAATCGGCCTTTGCCGGCTCGCCGTAGGAATCCATGCCCGGGGGAACCATGGAGTAGGCCGGAACCTGGGAACCGCTGTAGATTTCCTTGGCGAGGAAATCGCGGTCCACGGCCATGGAAAGGGCCTGGCGCACACGCACGTCGTCATACGGGGCTTCGCGGGTGTCGAAGGTGTAATAGTAGGTCGCAAGCGTCGGCGAAACGTGAACCTGTTCGCCATAGGACTTGCGCAGGCGGTCGATCTGGTCCGCAGAAAAATTGTATGCGAGGTCCATTTCCTTGGCTTCGAAACGACGAACGGAGGCGGCCTGGTCGTCAATCGGGTAGAAGATGACCTTGTCGATCTTGGTGTTCGACGCATCCCAGAAGTCGGCGTTCTTGACGACCGTCAGGCTGTCGTTGGGAACATGTGCTTCGAGTTTGTAAGCACCGTTCGAAACCATGACGCCCGGCTTTACGAAGTCAGCGCCGTTCTTTTCGTAGGCTGCTTTGGAAATCGGCAGGGCCGTCTGGTGAGCAAGAAGCTCAAGGAAGAACGGTGTTGCGCGCTCAAGCGTGATCTCAAGCGTCTTGTCATCCACCGCTTTCACGCCAAGCTGATCAACCGGGATTTCACCCTTGTTGATCTTTTCGGCGTTCTTGATCGGGTAAAGAATATTCGCATATTTCGCGGCAGTCTTCGGGTCTTCGACGCGCTGGTAGGAGAATACAAAGTCGCCAGCCGTTACCGGCGTGCCATCCGACCATTTTGCATCCGCATGCAGTTTGAACGTGTAGACGGTGCCATCGTCAGACAGCGTCCAGCTTTCCGCCGTACCGGGAACGATCTTGCCTGCAGCATCGTAGATGGTGAGACCTTCATAAAGGTCTTTCAGGATGAAGGCTTCGATATTGATCGACGTCTGCGCCTGATCGAGCGTCTGCGGTTCCCCAGAATTGCCACGATGCAGAACTGTTTCCGCGAGTGCGGAACTGGCGCCGAACAGAAGCGATCCGAGCAGCAGAGTAGTGCGAACTGTTGTTGTTATGGACATTGTTTTCTTTCCCCATGAGTATTTTGAGCCCACAAACAAGGCCAAATTTCTCAGAAGTGCAACCACAATAAATTGTGAGTTGGCGGGGAACCCACAGCTTTGGTGGGCCTGGCATGCTTTGCATCGATTACGCCGTCCGCTCCCCTTCGCAGGAAATCCAAGCAGGCGGTTGCGCAGGCTCCGGCCTGTGGCAGCAATAGAAATGGGGCGACCTACTGGCCGCCCCGTTTGATTTGAGACAGGTGGAAGGAAGTCCTATGCAGGTCGTTCTTCACCGTTATTCGGCCGCCAGGTGATCAGCTTTTTCTCTGCAACATCGAGAATGAGATCGATGATGAGGACGAAAACCGCAAGGATGATGATGCCTGCGAAGACGCCGACCGCATCGAAGTTGCCTTCGGAGCGGGCAATCAGGTAACCGAGACCCGCGGAAGCTCCCAGATATTCGCCGATGATCGCGCCGACCACGGCAAAGCCGACAGAGGTGCGCAGCGACGACAGGATCCAGCTCGCTGCAGCCGGGAAGTAGACGTGACGCAGCAGGTCAGAGCGTTTGGCGCCGAGAATGCGGGTATTGGACAGCACGACCGGGTTCACTTCACGCACACCCTGCATGGCGTTGAAGAAGGTGACGAAGAAAACGAGCGTGACCGCAAGAGCGACCTTGGACCAGAGGCCAAGTCCAAGCCAGAGAACGAAGATCGGCGCCAGAACGACACGTGGAATGGCGTTGACCGCCTTGATGAAGGGATCCAGCACGCGGGCGACGAAGGGGCTGAGGCCAAGCCAGACACCAGCGCCGACGCCGAGACCAGTGCCGATGACGTAGCCAAGCACGGTTTCGCTGAGCGTGATGCCGACATGTTTATAGAACCCGGCATCGGCAACCCAGGCAATGACCTGTTTGACGATGTCATAGGGGGCCGGGAAGAAGAAGCGGTCGATGGCGCCCGAGGAAACGCCAAGCTGCCAGCCGCCGAGGAGCACGACCAGAAGAGCGACCTGGATGATACGAACATTAACGGCTTGCATAGCTTTTCTCCACTTCGCCACGCAGGGACGCCCATATATCGCGATAGAGCGTCATGAATTTTGGATCGAGTTTGATTTCGGCGACGTTGCGGGGCCGTTCGAGATCAACGGGGAAGCTTTCGATGACGCGGCTTTTCGGGCCTGCCGCGAGAACGACGACGCGGTCTCCGAGCGCGATTGCCTCTTCAAGATCATGGGTGATCATGACCACCGCGCGGCGGTCCTCCTGCCACAGGCGCAGCAATTCATTCTGCATCAGGTGGCGGGTATGGATATCCAGCGCGGAGAAGGGTTCGTCCATCAGGATGACCTTCGGCTCGGTGATGAGCGCCTGCGCCATCTGCACGCGTTTGCGCTGCCCACCCGAGAGCTGGTGCGGGAAACGGTCGCCAAAACCTTTCAGGCCGACCTTTTCGAGCCAGGCCATAACCTTGGCGCGCCGTTCATCCTCGGCGACGCCACGGAACATCAGGCCGAGTTCCACATTCTGATACGCCGTCTTCCAGGGAAGAAGCGCATCCTGCTGGAACAGATATCCGATGGTGTTCTGTACGCCCTGAACGGCCGTACCATCGATTGACACCTTGCCTTGCGCAGGCTTCAGCAGCCCTGCGATGGCGTTGAGGATGGTGGATTTTCCGCAACCGGTGGGGCCGACGATGGAGAGAAACTCTCCATCGCCAACCCTAAGGTTGACGTTTTGAACGGCAACGAACGAACCAAATGCCATGGTCACGTCATCGATTGCCACCATCGGCTGGGGTTTGAGTTCCGTCACGGGCTCTAGCTTTCTCACTGGCGAAGACATGGCATATCCTCAGTTTCCGCCCTTCGAAGCCGCGGCCTCGACGAACTTGTTGGTATAGGTGGTGTTGAGATCGATGGTCGCCTTTGCGACCGCATCGTTGAAGCTCTTCAGAACGGCCAGCGGCGTTTCAAGGTCGGCAGGCTCGAACTTGCCGTCTTCGGAGAAGATCGCCTTGGCGGCTTCGACGGCCTTGATGTAGGTCTGCTTGTCGCCGGACACGAAATCATCGGGAAGTTTTGCGACGATTTCTTCCGCCGAATGCTGCTTCATCCAGTGCAGCGCCCGAACCGTGGCGTTGGTCACTTTCTGGATCACTTCGGGATTGGCATTGATGTAGTCCTGCGTCGCATAAAGGACCGAGGTCGGATAGATGCCGCCATAGACATCCTTGGCGCCCTGATCGCTGCGGGCGTCGATGAGAATCTTGCCCAGCCCACGCTCGACGACGATTGTCGCGGCGGGATCGTAGTTGACGAGCAGATCGATCTTGCCCTGCTGCAGGGCGGCCACGGCCGCAGCACCCGAACCGACACCGATGATGGAGATGTCGTTGTCGCTCAGATTGTGCTGCTTCATATAGTAGCGAATGAAGAAGTCCGAAGAAGAACCGGGCGAGGTGATGCCGACCTTCTTGCCCTTGATCGTTTCGGGCTTGGCCGGATCGAAGTCGGTATCGTTCGTGCCGGCCAGCACCAGACCCGAGTTGCGGGCGAGCTGAACGAAGCCCACGACGTGCTTGTTCTGCGACTGCATCTGGATCGTGTGATCGTAGAAACCGACGGCGACGTCGGTGGAGCCGGCAACGAGTGCCTGGAGCACCTTCGATCCGCCCTGGGCAAAGTTCTCGGTGGTGACGTCAAGCCCCTCGTCCTTATAGAAACCGAGGCTGGCGGCCACGGGGAAGGGCAGATTGTTGAGGTTGTACGAGCCTACGCTCATCCTGACGGATTCGGCATTCGCGGATGCTGCCAACGCACAGAGCGCTGCTGTTGCAAGCAGGTATTTACGCATGAGGGTCTCCTCCCTGTTTCATGTTTTGTGTCAATATGGCTGTATTTAAGCTGCGTCTTCAATTGCAGCGGTCGGTTTGGCGAAGGCGAAGCCTTCGAAAAGTCTGCGCGCCGTTCTCACAAGCCCGGCGGTTATTGCTCCCTCCCGCATTTCCAGCTGCACGTCGAGGCGGCCGGCAGGATGTTCGATGCGGATCTGGGTCGGCACGGAAAGGCGGCCTGCCAAATCGTAGGCAACCGAGCCTTCGCTCACGGCCGCGGTCGCGATGCCAACGGCGCCGGTCGTCGCCAGTGCGGGATGACATTCATTCGGCATGAAGTACCGCACCGAAAGAGTGCCGCCCCTGCGGGCGGGCGCGACGAGCACTGGCTTTGGAATGACCATGTCGGTGACATCACCCATGCCCATCAGCTTGCCGGCCTGAATGCGGATGCGGGTCATGCGCTCGATGAGATCGCTGTTGGCGGTGAGCGCCTGCGGGTCCTCATAACCGGTCAGGCCGAGATCGGCCGCGCGCATCAGCACCATCGGAATGGCGCAATCTATGGCCGTCACCTCCACGCCGTCGATCATGTCTACGGCTTTGCCTGTCGGCAGCAACCTGCCGGTTTTTGCGCCCGCAGCATCCATGAACGTCAAGGCGATCGGCGCTGCGAGGCCCGGCACACCATCGATCGATGCGTCGCCGAGATAGATAACCTCGCGGCCGCGGGTCGGAACCTTCGCCTCGATCAGCTTGCTGGTATTGACGTTGTGAATGCGCACAATCGTGTCGTTGCCATGGGCCTCGACAAGCCCGGCCTCGATCGCGAAGGGGCCGACGGCAGCCAGCATATTTCCGCAATTGGGCGAATAGTCGACATATTGCCTGTCGGTGCGGACTTGCGCGAAAAGATAGTCGATATCGGCACCCTTGACCGTGGAAGGGCCGATGATCGCCACTTTCGACGTGACCGGATTGCCGCCACCAATGCCATCGATCTGCAAGGGATGGCCTGAGCCCATGATGGAGAGGAGGGCCGCGTCCCGTTCGGCCTGATCGTGGGGGAGATCGGAAGCGAGAAAGAACGGTCCACGCGATGTTCCGCCGCGCATCAGCACACAGGGTATCTTGAGTAGATCGTTCATGGAAAGAAGCCTCAATCTTGCATTTGGCGGATCAATGCGCCGCGTTGTTGCAATATGAGGAAAGAAGTGTAATCTGTTAAATGCAATGTTCGGAGGTTTTATTGCGATATGAGCATCAATTGCGAAATTCTTGATTTACGGGCTTTTCAAGCAGTGGTTGAATTGGAGAGCTTTCACCGAGCGGCTGATGCGCTGCATATTTCGCAACCGGCGCTCACCCGGCGTATCCAGAAACTGGAGCAGGCCATCGGCGCGCCGCTTCTTGAAAGAACCACACGCCATGTCGCTCCAACGGCGATGGGCCAGGAGGTGATGCCGCTTGTCCGGCGCATGCTGGAAGAATTTGACGGATCGCTTTTTGCAATGAAGGACGGTGCGCAGCGGCGCGGCCTTATTACCATGGCATGCGTTCCGACGGCGGCATTCTACTTTCTACCCACCGTCATCAAAACCTTTAGCCAGCAATATCCGCATATCCGGCTGCGTATCAGAGACCTGACGGCAAACGAGGGCTTGCAGGCGGTTGCCCGTGGCGAGGTGGAATTCGGGATTAACCTGATGGGTAATTCCGATCCCGATCTGGCGTTCGAGCCGCTGATCGATGACCCGTTTGTGCTGGCGATGAGGAAAGACCATCCTCTGGCGGCTTTCGAAACGATCCAGTGGGATCAACTGGAGCCACACCCGCTGGTGGTTGTCGATCGCTCCAGCGGCAACCGGACGCTTCTCGATGGCGCGCTGGCGCGGCACAATCTAAAGCTGAACTGGTTTTACGAGGTGACTCACCTCAACACGTCACTCGGCCTCGTCGAAGCCGGGCTAGGAATTTCCGTGCTGCCGCGATTGGCCACCCCGCAGGATGACCACCCTTTCCTGGTCACGCGACCGATCGTCAATCCCGTGGTCTCCCGAACGATTGGTATTGTGCAAAGGCGCAGCAGCGCGCTGTCTCCGGCAGCGGAAAAATTCGTGCAAATGCTGTTGAAGACCTGGAAAACACCCTGAATGGGTGCGTTGTGCTTGCAGGCGATCATTACGGCCGTTTATCTCACCCGTGAGGATGCCGGTGTACATGCACGTCGAAGGCCGATTGTTCGGCCTTTGAAAGACAGATGAAAATGAGGTGACTTGATGAATGACAGTGTTTACCGGCCAATTTCCGAACGCGTGTTGGCGGATGATTGGGGCCGGCTGACCAAGTATGAATATGAACTCCGGCTGCGGGACGGAAGCTGGCAGAAGCAGACCCGGGAGGCATATGATCGCGGCAACGGGGCGACTTGCCTGTTGTACAATCCGGCAAACGGTCATGTTCTCCTAACCCGCCAGTTCCGATTGCCGGTTCTCTTGAATGGCGGTCTGGAATCGCTGATCGAGACACCGGCGGGACTGCTCGAAGGCGCAGAACCGGCGACGCGAATGCGTGCGGAACTGATGGAGGAGACCGGTTACGAGGTTTCCGAACTCACACACCTGTTCGATATCTATATGAGCCCCGGCTCGGTCACCGAATATCTCGCCTTTTTCCACGGCGAATATGCCGACACCCACAAAGTGGGCGAGGGCGGCGGCTCCGCTGACGAGGGGGAAGATATCGATGTGCTCGAAATTCCCCTGCCGGAGGCGATGCGAATGATCGACCGCGGCGATATTCGCGACGCCAAGACGATCATTCTGCTCCAGCATCTTGCTATCCGGCTTTTACAGGAAAAGCACGGGTCGCTCTGATCGAGGTCGGGGAAACCTGGTCGTTCGTAAGCGGTTCAGGGGGAGTTTCCCCCTGTTGGCGAGCGGACGGTTTACTTTCTGCCCCGATCGTCGGTTTCAGAATTCGATGACTTGCCGAACGGCGCTTCCGTCGTGCAGGCGGTCAAACCCTTCATTGATATCTTCCAGCTTCAGCCTTCCGCTCAGAAGACGGTTCACCGGCAACCGGCCGTCGCGATAAAGGGCGATGAAGCGCGGAATATCCCGGAGAGGCACACAGGTGCCGATGTAGCTGCCCTTGAGTGTCCGCTCCTCGCCGACGAGCTGCACGACGTTGACGGGCAGGGCCGCACCCGGCGGTGGCAGACCGGCGGTAACGGTGGTGCCGCCGCGGCGGGTCATCCTGAAAGCGTTTTCGAGGGCGCGAATAGACCCGGCCATCTCGAAGGCATAATCGGCGCCGCCGGAAGTGATCTCGCGGACCTGCTCGACAGCATCCTCATCGCGCCCGTTCACGATGGCGGTCGCGCCCAGTTCGCGGGCAAGCGCAAGCTTTTCCTGCGAAAGGTCGACGGCGACGATCTTGCTGGCGCCAGCCGCCCGGGCTCCGAGAACCGCGGCAAGACCCACACCGCCAAGCCCGATGACGACCGCAGTCGAGCCGGCCCTGACCCTTGCCGTATTCACGACGGCGCCGACGCCGGTCAGAACCGCGCAGCCGAAGAGCGCCGCCTCGACAAATGGAAGATCGTGGTCGATCTTGACCAGCGAATTGCGCGACACCACGGCATATTCTGCAAAGGCCGACACACCAAGGTGATGATGGACGGCCTCGCCATGATAGTTCAGGCGGGTGGCGCCACCCAGCAGCCTGCCTGCTGCATTGGCGGCGGCGCCCGGCTCGCATAGAGCGGGTCTGCCTTCCGCACAGGGCAGGCAATGTCCGCAACTGGGCATGAAGACCATTACCACATGATCGCCGGGCTCAAGATCGCGCACGCCTTCGCCCAATGCCTCGACGACGCCCGCCGCTTCGTGCCCGAGCGCCATCGGCATCGGGCGGGGCCTGTCGCCGTTGATGACGGAAAGATCGGAGTGGCAAAGGCCTGCGGCACGGATGCGGACGAGGACTTCGCCGGGGCCGGGCGGGGCAAGCTCGATCTCTTCGATCGCAAGCGGCCTGCTGGTGGCGTAAGGGCGAGACATATTCATCTCTCGCAATATCGCGGCTTTGACCTGCATTCTTTCTCCCTCCACTTAAAGTCGTTCATCCATGCCATCTTTCCACGGCATTGATAACATGCGCAATTCCATCAACGGCTATGCCCGGTCCTTGCCGACGTGTTCAGCCAGGAAGTCTATGAATGCGCGGATGCGTGTCGCAAGGTGCTCATGTCCGGCGAAGACGGCATGGATTTCTTCGATATCGTCGGGATTATAGTCCTCCAGCACGGGCACGAGCGTCCCGGCATCGATATCGGGCTGGACATGGAACCGGCCCACCCGGCCGAGACCGGTGCCGGCAAGACAGAGCCGGCGCATGATCATGCCGCTATTGACGGAACTGTTGCCGGAGACCGGCAGGCGGTAGATGTCCGTCGATCCCGGATCACGAAACGGCCATTCATTGAGGCTGCGCCGGAAATTGAAACTGAAGCAATTATGGGCGGCGAGATCGGCCGGTGTTTTCGGCATGCTATGCCGTTTGATGTAGGAGGGCGACGCGATAATAACCCGCCTGCTCTCGAGCAGTTTTCTGGCTTTCAGGGATGAGTCATCCATGGCCCCGGAGCGGATGGCGATATCCGTCCGCTCCTCGATCAGGCCGATGATGCCATCGGTCAAGGAGATATCGAGCTGGACTTCGGGATAGAGTTCGAGAAAGGCCGGTATGAGCGGAAGGAGAAACCTTTCGCCGAAGCCAACGGAAGCATTCACCCGTAACAATCCCCTCGGCACCAGTTTTCCGCCCGCCGCCACGATCTGCTCCGTCTCGGCAATATCGGCCAGAATTCGCCGAGCCCGTGCCAGGTAGATTTCCCCCTCCGGCGTCAGCGTCATCATCCGGGTGGAACGGACAAGCAGGCGGGTGCCGAGGCGGTCCTCAATGCGGGTGACGAGCTTGCTGACGGCCGATGGCGAGAGTTTCAGGCGTCGTCCCGCTGCCGAAAAACTCTGCAATTCCGCAGCGCTTACAAACACTTCCATTTCGCCGGTGCGATTGTCCATGTGTCCGTCCTGTGAATTCAATTCAAAGCTATTTATCCAATAGTGTCGATTATCACACAAGCCCTGTTCGACCATATTGCATCACAGCAATTCCAACCGACAGCAACGCTGTCCCTGCAACCCTCACCCGGGCGGTGAGCGGAGAGGAACCTGTCATGCCCCTAGCTATCTTCGCTTTGACGATCGCTGCCTATGCGATCGGAACAACGGAGTTCGTCATTGTCGGCCTTCTGCCGACGGTGGCGAACGATCTCCACATCACCCTGCCGCTTGCCGGCCTCATCGTCAGCGTCTACGCGCTCGGCGTCACCTTCGGCGCCCCCATCCTGACGGCGCTCACCGGCGGGATTGAAAGAAAGCCGCTTCTGCTTGGCCTGATGGCCCTGTTCATCGTCGGCAACACGGCAGCGGCTCTTTCGCCCAGCTATGAGATGTTGCTTGTCGCGCGCGTGATCGCCGCCTTTGCCCACGGTGTCTTTTTCTCTGTCGGCGCGACCATTGCTGCCGATCTCGTGCCGGAAAATCGCCGCGCCTCGGCGATCGCCATGATGTTCATGGGGCTGACCGTCGCCATTGTCACCGGCGTGCCGATTGGCACCTATATCGGTCAGATATTCGGCTGGCGTGCGACATTCTGGGCCGTTGGTGCGCTTGGTATCGTTGCCTTCGCTGCGATTGCTGCCCTGTTGCCGAACACGCTGAAAAAGGCTCCGCCGGCAAGCATTCTCGATCAGATCCGTGTACTTGGTTCGGGCCGCCTGCTGATCGTTTTTGCCATGACCGCACTCGGCTACGGCGGCACCTTCGTCGCCTTCACCTTCCTGGCGCCGATCTTGCAGGATGTCACCGGCTTTTCGGAATCCAGTGTCAGCCTGATCCTCGTGCTTTACGGCATCGCCATTGCCGCCGGCAATATCGGCGGCGGCAAGATCGCCAACCACAACCCGGTCAAGGCGTTGATCGGCCTCTTCGCCCTGCAGGCAATCGTTCTGGTGATCTTTTCCTTCACCGCGGTTTCGCCGGTCCTGACCCTGATCACGCTCGCGGCCCTCGGCTTCCTGTCGTTCGCCAATGTTCCCGGCCTGCAGCTTTATGTCGTGCAGCTTGCCAAGGAGCACCGCCCCGGTGCCGTCGATGTCGCCTCGGCGCTTAATATCGCGGCCTTCAATCTCGGCATCGCACTTGGTGCATGGCTCGGAGGCGTCGTGGTGGAATCGCCGATGGGTCTCGGCGCGACCCCCTGGGTTGGTGCGATCCTGGTCGCCATCGCCCTGTTGCTGACCATCTGGAGCGGCGTACTCGACCGCCGTACGGCGCCCGTGCTGAAGGCCGCCTGATGTTGGCAAGTTTGGTGTGACGGCTGAATGCCCGCCATGCCCACCCTGTAAAAACTGCTACTAAAAACCAAGGAGAAACCAATGCACACTGTAACCGCCAACGGAGCCACCATTCCGGCCCTCGGCTTCGGCACCTTCCGCATCCCCGGTCCCGATGTTCTCAGGATCGTTCCGCATGCGCTGAAGGTTGGCTTCCGCCATGTGGACACCGCGCAGATTTATGGCAATGAAGCGGAGGTCGGTGAAGCCATCGCCAATTCCGGCGTCGCCCGCGGCGATATCTTCCTGACCACCAAGGTCTGGGTCGAGAACTACGGCCACGATGCCTTCATCAAATCTGTCGACGAGAGCCTGAAGAAGCTTAAGACCGATTATGTCGATCTGCTTCTGCTGCATTGGCCGAACGAAGCGGTTTCGCTTGCCGAGCAGATCGGTGCGCTGAACGAGGTGAAGGAAGTCGGCAAGGTTCGCCACATCGGTGTTTCCAACTTCAATACGGAGTTGATGGCTGAATCGGTCAAGCTCTCGAAGGCACCGATCGTCACCAACCAGATCGAGTACCATCCTTATCTTAATCAGGATGTGGTCATCGCCGCAGCAAGAAAGGCCGGCATGTCGGTCACCGGCTATTTCGGCATGGCCGATGGCAAGGTCTTTAACGATCCGGTCCTTAAGGATATCGGTGCCCGGCACGGCAAGTCGGTCGCGCAGGTGGTGTTGCGCTGGCTCGTTCAGCAGGAAGGCGTCATTGCGTTGTCCAAGACGGTCGGCGATGCTCGCGTTGCCGAGAACTTCGCGATTTTCGACTTCGCACTCTCGGTCGATGACATGGCCGCCATCCATGCTCTGGCTGCTCCCGGCAGCCGCATCGTGTCGCCGGATGGCCTTGCGCCGGTCTGGGACAAGGCTGCCTGATAACGCGAGGGGAGGGGTGTTTCGCCTCTCCCTTCATTTTTTCCAATGCCCGTCCTGGATGAAACGTGCATTCAACAGGAGGAGCGTTCTCTTCGTCTATTAATGCCCTTAGAGATTGAGATCGATGAGGGCCTGCCGCATCACATAGGCGTCAACATCGACTCTGGTCCAATATTTGATGCCGATGACGCCCTGATTGACCAGCATGCCGAGACCATCGGCGGTCTTGCAGCCCGCGGCCTCTGCGGCGCGGATCAGCCGCGTGCGCGGCGGATTATGGATGCCGTCGGCAACGACCATGGAGGGGCGCAGCGTCTTCAGATCGATGTCGGGCAAGCCGTCTATATCAGGATAAAGGCCGACCGAGGTGGCGTGAATGACGATATCCGTCTCTTCCGGAATGGCGAATGTGCCTTCCCATGCGGCGAAGGCGGCGGTGGCGGGCGTCTTTTCGTCGATCAGCCGCGCTACGGTTTCACCACGTTCCCGGTTGCGGTTGACGACGGTGATATGCGCGGCACCGGCGAGTGCCACCTCGACACCCACCGCGCGCGCTGCCCCGCCGGCGCCGAACAGCACGACCTTTTTGTCCTTCGGGTCGATGACGTCGCGAAGCGCCTTGACGAAACCCTTGCCATCGGTGTTTTCGCCGATCAGCCTGTCGCCCCGCCGGACGATGGTGTTGACGGCGCCGATGATCTCGGCGGATTCCCCCAGACCGTCGAGATGCTGGATGACCGCGACCTTGTGGGGAATGGAACAGTTGAACCCGGCCCAGCCCATAGCGCGCGCGCCCGCCACGGCATCCTTCAGGTTTTCGGGGCTGACCTCCAGATTGATATAACGCCAGTTCAGACCGTGATGCTGATAGGCAGCCTCGATCATGGCGACCGTCGGGTTCTCCCCGGCCGGCATGGCGAAGGAGCCGGTTATCTCGGCGAGAAAGTCATGGGGCATGGTTGTTCTCCGTGGATGAAATGTCATGGGCGCGAAGGCTTGAAAACCGGCTTTGACGAATATGATCGCCGACGCGCAGCGCCTGTGCCGCAACGGTGAGCGCGGGATTGAGTGCTGCCGAAGACGGAAAGAACCCGGCGTCGACGACATAGAGATTAGGGTGATCATAGGTCTGGCACAGGGCGTTTAGCGCCGCCTCTTTCGGGTCGTCACCCATGCGCACGGTGCCGCATTGATGCGACGGCGCCTCGATGCCGAAGGAATGGCCGAGAACGATGGGAAAACCATTTTTTCTCAACAATGAACGCATGTGCCGCACAAATCGCTGATGGGCTTCCCGATCGCCGGGACGGTAGATCGCCTCCGCCCCATTTTCCCCCCACGGCTTTATCCGGCTGTCATATTTCGGCGTGTCCTCCGACATGACGAGGAAATCGACACTGTGGCGGGCAAGGAGATTGGCAAGAGGTCTTGGCATCCAGGGATAGGCGGCGCGGATCATCGGGCCTTGAATGTTGCCCAGCATCTGGACATTGCCGCGGGCGGCCTCATCGCCCGGCATGCCGTCATAAAAGTCGTTGAGCGACATCGTTTTCGGGAAATGGGTGTCGTTGATGGCGAAGGGCAACAAGCCCATCAGCCCGCTCAGATGGTGGTTCATCAGGTAACGGCCGACGACACCGGAGGAGTTGGCAAGGCCGTTGGGGTGCTTCTCGGTTGCCGAGCGAAGCAGAATGAGGGCGGAGTTGATGGCACCCGCTGAGAGAACAAAAAGCGGCGCTTCGATTGTCTTGATTTCGCCCGCCCGTTCGATTTCCACCGCCACGATATGTTTGCCATCCTCATCGGCAATCAGCCGGCGCACCCGCGCGCCGGTCAGGAGCGAGACGTTGGGGTGTTTTAATGTCGGGCGCAGAAGCCGGGTCTCGGCATCGCCCTTGGCATCGAAACGGCACACGAAGGCATCGCAGGTGCCGCAGCGTCGACAGAGGTCGCCGGGGCCATAGTCGATTGCCGAGGGCATGTGAAAGGGGCGCAGGCCGAGCCGCTCGAAGCCCTTCGCTACACGGCCGATGACGGGCTCGTGGGGGATCGGCGCATGCATGTAGGGTGCCGAGCGCGGCGGCTCGGTCGGATCGTCTCCGGCCTGGCCCCTGACGCCGAAAAGCCGTTCGGCCTCGGCGTAAAATGGCTCCAGTTCCGAGTAGGAAACAGGCCATGCCGGCGAAACCCCATCCTCATGCTCGACTTCGCGGAAGTCGCGGTCGCGAAAACGGAACATGGCGGTTCCGTAGAACTTGGTATGGCCGCCGACGTAGTAATATTGTCCGGGACGATAGGTGCGCCCGGTTTCGTCGCGGTAGAGATCGGTGGTGCGATAACGGTTTTGAACGAAAACGGCTTCCGCATCGGCATTTTCGGGTTCGTTCGGCAGTTTTTCTCCCCGCTCGATGATCAGTATCTTCGCACCCGTTGCGGCAAGTTTCAGCGCGACCGCGCTTCCGCCGACGCCCGAGCCGATGATGACGATATCCGGTTTGCTGCCGGGGTCTCCCTGTGAGCTGAAAGACATGTTTCCTCCTCGTCCTCCTCATGGACTGCTTTTTAACGGAGGATAATCATCGCGGCTGGATCGACCATTCCCGCTCGCGGCGTTTTCTTGTATGATTGCCGCGTCCTGCTGCCGTGATTTGCGAGAAAGGTCGAAAGAGATGGAGCCATGGTTCGAGGCCGTCAGTGTTCCGGCCGACCGTTCGTGGCTGCTGTTCGATCGTCGTCTGCCGGAATTTCCCTTCAACTGGCATTACCATCCCGAATTCGAGCTGACCCTGACACTCAATAGCGTCGGCATGCGCTTTGTCGGGGATTCGGTGGAAAGCTACGGCGATGGCGATCTTGTTCTTCTCGGCCCGAACCTGCCGCATGCCTGGCAGTCGCATGGCTTGATAGACGCGCCGGGTGTTCATCGCGCGGTGGTCTGCTGGTTTACCCGTGACTGGATCGAGGGCTTGATCGCGCTGACACCGGAACTGACTGCCATCAAGTCGCTGCTCGTTGAAAGCGGCCACGGCATCTGGTTCGGCGAGGGGGCGCTGGCGAAAGTGCGTGAGCGTCTGGCGACACTGCATAAAATCGCGCCGGAACAACAGATATTGACGCTGCTTGGCGTTCTCGTCGATCTCGCGCGCGTATCTGACCGCAGGCCGCTTTCGGCCGGAGAGGTGACCGCCAGCACCGCGCCGCGTGATCGGGCGCGCATGCAGCGGGTTCTCAATCATATTCACGCCCATTATACCGGAAACATCAATATCAAGCCCCTGAGCGAGATAGCGCATCTCAGCGACAGCCAGTTGCAACGGCTTTTCAAGCGCTCGACCCGCATGACGATCAGTCAATATGTCGGCCAGTTGCGTGTTGGTGGTGCATGCCGTCTGCTCGCGCAGACGGATCTGTCTCTCGCTCGGATCGCTGAGGAGACCGGCTTTTCCGATGCCGCGCATTTTTCGCGCCAGTTCCGCGCGGCTAGAGGCATGACGCCGGGTGATTATCGGCGGCAATTCGACCAGACGCAGCGCTGGCAATCGCCAACGGTTACCAACGACTAGTCCTGCTGCCTGCCCTGACGGGGTCAGGACTGGGGAAGCAGCACGCCGACGGCGAATTCCTCGTCGGTTGCCGTGTGGCCTGCCTGTGTTTTGCGATATTCGCTGGGGGTAAAGCCGCGCTCGGTCCTGAGCTTGCGGGAAAGATGCGGCGCGTCGCAGAAGCCGGTGGCAAGCGCGATCTGGGTGATCGGGTCATGCGTCGTGCGCAGAAGTGACAGGGCGCGATCCAGCCGGAGCTCGAGATAGACCTTTGACGGTGTCGCCTTCAGGTCATTGAGAAAACGCCGTTCGAGGCTGCGGCGGCCAAGGCCGAGATCGTGGGCCAGTTCCAGCACCGTTCTCGGAACCTCGATATTCTGCTGCATCCGCAGGATCGCCTTCTTGACCAGGGGGTCATGGGCCTTGCGCGCGCTCTGCTGGCCGGGCTGGGGCTTTTCGCCGCTCAGCGCGCTGTCGATCATCATGATGTTGAGGCTTTTGATGGCGGCGGACTGGCCGACATGGCGCTCGACGAGAAAGGCCGCCAGATGCGCGGCGCCATGGCCGCCGGAACACGTCAGCCGGCCGCGATCGATGACGAAAATTTGGTCGGAGACCATTTGCACCGTGTCGAAACGGTCCAGAAAATCCTGGCGGTGGAACCAGCTCACGCAGCAGCGATAGCCATCGAGAAGGCCCGCTTCGTGCAGGATGAAGACGCCGGTGCAGAGCCCGACAATCGGAATGCCCGCTGCCGCCCGATCTTTCAGGAAGCGTAGCGCTTCTGGCGGCAGGGCGCTGTGGTCGCTGATCAGCCCGCCGACAACGACGATATAATCATAGTGTCCGGCATCGATCAGCCGCGTATCCGGTTGCACCTTCACGCCGCAGCTCGACTGCACGTTGGCGAGTGTTGCCGAGAGCACCGACCATTCACACAGGATCGGCCGGGAGCGGTCGGCCTCGTCGGCGGCAAGGCGCAGCACATCGACGAAATTCGCGAAGGCCGACAGCGTGAAGCGATCGGCAAGCAGGAAGGCGACGCTGAGCCGCTTTTTGGTTCGATGTGAGGTCATGGCGCAAATATTCATGCAAACAGACGCGATTGTCCAGCCGTGGCGCGGCAAATGCTCCTAGCTTTTATGACACGAGATTTTCCAACCATCGGGTCCGCTCATGACGCGTTTTAATGCTTTCAATCTTTTGAAGAACGCCCTGACCGGCCACAAGAACTGGGACGAGCAATGGCCTGACAGTCAGCCGAAAGCCGAATATGACGTGGTCATCGTCGGCGCCGGCGGCCATGGCCTGGGGGCGGCCTATTATCTGGCCAGCCAGCACGGCATCACCAATGTCGCCGTCATCGACAAGGGCTGGCTCGGCGGCGGCAATACCGGCCGCAACACGACGATCATCCGCTCCAACTATCTCTATGATGAGAGCGCCCGTCTTTATGACCATGCCGTCGATCTGTGGGAAAATCTCAGCCAGGAACTCAATTACAACGTCATGTATTCCCGGCGCGGTGTGCTGATGCTGGCGCATAATGTGCACGACGTTCAGAGCTTCAAGCGTCATATCCATTCCAACCGCTTGAACGGCGTCGATAATCGCTGGCTCAGCGCGGAAGAATGCAAGGAATATTGCCCGCCCTTGAGCCTTGCGCCTAATGCCCGTTACCCTGTCATGGGCGGCGCATTGCAGGAACGGGCGGGCACGGCGCGCCACGATGCGGTCGCCTGGGGTTATGCGCGCGGTGCCGCCGCCCGTGGTGTCGATATCATCCAGAACTGCCCGGTTACCGCCATTCGTCGTAATGCCGATGGTTCCGTTGCCGGGGTGGAAACGGCAAGAGGCTTCATCAAGGCGAAGAAGGTCGCGGTCTCGGCTGCGGGCCACACATCTGTTGTCATGGATACGGCAGGCGTGCGTCTGCCGCTCGAAAGCTATCCGCTGCAGGCGCTGGTGTCGGAGCCGATCAAACCGATCTTCCCCTGCGTCGTCATGTCGAATGCGGTCCATGCCTATATCAGTCAGTCCGACAAGGGCGAGCTGGTGATCGGTTCGGGCACGGACCAATACACCTCCTATTCGCAGCGCGGCGGCCTGCCACTGATCGAGCATACAATCGCGGCCATCGTCGAAATCTTCCCGATCTTCAACCGCATGCGGATGCTGCGCAAATGGGGCGGCATCGTCGATGTCACGCCGGATCGTTCGGCCATTCTCGGCAAGACGCCGGTTGACGGTCTCTACGTCAATTGCGGCTGGGGTACGGGCGGTTTCAAGGCCACGCCGGGCGCTGCCCATACCTTCGCCTGGACCATTGCCAAAAACGAACCGCACCCGATCAACGCGCCGTTCACGCTGGAACGCTTCCGCTCCGGCCGCCTGATCGACGAGGCCGCCGCCGCCGCCGTGGCGCATTAATTCACGCATTTTCCGGACGTAAAACCACCCCGAACTTTTACTGGAAATGCTCCGAGGATAACACCATGCTGCTGATCCGCTGCCCCTATTGCAACGAAACGCTGCCCGAAGCCGAATTCACCTATGCCGGACAGGCCCATATCGTCCGCGCCGCCGACCCCTCGTCGCAGAGCGATGAACAATGGGAGGAATTCCTGTTCATCCGCGAAAACGTCAAAGGGCCGCATTTCGAGCGCTGGCGGCACCTGCATGGTTGCGGCCGCTTCTTCAACGCCGTGCGCGACACGGTGAGCGACCGGTTCCTGACAACCTATCGCGCCGGCGAGCCGCGCCCTGAACTGTCTTCCCTGACACGGTCACCAGCAAGCTCCGAGGTGTCGAAATGAACTCCTATCGCGTTTCCGGCCGTGGCCGGGTGGATGCTGCCCGTTCCGTGAGCTTCACCTTCGACGGCAAGAGCTACCGCGGCGTCAAGGGCGATACCGTTGCTTCGGCGCTTCTCGCCAATGGCGTGCATCTGATGGGCCGCTCGTTCAAATACCACCGCCCGCGCGGCCCGGTGGCGGCGGGTTCCGAGGAGCCGAATGCGCTGATCGGCACCCGCCGTGGCGCCGGTCAGTTTGAGCCGAATACCCGCGCCACTGTGCAGGAAATCTGGAACGGGCTGGAAACCACCTCGCAGAACAAATTTCCGAGCCTGAAATTCGATATCGGCGCCGTCAACGACATGGCCTATATGCTGTTTTCGGCCGGCTTCTACTACAAGACCTTCATGTGGCCGAAGAGCTTCTGGAACAAGGTCTATGAGCCCTTCATCCGCGCGGCCGCAGGTCTTGGCGTTTCACCCAAGGAGGAAGACCCCGATACCTACGCCTCGCGCAACCTGCATTGCGATGTGCTGATCGTCGGTGCCGGTCCCGCGGGCCTTGCAGGCGCGCGCGCGGCGGCGGTCGATGGCCTGAAGGTCGTGCTGGTCGATGAAAATGCCGAAGCCGGCGGCACGCTGCTGTCCGAACCCCAGGCGAAGATTGACGGCAAGCCCGCATGGACTTGGCTGGCGGATGAATTGAAGGCCCTGAAGGATCGGGGCGTCAAGGTGATGACGCGAACGACGGCGATTGCCTATTACCACCAGAACATGATCGGCCTTTGCGAAAAGCTGACCGACCATCTCGAAACCGTGCCGAAGGATACGCCGCGCGAACGCCTGTGGCGCGTTCGGGCGCGTCAGGTGGTGCTGGCGCAGGGTGCACTGGAAAAGCCGCTGGTCTTCCACGGCAATGACCGGCCGGGCGTGATGCTCGCAGGCGCTGCCCAGACCTATCTCAACCGCTATGGCGTCAAGGTCGGCAACCGCCCGGTGGTGGTGACGAGCCATGACAGTGCCTGGTATGCCGCTTTCGATCTTCATGGTGCCGGCGCGCGCGTTCAGGCCATTGTCGATACCCGTGCCAAGGTGCGCGAGGAACTGGTGAACGAGGCGCGTGCGCTCGGCATTCCGGTCAAGCTGTCGCATACGGTCACGGCGACGTCGGGACGGCTGCGCGTCAAGTCGGTTCGCGTCAATCCGGTAAATGGTTCGACAGTCGCTGCGGGACAGGAGATTACCTGCGACGCGGTTCTGATGTCGGGCGGCTGGACGCCGTCGCTGCATCTCTTCTCCCATACGCAGGGCAAGCTTGCCTGGGACGATGAGCGGACGACCTTCCTGCCGGCCCTCACCAATGAGGATTGCTTGATTGCAGGCGCCGGGCGCGGGCTCTGGGGCATCGAGGCCGCGCTGAAGGACGGCGCGGAACGGGGCCGCGAAGTCGCCGCGGCACTTGGCAAGACGGCTACCGCTTCCAGCCATGCGGTGGAATATGATCGTACAGGCAGCGGCGTTTCCCACACCGAACTGCCGAGTGACCGCGACGCCGGCAAGGCCAAGGCCTTCGTCGATTACCAGAATGACGTGACCGCGAAGGACCTGCGGCTCGCCGTGCGCGAGGGCATGCGCTCCATCGAACACGTCAAGCGTTATACGACCAACGGCATGGCCACCGATCAGGGCAAGATGTCCAATATCAACGGCCTCAACATCGCGGCGGAAGCACTTGGCAAACCCCAGCCGCAGGTGGGACTGACGACCTTCCGCCCGCCTTACACGCCGACAACCTTCGGAGTCTTTGCCGGTTATCATCGCGGCGAGCATTTCGAGGTGACGCGCAAGACGCAGATTGACAGCTGGGCTGAGGAGCATGGCGCAGTCTATGAGCCGGTCGGGCAATGGCGTCGCGCCTGGTATTTCCCGAAGCCGGGTGAAGACATTGATGCGGCGGTCAGCCGTGAATGCCGGGCGGTGCGCCAGAGCGTGGGCATTTTTGATGCCTCGACGCTCGGCAAGATCGAAGTGGTCGGTCCCGATGCTGTCGAGTTCATGAACCGCATGTATACCAACCCCTGGACGAAGCTCGCTCCCGGCCGCTGCCGTTATGGCCTGCTGCTCGGTGATGACGGCTTTATCCGTGATGACGGCGTCATCGGCCGCATGACCGAGGACCGTTTCCATGTCACCACCACGACGGGCGGTGCAGCCCGCGTGCTGAACATGATGGAGGATTACCTCCAGACGGAATGGCCCGATCTCAATGTCTGGCTGACCTCGACCACCGAACAATGGTCGACCATCGCGCTCAACGGCCCGAATGCTGCCAAGCTGCTTGCGCCGCTTTTGGAAGGCGTCGAGCTGACGGAAGAGGCCTTCCCGCATATGTCCTGCCTGGAATGCACCGTGGCCGGCATGCCGGCGCGGCTGTTCCGCGTCAGCTTTACCGGCGAGATCGGCTTCGAGATCAATGTGCCGGCACCTCTCGGCCGCAAGCTCTGGGAAATCCTGTGGGAGGCCGGCCGGCAATATGGCATCACACCTTACGGCACCGAAACCATGCATGTGCTGCGCGCCGAAAAGGGCTACATCATCGTCGGACAGGATACCGACGGCACGGTGACGCCCTATGACGCAGCGATGGGATGGGCGGTCGGCAAATCAAAGCCCGATTTCGTCGGCAAGCGCGGCCTTGCCCGTCCCGATCTCGTCGCCAAGGGCCGCCGCCATCTCGTCGGTCTTCTGACGGAAGACCGCTCCAAGCTGGAGGAGGGCGCGCAGATCGTCTTCGATCCCAAACAGACGATTCCGATGAAAATGGTGGGGCATGTGACCTCCTCCTATCATTCGGATGCGGCCGGCCAGCCGATCGCGCTGGCGCTGGTGGAAGGCGGACATGAGCGAATGGGCGAGACCGTCTATATTCCGATGCTGGAGCGCACCATTGCCGCGAAAATCACCGGGATGGTCTTTGTCGATCCCGAAAACACCCGCCTGAAAATCTGACCCGGAGATGACAATGAACATGCGCGTTTCCTCCCCCGTTCCAGGTGTGCTTGCCGAGAGCAAAGCTGCCCGGGTCAGCGTCTTGGCCGCGCAGGCGCGGTTGTCTCTGCGGGCGCGCGGCGATCTGGCCCCGCTTAACGCCGCCCTTGGCTTGACCTTGCCCGAGCAGATCGGCGCCCGCGCCGCTTCAGGCGAAACCGAGGTTCTGCGCCTTGGTCCGGATGAATGGACCATCCTGACACCGATGACCGAAGCCGACCGGCTGGTTGCTGCCTGCGCAGGCGTTTATGCCAGCCATCCGCACAGTCTCGTCGATCTTTCCGGACGCGAGGTGACGCTGCTGATCGAGGGTCCGCAGGCCGCCGAACTGCTGACGCTGGGCTGCGCCCGCGATATCGAGACGATTGGCGTCGGCGAGGGACGTCGGACGATTTTCGACGGCGTGACCGTGGTGCTGTGGCGCGATGCGGAGAACCGTTTCCGCATGGATGTCTGGAACAGCTTCGTGTCGCATCTTGGCCATTTGCTTGAAACCGGCTGCAGGGAACTTGCAGCTGATATCGCCTGATTCTGGGAGGAGAAAACCATGCTGAACCGCCTGTCACACAATACCGTTTCGGACACGGTTATCGCCGACGCCATCGCCGAGGAACTCGACCGCCAGAAGACGCAGATCGAGCTGATCGCCTCGGAAAACATCGTTTCCGCCGATGTTCTGGCCGCTCAAGGGTCGGTGCTGACCAACAAATATGCCGAGGGTTATCCCGGCAAGCGCTATTACGGCGGTTGCGAATTCGTGGATAAGGTCGAACAGATTGCGATCGATCGGTTGAAGCAACTCTTCGGCGCTGAATTCGCCAATGTGCAGCCGCATTCCGGCGCGCAGGCCAACCAAGCCGTGTTCCTGGCGCTGCTGCAGCCGGGCGACCGCATCATGGGGCTTTCGCTCGCCCATGGCGGCCACCTGACCCACGGTTCGCCGGTGACGATGTCCGGCAAGTGGTTCGATGTCGTCTCCTACGAGGTCGACCCCGAAACCCACCTCATCGACATGGACAAGGTGCGCGAGAAAGCGTTGGAAACGAAGCCGAAGCTGATCGTCGCCGGCGCATCGGCCTATCCGCGCCAGATCGATTTTGCCGGCTTCCGTGAGATTGCCGATGAAGTCGGCGCATATCTGATGGTCGACATGGCCCATTATGCCGGCCTGATCGCCGGCGGCAAATATCCGAACCCGGTGCCGCATGCCCATGTGACCACCTCGACCACACACAAGACCCTGCGCGGCCCGCGCGGCGGCGTAATCCTGACCAATGATGCCGAGCTTGCCAAGAAGCTGAACTCGGCGGTCTTCCCCGGCAATCAGGGCGGCCCGCTGATGCATGTCATCGCCGCCAAGGCCGTGGCTTTCGGCGAGGCACTGCGCCCGGAATTTTCCGATTACGCCGGTCAGGTGATCGCCAATGCACAGGCGCTGGCCAAGGTGCTGACGCAAGGTGGTCTCGGCATCGTCTCGGGCGGAACCGACAGCCATATGGTGCTGGTCGATTTGCGCCCGAAGGGCGTCACCGGCAAGATTGCCGAAATCGCGCTCGAACGGGCGGGACTTACCTGCAACAAGAACTCCATTCCCAATGACCCGGAAAAGCCATTCGTCACCTCGGGCATCCGGCTCGGCAGTTCGGCCGGCACCACCCGCGGTTTCGGCGTGCCCGAGTTCGAAAAGATCGGTGCGCTGATCCTGCGCGTCATCGATGCGCTGGCAATCAATGCCGAGGGCGACAGCGCGGTCGAGGCGGAGGTGCGGGGAGAAGTTGCCGCACTCTGTGAGGCGTTCCCGATCTACGTCTCGTAGATCACTGTGTCGGTCCTGAATATAGTCGGGACCGGCATCCAGTTTATGGCCGCAGCGCCGTTTATGGACGATCTGCGCCGCGGCGCGGGCGATCTGTCCGTGCGTGCATCAGTCAGGGAGGAGGATTTGAACACCTATATCATGAAAGTCTCATGCC
Source organism: Agrobacterium sp. El2ro-1b (assembly GCF_048298475.1). Lineage (NCBI taxonomy): Bacteria > Pseudomonadati > Pseudomonadota > Alphaproteobacteria > Hyphomicrobiales > Rhizobiaceae > Agrobacterium > Agrobacterium sp. El2ro-1b. Next base: position 607,357 of record NZ_CP103459.1, on the reverse strand, counting down.
CGGCCCGCAGCGGCATCGTCGCCGCCGTTTCCGGTTATCTCGCCAGGTCCGGCTGCAACATCAACGACAGTTCGCAATTCACCGATCAGGAGACCGGCCGGTTTTTCATGCGGCTGAGCTTCATTTCCGAGCAGGGATCGGGACGGGAAGCGCTGCTTGATGGCTTCGGTCCCGTCGCGGCTGATTTCGATATGGACTATGACATTCACGATCTTTCGCAAAAAAAGAAGATCGTGATCATGGTCTCGCGCTTTGGCCATTGCCTGAACGATCTGCTTTATCGCTCCCGCATCGGCGCGCTGCCGGTAGAGATTGTCGCGGTGATCTCCAATCACCTCGATTACCAGAAACAGGTGGTGAACGAGGATATTACTTTCCATCACATCCGCGTCACGCCGGAAACGAAACCCGAAGCGGAAGGGGCGATACTGCAGGTAGTGCGCGATACCAGCGCCGAACTCGTGGTGCTGGCGCGCTACATGCAGGTTCTGTCGGACCAGCTGTGTCAGGAAATGTCTGGCCGCATCATCAATATCCATCACTCCTTCCTGCCGTCCTTCAAGGGCGCCAACCCTTATAAGCAGGCCTATGAACGCGGGGTGAGACTTATTGGCGCGACCGCCCATTATGTCACCGCCGATCTCGATGAAGGGCCGATCATCGAGCAGGATACGATCCGCGTGACCCATGCCCAGAGCGGAATGGATTATGTGAGCCTGGGACGGGATGTGGAAAGCCAGGTTCTGGCGCGCGCCATCCATGCCCATATTCATCAGCGGGTCTTCCTGAACGGCAACAGGACGGTGGTCTTCCCGGCATCACCCGGGGAACACGTGTCCGAGCGAATGGGCTGATCCCGCAGTCTCAGCCCATACAGTTGCGGTTTGTCTAGCGAGGTTTCGCAGCGGAAGACGTCTGTCGTCTCCTCTTATTCGGCGGGCTGCTGCACCGCAGATGCCGAGCACGAATCCCGTGTTTCTCCCGACAGGCTGCGCTGACCAAGGCTGATGATGGCGACTGTGGTCAGGCTTGCGGCAACCGATACCCAGAAACCGTTATCCGGGCCGAAATTGTCGATCACCCAACCGGAGATGAAGGCACCGAACGCCATGCCTATGCCAATGCCGGTCATGACCCAGGTGACACCCTCCGTCAGCATCGATTCCGGCACGCGGCGCTCGATCAGGCCGAATGAGGTGATGAAGACGGGAGAGATTGCCACGCCGCTTAAGAAGACGGCAAAGGCCAGCAGGGCAACGCTGCTATTGGCGACGAGGAGTGGCAGCGCGGTGAGCGCCAGCACGCTGACGGCGATCAGCAATTGTCGCTGCAACGACATTTTCGGATTGATCGCGCCGAGAGTGAGGCCGACCACGAAAGAGCCGATGGCATAAACACCGATGACGAGGCTGGCGGCTCCAGGTTGGCCAAGCTCCTTGGTGATCGCGACGGCGCTCACCTCGGCCGTGGCGAAAGTCGAGCCGACAAAAATCAGGGCGAGCGTGATGATCTGGACCGGGCGCAGGAAGATGGCCGAACGCTGCCTGTGTCCGCTTTCCACCGGCCGCACTTTCGGTTCGGTTGAGCGTTGCAGCAGGAAGGCGAAGGTGCCGAGCGCCAGGAAAGTGGTGCTGATCATCATGCCGGCTTCCGGAAACAGGGAAACCGCAAGGCCGACGGAAAGCGATGCACCGGCGATATAAACAAGCTCGTCGGCGGCGGATTCAAAGGCGAAAGCCGTATTGAGTTCCGGCCGGTCGCGGAAGATTTCCGTCCAGCGGGCGCGCATCATGGCTGGAATGCTCGGCATGGCGGCGGCGAGAAAGGCGGACAGGAACAATGTCCAGGCCGGCCATCTCTGTTTTGTCGCGATGATCAATGCGGCGAAGGCGATGACCGAGATGATGGTGGCGGGGATGAGGACGCGGCTCTGCCCCATGCGATCCACCAGCCGGGAGATTTGGGGTGCAGCCGCCGCATTGGTCAGGACAAAGGTCGCCGAAACCGCACCGGCCAGCCAATATTCGCCATGGGTTTGCGACAGCATGGCGACGATACCGATCGGGGCCATGGCAATGGGAAGACGGGCGAAGAAACCGGCAGCGGAAAAGCCTTTTGCACCTGGAGCGCGGAAAATTTCTCTGTATGGATTAGACATCGGGATGCACCTTGTTCAACGGGTGTCCACCACATACATACGTGGCGTATGTGAATGAGATAATTGCATACGGGGCGTATGTCAACTAATATACGCTTCGTATGTGAAGATTGGAGAAAAGAGTGCGCAAACCTCGCAGTGAAATGATTGCCGAGACGCGGGCGAAGCTTCTGGCTGCCGGCCGCAAGGCCTTTGGCAGTATCGGTTATGCGGAAGCCTCGATGGATGATTTCACCGCGGGGGCAGGTCTCACCCGCGGCGCGCTCTATCACCATTTTGGCGATAAAAAGGGCCTGCTGATGGCTGTTGTGGCCGAGATCGACGCGGAGATGACAAAGAGGCTCTGTGATATCTCCTCAAGTGCCGAGACCCGGTGGGAGGGTTTTGTCGAAGAGAATGTCGGTTATGTGCGCATGGCGCTCGAACCGGAAATCCAGCGGATCATGTTTCGCGACGGGCCGGCGGTGCTCGGTGATCCATCCCGATGGCCCAATGCCAATGGCTGCATCTCAGCCGTTGCGCGCAGCCTCAGCGCGCTGAAGGAGGAGGGCACCGTTGGCGACATCGATCCGGAGGCATGCGCCCGCTTCATCAATGCGGCGAGCAGCAGTGCCGCCCAATGGATCGCAAATTCCGACGACCCCGAAACGACCTCGAAACGCGCAGTCGCGAGTTTCCGCACTTTTCTGGAGGGGCTGCGGATCAGGAAAGGCTGATACGGGCGCTGTGAAATCCCTGAATTCCCGCAACGCACAATAAGGCTGGCTGCAAGTCATGCAACTGTCATGTGGCGGGTCTAGGACAGGACGTGGTTTTCACACGTCTTGAGAGGGGAATATGCGCAAAATCGTTGCTGCTCTGGTCGCCACGACCGTTCTTGCCGGCGCCGTTCAGGCTGCCGAGGTTTATCCGCTTGATCGTGCTACGATCCTGACCGGTTCGCCATTCGATTTCAAAGTCGAGTTCGCTTCCGTCGTGAAGCCGGAAGACGTCAAGGTCACCGTCAATGGCCAGGATTACAAAGCTGCTCTCGGCAAGGACGCGGAATTCGTCGCCGAGGAAAAGAACAAGGACAAGGTGCTCGGTTCGGCCGTCATCCTGCGCGGCGTCTCGCTCGCCAATGCCGGTGACTACAAGGTCGAAGTTTCCGCCGGTGCAGAAACGAAGCACGTCACCTGGACTGTTTATGGCACGCCTGCCCAGGCGAAGGCCAAAAACGTCATCTTCCTGCTCGGGGATGGCCTGTCGGTCGCCCACCGCACCGCCGCCCGCATCATGTCCAAGGGCATGACCGAGGGTAAGGCCAATGGCCGTCTCAACATGGACGACGTGCCGCCGGTCGCCTTCATCGGCACCTCCGCCACCGACGCCGTCGCCACCGACAGCGCCAACACCATGTCGGCCTACATGACCGGTCACAAGACCGCCGTGAACGCCATCGGTGTTTATGCCGACCGTACGCCGGCCTCGCTCGACGATCCGAAGGTGGAAACGCTGGCCGAAGCGCTGCGCCGCCAGACCAAGAAGTCGATCGGCATTGTCACCACCGCCGAAGTGCAGGATGCGACGCCGGCCGCCGTCGTCGCCCACACCCGCAAGCGTGGCGACAAGGCCGAAATCAATGGCATGCTGTTCGACGTGAAGCCGGATGTTCTTCTTGGTGGCGGCTCCGCTTATTTCCTGCCGCAGGCCACGGCCGGCTCCAAGCGCAAGGACGACAAGGACTATATCGCCCTGTTCAAGGAAGCCGGCTACTCGCTGGCGACCAGCAAGGCGGAACTCGCAACGGCTGCCGGCACCAATACCGGCAAGATCCTCGGCCTGTTCCACACTGGTAACATGGACGCTGTGCTCGATCGCGAGTTCCTGAAGAAGGGCACCACGGCCAAATTTCCGGACCAGCCCGGTCTCGTCGACATGACCAAAGTGGCACTCGACAACCTTTCGAAGAACCCGGAAGGTTTCTTCCTGATGGTTGAAGCGGCCAGCATCGACAAGATGTCACACCCGCTCGACTGGGACCGCGCCATCTTCGAAACGATTGAATTCGACAAGACCATCGGCATCGCCCGCGAATTTGCGGCGAAAAACCCCGATACGCTGATCATCGTCACTGGCGACCACACGCACGGCGTTTCCATCATCGGCACCGTCGATGACAACAAGCCCGGCACCGAAATGCGCGAGAAGGTCGGCACCTATGCCGAAGCGGGTTTCCCGAACTACGAAGACAAGGACGGCGACGGTTATCCGGATAAGGTCGACGTTTCCCGTCGCCTGTTCCTGAACGCCAATAACGGTCCGGACCACTACGAAACCTTCCGTCCGAAGCTCGATGGACCGTTCACGCCGGCCGTCCAGAACGAAAAGAAGGAATATGTCGCCAACGAGCAGTACAAGGATGTTCCCGGTGCCGTGCTCGTTACCGGCATCATCCCGAAGAGCTCGGACAGCGGTGTCCACGCGGTTGACGACGTCGTGCTGCAGGCCGAAGGCCCCGGTGCCGAAGGCTTCCGTGGTTATATGGAACAGAGCGACGTCTACAAGGGTCTTGCCGAAGCTTTCGCACTCGGCGCGAAGCAGACCAACTGATATGAACCGGGCAAGGGCGCGCCGCCATGGCGTGCTCTTGCTGTAATTTCCGGTCTTGCATTGCCCGTCCAAGGCGGCTGGTGAAGAAAGACCTTTCAAACAGGAGAATGGTCATGGGCAAGCCTGATCAGGCGCGGTTCAACCGCCGTCAGACATTGGGTCTCATTGCCGGGCTGCCGCTGCTGGCCGCCGGTACGCGCGCGCAGGCGACAAGCGACCTCACCTTTGACGAGCTTTATGGCAAGGTCAGCGTCCTCGGGCTGGAGTTTTCCGAAAAGGTCAAGCAGCTGAACGGCAAGGAAATCGCCATGCGCGGTTTCATGGCGCCGCCTCTGAAGGCCGAAGCGCAGTTTTTCGTGCTGACCGAAATACCCATGTCTATCTGCCCGTTCTGCTCCACGGATGCCGACTGGCCGGACAATATCGTCGTTGTTTATCTCGGCGAGAAACAGACCTTTACCCAGCCCGGCCAGACGATCGAAGTGCGCGGCACGCTGGAAATGGGTTCGTGGACCGATCCCGAGACCGGTTTCGTCAGCCTGCTGCGCATCCGCCAGGCGGAATACGCGACGGTTTGAGACCATGCTTTCTCTGAAAATCGATCGTCTTGCGGTTTCCTTTCCGGGGCTTGCGGCGCCCGTCCTCGTTGTCGACCATCTGCACATCGCTGCCGGCAGCCGCGTTGCGCTGACGGGTGGCTCCGGCTCGGGCAAGAGCACCCTTATCAACATCATCGCCGGTCTCGAGCGCGTGCAGGCCGGCAGCGTCGTCTGGGGCGAGCAGGATATCGCTGACGTGTCGGAAGGGCGTCGGGACCGCTGGCGGGCCGCCAATATCGGCCTCGTCATGCAGGAGTTTCATCTGTTTCCCAGCCTGTCCGCGCTGGATAATATTCTGCTGCCCGCCCGCCTGTCGCGTGTGGCGGATGCGGACCTGATGAAACGTGCCGAATCCCTGTTTGCGACCGTCGGCCTCAAGCGCCCCGGGCAGCACGTCGAAACCATGTCCCGCGGTGAAATGCAGCGTGTCGCCATTGCACGGGCGTTGCTGCGCAGCCCCGGCGTCATCATCGCCGACGAGCCGACCGCAAGCCTCGATCTCGAAAGCGGCGAGGCTGTCGGCGACCTGCTTCTATCGGTCGCCGACAGCACCGGCAGCACGCTGATTGTCGCCAGCCACGACCAGTATCTGATCGGTCGTCTCGACCGGCGTCTGACCCTCAGCGGCGGCCGTATCGTCGCCGATAGCGAGCGCAAGGAGATCGCGGCATGATCGGCTTCATCCTCGCCGACCTGCGTCGCCTGTGGCTGGGTGGGGCCGTTGTGGTTCTGCTCGTTGCGCTGGCCACGGCGCTTGGCGTGGCGGTCACGCTGCAGGAACGGTCACTGCGTCTCGGCAGTGCCCGCGCCGCCGATAAATTCGATCTCGTCATCGGCGCGGCCGGCAGCGAAACCCAGTTGATCCTGTCATCCATCTTCCTGCAGGCAGCGCCCCTGCCGCTCGTGGATGGCGCTGTTCTCACCAGACTTGCCGCCGATCCACGTGTTGCCTGGGCCGCGCCGGTCGGGTTTGGTGATTCCTTCGCCGGTTACCCGATTGTCGGCACGACGACGAACCTCGTCAGCAATACGACGCCGGGTTTTGCCGAGGGCAAAATGTTTGCGCTGGAAGGTGAGGCCGTGCTTGGGGCCGCCGTCAATCTCTCCGTCGGCGCCGAGATCAAGCCGATGCATGGCAGCGCCGAGACCGGTGGCCACACCCATACCGAGATCGCCTACACGGTTGTCGGCAGATTGCAGCCGACCGGTACGCCGTGGGATCGCGCCATTCTGGTGCCGATCCAGGCCGTCTGGCACGTTCATGGTCTCGGCGCGGATCATGAGGAAGGCCATGGTGAGGGCGATGCGGATGCACATGCCGGCGAACATCAGCATGCGGACGGTCACGATCACGCCCATGAAGACGGTGAGCATCACGGCGGTATCGATCCTGATGCGCCGATCGTCGAAAGCTTTGGCGACGGCCTGCCCGGCCTGCCGGCCATTCTCGTCAAGCCGAAAACAATCGCTGATGCCTATCGCCTGCGGCAGGAATATCGCAGCGGCAATACGCTCGGCGTATTTCCGGGCGAGGTGCTGACCGGCCTATATGCGACGCTTGGCGACGCCAAGACGGTGCTGAGCGCAGTTGCCGCCGGTTCGCAAGGGCTGGTGGCGGCGGCGCTGATGCTTGTCACGGTCATTCATGTCGGGCAACGGCGTCGGCAGATCGGCGCGTTGCGGGCATTCGGCGCGCCCCGTGCCTCGGTCTTCGCCATCGTCTGGCTGGAGCTATTTTTTCTGGTGGCGCTTGGCGTCGGCATCGGTTTTCTGCTGGGATTGGGGGCAGCCCATATTGGTGCGCAGCTCTTCACCGCAAAAAGTGGCGTGATCCTGCCTGTTGGCTTCACCGGAGAGGATCTGCGTCTTGCGCTCTTCCTCATGGGCTTTGCCGCCATTCTTGCGGCGATACCGGCGCTGCTCGCCTATCGCCAGTCGCCCGCTGCCGCCCTGCGTTCGTGAGACAAAGGATAAGCTAAACAGCCACGCTTTTCGTCAGTTTGCACGGCGTGCCGGCTGGATGACTGGCGCGTTTTACCCTCGCGCGTATTGCGTGGACAATTGCAGCCACGAACAGGCACTACAACCCGGTGCCGGCGGACGAATCATGCTCTCTGTCCCGCTCCAGAAAGGCCATGACATCACGCCAGTGATGAGAAATCGCAGGCGTCTCGATACAGTTTTTCCGTCGCGAAGAAAAACCTGCCGATCCAGCGGATTTCTATTTACTTTTGCCGAAGTTGCACGCCATCACGCTTACTGAATTCGCTGCTAGGCGTATCGCAAACCACGGAGGATGAGATGAAGGCACTGGTGCTGGAAGAAAAAGGCAAACTCTCGCTCAGGGATTTTGACATTCCCGGAGGCGCCGGGTCCGGTGAACTCGGACCGAAGGATGTGCGCATTCGCACCCATACGGTCGGCATCTGCGGCTCGGACGTTCATTATTATACCCATGGCAAGATCGGCCACTTTGTCGTCAACGCGCCCATGGTGCTCGGCCATGAAGCCTCCGGTACGGTGATCGAAACCGGTTCCGACGTCACCCATCTGAAGGCCGGTGACCGTGTCTGCATGGAGCCTGGTATCCCCGATGCCACATCGCGAGCCTCGAAACTCGGCATCTACAACGTCGATCCCGCTGTCCGCTTCTGGGCGACACCGCCGATCCATGGCTGCCTGACGCCTGAGGTCATCCACCCCGCGGCCTTCACCTACAAACTGCCTGACAATGTGTCCTTTGCCGAAGGGGCGATGGTCGAACCCTTCGCCATCGGCATGCAGGCGGCACTTCGGGCGCGCATCCAGCCCGGCGATATCGCCGTCGTCACCGGTGCCGGTCCGATCGGCATGATGGTGGCGCTGGCAGCGCTTGCCGGCGGTTGCGCCAAGGTCATCGTTGCCGATCTCGCTCAGCCGAAGCTTGATATCATCGCCGCTTACGACGGCATCGAGACCGTCAACATCCGCGAGCGCAACCTCGCCGAAGCGGTTTCGGTCGCCACGGATGGCTGGGGTTGCGATATCGTCTTCGAATGCTCAGGTGCGGCACCCGCCGTACTCGGCATGGCGAAACTGGCGCGGCCGGGCGGTGCCATCGTGCTCGTTGGCATGCCGGTCGATCCGGTGCCGGTCGATATCGTTGGACTGCAAGCCAAGGAGCTGCGGGTGGAAACGGTATTCCGTTATGCCAATGTCTATGACCGCGCGGTAGCCCTCATCGCCTCCGGCAAGGTCGATCTCAAGCCGTTGATTTCGGCCACCATTCCCTTCGAAGACAGTATCGCCGGTTTCGACCGTGCGGTGGAAGCGCGGGAAACGGATGTGAAGTTGCAGATCGTCATGCCGCAATAAAAGACGAAGTCGGCCGCTGATGATTGAGCGGCAGATATGGTGCGGAAAAGTATGAGTGTGGCCTGCCGCCATCCGGCAGGCTACACGTCAAGATTTCACCAGATATCGACTCCGGTTGCGCATTGTTTCAGCGCATCACGCCAAATTGAGCGGAAAAATCGGCGCCGTCGCCGCGTTTATAGTCAGTCCTATCGGGCGACTCTTCAATTCCTGACAAAAAAGAGTCAAAAAAGTATCGGCAATTTCTTCGGCGTGATGTGGATGCAGGGATGCCGCACGCCATATGCTCCTCATCAACGCCTTGGACGAGCCATTAGAGGAAATGGCTTTCTCCGCAAATGCGGCGGACGCGACTGATGGGAGGAACCATGATGCAGCCCGATCTGGAACTGGTGCACATCCGCAAGGGCGAATCCTTCGCTGCCTGGCGGCATGGCTATCCGTTCCGCACCGTGCGCTGGCATTACCATCCCGAATATGAAATTCATCTGGTCGTCGCCACCTCAGGCACGTTTTATATCGGTGATTTCGTCGGTCGCTTCGGCCCCGGTCAGCTCATCATGACCGGTCCCAATCTCCCCCAGAACTGGATCAGCGAGATCGAGCCGGACGAAATCGTGCCGACACGCTCTCTCGTGATCCAGTTTCCGGAGAGCTTTATCGAAGATGCCTGCGCCTCCATGGCCGAGATGGATGTGGTGCGGGCACTGCTGGATCGCAGCCGCCGCGGTATTCTGTTCGACGAGGAAACGAGCGACCGGGTTCGCCCGCTGGTGCTTCGTCTGATCGAGGCGCAGGGGCTGACGCGTCTGGCGCTTTTCTGGGAAATTCTCGATCTGCTGGTCAATGCGCCGTCTTCAGAAGTGCTGGCGAGCCTGAGCTACGAGTTGGACCTGACCGGCATTGGCGATAGCGGCATCAACCGCGCCCTGTCGCATCTGCGCCAGCACCTGACCGAGCAGGTCGAGGAAATCGATCTGGCCGACATGGTGGGCCAGAGCCCAAGCGCCTTTTCCCGCGCCTTCAAGCGCCACACGGGCACGACGCTGGTGCGGTATCGTAATCAGTTGCGGATCGATCTCGCCTGCCAGATGCTTTTGGCGGATCAGGAGGTGAAGGTGGCGGAGGTCTGCTACGATGTGGGCTTTTCCAACCTTTCGAATTTCAACCGGCATTTCCTGAAACTGAAGGGAATGTCGCCGTCGAGGTTCCGGACCATTTTCGCAGCCCAGAAGGCAGCGGTCATGGCGGAGTAAACCAGCGACACATCGCCGATTTTTACCAATTCGGGCAGAGGTCTGTCCGGAAACGGGCACCTGCTGCCCCAACTTTCCAAACGGGAGGAAGAGTGAGATGAAAATGAAATCCAAGTTTCTGATGGCGACAGCCGCAATTGCAATGATGGCCGCTCCGGCGCTGGCGCAGGAAAAGCTGAAGATCGGCATGACCTTCCAGGAACTCAACAACCCTTATTTCGTGTCGATGCAGGAAGCGCTGAAGGAAGCCGCCGCAAGCATCGGTGCTGAGGTCGTCGTGACCGATGCCGGCCACGATGTCGCAAAGCAGATTTCCGACGTTGAAGACATGCTTCAGCAGAAGATTGACATTCTGCTCCTGAACCCGACCGACACCGCCGGCATCGAAGCTGCCGTGCACGCTGCCAAGGCTGCCGGCGTGATTGTTGTTGCTGTCGATGCTAACGCTAACGGCCCGGTCGACACATTCGTCGGTTCGAAGAACCGTGACGCGGGCTACAAGTCGTGCAAACATCTCGGTGACGCGCTCGGCGGCAAGGGTGAAGTCGCAATCCTCGACGGTATCCCGGTCGTGCCGATCCTTCAGCGCGTTGAAGGCTGCAAGGCGGCTCTCGCCGAATTCGCCGACATCAAGCTGGTTGATACGCAGAACGGCCGTCAGGACCGCTCGGTTGCGCTCGGCGTCGTTGAAAACATGATCCAGTCGCGTCCGAACCTCGCCGGCATCTTCTCGGTGAATGACGGCGGCGCGATGGGTGCGCTTGCTGCGATCCAGGGTTCTGGCAAGGACATCAAGCTCACCTCGGTGGATGGCGCTCCGGAAGCTGTGAAGGCAATTGCCGACGGTGGCCCTTTCATCGAAACCACCGCGCAGTTCCCGCGTGACCAGGTGCGTGTCGGCCTTGCCATGGCGCTTGCCCAGAAGTGGGGCGCACGCGTCGTGCCGAAGGAAGTCCCGATCGACGTTATGGTCGTCGACAGCAAGAACGCCGGCGAGTTCAGCTGGTAAGAACGCCTCCCACGTCCCGTCCCCGCTTCATGCGGGGGCGGGGCAGTCCCGGCCATTGAGGAGGGTGAAATGCTGGAACTGAATGGAATAAGAAAAAGCTTTGGCAAGATCGAAGTCCTGCGCGGCGTCGACCTTGAGGCGCGCGCCGGCGAGGTGCATGCGCTTCTGGGCGAAAATGGTGCCGGCAAGTCGACTTTGATGAAGATCCTGTGCGGCATTTTGCAGCCCTCGGAGGGAACGATCCGCATTGACGGCAAGGATCGCCGCTTCGCCAATTATGATGAGGCGATTGCCGCTGGCGTCGGCATCGTGTTTCAGGAATTCAGCCTGATCCCCTATCTCAATGCCGTTGAAAACATGTTCCTTGCCCGCGAAATTCGCGGGCCGCTGCGCCTTCTGAACAAGGGCGCGATGCGCAAGCGCGCGGCCGAAATCATGGGCCGGCTGGCCGTGGATGTGCCGCTCGACGTGCCGGTGCACCGACTGTCGGTTGCCCAGCAGCAATTTGTCGAAATCGCCAAGGCATTGTCGCTGGATGCCCGCATCCTCGTGCTCGATGAGCCGACCGCCACACTCACGCCCTCCGAGACAGAACACCTGTTCAATGTCATGCGCGAGCTGCGCCGTCAGGGCGTGGCGATCATTTTCATTTCGCATCACCTCGAGGAAATATTCGAGATCTGCGACCGCATCACCGTTCTTCGCGATGGCGAGTTGATTGGCTCCTGCTTGACGTCGGAGGTCGACAATGACCGTCTGGTGGAGATGATGGTCGGCCGGCGCATCGAAGCCAGCTTCCCGCCCAAGCCGCAGCTCGATCCTTCCGCCGCAAAGGTGATCGAAGTCGAAGAACTGCAATTGAAGAAGGGCGGCCCTGTCTCACGCTTTTCGCTGCGCAAGGGTGAAATCCTCGGCTTTGCCGGGCTCGTCGGCTCGGGCCGCACGGAAACGGTGCTGGCCATGCTCGGTGCGCATTCCGCTTCGCGCCGCAAGATCAAGCTTGATGGTGTGGATACGCGTTTATCCGGGCCCGACGATGCGCTGATGCGCGGCATCGGCCTGCTGCCGGAAAGCCGCAAGGAGGAAGGGCTGATCACCAGCTTCTCCATCCTGCAGAATATTTCGCTGAACAATTATCGCAAATACCGCAAGGCCCACTGGTTCCTCGATCTCAAAAAGGAACTGGAGCACACGACAAAGGCCATGGCGCAGGTGCAGGTCAAGGCGCAGGGGCCTTATGCCCGCGTCGACACGCTATCGGGCGGCAACCAGCAGAAGATCGTTATCGCCCGCTGGCTGAACCATGACATGCGCGTGCTGATCTTCGACGAGCCGACACGCGGCATCGACGTTGGCGCGAAGGCGGAAATCTATTCGCTGATGCGCGAATTTGCCGCCAGGGGTCATTCGATCATCATGATCTCCTCGGAACTGCCGGAAGTGATCGGCATGTCCGACCGGGTCTGCGTCTTCCGCTCCGGCGGCATCGTCGCCACGGTCGAAGGCGAAGACATCAATTCAGAAACAATAATGACAAACGCCACCACCGGGAGAGTTGAACATGTCGCTTGATGCAAACACCGGCGTTGCCGCGAAAACGGGCGGTTTCAGTTTCAGTGCCATGCTGCGCTCGCCGCTCGCCCTGCCGCTGGCGGGCCTGATTGTCGTATCCATCCTCATGGGGCTTGCGAGCGACAATTTCTTCAGCGTCAACAACATCATGAACGTGCTGCGGCAGGTTTCCGTCGTTGGCATTCTTGCTGTCGGCATGACCTTCGTCATTCTCACCGGCGGCATCGATCTTTCGGTCGGTGCGGTCATGGCGCTGGTCGGCACACTGTCGGCCGGCCTGATGGTGAATACCGGCCTGTCTCCCGCGATCGCCCTGCCGGCTGGCCTCTTCATCGGGCTCGGCATCGGCATCTTCAACGGGGCGCTTGTCGCCTGGGGCAGGATGCCGGCCATCATCGTCACGCTTGCCACCATGGGCATGGCCCGTGGCCTCGGCCTCATCTATTCCGGCGGTTACCCGGTCAGCGGCATTCCGAGCTGGATTTCCTGGTTCGGCGTCGGCCGCGTCGGCATCGTTCCGGTGCCGGTCATCATCATGGTGGTTATTTATGCGGTGGCCTGGGTGCTGTTGCAGCGCACGGCCTTCGGCCGCCACGTCTATGCGCTCGGTGGTAACGAACTTGCCGCCCGTCTTTCGGGGGTGAAGACCCGGCGCGTCAAGCTTGCCGTCTATGGCATCTCGGGTGTCACGGCAGCTTTCGCCGCTCTCATTCTGACCGGTCGCCTGATGAGCGGCCAGCCCAATGCCGGTGTTGGCTTCGAACTGGACGCTATTGCGGCGGTCGTTCTGGGCGGCACGGCGATTGCCGGCGGCAGGGGGCTTATTCTCGGCACGCTCATCGGCGCGGTGCTGCTTGGCATCCTCAATAACGGCCTCAACCTGATGGGCATTAACCCCTATCTGCAGGATGTCATCAAGGGCGGCATCATTCTGCTGGCCATCTATATCGGGCGCGAATGGCGCTGAGCCGGCCCGGAAACACCTTCATAAACGCAGGAGAACTAAATGTCTGAATCGCTGCAAGGCAAGATCGCGGTCATCACCGGCGCCGCATCCGGCATCGGGCTTGCAACCACAGAAGCGCTGCTGGAACAGGGCGCAACCGTGGTCATGGTCGACTGGAACGAGAAAGCCTTGAATGATCTGGCCACCAAGCTCGGCGAACGCGCCATTCCGCAGGTCACCAACCTCTTGGATGCCGACAGCTGCAACGCCATGATCCCGGAAATCCTGGGGAAAGTCGATCATATCGACATTCTCTATTGCAATGCCGGCACCTATATCGGCGGCGAGCTGACCGAAACGACGCCTGAAGCCATCGACAAGATGCTGAACCTCAACGTCAATGCCGTGATGAAGAATGTGCAGGCCGTCGTGCCGCACATGTCGGATCGCAAGACGGGTGATATCATCGTCACCTGCTCGATCGCCGGCCATTTCCCGACCTATTGGGAGCCGGTCTATTCGGGCTCGAAATGGGCGATCACCAGCTTCGTGCAGGGCATGCGCCGCCAGATGATCCCGCACGGCGTACGCGTCGCGCAGGTCTCTCCCGGCCCGGTCGTCTCGGCACTTCTGGCCGATTGGCCGGAGGAAAACCTCCGCAAGGCCAAGGAATCAGGCAGCCTCATTGATGCGAGCGAAGTGGCTGATGCCGTCGTTTATATGCTGACGCGCAAGCGCACCGTCACCATCCGCGACATGCTGGTCTTGCCGACCAACTTCGACCTCGTTTAAGACTTCAGGAGCGGCGGGGAAATCGGAACCGGTCCCGCCGCTTCAACCTGTTCAAGCACCGGATGATCCGCTCCGAGGAGTATCGCAAATGGCTTCCTATCTTGTTGGCGTCGATGTCGGGACCGGCTCGGCGCGGGCCGGTGTCTTCGATGTCGCGGGCAAGCTTCTCGCCACCGCCAAGCGCCCGATCAGCATGCATCGCGAGGATGGCGGCATTGCCGAGCAATCGAGCGCAGAGGTGTGGCAGGCAGTCTGCGACAGCGTCCGCGAAAGCGTTTCGAGCGCCGGTATCGATCCGGCCGAGGTCGCCGGCATCGGTTTCGACGCCACCTGTTCGCTTGTCGTGCGCGGACCCGGTGAAGAGACCCTGCCGGTCGGCGCTGCCGATCATCCCGAGCGCGATATCATCGTCTGGATGGACCACCGTGCTGTCGAGCAGGCTGAACGCATCAATGCCGGCGAACATTCGGTTCTCAAATATGTCGGCGGGCGCATTTCACCGGAAATGCAGACGCCCAAGCTGCTGTGGCTCAGCGAAAACCGGCCGGATATCTATGCCCGTGCCGAGCATTTCTTCGACCTGACAGATTTTCTGACCTGGAAGGCGTCCGGCGCGCTCGATCGCTCTGCCTGCACGGTCACCTGCAAATGGACCTATCTCGCCCACGAAAACCGCTGGGACGCGGAATATTTCACCAAGATCGGCCTTGGCGATCTGGCGGAGCAGGGCTTTCGCCGCATTGGTGAGAGCGTTGTTCATCCCGGTACGGCGCTGGGTAACGGCCTGACCGAAGATGCGGCAAAGGCCATGGGTCTGGTTGCAGGCACCGCGGTTGCGGCGGGCCTGATCGACGCCCATGCCGGGGGTGTCGGTACGGTGGCTGCGGGCGGTGATGCGTCACGATGCCTCGGTTATGTCTTCGGCACCTCGTCCTGCACCATGACGACCACCACTGAGCCCGCCTTTGTGCCGGGTGTCTGGGGTCCCTATTATTCGGCTATGGTTCCTGGCGCATGGCTCAATGAAGGCGGCCAGTCTGCCGCCGGTGCAGCCATCGATTATCTTGTGCAATTGCACCCGGCGTTTACCGAGGCGAAGGCTCTTGCCGGGAAGGATGGAAAAGCCCTGCCGGTCTGGCTCGCCGACCGTGCTCTCAGCCTCGCCGCGTCCGCTTCCGCCGCAGCTGATATTGCCGAAGATTTTCATGTGGTGCCGGAGTTTCTCGGGAATCGCGCGCCCTTTGCCGATCCGCATGCCCGCGCGGTCATTGCCGGTTATGGCATGGAGACGGGCGTGGATTCCCTCGTCGCGCTGTATGTGGCGGGGCTTCTCGGCCTTGGTTACGGGCTTCGCCAGATCATCGAAACACAGGCCCGCAACGGCGCGCCGGTGGAAACCATCAGCGTCAGCGGTGGGGCAGGCGCTCATCCGCTTGCCCGGCAGTTGCTGGCGGACGCGACCGGCCTCCCGGTCGAACTGATCGAGTGCGAGGAGCCGGTGCTTCTTGGATCTGCGATGCTTGGTGCTGTCGCTGCCGGAAACTATCCGGACCTGATGGCCGCCATGCCGGCGATGTCGCGTATCGACAGCAGTGCAATGCCCGATCCCGATTTTCAGAAGATTCACCAGGCGCGTTACGACGCGTTTCTGGCGCTGCAGAATGCGGCGCGCGCCATTCGTTCCGCCAGCCATTCCTAAGCGCTGTCAAAACTTAGATCATCCGGCCTCATCGGCCGCAAATAACGAGGATTTTATGCAGTTTTCCGGAAAATCCGTCATCATCACCGGGGCAGGCAAAGGCATCGGCCGCGCCTGCGCGCAGCTGATGGCCGCGCGCGGTGCGGAAGTGGTTGCGATCAGCCGCACCCAGTCCGATCTCGACAGCCTGAAAAGTGAAATCGGCGGACGGTCGATCCGTGTCGATCTTGCCGACGTCGCCGCCACCCGCGCGGCCATGGCGGAAGCTGGCCCCTGCGATTTCCTTATCAACAGCGCCGGCATCAACGTGCTGGAAAGCGTGCTGGACATGAGCGATGCGGGTTATGAAGCCGTGCTGGGTATCAACCTGCGCGCTGCGCTCGTCACCTGCCAGGAGTTCGCCCGCGCCCGCGTCGCAAATGGCGGCGGTGGTGCCATCGTCAACATCACCTCGATTGCCGGCCATCGCGGTTTTCAGGATCATTTGTGCTATGCGGCGTCGAAGGCTGGGCTGGAAGGTGCAACCCGCGTTCTTGCCAAGGAGCTCGGCCCCCACGGTATCCGCGTCAACGCCGTTGCGCCCACCATTACGCTAACTGAACTCGCCGCCGAAGCCTGGAACGATCCAGAAAAGAGCCAGCCGATGATGGTTCGTCATCCGCTTAACCGCTTTGCGGAAGCAGAAGAGGTGGCGCAGAGCATAGCGCTCCTGCTCTCCGACGACAGCAAGATGATTTCCGGCGCCGTATTGCCTGTTGATGGCGGTTTCCTCGCCGTTTGAGAACGCTGATTGCTAAAATCCACTAAAACGAATGCGCGGGGTGCAAGATGCACCGCCGCGCATTTCATTTTAGGATGCAGCGTTGTCAGGTCAGGTCCGGATGACGCCCGACGAGTCCTTCGCGTTTGGTTTGCAGAATCTTCTTCTGCTCCTCCAGTTTAGCGAGCTCTTCGTCAATCTCTTCGACGCTTTTTTCGATATGTTGATATTGCTCCGCCAGAAGCGATTTCGCTTCCTTGCGGCTGGAGGCATTTGGCGTATCGCCATAAAGCGGCCGGTTGGCCGTTTCCTTCAGGAAGAAGGTCGTGACGATGCCAAAAACGGCTGCGACCATGAGGTAATAGGCCGGCATGTAGATGTTATCGGTCGCCTCCACCAGCCAGGCGGTTATGGTTGGCGTCAGACCGGCGACGATGATCGAGATATTAAAGGCGATTGCCAGCGCGCTGTAGCGGATGCGGGCCGGAAAGAGCGCCGGCAAGGTCGAGGCCATGATGCCGATCAGGCAATTGAGCGCGACTGCGAGAATAAGCAGGCCGAAGAATATTTGGACGACTTGTCCGCTGGCAATGAGATGAAAAGCCGGTAGCGACAGAAAAAGGATTGCCGTGCTGCCAGCGGCGAGAAACGGCTTGCGGCCGATCCGGTCGCTCAGAAGCCCGATAGCCGGCTGGACGAACAGCATGCCAACCATCACGGCGATGATGATGAGAACGCCGTGGTCCTCGCTGTAATTCAGCGTCTTAGACAGATAGGTCGGCATGTAGGTGAGAAGCATGTAGTAGGTCACGTTGGTGACGAGAACCATGCCGATACAGATTGCCAGGGAGCGGAAATGCTCCCTGGCGATTTCCGCTATCGGCACCATCGGCCGCTCTTTCAGCGATTGCCGATCTTCTTCCTCGGCGCGCTGCAGGCGTTCGGTGAAGGCCGGAGTTTCTTCCGCGGCGTGGCGGAGATAAAGGCCGATGAGCCCGAGCGGCGCGGCCAGAAAGAACGGAATGCGCCAGCCCCAGTCGAGGAATTTCGCTTCCCCCATGGCAGTGCTGAGCAGAACGACAAGCCCCGCGCCGAGCACAAAGCCGGCGATCGAACCGAAATCGAGCCAGCTTCCGAGATAACCGCGTTTTCGGTCCGGCGCATATTCCGCCACGAAGATGGCCGCACCGGTATATTCGCCGCCCACGGAAAAGCCCTGAACGAGCTTGCAGAGCAGCAGCAGGATGGGAGCCCAGATGCCGATGGTCGCATAACCCGGAATGAGCCCGATGCAGAAGGTGCTGGCCGCCATGATGACGATGGTGAGCGAGAGGACTTTCTGCCGCCCGAACTTGTCGCCCATCGCACCGAAGAAAATGCCGCCCAGTGGACGGATGAGAAACGGCACCGAAAATGTCGCAAGTGCCGCGACTGTCTGCACGGCGGGGGCCGCATCCGGGAAAAAGACCTTGCCGACGGCATAAGCAACAAAACCGTAAACGCCGAAGTCGAACCACTCCATGGCGTTGCCGAGGGCGGCTGCCGTCACGGCTTTTTTGACCTTGTCGTCATCGATAACGGTCACGTCATCAATGCTCAGCGGGCTGGCCTGAATCTGGCTGTTCAATTGTTGTCCCCTTGAATGCCGCACAACCAATTATTGCGCCATGAAAATGCCTGACAGGCGCAAGCGTTCCATTGGGCGGCGGAAGCGGAGTTGGGGGGCGGGGAGCGACCCGTATAAACGAACGCCCGGCACATGGCCGGGCGTTGATGAAGTCTGGTAGTATGGGTTCAGTGACGATGCTCGGGCATCTCTTTCAGCTGATCCTTCGTCCAAGAGGTCACCGCGTGGACGTCGCCGTCTTCGTCGCGCATGAAGTCAAGGTCGCTGAGCGGGACTGCGACCGGCTTCGCGCCGATGCCGAGAAAACCGCCGACATCGATGATGGCGGTGGTGGCGGCTCCAACACCATGGACATGGTCAACCTTGCCGACCTTGTGATCGTCTGCGCCATAGACGGTTGCCCCTTCGAGCACCGAGGGGGTGAGTTCCGTTTCAACGAGGCGTACGTGATTGGTATGGTCCATTGTTCTTCCTCCTGTCTTGGGTTGCACGAGACAAACTCCCGCACTGCAAAACCGTTCCATCCAATATTGCAGTCGGTGGAGGCGGGTTATTTCTCATCGGTGCATTGTTGGGGTTCGTAAGATAACCCTTCGGAAAAGGTTGCGGAATGGTCACACCTTTTCTTTGGAAGACAAGTTTTCGCTAAATTGCAACCGCTAAAGTTGTTGCGATGACGTGTTGGGATGTTATCTCTGCGTCAGGTTGAATCATCGAGGGGATGAGGGATGAAAAAGTTGGGTACGGTTTTGCTGATGGCTCTTTTGAGCGCCTGTGCAAAGCCATCTGACGGGCCGACGGCGGGCAATATCCGGTCTGCGACCTTCCCTCGAACCAACGAAAAAATCCCCGTCATCGAGCTGGCCAATGCACCGGCGGCCACGGTCTCTGCCGGCGGCCTTCAAAGCGCTTCCGGTCCCGGCCTCACAGCGCTTCGCAACACCGGTTACAACGCCCAGAGACTGCGACGCGGCGACGTGATCGACATCACCGTGCTGGATACGGGTGAAGACGGTCTTTTCTCCCCGACACAGAGCAAGACGCTCAATCTCGGCCGCTTTACCGTGGATCAGAGCGGTTCGGTCAATATTCCTTTCGTCGGCAAGCAGAGGGTTATCGATTCCACGCCTGAAGGGCTGCAATCGCAGGTCGTCGCCGGGCTCAAGGGCTCTGCCGTGAACCCGCAGGCCGTGGTTACCGTCGTCGACAAGCCGACGAGCGCCGTCATGCTCAGCGGTGCGGTGAAGACACCCGGAAAGATCGTACTCACCGCCCGTCAGGAGCGTGTGCTTGATGCGATCAATCAGGCTGGCGGTCCGACCGTCGCTCCGGGTGCGGCCAACGTTACGGTCGTTCGCGGCTCGCAGAGAGCCAGCGCGCCGCTTGACCGTGTTATGCGGGAAGACCGTCAGAACATTCGCCTTTCACCGGATGATCAGATCATGATCGATGGCGATGCGGCAAGCTACACGGCGCTTGGTGCCTTCAAGAGCGCCGGTGAATTCCAGTTTGAAGCTGGAAAGCTAACCCTGGCGCAGGCTGTCGGCCGCGCCGGTGGCTTGCTGGATGACCGTGCCGATGCGCGCAATGTCTATGTATTCCGCAACGAGATCATTCAGGTTCCCGTTGCAAGGGCATCGGGCGCGAAAGGCCCGGTAGCGACGGCCACCAGCATGCGACCGGTGATCTATCACGTCAACATGCGCGATGCTTCGAGCATTGCGCTCATGCAGCTCTTCCAGATGCAGAAGGGCGACGTGCTGTATGCCAGCAATGCACCGCTGGTGGATTCGGCCAAGCTGCTGACCGTGTTCCAGAAGAGTGTCCCGACGGCGGCCGCCCCGCTTCCCGGCAGCGGTAACTGACGCCGGCGCTACAGAAGCTGTAGCGCTTCCGCCGCCGTTTGCGGACGTAGGGCAGGATCGTCGTGGCAACAGGCCTCCGCAAAATCTGCGAGCCCTTGCGGTGACTGTGCCTCATCCGTCGCGATCAACCGCCGGGCGAGCCGTCCCACGGCGTATATGTCCTGATCCGGCTTTGCGAATTCGCCTTGCATCTGTTCCGGTGCCGCGAATTCAGGCGAGCCGGCAAAGCGCATGCCTTGTTCCGCGTGTTTCCGGCCAATCCGCAGGGCGATGCCGAAATCACCCAGTCTCGCCGTTTCGAAATTACCATCCGCCAGCAGAATATTGGCTGGCGTGACGTCGCAGTGCACATATCCAAGTGCATGCATGGCACTTAGCCCCTCCAGCACGCGGCGAAGGATCGAGATCGCCTGCGAGGCGGCAATCGGTTGTGTAGATAGGATCGATGCCAGCGAGTGCGCGAACCATGGCTGCAAAAGGCCCGGCCGGCCATCGGGCAATCTCAGAAGCGCTGATGTTTCCGCAAGGCAGGGATGGCGCAGCGCGAGCCCGATCTCAGCCTCGTCCCGCAAGCGTTGCAGCAGAACAGCGTCGTCGCGACTGCCCGGTGGCACGGTTTTCAGCGCGTGCAACGAGCCGAGATCGCGGTGGCGCAATTGCAGCAGAAGTGTCGTCTCGCTCTGGTAAGCTGTGCAATTCATGGCAAAGCTGTTCGCGATCCAGTCCGGTTTTTCGCCGGAAACGTCAGGTGTTTTTCGATCAAGCGCATTTCGGATGCGGTCGATCAGGTCTTTTTGCTCCTGATCGCTTCTTTCCCGCGTGCCGTCATGGCGAATGCTTCGCCATAGGTCGGAAAAACGGGCGGCTACCTCCGGATAGGCAGGCTCATCAAGTGGATGTCTAGCCTTGCTCACGCCGGTTTCCAATCACGATGGCGCTGACATTCTCACGGGTGTTTTCGATCAGCGCTTCCTGGACCAGGGCATTGGCGCAATCCTTGACCGGGGTGTTGAAGACAATCTCGGCAATGGCGCGTTCTCGGAGGATTTGCACCAGCGGGTAGCTGCACAGCAGCAGCCTGTCCTGCAAACCCCACTCATCAAAGACGATATCCGGCCGGAATTGCTGGGAAAGCCCGACACATTGCGAGAGCTGTTTTTTCATGCCAACAACGACGTGATCGCGCGACAGCTGGTGCATGGTGCCGTTTTTCAGGAGATAGGCGCGCGCATCACCGGACCACAGGACGCTCAGCCTGCGGGCGATGATCGAGGCTATGACGACGCTGGCCATCGGCCTGCCATCCGCACCGGTCGCCTGGCGGGAAAGGAGCAGGCTGTTGACGGTGCCGAGTTTTCCCCTGATCTGCTGCGTCATCATCTCCGGGTTTTCGGCATCTGGCGTTTCAGCAAGAATATTCGTAGCGAGGCGCGCGGCCTCTGCGGCGCTATGCGTATCGCCCTGTCCATCCGCTATGGCGAAAAGGGAAGGTGTCTGGGAAACGAACAGTGCATCCGCATTCAGGGAAAGCCGCGTTCCCGGATGTGTGGCATAGCTGTAGATGACAGATGACGGCTGTTCCGCTGGGGGGGCTGGCGCGGGTGCCACGGGCGGTATTTGCTGTTTTGTCTTGTCCTGCACCGTTGCCGGCGCCGGCGCTGAACCGTCTTCGTCGCCTTTGCCTGTCATGTCGCTGAAGAGGCGCAGGAAATCGGATGCTTTCGGCTTGCCGTCGAATTTGAGGCCGCGGGCACGGCGGCTGACGGGATCGATGTGCCACCAGAGGCTTGTCGGCGCGCGGCCGCGCACCATTTCCGGCGCGTCATCCTCGTCCCGCGGTTTCGGCAGCCGCAATTTCTTGATCGAGGCATTAAACCGGGACATGTCGAAATCGCCGGTCATCGATGTCTCCGCCAGCGCCTCTGCGGCCATGAACCAGGTATCGTCGAGATAGATTGTTCGCGGATGTCTGCGGAAGCCGTTGAGCTGGGCAATGATGGCAAGCGGATATTTACGGCCCACCCGGTCGGCGCTCGGCACCAGCACGCCGGCATAGGCGCAGTTTCCCCATATGCCGCTTTCGACGATGAAGCGTATGGGCGGCGACGACGCGAATATTTCGGGCCATCGGCCTGCAAACATATCCGCACAGGCGTGCATGCCGGATCGCATCCAGTCGTCGAAGGTAGCGATCAATTCCCGCTCGAGCCCATCGGAAATGAAATCGCCATGGCTGGGGACCTTGCCGAAGAAACCGATGCGATCGCTTTCCGCCGCTGTTTGCGTGGACCTTGATGCCTGATCGGCCATCAGCTGCGATTGCCCAGGGTGTTTTTCGTCCTTGCCTTCATCATAATCCCCTCTTTTGAAACACCACCGCGTCGTTCCGTCACTAGAACTGCGCAGGGCAGGCGAAGCTGGCAATCGCATCCAGCTTGAATGGATTGAGAACCGAGCCGAACTGAATATCGAACTCGGCAGCCTGGCCGCCATTCTCAAACCGCACCCGCAACAGCTCACCCGACTGATTTTCGATATTGGCACCGTCAAACAGCCGGAAGGGCGACCAGTCGCCATTTTCGGTCTTCGCCTGCTGCCAGCCGCCCGGCTGGAAGGCGATGCGTGACAGGCTCGCCGTGTTTTCGCGCGAGGGCCAGGTGATTGATTTCGCCTGGATCGGGCCATGATAATAAACCACCCGCTCGCCTTCGATTTCCAGCATCACCGCGCTGGAGGCATTGGTGAGCGAGACGGGTTTGACATTGATCGAAACCGTCGGTGTTTCGCTGCCATTCGGGAAAAAGGCGCGTGAAATCTTGTCGGCATTTTCGAACTGGGCGACGGCGCTGCTGGGAATACCGGCCGCGCCGAAGGTGCCTTTCCAGCTCCATGGGGTCGTCGTCTTGTCGACAAACGGTTCCATGCGCTGTTTGAAGAAGCTCTGGAAAACCCCCGCCGGCCCGAAGAGACGGGTGAAATCCGCAATGGCGACATCGCGGGACGCGGACCGGTCGAAAGGATAACGACCGGTCACGACCGAGGAGCACAGGGAGGCTGAATCGGCCGTCCAGAGTTCGGCGATGCGGCTGCGTGCGGACTTGACCGCGAGCGAGCCGACATCCGCCGCCACGCCTGCCACCCAGACGTCAAGCGGTGCCGGCAATTCGCGTGCCTGCTGCAACAGATCCTGATTGGCCTTGGTGAGCTGGCTGTCCACGTCGAACACCTTGGCAACTTCATCGGAGGTTGTTGCCGAGCGGGCGAGCTGTTCGTTCAGCATCTTGAAATCTGCGAGCAGCTGTTCGCTCGGTGCGCCTCCGGCCTTGCCGCCATTGGCCTGTTCGCCGGCCGCCGCCGGGCCTTTTGCCGCCAGCATGTCGCGCAGTCTCGCATAGGGATCTGCCGCAGTCACGGTGGCGGCAAGAACGGCCGCCGTTGCATCACTTTCGGTGGTGGTGGTAGTGGCGGCGGCGGAGGCGAGGCTGGCCGGATTTGATCCCGTGGCGAGGCGCAGATCGGTTGCTTCCGCTATCGATTTGGCGGCTTCCGCGAGAATGTTGCGCTCATTGGCAAGGGCACGGGTCGTCTCCACCGCGTCGCCGAGACTCTGGGATGGTTTGACGCGCAGATCTGACAGTGTGTCGGCCCATATTTTCTCGAACCGGTCGAAATGGATCTGCAGCGCGGCCTGTGCCACCTGCTCGACAGTGGCACCCTTGATGGCATCGTCAGAACCGCGCACCCAGCCTTCGGAAAGCGCAATGCGGGCCGCATGCGCGACCTGCGGAATGACGACGCGGCGATATCCATCCGCGGTGAAGAGGCCCTCTATCCCCTCCGCCATCGGGGCTTTGCTGCGACGCTCGAAAGCACGCTCCCCCAGCGGGCCGAAAGCCGTCGCGGGCGTCCATTCCATCAATTCCCGCACTTGCGGAAGGCCGGCGAGAATATCATAGGCGCGAGTGCCGATCGCCTGATCGCGGATGGTTTCGCGGGCGGTGGCGATGAGCCGCGCATCGAGCTCAATCGGGGCGAGCACGCCGTCGGCGAGCGCCTTTGCATGCTGGTCAAGCGCCTCTCTCGCCGCCGCCCTTCCGTCACCGGGATAAAGGGATGCGAACATCTGATGCGTCTGCGTGGTCAGGAAATCGCGGTCCAAAGCACCCATCCCGCCCAGCATTCCGTAGAGTTTCAGCGAATTGAACGTGCGGGTGACGTCCTTTTCATCCTTCAGCTGCTTTTGCAGCTGCACGATCATGCGCGGCAGCAGAAGGGCGTTGAGTGCGCGCTGATAGGCATCACGCTGCCGGCCGGTAATCTTGTCTTCCTGATCGAGACCGAAGCTGACATTCCACACCCGTTCTCGGGCAAAGCCGGAATTGACATCGCGCAGATTGTCGAGCGCGGGGAGGATCCGCAGGAAATCGGCGTCCGCGACCTCGCGCACGGGAATTCCCTGAACGAGCTGCTCATAAGCGCCAAGTTTGCGATCCGCTTCGGCCAGCGCCTGCGTATTGGCGAAATAGGTGAAAATCCAGCCGGTGAAGACGATGGCGACCGCCGTGGCGGATACGGCATAAGCAATGCGCCGCACCAGCAATTGCCGCCGGGAAAGGCGCTTGTCACGCGTCACCAGGGCGGCTTCAGGGAAGATGACGTCCTTGAACAGTCGCGACAGGAAATAGCTGCGGCGGGTTCTGGATGCTGCGGGAGATTTCTCCGTTTCCGGCTGCGTTCCCGACGCGAAATAAACGCCGCGCAGAAGCGGCGCCTCGATGAGAGGCGAACTTGCGCAAAGTTCGGCAAGGGCCTCGTGCAGGCGGTCTTTCAGCCGCGCAAGTTCGGCCGGGAAACGGAAGATGCGCCCGCGTATCTCCGCATTCTGCTCCTGCTGCAGGCGCTCGATCAGCATGGCATCGACCCGCTGTTGCAGCAGTTCGAATTCTTCCGTCAGGCGCTGCGGCAGGTTTTCGGCGGAGTAGCTCTCATCCAGCTTGAAGGTGGTGCCCCACACCTGCTGGCGGTCGGTCTTGTTGAATCCATCGAAAAATTCCACGAAACCATGCAGCAGGTCGGCTTTCGTCAGGACGATATAGACCGGAACGCGGGCATGCAGATATTCGTCAAGTTCCGAAAGACGCTGGCGGATGGAGCGCAGCTCCTGCCGCTGTTCTTCGGGATCGCGGTTGAGCAGATCGGGAATGGACAGCGTGACCAATGCGCCATTGATCGGCTGCGAACGGCGATATCGCCTCAAAAGGCCAAGAAAGCCTTCCCAGCCGGCCTTCGAGGAACCGTCGAGGTCATCCTGGGTGGTATAGCGACCGGCAGTGTCGATCAGGATCGCCTCGTCCGCGAACCACCAGTTACAGTTGCGCGTACCGCCGATACCCTTCACCGCATTTTCACCGAGCGCATCGCCAAGCGGAAATTGCAGGCCGGAATTGGTCAGCGCCGTCGTCTTGCCGGAGCCGGGTGCGCCGAAGATCACGTACCAGGGCAAGTCGTAAATGTAACCGAAGCGCTTTTTCGTGACCCGTCGCAAGAGCGCGAGCGCTTCTTTCAGGCGGGTCTGGATTTCGCCGATTTCCGCCTGCCGATTGGCCAGCGCCTCGCGCTCGATACTGTCGACGAGTTCCTTGTCCTGTTTGCGGCCGCGGTAGATCGTGACGATGATGTAGACCAGCCAGACGGCGACGATGATGCCGATGGCGATGAGCCGCGCCTGCACCGTTCCAAGCGGTTTGAAATCGCCGAGCGCGATCAGATAGCCGTAGAACCAGATGACGACGCAGAGCGCGATCACCCATAAAAGCGAGAGGAAACGCCGGCCGACGAGGGCCGCATAGCTCTCGACATAGGAGCGGATCGTATAAAAATAGCTCAATGGATTCATGGCTGGGCCTCTCCCGGCTGCTGTCCCGAACTGTTCTCTATGGTCGGCGAGAGAATGCCGGCGTCGCTCAGTTTTTCATCGGGATTGGTCAGGACCATGATTTCTGTTCTGCGGTTTATCTGGCGGCCTTCTTCCGTTTTGTTGTCGGCGATCGGGTCGCTGTCGGCCCGGCCTTCGGTCAGGATCGCGTCGGAGCCGGTGAATTGCGAAAGAATGTCCCCAACTGCCTTGGCGCGCGCCTCGGAAAGGTGCCAGTTCGATGGAAACTCCACCGTCTTGATCGGCACGGTGTCGGTATAGCCGATGACGACAGCGCGGAATTTTTCAGCCGCAAGCGCACCGCCGATACGCTGGATGAGATCGCGGAACTGCGGGCTGACATCGGCGCTGCCTGTCGTGAACAGGCCCGAATTGTTGATGCGAACCCGCAGCCGTCCGTTCACATCCGCAAGGGTCACAAGCTTCTTGTCGACTTCCGGCTGCAGGAAGGCCATCAGCTTTTCAAGCCGGGATGGTTGCTTCGGCGCCACCGTCTTCGGGGGCTCGACAACCCTGGGAATTTCGACTTGCGCCGGTGGCTGCGGCGGGGGGGGCGCGATCAGCACGCTCGGCGTCTCGGTCGGCGGCAGATGGGCAAGCCTTTCGAAAGTGACATCGGATGCGTTGTTGAGCGATAGCGTGAAGAAGAGATAACCCAGCGCGAAGGCAAGTGCCATCAACGACAGCAGGGTCCAGAGCGCGGTCATCGTCCGCAGTGGCGTATGCCGGGCGTCGACGCCTTTCCAATGTGGAGAAAGCTCCCGCTCGAAGGTGCCATATTGGCCGATCAGCGTCTTGTAGAGACTGTCGCGGATGCGTGAAAGCTCCAGTGCCCCTTTCGATGAAACGCGGGTGCGTCCTTCGAAAGCCAGCGACAGGCACAGATAGATCAGCAGCAGCAGATCCTTGTTGGCGCCGGGCGACTGGTGGAAATGGTCGAGAATGTCGAAAACCCGGTCGCCACCGGTCACGTCATTGTGGAAGGTGGAAACGAGGCCGGAGCGCGCCCAGCCTGCACGCACACCCCAGGGCTTGCTGAGAACGACATCATCCACGGTCGCGCAGACGACGTAATGCGCCGCTCTTGCCCGCTCGGGGCTGATGCGGGCGGAAGCGAGATCGCGCTCATAACGGGTGATGGCCTCAACGCAGGCGCGGCGAAGCTGGTCGGGGTCCGGCTCGGCATCGCTGAAGCGCAGCAGATGTGCGAGGTTGAGAAGGGGAGCTGCCGATTGCACAAGTGTCGGCACCTCCTCTCCGCGGAAGTGGAAACCAGTCAGCAGCTGGTCGACCGGCAGGGTGGCGGTTTTCCCCCTGGCGGGGCGGGCCTGCTCGTCGGTCTCGACGATGTCTTCGAGGATCGCCGCCATGTTGCGGGCGTTCTGGTTGCGCCGGCGGCTTTCCTCGGTGATCTCGACCACCGTTGGCAAATCCTGCCAGGAAGAGGGGTTTTCCGTGCTCATTCGCGTAACGCCCACATTTCCATTTCAAGCCCGGGGAACTCGCCCGCCAGATGCAGGGCAATGGCACCTGAGGTATCAAGCTGTTTCCAGAGTGGCGACTGCGTGTCGATCTCGAAATAGACGGTGCCGGATCGATAGGGCAGTTGCCGCGGCAGGACCGGCAGGGACCGCACGGGGATGCCCGGCAGCGCCACATTGACCAGTTCGGAAATCCGTTCCACCGGCCCGACCTTGATCTGTGCCGGCAGGCGGCGGCGAATATCCTCGGCGGCCATATCCGCGCGCACGGCCAGCACGAAACCGGCATCGCGCAGAAGCGTGCGGTCGTGGATGGTGCCGACACGGACGCCATGGCGGCGTTCCACCAGTTCGATTGCCACGGCTGCTTGCTCCAGAACTGCCGACAGAGACGTGCGCAGATCATCAAAGACAGCACCGAAGGTGGCCTTCAGATCGTCGTGCCGATAGGGCGGGAAATCCGTCGCCCGCTTCCCGTCCGTGGTGAAGGTGGCAAGCTCTCCGGCAAGCTGAATACAGTCTTCATAAAAGCGGATGGGGTGAAAACGTGTGGCGTTGGCACCGCGATGCGCGAGCAGCGGATCGGCCCGGTTGAGGATCTGCAGCAGGAAATAATCGCCCACTTCCGCCGTTCCCCGGATCGTCGGGTCGCCGATGCGTTCGGCGATCGCCTGGGCGCGGTGGCGGACGATCCCCAGAAGCTCCGTCAGCAATTCATTGAGTCGGGGCGCTGCTGCACAGCTGAGGCTTGGAGGAATGAAATCCGGATCGAGAATGACCGCACGGTCGGAGCGGACTTCGATCACCCGCGCCAGCCCGATGAGATCGTAACCGGAAAGATCGTCACCGGTTTTGAGGAATTTCAGGCTGAGGCGGCCGACGTCGATCGGGGCCACGAAATCCGTTTCGATATTGGTGTCGGTGACTTCATAGCTCGAGGCGGTGAAACGCACATTGTTCGTGTCATTGCGGCCGCTGGTGGACATATCCGCCTTGCCCGGCTGCCGGGCCGGCAGGGCAAGATAGATGATGGCGTTCTTGACGCTTTCATCGAGTTCGAGCGGCGGCGGCAGGTCGGAATCCTCAGGTGCCTCGAAGGGTGTGCCGTCGGGAAGCACGCCGCGCAGGTTGGACAGCGCGAATTGTCCTATCGACAATGCGCTGCGATCGACCCCGATCTCGGCGATGCCCCAGGGGTAGGGCGAAAGGTTGCGCGTGGTGTTGCGCACCAGGCGTTCGGTCCAGCGGTCGGATTGCTGAAAATGCTGAACGCGAAGAAACATGCCCTCGCTCCAGGCAACACGGTTCTCATGTCTCATCGTGGTTGTTTACCCCCTTGGCATCGGCCGTGGCCGCGTCAGTCTCCCGTGCGGGCGCGGCTTCACCACGCGCTGCCCGCTGCAGGAACTGCCTGACCGGCAATGGACGGCCGTTTTCCTCGAATTGTTTTTTGTAAGCCGACCAGTAGTCGGTCTTCATGACCAGCCCCTGCCAGTCCCTGCGCCCGATCTTCGCGCGAAAATCGTTGCCGGCATCGACAGCGGCCTCAAGAAGCCGGGGCTCGAGTTTGTGCGTGCAGCTATGCATCAGGGTTTCGAGCGAGGCGGCAAGACGGCGCTGCTGGCCAATGAGGGTTTCCATTCGCTCGCTGAGGGATGGTGCCGGGTGATGGTCGGCATGATCGCTCTCAATGCCGAGTATGGCCAGGCAAACGGCATTTTCCCTTTCCAGTGCCGTCAGAAGATCGCCGATCTCCTGTGCGGTGGCCATGTTCGCAGGCAATCTGTCCTGCCGGATCGGGTCTTCGTCTGTATCCGGGAAAACGCTGTCAAAATCCCGGTCATGCGAAGCCGAGACCGGACGTGAGATCATGACCGGCGTATTCAGCGCATCGGTATGTTCGTGTTCGCTGCTTGCAGCCGGCTCCGTATCCCAGTCATCAGGCAGAACAGTGCCGATTCCCTGCGCCGAGGGCGGTTCGCTCCAGCCGATCTCGACGTTGCGCGAAATGGACTTCGCCTTCCGGCCCGCGCTTTCGTGCCGTTTTTCCAGCCAGTCATCGGCGGCCGCGGTGTTGCCCAGCAAGCCGCCGGCCGAACGGCCGTTCGGGGCGATATCGGCAAGGATCGCCGAAATGGTCAGCGTCTCGTCACTCATCTTCAGCGAGGCGTCGGGATCGGAAAAATCGAGCTCCGCATTGCCGCTGATGACAACCTCGAAAATCTGCCCGCCGATATTGATTTGCGAACCGTCCCGAAGACGCGCGCTTTCGCCTTCGAGCAACAGGCGGCCATCGACCAGCGTGCCATTCGCGCTTTGGTCGAGGATAGTGAAACCTTCGCCGTCGCG
The DNA here is from genome assembly GCF_048298475.1 of Agrobacterium sp. El2ro-1b. Taxonomy (NCBI): domain Bacteria; kingdom Pseudomonadati; phylum Pseudomonadota; class Alphaproteobacteria; order Hyphomicrobiales; family Rhizobiaceae; genus Agrobacterium; species Agrobacterium sp. El2ro-1b. The sequence goes on along the minus strand of NZ_CP103459.1, from coordinate 577,363 downwards.
GCCCAGCGTGCAATGTAGCTTGGAAACGCGCCGCTCATTGTCGTCGATCTGCCAGTCGCAATCACGAGACCTGCCAATTGCGCGGCGGCCTCGCTCGAAGCTCCACTGTCCGGCTTTTCCCGTCCCGATGTTCCGTGTGTCTTTGAGTGTAAGCTTCATGTCCAGGCCCTCACGCGGACATCGCCGAGCCTTCGCGCTCGGTCACAACAGCGTCGGCGCTGTCTTTTTCTGCGGGTGCCACGCGAGCCCAGCTATTCCAGCCGAGACGGGCGGGCGCATCGGACTGGCCGAGGCGGCAAAAGGGAATGTCCTCCTTTTTCAGGATCACCTGCACATCGAAGTGCAGCGCGCTTCCAACGAACAGGCGCGTCAGCGCGAATATTTCCGCAAGCCGCTTCGATCCCGGCGTCAGGGCCAGATAATCGGCATAGCCGACGGGGCCGATCACCACCCGGAAGCCGCCGCTCATATCTTCGACAGCGCTTCCTGCCGTCGTGTTTTGCCCCAACCTCAGTCCGGAGGCCTGCCCGAGCTGGCTTTGTTCGTGAAGCGGCAAAGCCACCCAGCGCCGCCGAAACTGTTCGACCGTAACCGGAAGCGCGGTGAACTCGCACAGCATGGAGGTGAGCGCGCTGACATTGCGGTTGCGGCTGGCCAACAGCCCGCTGAAACGCAAAAGTGTGTCTTCGGCAACGCCGGCTTTCTGTGCCAGTCCCGTCGTCCTGAACCCCGTCAGCGCCAGCAGGGTTTTGCGGAAACCATTGTCCTGTTGCCTGGCCGACCAGCGCAGGCCCCTTGCGAGCCGATATTTCTCCGTTGCGGAGACGAAAAGCTCGCTGAACCTTGCTGCGAACAGATTGAAGAAGCTTGCGAGCGCCCCGGAACGATTGCGTTCTTCCCGTTGCAGCAATTCGCCATAGGCCGGCGGCAGTGAGCCGAGTGGACCGACGATCGGGGCGAAAGCGGATTTCAGTTCAACATGGCCGCGCTTTTGATTAAAACCACTGATCGCAAGCGGCGTCGGCTGTGCGCCGCCATGAGCTCCGATGACGACCCCGTCATCCTCCGCGACGAATTGGGCGACGCGAAACGCGGTGGTGGGTTCGAAACGGCCGGGATCGTCACTGAGAAGCGCGGCCTGCCGGTCTTTCATGGTTGGCATTTGCTGGTCCATCCCGATCTCCTAGAGCAACGGCCGGTCAGCGGCGCGGGCCGGCCAGCGGGCAATCGGTTTGGAATGGCCACGCATCGTCGCCGTCAGCCGCGTGAAGCTGTTGATCGAGGTGTAAAGCCCGAAGAAATGGTTGAGGACGCCGGCGAATACAAAAGCCGCAGGCCGTGCGATCAGCGCGGGATCGAACTCCACGGTTATGTCGGTGCCGGGCACCATCGTCGCGCCGATGCGGGCGTGGGAATTCTGTGCTTCGACCTTGCTGATCGCCTCCACGAGCTGCCGGGTTTCCGGGCTGTCTCTGAAGGAGTAAAGCGACAGAATATCTTTCAGCGGAGCGCCGCCGCTATCGGTGAGGGAAAGATGGTTGAGGAGAAGATGCGATATCAGCCGCCACTCGCGCGCCGAGCGTTCGTTGACGCGGATCGCCGCCGTCGGCGGCATCAGCGCATGGACCGATTTTACCGCTTCATTGCCGGTCGAAAGCTGCAGGAATGGATGCCCACCACCAAACGGAAGCTGACTCGGCAGCTCACGGTTGATGCAGAGCGTGTCGATGCTCGCTACCACGTCGAGCGGCCCCAGCGGTCCGCGCTTTTCATCCACGAAGGCGATGTCGGTATCGGAGGAGCCATCATCGTCGAACCGGCGCTGGATCTGCCAGAACACATTCGCACCATTGTTGCGCTGGGTGCGGCCGAAGAAGGGAGAGGTTTTCTCGCTCTGCCCGGAACGGCTGGTCAGCTGGACGTTTTCGACCGCGTATATCTCGCGGGTCCGCTGGCGGCGTGCATCCGGTAGCAGGCGGTATTCGGTCCGGGTTCCATCCAGGCTGAGCGGTTCACAGCTTTGCTTGAAGAGGTTGATGACCGGGGAGGCGTTCAGCACGAAATCCTTGACCGACACCATGCGCTCAAGCTGCGTATCGGCGGCATCCAGATAGATATAAAGCTCGCAATCACCGCCGCTCCATCTGTGCAGCCCGTCAATATCGAGAAAGAGAAACTTCTGCGGCAAAGCGAAGAATTCGGTGAGAAGCCTGTATCCGTCAAAGCTGTTGGCCGGATAGGGCAACATGGCCTGATCGCGGGTGAACCCGGAAGGTCTGAGATTCCCGGCCGGCAGGAAGATGGCTTCCTTGTCCTCGGAATGACGGGCAAGCGCCATGCCGATGCAATGGTTGGTCAAAAGCTCGTAAAGCGCCGTTGCCTGCTGCCATGCGGCGGACAGGAAGACCTGGAGTTTCGTCAGTCCCATTTCCGGAAATGTGCCGCCGCGCGGCGCCGTGCTGCGCAGCGAAAGCCGCAGGCAGCTGGCAGTGCCGGCAAAGGATGCCGAAAAAGGCGCATCGATCGGCTGGCCGGCAAGCGTGGCTGCCGCGATCTGCAGCGGAGCGATTTCCACCTCCTGCGTGGTGCGAAAACGGCAGCTTTCGCCGCCCACCGGTTCGGCGAGGATTTCGCTGTGACGGGCAAGCGTCTGTACGGTTGCCAGCGCCGAGCTCGGAGCGAATTGCACGACGCTCATCGAAGGGATCGGTGCAAGATAATGCGGATAGAGCGTTTCCAGCAGGCTGTCCGACAGTTCCGGAAATTCATCATCCAGCTTCTGGCGCACGCGGGCGGCCGAATAGGCAAAGCTCTGGATCAGCCGCTCTACATGCGGATCGTCGGCGACATCGCCGGTCATGCGCAGCCTGCCGGCGATCTTCGGAAACGCCGCCGCAAAGCGCGATGCGCGTTTTCGGAGCGCAAAAAGCTCGTCATTGTATTTTTCGAGGAAGCCGTCAGCCATTCGTCGCCTCCACCAGGAAACGTTGCGTGGACGGATCGATGCGGGATTCAAAGCTGATCGGCGGCATTCCTTCCTGAAGACGGAAGCTCGCCTGTATGCGCATGCGAAGCGCCCGGTCGCCATCTGTGCGGTTTTTCAGGATCGTCACATGCACATCGGCAAGGCGGGTTTCGAACAGGGAAATCCGCCGCTCGATGCTGCGTGCGAGCTGCGCCTTCGAGGCATCCGTCACCAGATTGGCCGAAAGAATGCCATCCACGCCATAGCTCACCAGCGCATCTGCCAATTCCTTCAGCATTGCCGGCGGGCCGGCGGGGTTGCGGCGGGTATTGAGCAATGCCTCGAGATCGCGGCGGATCACCTCGCGCATCTCGCTGGCCTGATCCTTCAGGCTGACGAGCATATCCGTTTCCGCATCCGGTGCGTCATCGAGCAGCCGGTCTAGAACGGAGCGCGACAGCGTCCTTTGCCGTGCGCGATATTGCTCCAGCGGATCAACCACGGGCGATCTGCCTTTCTTCGTCGGACAGGGCGGAAAGAGCGTCGATCTCGTGGAACGGCACCACATCGTCGCCAATCAGCAGGCAGCGCTGCCCGAAGCCCGTCGCCAGCGGTTGGTCGTCTTCACTCCAGCGGGTTTCACGACCGAGAAGGAGACCGACATCATCTCCCGCGCCATGATAGATCGCCGGAAGCAGCACGGATGCGATCGCGCCGTCGCGCAACGTCAGTTCGGCGCCTCGAAAGGCGAGATCACGCGGGCGGCTCATGGGATCGATGCTGAGGCTGTCGATGCGCCCGTAATCGATCCAGAGATAGCGGCCGCCATTGGTCAGGACCTCCAGCGCATGCGGAATCCGGTCGTCCAGATCGCGGATGTCGCCTGCGCTCCTGCCATCGTGACCGATCGGCACATTGCCGCGTTTTTCGTCGAGTTCAGCCAGTGCGGTTCTGGCGGTATCCGCGTCGCCGCTGCGTGCGGCAATATTCGCCCGGATGGCCAGCTGATCGAGCTCGGAGGGACCGCCGGGAAAATCCGGCACCGCGCCGGTTTCGAACCACGCATTGCGTGCGGCCATGGCGCGCAGCTGGTGGCGAAAGAGGGAAAAACCGACGCTGTCCTGCGGCGAGAATGTTGCAGCCAGATTGCATTGCGCATCGGCCTTTTCATAGTCGCCGGCGAGGACCAGCAGGTCGATGTAGAAATGGCGGCCGTCCTTGTCGGTCGGCTTGGCTCTCACATGGTCCCGTGCGAGCTCTATTGCGTCTTGCAGCTGGTTATCGTCGAGGAGGCGGGAAATATCGTCGCGCAACGTCATGCGGATATCCTTTGCGGCTCGGCCGAAGACCGGGATGCGGCGGTGGCCGGCATCACGGTTTCGGCAATAAGGTGGAAGCTCGTGGAGACGTCATCGAGCTGGAAATGCGGCTGGAGGCGCACGGTGCAGGAGAATGTTCCGGGCTTGCCGGGAACCTCGAAGACATTGATCCCGGCAGAGCGCAGCGGATAGCGCGTGCGCAGCGCCGCCTCCGCATCGTCATTGCCGAGCGTGTAGGAGGATAGCCAGCTTTCCAGCTTGCGCTCAATCGTCGTGGCATCGCTGAGCTGGCCGATGTCATCACGCATGATGACCTTGAGGTAGTGCGAGAACCGGGAAGCGCACAGCACATATTGCAGCATGGCGGCAAGGCGGGCGTTCTGCCTCGCCGCTTCGGTGGAATAATGGCCGGGAGCGTGCAGAGACTGGTTGGCGTTGAAGATCGCCATGCCGGAAAGATAGGTGGTGGAGACGGGCACGATGCCGAGATCAGAAAACTGCTGTTCCTGTCCCGTCGTCAGTTGCACCTCGACGGGCGGCTGGGCGGAAAGGCCGTTGCTCTCGATGCCGAGATCGAACGGCGGCAATTGCCGGGCAGAGAGCATGCCGCCATCCACGGCGTCCTGTGTCACACCGCGCAGATCTGCAAACCAGCCGGAATCGACGAAGTTGCGCACGACCACGGTTGCAAAGGCGAAGGCGGCATTACCCCAGAGCAGTGTCTCGCCACTTTCCGCCACATGTTCGCGGAACGGAAATCCATCATCCCGTCCACGCGCATAAGGCCTGTAGGGAGAGCGCAGCAAAACGCGCGGCGCGACAAGGCCGACGAAGCGGGAATCATCGCGGGCGCGAAGCGCATTCCAGCGAAGCCGAGATTTCTCCTGCTTCAGCGAGGAAAAGTCATGAACCCGGCTGAGTTCGGAAAAATCCTGCAGGCCGACGGCGGAAGGTGCCGCCGCCGCCACGAAGGGGCAGAAGGCCGCCGCAGCCACCATGCCGATCTGCGACAGCGTGGTGATGGAATCTGCGCCCTGAAGATCATCGGGAGAAAAGGCGTAGTCACCGATCATCAGGCCCACCGGTTCGCCGCCGGGCATGCCGAATTCGCGGTTATAGACGACTTCGAAAAGATGGCTCTGGTCGAAGTCTGTGGCGCGTTCCGTGTTCCGGGCAAGGTCGCGCCAGCTGGCGTTCAGCAGCTTCACCTTCACGTCGGTGCTGCGGCCCGCCTCGCGCACGACCATGGCGAGCCCGCGCCATCTCGCCTCCATCGCCTGAAAATCAGGATGGTGGAGAATGGCGTTCACCTGGCCGGTCAGCGCATCGTCGATGAGAGCGATGAGCTGGTCGGCGAAAAGACGGGCGTCCGGAAAGGACTGATGCGCCATGAGCGGGCTCCGGGTGATGAACGGGGCCGGGGTGGCTGATCACCCCGGTCCGGGTTCAGTTCTTGGACGGAATACGGGCGACCATGCGCAGCGAGGTCGTCAGTTCTTCCATCTGCAACCAGGGCCGCATCCATGCGACCGCGTTGTAGGCACCGGGTTTGCCGGGCACTTCCTGCACGGTCACCTTGGCATCGCGCAGTGGATATTTCGCCCGGCTTTCTTCGCCCGCTTCGTCATTGGCGTTGACGTAGTTGGCGATCCAGCGGTTGAGCCAGACTTCGCAGTCGGACGCTTCCATGAAGGAGCCGATCTTGTCGCGGCCCATGACCTTGAGATAATGCGCGAAGCGCGAGGTCGCCATGATATAGGGCAGGCGGGCCGAAACGGCGGCATTGGCCGTGGCTTCCGGCTTGTCGTAAAGCTTCGGTTTGTGTGCGGTCTGGGCACCGAAGAACACCGCATAATCCGTGTTCTTGTAGTGGCAGAGCGGCAGGAAGCCGAGCTTGCCGAGTTCCGCATCGCGGCGGTCGGTAATGCCGACTTCGGTCGGGCATTTCAGGTCCAGATCGCCGTCATCGCTGGAGAAGACATGCATGGGCAGGTTTTCCACCCGGCCGCCATTTTCCGCGCCGCGGATCGCCGTGCACCAGCCGCTCTTTGCAAAAGCCTCGGTCAGCTTGGTGCCCATGACGTAAGCGGCGTTCATCCAGCAATATTCGTTATGCTGCAGGTCGCCATTCACCGCGCCCCTGGTTTCGTCATAGGCGAAATCATCGACGGGGTTGGTCTTCGGACCATAGGGCATGCGGGCCAGAACACGCGGCAAGGCCAGCGTGACGAAACGGGAATCGTCGCTTTCGCGGAAGCTGCGCCATTTGGCATATTCCACCGTGTCGAAAATCTTTTCCAGATCGCGCGGACGGGCGAGGTCGCGATAATCCTCGAAGCCGAACATGTGCGGGCTTGCCGCCGAGATGAACGGCGCGAAAGCCGCCGCCGCGATCGATGAGACGCCCTGCAGCAGCTGTACGTCATCGAAGGAATTGCCGAATTCATAATCACCGATGATGGCGCCGAGCGGCTCGCCGCCCGGGGTGCCGAATTCGTCTTCGTAGATCGCCTTGAAGAGGCGGGACTGATCGAATTCGACGGCCTTTTCCAGATCGCGCGCCAGTTCACGCTTGCCGGCGTTCATGACACGGATCTTGAGGTTGACGCTCGTCTCGGAATTCTTGACGAGGTAGTTGAGCCCGCGCCAGGTGCCTTCCAGCTTGGCGAATTCCGGCGCCTGCATGATGGCTGCGAGCTGTTCGGAAATGGTCCGGTCCAGTTCGGCGATCGCATGGTTGAGGGTGACGGTGAGGTTGCGGTCATATTTGACCGTTCCCTTCAGGGCCTGATCGGTCAACGTGCGCAGCAGATTTTGCGCCCGGTCTGGTTCGGTCTGGCGGGTTGCGGAAACCACCTTGGACAGCAGTCCCTGATCTTCGGCGGTCGTTGCCTGTGCTTCGCTTTTCAGCAGGCTTTCAGCGCTCATGTTTCAGTCCTTCCACATGCGGCTTTGAAAATGCCGCTTGAACAGTTGAAGCCCCACGGGGCCGTTCGGGGAGGTTCTCCTCCGCACAGGCGATTATTCGCTCGCGCCGTTCTTTTCCTTCAGTTCGGAAACCAGCGTTGCGAGGTCGGTCTTGTTCTGCAGAATATCTTCCAGCATCCGCTCCAGATCTTCCGAACGGTCGGCCTTGGAAAGCAGATCGCGCAACTCGTTGCGGGCATCCAGAAGCGCCTTGAGCGCCGGAACCTGCTGCACGACGGCGCCGGGTTCGAAATCGTCCATGCTTTCGAACTTCAGGTTGACCTGCATGTCCGTGCCGTCTTTCTGCAGCGTGTTGGCAACGGAAATGTTGAGGCCCGGCGTCATGCGGCGCATGACTTCGTCGAAATTGTCGCGGTCGATCTGAACGAATTTGCGTTCACCGAACGGCTTGAGCGGCTGGGTGGGATTGCCGGAGAAATCACCGAGCACGCCGACCACGAAAGGCAGTTCCTTGACCACCATCGCGCCTTCGGTTTCGACTTCGTATTTGATGTGAACGCGTGGCTTGCGAACCCGCTCCAGCTTTTCATGTACACTTGCCATTTCAACCTCCTTGATGCCCCTTGGCATAGATGACTGTTGCGGGACGGCGTCTCGTCCCGCGTTGCTTATTTCCCGTTATTGTCTCCGCCGGGTTTGATGCCGGCGGCCGTCAGAACAGCGTTTCGGGCCTGCGTTTCCGGCAGAAGCTCGGCCAGCAGTTCCGAGAAATCCATGCGCCCTCTGCGAACCAGCGTTTCGATGGAGAGCGAGATCGGTGAATGCGGTTCGGTTCGACGAAAGTAACGCGCAACCGAAAGAAGAGTTTCAAATGCCTCATCGCGCGAAGATATGCCTTCCGGGGATGCCGGGGATGGCCGCACGGCCGGCTGCCCGCTTTCATCGGTGTCCGCAGCAATGGCCGGTGCCTGTTCCACCGATGCCGCTTCCTGGTCGCGCCCGCCCAGCGTGCGAATTGCCGCGGCTGCTTCGATAAGCGTGTTGCGGATGTTGGAGCTCGGGGGGGCGGCCTGGCCGCAACGTTCGGAAAGAACGGCCGTAATGGCGTCAAACGAGGAGAGACAGGCATTCACCGCCGCCAGATGGGAAGACATGGCGGCAACACCGGCTTCGGAGGCTATCCGGTACAGTTCTTCGCGGCGTTTGCTCTCGTTCGGTCGCTGCGCCAGCTGGAAATCCCAAAGACTGTGTTCTCCGAATTTTCCACCGGGGATCAACGATGCCAGCCGGAGCGGCTGAACAAGTGTTCCCTCGCTGCCAATGCCATTCAATCCCGCAAAAGGTGCAAATTTTTCCTCGTCATTATCGTTGCTGATTGAGCGCAATGAGTCCCAGTGGTTGTAAAAAAGATCGCCACAAAGCTCGTAGATTTCGCGCAGCCCATGGAAGCCGCGCAGCCGCAGGCTTGCTTCCGCGAGCCATGCCAATATTTCAACATCCTTGCTTTCGGAATATATAATCTGCAATCCAAGATTGCTGACACTGTCCCAGCTACTGGAAATCTTCAGGTTATCCTGAGGGGAGGTGGCCCGCTCTTCTGCGCGCGCCTGGTTTCTTTCGTCCTTAATTCTATAGTATATTTCACGCGTTCTTGGATCGTTGCGGATATTATCTCCGCAATTCGCCAAAAACTCTATATCTCTTTTAACATGCTGTGTATTCAAGAGCAGTCTATCCCCAGAAAATAGTAATGGATTTTTTGTATTTACTTCCCTTACGTGAGGCTATTGATCAGACAGACTTATTCAAAATGTGTCTAAATTGTGGCGTCTACTCCCTAATCTAATCCGATAAAAAATAAACTTCGGGGTGGACAACCCGGTTTCATCATCATAGTTATTCCACGTCACGTTGTGGAATGAACCCGGACAGGAGGCTCATTGCATGTCGCATATCGATCTCAATCGCCTCGTTGGAGCGCTTGAGCCAGACCTGCGCGTTACCCTCGAAGCTGCGGCTTCCGTTGCGGTGCGTATGGGGCACAGGTACGTGGATATCCCGCATTGGCTGCTGGCGGTTGTGGATGCCGGTATCTATGCGGAAACATTCGACGAATTAAAAATTCCACTTCCGGTATTGAAGGCCGAAATCGGTCGCAGTCTGGAGGAGGCCATTATCGGCGACGGGGAGGCCTTGTCGCTCTCCCAGAACATCCTCACGGCAGCCCGGGAGGCGTGGATTCTCGCATCGCTGGAGGCTGGCCGTGACCGCGTGACGCTTTGCGATCTCCTGTTGGCGATGGATGAGGAAACCTCACTTCGCTCCTTCGTCCGCTCGGCATTTCCGTCTCTCAAGACGATGGATCGCGCGGCGCTTGAGCGTCTTCGCAGCTCGGCAGAGAGCGGCGCAGGCGCGGATGTTCCTTCCGCGCTGACAAGTTCAGGAGAGGCAGGCTCGGGACAGGCCGCCGGCCAGAATGATTTCTTGCGCCTTTACACCCACGACATGACCGCCGATGCCCGCAACGGCAAGGTCGATCCCGTTATCGGCCGCGATGATGAGTTGCGCCAGCTCGTTGATATTCTGACCCGCCGCCGACAGAACAATCCCATTCTGGTGGGCGAGGCCGGTGTCGGCAAGACGGCGGTCGCCGAAGCGCTGGCGCTGGAAATCGCCTCCGGCAACGTTCCGGAAAAACTGCGCAATGTCCGCCTGTTGAACCTCGATATTTCGCTGTTGCAGGCCGGTGCCGGCGTGAAAGGTGAGTTCGAGCGGCGCCTGCACGGTGTGATCGATGCGGTCAAGCGTTCGGCCGAACCGGTCATCCTGTTCATCGATGAAGCCCATGGCCTTGTCGGCGCGGGTGGTGCCGCGGGCCAGGGTGATGCGGCGAATATTCTTAAACCCGCACTCGCACGAGGCGAGGTGCGGACCGTCGCGGCAACGACGTGGAGCGAGTACAAGAAATATTTCGAGAAGGATGCGGCGCTCACGCGTCGTTTCCAGCCCGTGCATGTGCGCGAGCCGGATGAGGCGACCGCGATACGGATGTTGCGCGGTGTGGCGGATACTTTCGTCAGCCATCACAACGTCACCGTTCGTGACGAGGCGATCGTGGCTGCCGTGCAATTATCTGCGCGCTACATGCCGGCGCGGCAATTGCCGGACAAGGCGGTCAGCCTGCTCGATACTGCCGCTGCGGCCGTTTCGCTGGCGCGCCAGACCCTGCCAGAGCGGCTGCGCGCCATGGAAAGCGAGCGGCGTCTGCTGTCGGACGAGTTGAACTGGCTTCTGCGTGAACCGCAGGATGAGGATATGCAAAACCGCATCCAGTCGATACGCGACGAGCTTGAACGGCTCGAGGGCGGGATCGATGATCTGCGCAGCCGTTATGACGCGGAAATGGCCGAACTGGCGGCGCTCAGTGACGAGCAGCCGGCCGAAACCGGCGCGTCGAATGTGTCGCACCTGCGGCCTGCCGCGGAGATGCGGCCCGCAAATGCCGAAAGACTTGTTCCGACAGTGGTTGATCGTGAAGCGATCGCCGCCGTCGTTTCGCGGTGGACCGGGATTCCGCTCGGCAAACTTCTGGCGGACCAGATCGAAAGCGCCCGCACGCTGGATGTACGCATGCGGCAGCGGGTGGTGGGGCAGGATGCCGCAATTACCCGGATTGCCGATGCTATGCGCACCGCCCGTGCCGGATTGTCCGATCCGCGCCGCCCGCCGGCGGTGTTTTTCCTTGTCGGCATGTCCGGAACGGGCAAGACCGAAACGGCGCTGTCGCTGGCCGATATGCTCTATGGCGGCAACAGCCATCTGACGACGATCAACATGTCGGAGTTCAAGGAGGAGCATAAGGTTTCGCTGCTTCTCGGCTCACCGCCCGGCTATGTCGGTTTCGGCGAAGGTGGAGTGCTGACGGAAGCGGTGCGCCGCCGGCCGTTCGGCGTTCTGCTTCTCGATGAGATCGACAAGGCCCATCCGGGTGTGCAGGATATTTTCTATCAGGTGTTCGACAAGGGCGTGCTTCGCGATGGCGAAGGCCGCGACGTCGATTTCAAGAACACCACGATCTTCATGACGGCCAATACCGGTTCGGAATTGCTGTCGGCGCTTTCCGCCGATCCCGACACGATGCCGGAAGGTGAGGCGCTGGAAGCGCTTCTGATGCCGGAGCTTACCAAACAGTTCAAGCCCGCATTCCTCGGGCGCACGATCATCCTGCCCTTCATGCCGCTCGGCACGGAGGAGCTTGCAAGGATCGTGGACATGCAGATTGGCAAGATCAGGGACCGTGTGCTCGCAACATATGGCACCGACCTGAGACTGTCCGATGCGGCGCGCGATGCCTTGGTGGCGCGCGCCGGTGCAAGTGAAATCGGCGCACGCGCCATCGAAATCATGATTGGCAAGGATCTTCTGCCGCCTCTTTCCAGCTTTTTCCTCGAGAAGGTCATCGCGGGAGAACGCGTCGGGAAGATCGTTGTCGATTTTGGTGAAAACGGGTTCGGCATTCGTGCCGAAGCGGCTGGGGAAGCAGATGAATTCGCCGTAACCGAAGAGGTTGGGGTGGATAAAGTTGCCGCGTCGGATGGGGCTACCCGACGCATGCGGCATTAAACGAAGGGTAACTCGGCCTCGGAGCAAGAGGTCATTTCAGCTACAGGAGCTTAGAGCATGCCAATTTATCTGCAGATTGACGGTATCCAGGGCGACGCCACCCATGAAGAACATCGCAAGTGGATGGATATTGAAGCCATTCACTGGAACGTGGCCCGTAACATGAACACGTCGGCTGGTTCTGCTGCAAACCGTGAAGCGTCCGAACCGACCATTTCGGAAGTCATTCTGACAAAGGTTAGCGACTCCTCTTCCACGAAGCTTTTCCAGGAGGCCTGTGCCGGCCGCACCGGCAAGCTTGCAACGATCCATCTGGTGACGACCGGCAATCCTGGCAACACCTACATCGAATACCTGCTGACGAACACGCTCATCGCCAGCTACTCGGTGGATTCCAGCGGGGATCGTCCGGTGGAGACCATCAAGCTCAACTTCACGAAAATGGAAGTGAAGTACACGCCGTTCGACGACAACAACTCGCCGCAGTCTCCGATGATCGCGTCCTACGATCTGGCAACGACCAAGGCCGCTTGATAGCCACGCGACCCGGTGCCGGCATTGCCGGCACCGGAACGTTTTCATTGCAGTTTGCAGCTCACGTCGTGATGTTTCTCATCCACGTTGGACGAGGCGGGTTTTTCATGCGCTCCCTATATGCGGTTTTTGTCTCCGTGCCGTTTGTTCTGGCCCTGTCCGGTCTCTCACCGGCCGGTGCGGCGGAACGGACATGGATCTTCTCCGGTGCCGAACTCAAGCAGGCCATCGATGGGAAGTTCGCTCCGGAAGTATCCGATCCGGAAATGCGGCGGCTGGTTTCGGTCGCAAAATCGAGCGCCTACATCGCCGGTGTGGCCGATCTGACAAGCGGATCGGACTGGTGTGGTGCGGGTGCCGTGGCGCCCCATGAACTCATCGACCGGATCTACACCTATCTCGGCGATATGCCTGCGGAAAAACTGGATGAACAGGCAGCAACTCTCGTGCGGGAGGCGCTCAAGGTCTCCTTTCCCTGTGAGCAGAAAAGTAACTAGTGGGACGAGCCATGCGTGTTAACTTTGACACTCTCTATAGCAATTATCCTAGCAGCGATCCGTCGCATCAGAATTATCTCAGCCAGCGTGATCTGTTCACGGAAATTGGCTGGGAGAGCTTCATCGGCAATCCGAACTATCATAATACCTGCGCCATCCGCGTCAGCATCGCTTTCGTGAAGTCGGGCATCAACATCGTGCCTTCTTCGCACCGCATCCAGAAGGGCCCCTATGCCGGAAAAGGCATCGAGGTGAACATGCGCCGGCTTGCCACCCTGATGAAGCGGACGAGCTATCTTGGCGAGCCCGATCCTTACACGCCCGCCACCGCCCGCAACGGCATCGGCGCGCGCAACGGCGTCGTGGCCTTCAACAATATCCCCGGCTACACCGGTGGCGGTCATATCGATCTCGTGCGCGGCGGGTCGGAAGCCACCCAATGCGCGTCGGCCTGCTACTACAATTCGGAAACGATCTGGTTCTGGCCGCTGCAGGCCAGCCGCGGGTCCTGATTTAGGAGTGTCCCATGAACGACCAGCCTTCGGTTTCTGATTTCGTTCAGGCGAGCCGTGTTCTGAAAGTGTCTTCGCCTTTGGGCGAGGACCAGCTTCTGCCGGAGCGCCTGACGGTCGAGGAGGGCGTGTCGCAGCTTTTCGACATCCGCCTGACGGTGCGGGCCAAGAAGGAAGCGGTGAAGCCCGAGGAACTGATCGGACGGCTGGTCGATGTCTCGATCGAGATAAGCCAGGGCGATGGTGATGGCGGCGGCATCCGCCGGCCCTTCAACGGCCTGGTGACGGAATTGCATGAAGGCCCGCCGATTACCCGTGGCATGCGCTCCTATGCGCTGACCATCCGCCCGCAGATGTGGCTGCTGTCGCGCCGCTCCGATTGCCGCATCTGGATGGACAAGACGGCGGTCGAGATCGTCGAGACGCTGTTTTCCGAACACGGCATTCCCGCCCCCGATACATCGGGCATCATCTCGCCGCCGCCTGCGCAGCATTACAGCGTGCAGTTTAACGAGACGGATCTCGATTATCTCACTCGCCGTTTCGAAGAGGACGGCCTGTTTTACTGGTTCAGCCACGAGGACGGGTCCCACAAGCTGCATGTGGCCGATAGCGCCAGCGGCTGGCTCGGACCATCTCCGGCCGCACAGGGCGAGGGAACGGTGCGTCTGGCGCAGGGCTCGTCGGACCGTAACCACATCAACGACTGGGCGCGGCGCTTTTCCTATGTCTCCGGCCAGCGGGCGGGTGCGGACTGGAATTTCGAGACACCGGGCATGGTGCCGGGCACGATGACGCCATCGCTGGTGCAGATGCCGGATGCGACGAAGCGCGAGCTTTACGAATATCCAGCCCGTATCAAGACGGTGGAAGAGGCGGAGCGGGCACAGAAACTGCGCACGCAGGCAATTGAGGCCGATCATGACCGGGTGTTCGGCTCGTCGACCACGCGTATTCTGGAGGCGGGCCGTCGCTTTACGCCTTTCGAAGTTGCCCATCCCGAGCATGCCTATGAAGAGCATGTGATCGTGAGGGCAAGCCACAGCATCGTGGATCTCTCCTATGAGACAAACAGCAATGAGCCGGAGTACCGCAATCACTTCGAGGCAATTCCGGCCCGCGTGCCGCTGACGCCGCACCGGTCAACCAAACGACCGCGCATCGAGGGCACGCAGGTGGCGATCGTCGCCGGCCCTGAAGGCGAGGAAATCCATCCGGATCAATATGGCCGCATCAAGCTTTGGTTCCCGTGGGACCGCAAGGCGAAGAAGGATGGCACGGATACGTGCTGGGTGCGGGTCAGCCAGGCATGGGGCGGCGGCACATGGGGTGCGCAGGTCATTCCGCGCATCGGCATGGAAGTGATGGTCGCCTTTGTCGATGGCGACCCGGACAAGCCGTTGGTCATCGGCGTGGTCAACAATCCGGCCAATTCCGTGCCTTACGACCTGCCCGCCAACAAGACGCGCATGGTGCTGCGCTCCAATAGTCACAAGGGTGACGGTTTCAACGAAATCACCTTCGAAGATGAAGCCGGCAAGGAAAACCAGTTCTTCCACGCCCAGAAGGACCAGACGACGCGGGTCTTGAACGACCGGACCAAGCGCATCGACCGGCACGAGGTCGCCTCGGTCGGCGGCAACCGGGCCGTCGAGGTTTCCGGCAACCAGAAACACGAGATCGGTGGTTCGGTGAACACCGTTGTCGGCGGCACGGGACCGATGGCGATGATGGCCATGGCGGGTGTGCAGGCACTCTCCGGGCAGACGGCGGGCCTCCTTTCGCAGGCCGCCCAGATCGCCGGCGGTGGTGGTCCTGGCGTCGCGGCCTTTGCCACCACGCTCGCTTCATCCGCACTCGGATTTCTTGGTGCGGGCGGACTTTCCTCGCGTGAGGGGGTCGTCTCGGGCTCAAGCCCGCGGGCGGATGCGGGTACGGCTCTTGCGGGTTCTGGAACGGGTGTCGGTTCAGATGCCTCGGGCCTCTTTCCGCTGCCGGGTATCATGAACACGATCGTCGGGGCGTTTCAGTCCACATCCGTTGGAGTGGCGAAGGCTGAGCAGGTCGGGGTTAGTAAAGTTACCAATATCGGGCAGACCTCGTTGGAAAACGTTGGGAAATTCAAAAAAACAATCGTTGGCGAGGAGTTTGTCATCGAGTGCGGCGCTTCGAAATTCATCATGAGAAAAGACGGTACCGTCATTATCCTCGGGACGAATTTCAACTTTACCGCTTCCGGCCCCACCCAAATCAACGGCGTCGTAGTCGACCTGAATAAGCCGGGTGGAGGATTTTCCGAGGCAGGACCGACATCAGCGGATTCATCGGTTAAGGGTTAATGGGCTATGTCCGTTGATAACCGCACACCGTTTCCCGCACTTGCGTTCCGTCAGTTCAATATGGTCGGCGACCTCATGGGTGTCGTCGTTGCCAGGGGCACGTTCAAGCTGACGAATGGTGGACCGCTTCAACTCGCTGACAAGCAATTACCACTTGTTATGTCTGATGTGTATGACGGTGATCCGCATCAAACGCCACAGATGGCCTGTACGGACCTAGCTCCCTTTAAACCCGGCACAGATGTTACGTTTCTTGGGGCCACCTTTGCTCCTAACGGGGTGCCGTCATCTTCATGGACATGCGGTTTCCAAGTCGGCTCCATGGGAAAGCGGCTTCGTGTTCATGGACCACGTGTGTGGCGCGCTAAAACGCGGAAGACTTGGCGCGGGTTGATAGACCGCGAACACGAAGATGCTATGGACGGCTGGGAGCTAACAGAGGGCCAGCCAGTACCGTACGTGCCGTTGGATTGGCGGTTGGCCTTCGGTGGACGTCTTGAAAACGAGACCGTGGAAACGAATCCGGTAGGCATCGGTCTTGTTGATGAGGCCCGGTTCAAAGAACAGCATGAATGGGCGGCGCCGCAAATCGAAGAGGAAACCAACCCAATTCTTTCAGTACAAGATCGGCCAAAGCCTGCTGGTTTTGCCCCGATCTCTCCCTTCTGGAAAGATCGTGCCGATCTTGCCGGGACATATGACGATAAGTGGTTGGAGAACCGGCACCCATTGCTTCCACCGGACTTTGATTATGCGTTCTGGCAGGCAGCGCCAAGAGATCAGATCGTAGACCCGTGGCTTAACGGCGATGAACCATTCAAGCTTCATCGCTTATTGCCACAACTCGAAAATCTCTCAGGTTATTTACCAAATGTTGCTTTGAAGGTCGAAATTGACCAAGGTAATATAACTCACATTGCTCATTCCGTTGTTGATGGCGTGCATTTTGATATGAGACCCGGCGTTGGGCGGGTCTTTTTGACTTGGCGAACGGCTTTTCCTTGGCCCCATAGGAGAGGTTTGCCGCTCCTTTCATTCATAAATCGTGTGGAGGAGGTCTGATGGATGAAATCACCGTCAGAGCAACGTCTCGCACCCATCAAAATGTGACACAGCAAGCTTTCAGCACCGGAGCCATTCAACGCAACGGTCTTGTTGCAGACCAGCCTGTCATATGGAACCGAGGCGGCAACTATTTCTATCAGTTCAAAGATCCTTCCAATTACGATTCTGTCGTAGAGTTCCATGACGCTGAACTCGAAAAGAAGGTCCGCGAAGAGGATGAATTAAAATCCAAGCAGCCACCACCAACAACCGCCGATCCCCATCCTCCTGAACTTGTCCCTGATGATGGTGAAACTCTGGCAGTTGCCACTTCGCCAGATGTTTGCCGCTCCCCTGAGAAGCCAATTCCGTATATAGCGTGGGGCAAGGCAGACGACAAAACCAACTATTCTCCTAACGTTCGGTCGAACGGCTTAGTCATCAAGCGGCATGACTCGAAGTTTTTTCGCTGCTATGGCGACGAGCCGGGGGTTGGGAAGGGAGTAAAGTCCGGCACGGTGGAGGATGTCGTCGAGCCGGTTACGTCATCATCCATAGTACGTGCGAATGGCATTCCGGTTCAGCGCCATGCTGACAAATGCACGCTGAATAATGGAAATTGCCCCGGCGAATACATTCATGTGAAATCGACAGAAATTCATTCCCCACCGGATGGAAAAGACGAACACAACCGGAGCGGCTTTGAGAAGGCTTGGGACGGGTTTTACAATAATTCTGATGAAGCCCAGTTGGCGGGCGGGGCGCTCAAAAAGGGCGAAGAATATTGGAATGACCCGTCGCGGATCGGCTCTGATTTACAGTCGGCTTGGGATGCTCGACCGTCCATAAATGACGTTGCCAACTTCGGAAAAAATGTTGGACAAGGAGTTGCTAATACCGCCGACTATGTGTGGAACAATCCGGGGCAGTCCGCGGAAAATGTGGCGACTTGGACCGGCGATGCGCTTAAAGGTCTTTGGACGGGCGTGACAAACGCTTATGATGAAGGAGGCGTCGCGCAAGCGGGAGGGCATTTAGCAGCTGTCGCTGTTGGTGTCGTAAATCCTTTCAAAAAAGCGAAGGCCGCCGGGGAAGTTGCCGAAGCGCTTGAAGATGTTGCCAAGGCAGAGCATCGACTGAAAGAGGCTGAGGAGGCAGCAAGAAAAGCTAAGGAGGCAAAAAAGGCCAAGGAAGAGGTCGCCAAAACGACCGAAAACGGAGATGGCGGCACAAGAAGTACGCAAAACGAAAAACCTTACTCCGATCCTAAAAGCCGCCCTAAATATGCTGATGGACAAGTCGATGATGTATGGGAAAGAGCAAAAGATGAAAATGGTGATGTTTACGATCCCAATACGGGTGAAAAGTTGACTTGGGACCAATCTAAGTCAAGAGCCGGCCAATGGGATATGGGGCACAAGCCGGGCCATGAGTATAGGACTCTCCATCGTGACTATATGGACGGTCGAATTTCAAAAGATGAATTCTTGCAGAAATACAGGGACCCCAATAATTATCAGCCTGAATCAATCAACGGTAACCGCAGCCATAGATACGAGCAACAGTAAGCAGGACGACTAATATGCCAAATTACTTCGCAGAGCTCAGAAATGACAAAGATTTCGATCCGAATAATATCGAAGACTTGGAGTTAATAAGCGAAGACAATCATAGCTATTTGCAAGAATCTATAGTGCATAGACCGGAGTTTGTTCCGTACTTCATATCAAAAAGCAAGAATATAGACCACCAAGATGATAATGGTCAGACTGCCTTACAATATATGATTTCCAGATCCATGTTTGAATTTGCCGAGGATCTTCTTAACAAAGGACCCTCAATTAATTTAATTGACAAGTATGGAAATGACGCTCTTTGGACATCGGTTTTGAATCCTCGTCCCAACATAAAATTGATAAAGACCCTTGTCGAGCTTGGTGCCAATCCAACTAGAAAAAATTTGGCGGGGCGATCTTCTCTCGATATGGCGCGCACAAAAAACAATAAAGCGATGCTCGATATTTTTGGCGAACAGTAATGATCTAATTTGAAATTGCGTATTCCAATGAGACCGAACAGGGATTGCGAGATTTAAGCGGACGGTTGTTCCAACGTTATACCGGACGCAGTTCCGAGGCGAAGCCGGACGGTTTGAGCGTCCCTGGGTCTGAGCTGAACATTGTCGGTGATAGTTGGGCTGGCCTTGTGGCCGAGGGCACGGGCCAACCAGCTTTGCCGACTCCGGCTGGCCCAATCATGAGCAAGCTGTGACGCTGTCTGTTCCAGTCGCAGGTGGAAAGCTTCATGAACAGATTGCGATCGAGGTCACGTGCAGCGCGGAAGTCGGCGTTCTCGATCTGGGCGTCGTGGCGAAGTCGGGCGGCGCGGGCCCTAGCCTTCATATCGATACGTTGAAGGTGAAGGAGCGGAATTTTCAGTGATTTATGGTCGGAAACTACTGGTAGGAGAATGTACGTCGATCAGTACGGTCCAGTCCAAGGTCCGGTAAAATTGGGAGAATATCTGGATTCGGCGGCGGCATTGCATAATCCAGACATGATCGCGGGTGGGAAATATAATTCCGTAGCCAATTGAATATCGGGTAGGCGGCCTTTCCGAAGATAGTTCTATGGGAAGTCAATGGATCAATCCAAATCGAAACGGACATACTCGCGCCAGCCGACTAACGGAGCATGCTAAGAGACAAGCGGCGAACAACTGCCCCAGTGTGCAAGTCGATCTTCGACTTTGCCCCAGCAACCCCAGTCGCCCCGGTGAGCCATTAACAGGAACATAACAATGGTAGAGCAGCCGAACTACAACGTATTTGAAACCAAGTGGATTGAGGAACTCCTTAATGCATACGAAATCGACCACATAGTGAAGCCTGGTGCGCAAATAGTAGAGCGCTACAAAGATCAATTGCCTGAAATTCTGGTAAAATTCTGGATCGAAAAAGGTTGGTGCAGTTGGTCAAAAGGCCAGTATTGGATATGCGATCCTTCTATATTTCAGCCGGTTATCGACTATGTGTTTCTCGGAGATCCCGAGCTTGATCCAACGCGCATGGTTGCCTTCGGATACAATGCGTTCGGTAACGTCGATATTTGGTACGGCGATGCGACGATACGGTTAAATCTGCCGAATGGCATGGTCCGAGTGGAGCCCCGCGGGTACGACGAAGTTAAAAAGCGCCAATGGACCGACGAAGTGATGATTGGTCTTAAATTGTCATTCAACGTCTCTCCATATGTGGCTCCATGGGAAGACGAAAAATACCAAAACATGATGCCCTTGGCTCTTGAAAGGATTGGGCAACTTGAATCCGGTGAGATTTATGGTTTCGCCCCTGCACTCAGTATTGGTGGCCGGAATAATGTCGAACATCTGCAAAAGGTGAAAGTAGCGGAACATTTACTTTTGCTGGCTTCACTCGATTCGCCCACGCTTTACGATTATTCACCGCCAAGCGACGGGGACGGCAGCTTGGGCGCAGTCACTCCACGCAGGAAAATCGGTTCGGCGAGGTAAGGCATGCGCGTACGGCTCACTTCCGCTCGTGCGCTCGGCAAGAATACGTTCTGCGCTGCATTCAGTGAAAGTGAATACGAGACACATGGGCCACCGGGACGCTGCAATAGGGCTGCATGACCTTGATGAGGCACATGTAGTCTCTTTGGTGCCTGATGTATCCCTGACTCAGGTAGGCCATCTGTGATGCCTATTCGGGCGTTCGGGAAATGTTACTTGGAGAGGCATCGGAGCTTACCACCAAGCCTTATTTGGATTTTTGAGAGCTATGGATTTGGTGCGATGTTTGGGACTCGCCTGGCCTGAAAGAAACCTATCGACATCCTCTTCTCGAAGCGGCGGCGCATAAATATAGCCCTGCACCAGCGTGGCGCCGAGGCCTTCGAGTGTGGCGAGTTCTGCTGATGTTTCCACCCCTTCGACCACGCATTCCAGTTCCATGTCCCGGCTGAGGGCAAGAAGCGATTTCACGATTTTGTAGCTGGCCGGTTTTTCGTGCAGATCGGTGACGAAGCTGCGGTCGATCTTGATCTTGGTCAGCGGCAAGGCGTGCAGCCGGGTGAGGCTGGAATAACCGGTGCCGAAATCGTCAAGTGAAATGCCGCAGCCGAGACGGCGCAGCATGTCGACGGATTGTCTCACCTGCTCGAAATCATGGGCAAAGGCTGTCTCGGTGATTTCAAGATCGAGACGGCGGGTGTCGAAACAGCTGTTTTCGATGATGCCGATCAGGGACAGCACGCTTTCATGACAGTTGAGGTCCTGGGCGGAGAGATTGAACGAGAGACGCAGGGAAGGGTCCCATGTCGATGCCGAGGCCAGTGCCATCTTCAGAAGCGGCCGCGTCAGCGAACTGACGATACCAGCCCGTTCCGCGATGGCGAAAAATTGTTCGGGCGGCACGTGCCCGAGAACCGGGCTATGCCAGCGCGCCAGCGCTTCAAACCCTGCCGTTTTTCCGTCGCGTATATCCACGATCGGCTGAAACATCACCGAAAGTTCGCTTCTCAGATCGCTCTGCTTGAGCAGATGCTCGATGGGGGCTTCGATATTGATCTGCTTTTCGTGTTCCGCATCGAAGAGAACGGCATCGCCACGCCGGGTTTTCTTGGCGTGGTAGAGGGCATAGTCCGCCCTGTCGAAAAGCTGCTCCAGCGTGGAGGCAAGGTGGGGGAAGACCGCTATC
Organism: Agrobacterium sp. El2ro-1b; assembly: GCF_048298475.1. Taxonomy (NCBI): domain Bacteria; kingdom Pseudomonadati; phylum Pseudomonadota; class Alphaproteobacteria; order Hyphomicrobiales; family Rhizobiaceae; genus Agrobacterium; species Agrobacterium sp. El2ro-1b. Next base: position 555,885 of record NZ_CP103459.1, on the reverse strand, counting down.
CCCATGGATGCGGAAACATGCACCGTTCCTTCCGGCATATGGTAAGGCGCCCTCAACTCTTCGGAAATCGCATTGGCGTTTGCAACGAGTTGCGCATCATCCGGTATGATCGGGGCGACGATGGCGAATTCGTCACCGCCCAGTCGGAAGGCCTTGCTGGCTTTCAGATTGGCGGTGAGACGCTTGCTGACATTGATTAGCAGCCGGTCTCCCACCGAGTGTCCGTAGAGATCGTTGACCGGCTTGAAACCGTCGAGATCGATGACCCCCAGCGCCAGCCGGGTTCCCTTTTCTCTGGCATTCTCGAGTTCGACCTCAAGATGCGCGAAAAAGGCGCGGCGGTTCGGCAGTCCCGTCAGGCTGTCTATATTGGCAAGCAGCAGGTTTTCATTGCTGAGCGCCTCCGTGCGCTGCTGCGAAATGACCATGCGCTCGAAGTTGCGGTAATTGGTCAGCAGGATGGACATCATGCCGGCGCAAACGAGTAGAACATTGATGGCGATGGCAACGAATGTCGGCTGCCGTGACGCCACAAAGAAGGCGATGAACGCGCCATTGACGATGACCGTCACCATGAAGGCGGCGGACCGCACATACATCAGGCAGAAGATGCAGGAAATGACGGTGATCGCCATGTAGAAGGCGACATGCGATCGCGTATAAGCATCTCCATGCGGCACCAGCAAAAAAGACCAGAGCGTGAAGGCCAGGGCGATGCCGGCAGCCAGGCGGTTCGTGCGGCGAAGGGCGGCGAGTGCCACCTCCGGCCTGGGATCGATGCCGCGCGTCCTCCACCAGAATGCGACCCGAAGTGTGCAGCCGATGGTAAAAACGGCGGGAACCCCAACGGTGAGCCAAAATGGTGCCAATTGCATATGCGTAATGGCAAGCGCCCATGTGCTTGAGAGCAAAATGAAATACATCATCGGCATCTGCCGGGTGAAGGCTCTGTACTGCGCTTTCAGAAGGTCGGGATTGTCAGACCGAACGGACATGAAGTCGAGCAGTTTTTGTATGGCGATCAGTATTTTCATTTATGACTCATCAAATACAGGACGATATCAGTAGCATCCTCCCAGTTACGTCATTGGAAATACACAGGGTTAACCGGGAGACAACTGTATCAACCGCAAGATGCAGCTGCATATCTTCGCAACATGCCGCCATTTTTGCCGTTAGATGCTGTTCCGGCAAAAACTGGATGACAATGTGGTTAGGTTAGGCAAACTTGAAAACATAAACGCGCCGTTCCGACAATTCTCTTGAACTGCCTCGTCAGAAAGACTGCTTTATCATGCTGACACCTTTGCTTCCTTCCGTTGCCGTCATTGCTGACGCGCATTTTCATGACATGGCGGCGGATTTCGGATTTCCCGGTATCGAGATCGATGGCCAGCGCATCACCATGCGCAGCTGGTCGGAAACGCGCGACTCCACCCGGGTTTTTAATGAGAGCGCCGATGCGCTGCACGCGGCGCTGGAAGAGGTGCGGCAGCGCGGCATTCGCCATGTGGTGCTGCTGGGCGATTATACCGATGACGGGCAGCGGGAGACGACACAAACGCTGAAGGGTATTCTTGAGCGTCATCGCGATGCCCATGGCACGGCCTTTTATGCGCTGCCCGGAAACCACGATATTTTCGGGCCGTGCGGCCGGCATCAAACCAAGGAGTTCCTGGTGGAGAACGGTGAACGCCTCTCCGTCTCGAGCGATGCAAAGCGGGCCGGGGAACGGGTCGTTATCAGCGAGCGCATGTATTGCGAAGGTTATCCGGAAGGTCTTGGCCCCATGGCGGCCTTTGGCTATTTCCGCCAGCCGGACTACCTACATTGGGAAACACCCTTCGGCCTCTCCGATGCGCCGCAGGACCGGCTCTACGAGGTGCGCTCACCCGACGGCCGCAACGTCTACACGTTGATGGATGCCTCCTATCTGGTCGAGCCTGAGCCGGGCCTCTGGCTCATGATGATCGACGCCAATATTTTCGAACCACGCGACGGCAGCTTTAAACGAGGGGAAGAGGCTGCTTTCATCGACAGCACCGGCGCTGGCTGGAATGCGCTTCTGCGCTGCAAACCGTTCATTCTCGACTGGATTGCCGATGTGCACGCCAGGGCAGAGGCGCTCGGCAAGACTTTGCTCGGCTTTTCCCACTATCCGGCACTCGATCCCTTCGATGGTGCGATCAGCGTGGAAAGCGCCCTGTTTGGCAAAACGACCGCCGTGCGGCGTATGCCGCATCAGGCGGTGGAGGATGCGCTGATAAAAGCCGGACTTGCCGTGCATTTCAGCGGGCATCTGCATGTGGAAGGGGTGACGCGGCGCGGGGAAGGGGAGAGGTCACTTACCAATATCGCCGTCCCGTCGCTGGTTACTTTCCCGCCGGCCTTCAAGGTTGTCCATCCGTCGCGTCAGGAAATAGCGGTGGAAACGGTTGAGATGGCCCATCTGCCGGTGAATGGTCGCATCTGCCGGGGGTATGCGCAGGAAATGGCGTTTGCCGGCGAAGAGCAGGATGCGGCCTTTGTGGCGCGCGATTACGGCGGCTTTCTGCGGGACCACCAGCGGGCACTGATCACGCATCGTTATTTCCCCCGCGAGTGGCCGGCGGAAATCGTTGCGGCAATGGTCGGTAAAACGGTGCGGAATGTGGTCGGTCTGCTCGGAGAGAAGAGCATTGTCTCCGAACAGGCGGATATGCCGATGATCGAGCTGATCACCGACTGGTATTGCCTGCGCCAGGGCGTTGGTCTGGCCCTGCCGCATATCGCGCCGCAGCGGCTTTCCCTTTACCGGATGCTGGCTGATCGCCTTGGCCGCAAGGCTGATCGCCATGATGGATCCATTGAAGGTTTTCTCGAAATCTTCTTTGCTGCACTCGGCCTGTTTCTAGAACGCGCCGAGGTGAGTCCTCGGCGTGTGGAGCTTCGGCTTGCACGGAAACAGGAGCCCGTTTCCGTGTAACTATCAGGTAGCAAGGCTGGTATTCCACGCCCGGATTTTTTCGATGTTTCTGTCCGAGCAGGAAATGATCTCGAATTCGAACCCGTCGCCGGAAATCCGCTCGCCGATTTCGGGAAGGCGGCTGAGGCGCCAGAGAATGTAACCGGCGATCGTGGAGTAACGGTCGGCATCATCCACCAGATCGATATCCAGGAGATAGGAGACGCGTCTGATATCGACGGTGCCGTCGATCAGCCAGGAGCCGTCTTGCTCGAGGCCGGAAATCTGCGCTTCCTCACCCTCGTCGGGGAACTCACCCGCAATCGCCTCCAGAATATCCGTCGGGGTGGCAATACCCTGAAGCGTGCCGTATTCGTCGATGATGACGGCCATCTGCAGCGGCGATGTGCGCAATTGTTCCATCACCTGCAAGGCCGTGGCGCTTTCATGCACGACGAGAGGCTCACGCAGCGAACGCTCAAGATTCAGTTTTCCGTCATGCAGCAGATCGCGCAGCAGGTCTCTGGTGGCGGCCACGCCCAGGAAGGCGTCCAGCTTGCCCTGCGCCAGCATCAGCCGGGAATGGTCGAGTTCCAGCAGCCGGCTTCGTAATGTGTCGTGATCGGCATCGATATCGAGCCAGTCGATTTCGGTGCGCGGTGTCATGATCGATACGACCGGGCGCTCGGCAAGCGTCAGCACCCCGCGGATCATGTCCTTTTCCTCGGATTTGAAAAGGTCGCCTTGCGCAGCCTGCGCGGCGATAACGTCGGCCGTCTCGCCGAGCGACTGCTGTTCGCCGACCCGGCCACCGAGAAGCCGCAGAATGGCATCGGAGGTGCGTTCGCGCATATCGCCGGCGGTGATGCGCCTTTCGCGGTTGCGCCGGCCGATCTGGTTTGCCGCCTCGATGAGAACGGAAAAGCCGATGGCCGCATAAAGATAACCCTTCGGCAGATGGAAACCGAAACCCTCGACGATGAGGCTGAAGCCGATCATCAAAAGAAAGCCAAGGCAGAGAATGACCACGGTCGGGTGTTTCGACACGAAGGCCATCAGCGGCCGCGATGCCGCCATCATCACGGCCATGGCCACGCAGACGGCGGTAATCATCACCCAGAGATTATTGACCATGCCAACGGCAGTGATGACGCTGTCGAGCGAGAAGACGGCGTCGAGCACGACGATCTGCACGATGACCTGCCAGAAGACCGCATGCACCACCTTGCCCTGTTTCGGCTTCTGGTCACCCTCCAGCCGTTCGTGCAGTTCCATCGTGCCCTTGGCGAGCAGGAAGGCACCGCCGAGGATGAGGATGAGATCGCGACCGGAAAAGGAGAAATCCGAAATGGTGAAAAGCGGCCGCGTCAGCGTGACGATCCACGAGATCGAAAACAGCAGCAGCAGGCGCATGATGAGCGCAAGCGACAGGCCGATCATTCGCGCCTTTTGGCGCTGGTGCGGCGGCAGCTTGTCGGCAAGGATCGCGATGAAGACGAGATTGTCGATGCCGAGCACGACTTCGAGAACGATAAGGGTGACGAGGCCGATCCATATATTCGGATCTGCGAGGAATTCCATGTTCAGGAGCCTTTATGGGAATGGGTGCAAACGCGCAAAGCCCCGGACCGACCATCCGAGGCTGAAAGCCGCTGCTTTGAAAAAAACAAGAACATCCGAGGCTGGCGTCGCGTTCTGCGAGCCAGCCTCGTTCGGTGTCGACTACTGTCGGTACTGTCGCCTTCGTCAGGCATAGGGCGGATTTATCCCACTATCAGTCAATTCTTGTGCCGGTCCAATTAGCAAATTTTCGACGGTTGGAAAAGCGGGTTTCGATTTTTTGATGCCAAAACGGTGCGGTTTGGCAATCTTGGCGCGAAAATATGCCATAATTGCTCGAAGAGTTGGACGCTATGCAATCTCAGCGATTGGCACCCGTTACCCGGCAGAAAGCCCCTATTGCTTCTGCCCGCCAATATCGGAGGTGGTGCGTCGGTCGATGGCCTTGCCATCGAGAATGGTTTTCAGGATATTGAGGCGGTCGTTGATCAACCATCCATAGTAGTTTTCCACCGGCAGCAGTTTTTTTGCGCCGGCATCCACGGCGGTCCGCAGGCGCTCGGCGCGGCGTCTTGGCTGGCCGACATTGTAGAGCGTGGCGGTGATGCCGGGGTTGCCGGAAATGTCGAAGCCCTTTTCCCTGTAGGCGTCGATGGAATCCCTGATGATGGCGGCGATATAGAGGATGCTGCGGTCGGGATCCATGACGTCGCGGTAGATATCCTTCGGCCTGTCCGCCGAGAGTCTCGGCAGGCCGCTCGTTTTGTTCACGAGATCGGTGACCTGCAGCGCCGTCAGCGGGCTGATCTGGCCGAGCCCGAATGTCTGTCCCGCGTAAAAGGGTTGGAAGAAGGCGCGCTGGAAGGAGATCGCCTCATAGCTTGCGCCATCCACCACCTTGCCACGGAAGCTCTGGTCCCAGACGGTATCGCGGCAGCTCCACTGTTCAGACGTGGTGGCAAGGGCCTCGCAGGAGCGGAATTCCGGCCGCTGGAGAAATGTCTTCAGGGCCACGCCCTTATAGCTGAACTTGATATCGAGTTCGGCGTAGGAGATGGCCTTGATATAATAGGTCTGCATGCGATCCACGGCCGAGACGTTGAAGGTATGTTCCCCAACGATGGCGCCAACGATGTGGATCGGGTCGATGCCATAGGCCGCGCCTGCCTTCCTGATCTTGCCAAGCAGGCCAGGTTCGCTGTTCAGGAGATCAACCGTCTTGCGGAATTTTTCCTCGTAGGTCGTGGAGAACGCCTTGGTCCTGATGGCAGAGGCCTGCGGTATTTCGGGCTGTTCGGCCGAGCGGTTGCCCGAGGGCACAGCGACCATCTGCTGGGCTGCGGCATAAGAAGGCAGGAAGGCCAGCGCCAGAAGGACGGCGGCGGCGCGGGTGGACTTCGCAAACAGGCTCATACAGCGGTCTCTATGATGGGGATCGTGTTGCGGTGAGGGCTCCTTCTTAGGGCAGGCCGCCTGCGCGTGGCAAGTTGCCGCCGCTCACTTTACCGTTGTTGCCGCCAGGAATGCTGTCGCACCTCATTGTGCAAGCATCCGGCCGGGAATTTTCGGGGTCGTTAAAAGTCGAGCATTTTGTTTCATGTGACCTCAAGTCGCCACGGGTAGCTCATGTCGTCAGGAGACGAACATGACCCATCTCATCAAATCGCTGCAAGCATGTTTCATTCTGGCTGTCGTGGGGTTGGCCGCGCCGGCGCAGGCGTCTCCTTCGATGCAGACGGGCAGGATCACCTCGCAGCCCTTCGGACATTACGACTTCTGCCAGCGGCATTCGGCTGAGTGCCAGCCGGTGAAGTCCATGCCGCCGGTCAGTCTTACCCCTGATGTCTGGGCTACACTTGTTTCGGTCAACAATGCCGTCAATACCGAGATCGACCAGCGGACCGACATGGAGGTGTGGGGTTATGAGGATTATTGGGAATATCCCTATAACGGCGCGGGAGACTGCGAGGACCTTGCGCTGGAGAAACGGAAGCGGCTGATGGACGCCGGTCTGCCGGTTTCCGACCTGCTGATCACCGTCGTCCGCGACGAAAAAGGCGATGGCCACGCCATCCTGACCGTCAGAACGGACCGCGGAGATTTCATTCTCGACAATATGAAGCCGAAGATTTTTCGCTGGGACGAAACGCCCTATACCTATCTCAAGCGTCAATCCACCGAGCATGCCGGTCGGTGGGTGGATATTGAAGGCTCCGGTTCGCCCGCCATCGCCGCCCGCGAGGTTGGCCGCGCCACCGCCACCTCCGCCACCGCGCGCCGGAACATCGTCGACATCATCATGGGACGCTGAAGCTTTCGCCTCTCATGAAGCGCGCGGAGAGCCCCAAGGGGCTGTCCGGTCTCAATATACGCCATGTTTCGCTTCACCGGCCTCCGAGACCGGCTCCGGTTTCTTCGTCGAACAAATGCAGGTCGGTCGGGTTGATGTCGAGGCCGACGACTTCGCCGCTCCTGACCTCACTGCGCCCCTGTATCGCGATGACCACTTCGGTCGTTGTGCCGAGGGTGAGGAAAGTGGCCGAACCAGTAGTTTCCACAGCCGAAACAGGTAACGTCAGCGCCGCACCTGTTCCTGTTCCCGGCCGGATATGTTCCGGCCTGATACCAACGATGACGCGCTTGCCGGGTGGCAAGGGAGCCGGAGCCCTGATCGATTGCTGCGGTTCACCTTCGCCAAACTGCAGCAGAAGCGAAGCGCCATCCGGGCTGACCACGGCCGGAAGGAAGTTCATGGCCGGCGAGCCGATGAAACCTGCAACGAAACGATTGACAGGGCGGTCGTAGAGTTCGAGCGGCGTGCCCTGTTGTTCGATCACGCCATCGCGCATGACGACGACATGATCGGCCATGGTCATCGCCTCGATCTGGTCATGGGTGACGTAGACCGAGGTTGCGTGCAGGCGATCATGCAGTGCGCGGATTTCCTTGCGCATATGGACGCGCAGCGCCGCATCGAGATTGGAAAGCGGTTCATCGAACAGGAAAGCCTGCGGATTACGGATGATCGCCCGGCTCATGGCCACACGCTGGCGCTGGCCGCCGGAGAGTTCGCGCGGGTAACGCTTCATCAGCTTTGACAGCCCCGTCGTGGCGGCAACTTCCTCTGCGGCCTTGCGGGCTTCCGCCTTGGCGACGCCGCGCATGCGCAGCGAATAGGTGAGGTTTTCCTCCACTGTCATATGCGGGTAGAGCGCATAGGACTGGAACACCATCGCCACATCGCGCTTGCGGGGCGGCACACCGTTCATCAGCGTGCCTGCAATGCGCATGTCGCCGCTCGATATGGTTTCCAGCCCCGCCAGCGAACGCAGCAAGGTGGATTTTCCGCAACCGGATGGGCCGACAAGGGCGACGAACGTGCCTTTCTTGATTGAAAGGTCGATGTTTTTCAGGGCGTGAAAGGCGCCGTAATATTTGTTGACGCCTGATAGTTCGATCTGAAGGGTCATTTGAGCGCTCCTGATGTCAGGCCGGAAACGATGCGGCGCTGCAAGAGAATGAAGAGGGCGAGAATGGGCGTCACATACATGGTCGCATAGGCCATGATGTTGTTCCATTCGCTGGTATTGGGGCCCATGAAGGAATTGAGGCCAACGCTGGCGGGCTGCAATTCCGCCGCCTGGATCATCGATTTCGAATAAACGAATTCCCCGAAGGCCTGCATGAAGATGAGAATGGCGCTGACGAGAATGCCGTTTCTGGCAAGCGGCAGCACGATGTGGAAAAAGGCGCCGACCCGCGAATTGCCGTCCACCAGCGCCGCCTCTTCCAGTTCCTGCGGCACGGCCATAAAGGTGGCGCGCACCAGCACGACAAAGAAGGGCATGCTTTTGGCCGCAATGGCGAGGATGACCGACAGGCGCGGATAATCCAGAAGCCCGAATTGCGAGAAACCGACGAAGATCGGCGTGATCATCAGCGATGCCGGCAGGACCTGCAGCATGAGGATCAGGAACAGGCCTATGTCCACCCAGACATTGCGATACCGGGCCAGAACATAGGCGCAGCCGACACCGAGAATGGTGATCAGCAGCACCGCGCTGGAGGCGATCAGCACCGAATTCCACAGGTAACGCCCCATGTTGCGGCTTTCCCAGACATAGGCATAGGTCTGCCATTGCGGGTCGCTGGGCCAGAAGGCGGGCGGACTGGCGAACATTTCCGAGCCGCTTTTAAGCGAGGTCAGATACATCCAGTACAGCGGAAAGAGATAGATGATCGCGAGAATGATGGCGATGGCCAGCATCAGCCGGTTGCGTGTCGTGATGCTCATCCGCGCACCTCATGTCGTGTCGAGCGCACATAGACGATGGAAGCCAGCATGACGAAGACGATCATGATGACGGATATCGTCGCGCCCTTGGCGAAATCATATTGCCGGAAGGAAAGATCCCAGGCCCAATATTGCGCCACGTTGGAGCTGTTGTTCGGCCCGCCATCGGTAATGGCGGCGAAAAGATCGAACTGTTGCAGCGTGAAGATAAGGCCCAGCGACACGATCGCACCGATGGTGGACCGCATCATCGGCAGGGTGATGGTGTAGAAACGCTGCCAGGCGCTGGCGCCATCCAGTTCCGCCGCCTCATAAAGATCGCCGGGAATGGAGGCGAGGCCCACCGAAAGCAGGATCATGTTGAAGGAAGTGCCGAGCCAGACATTGGCGATGACGACGGCCCAGAGCGAAAAATTCGCATCCGAACGCCAGAAGATATTGCCTGAGATGAGGCCGCTTTCCCGCAGGAAGAAATTCAGGACGCCGAAATCGCCCGACAGGATCCAGTTCCAGATGGCGCCGACAACGAGGCCGGGCATGACCCAGGATACGAGGAACAGGCCGCGCAGCCAGGTGGCGCCGGGAAAATTCACCCAGAAGAACAGCGCCAGGCCGAAGCCGATGGCGAATTGCCCGGCAATAGAGGCGACGACGAAGGTGACGGTGTTCATCAGGATCGGCAGGGTTTCAGGCTGCCGGAACAGATCGACGTAATTCTTGAAGCCGACGAACGGGCGCACGAAGGTGCCCAGGCTGAACATGTCAACTTCCTGAAAGCTCATGACGATGTTGTAGATGAGCGGCAGCCCCGCCATGACGAACAGGAAGCCCAAAGGCAAGGCGACAAGGACGATGTCGAACCCGCGACCGTCGCTGACGCTGGAAAACAGTTTTTTCATGAAACATCCTCACAAGCTCCGATCGGGGCCGCCGCTGCATGTCGCAGCAGGCAGCCCCACCGGGAGGAACCCGTGGATGGGGCCGGATGAACCCGGCCGCCTACCCATATGGATCAGCCGTCGACCAGCTTTATCTTTTCAGCGGCCTGATCAAGTGCCGCCTTCGGCGTCATCTGACCCGAAAGCGCACCCTGGATGGCATCCTGGATGGCCTTGGAAATCTTCGGCCATTCCGGTGATGGACCGCGCGGCTGGGCATATTTCAGCTGCTCGACGAAGGTCTTGAGCGCTTCGTCCTTCAGCGCATTGCCGGTGGGCGGAACCGGAAGATCGGAACGCGCCGGCAACTGGCCGAAGTTCTTGAACATGTCCTTGTCCTTTGAGGCGAAGTACTCGATCGCCTTGAAGGCTTCGGCTGGATGTTTGGTCTTGGAGAAGATCGCCCAGTTATAGTCGCCCATGGCCGAAGACCGCGGCGCGTCCGGTGTCGGAACCGGCAGCAGTGTCACGCCCCAGTCGAACTTGGCGTCCTTAAGCATGCGGTCGATTTCCCAGGGGCCGGAGATCGCCATGGCCGCGTTGCCGGCGTTGAAGGTGGCGGTGGAGTCCCACTGGCTGCGCGTCAGCGTGTCCGGGGAAGCCAGCTTCTCGTCAAGCAGGGTCTTCCACGTCGCAAGCGCCTTCACCGCGCCATCGGTATTGATGTGTTTGTAGGTGGCGCCCGCCATCTGCGCCCAGGGCAGGAACTGGAAAGTGCCTTCCTCGTTGGCCTTGGCGCTGAAGCTGATGCCGTAGACATTCTTGGCGGGGTTGGTGAGCTTGCGGGCCGCTTCCACCAGCTCGTCCCAGGTCTGCGGCGGTTTTGCCGCATCGAGACCGGCGGCCTTGAACAGGTCCTTGTTGTAATAAAGCGCAATCGTGTTCGTCGCTTTCGGAACGCCGAAGTATTTGCCGTCCCACGTCACCGATTTCAGCGGACCCGGAAAGTAGTTTTCCGTCTTGATGACATCCGACTTCGCAATCATGTCCGTCACGTCAAGAAAGGCGCCGCGTGAGGCGAACATGGCGTGGTTGGGGTTGTCGATGGCGATGATGTCAGGCGCATTGCCGGTCGAATAGGCGCGCATGGATTCACTCACCACATCATCGAATTGCAGGTAGCGATATTCGATCTTGATGCCGTTATTGAGCGCGTTGAACTCTTTGATGAGGTTCGGGGCCGGCTGGGTGTCTCTGTCCAGCGACCACAAGGTCAAGGTCACATCTTCCGCATGCGCTGTCATCGCACCGGCGGATACGCTTGTCAGAACAAGCGCGCCGGCCATCATGTATTTCGCGATACCCATAATCTCCTCCTCTTTGGTTATCGTCGCTGCATTATCTGGAAACCTTCTCCCGAAAGGCTTCCTTATGTCGGGTCGACGACGAAATCGCCGCCACGGCATTTTTTCAGATAGTTCAGACCATGCACCTGGCCCGTCATTTCCAGCACGTCGCGGTAGACGGGGTCATGCCAGCCTTCGATGTCGATCGAGCCGGACCAGCCGGCGAGGCGCAGTTCGGAAATGATATCCGTCCAGTTGCTGTCGCCGAAGCCCGGCGTGCGCATGAAGACGAATTTCTCCTTGCCGAAAATGCCGTGCTCGCGAATGACATCCCAGCGAATGGTCGCATCCTTCCCGTGCACATGGAAAATCTTGTCCGCCCATTTGCGGATCTGAGGCAGCGGATCGATGAGATACACCATCTGGTGGCAGGGTTCCCATTCGATGCCGATATTGTCATCCGGCGTTTCGTTGAACATCAATTCCCAGGCGTCGGGATTGTGCGCGATGTTCCAGTCGCCTGTCTGCCAGTTGCCGTCCATGGCGCAGTTTTCAAAGGCGATCTTCACGCCCTTGTCGGCGGCGCGCTTGGCAAGCTCGCTCCAGATTTCCTTATATCTGGGCAGGCTTTCCGGCAGCGGTTTGCCGCGCAGCCGGCCGGTGAACCCCGCAACGCAGGTCGCGCCGAAATGATGGGCATTGTCGATGCAGTCTTTCCAGCCCTGCAAGGTCTCAAGGTCGATCTCGGTTTCTTCAAGCGGATTGCCGAACATGCCGAGTGTGCCGATGGTGATGTCGCGGTCGCCGATCGCCTCAAGGCAGCGCTTGCCCAGATCGGCAAGGTCCTGACCGTTGGTCGTCTGCCAGAAGAACGGCTCGAAGCTTTCGAAGCCGAGATCGGCGATCTGCCCGATGCGTTCGGCCGCCTGGCCTTTGCTGGCGCTGACCATGGTGCCGATGCGGATGGATGTTGCCGGATTGCTCACGTCTTTCAGTCCTTATGCTGCAATGGAAACACGCTGGCCGAGGCGGGCGCTTTCAATCGCGCCGATCACCATGGCAAGGCTGTTGATGTTGTCGAAGGAGGCCGTTTCCGGCATCTCACCCGTGCGGATGGAGTCGAGGAACGACAGAATGACGCTGGCATGGCCGCGCGTATCCTTCTCGGAAACGGCATCGGAAACGTTTACGGTCTTAAATCCACGCAAAAGTCCCTGGTCGTCACCGGCCACGGAGGCGGAGAAATTGTCTTCGCCGTCCCAGAGGATCATTCCCTTCGAGCCGATCAGCCGCCAGCGCGCCTCCCAGCTGGTCCGCTCGCCTTCGGCGCACCATGAACCGCGATAGGTGAAGACGACATCATTGGAGAACTCGAAAATGGCGTTGGCGCTCGCCCCGTGGGCATACCAGGAGCCCGCCGGGTTCTTCTCCACGCAAAAGACGGAGAGGGGCTTTTCGTTGGCAACGAAACGGGCGGCATCGAAGGTGTGGATCGCCATGTCGAGAAGCAGGACGTTCTTCATCTCCTCACGAAAGCCGCCGAAATGCGGGCCGAGGAAGAAATCGCAATGGATGGCCGTCAGGTCACCAATGACGCCGTCTTCCAGTGCGCGGCGCAGTCGCCGGATACCGGCAATAAACCGCCGGTTTTGCACCACAGCATGAATTTTGCCGGCTTTTTTCGCCAGCTCCACCAGCGTGGCGGCTTCTTCCATCGAGGCGGCAAGCGGCTTTTCGCTCAGCACGTAGCACCCGGCATCGAGACCGGCTTCAACCACGGCGAAGCGTGCCTGCGGGATGACAATATCAAAAAGGATGTCGGCTTTCGTTTCGGCAAGAACGGCGCGAAGATCGGTGCCGATGACCGCGTCGGTGAGGGCGAATTCTTCGGCAAGCGCACGGGCCGTGTTCTCGTTCAGATCCACCAGGCCGGCGATCCTGATCGCGCCGGAAATCTCCGGCGTGGATTGAATGGCGCGCAACCAGCCTTTGGCCATGGCTCCGCATCCGCATAAAACGGCATTAAATGTCATCTCATCTCCCCGGGCTCTTTTGCAAACTCCTCTTTGCGCAGAGCGTCGTAAACGTTTACGAGACTATGACGATGGTGTTAGATATGTCAAGACCGTTAAGGGATGCGTTGATTACGCGTCGGGCCTGGGAGGGGAATGCATGAAAGGAATCCGGCAGCTTGCCGATTATCTTGAGATATCGATTGGCACCGTTTCCCGTGCCCTGAACGGCAAGCCCGATGTGAACGAAGAGACGCGGCGCCGTGTTCTCGAAGCGGCGGAAAAGCTCGGTTACGTCGCCAACCAGTCCGGCCGCAGCCTCCGGCAGGGAACCACCAATGTCATCGGCCTGATGACCGGCAGCGACGCGCAGACCGTTGAAAACTCGGACAACTTCTTCTTGGGCGTGACGGATGGCCTGCAAAGCGTGTTTTCCGGCCATAATCTCGACCTCATCGTTCTGCCCTGCCCGGGGGAAGAGGACCCGGATGAATATCTGAAACGCATGGTGGCGCGGCGCATGGTGGATGCAATGATCATTTCCGCCACCCGGCGCACCGACAAACGCGTGGATTTCCTGAAGCAGACCCGCCTGCCTTTCGTGGCGCTCGGCCGGACCGCCTCCAGCAGCACACACGCCTGGATCGACCTCGATTTCGACGGTGTGGCGAAAAATGCCGTCGACCGCCTTGTTGCTGCCGGACATCGTTCGATCGCGGTGGCCGTGCCGGATAACGATATCAATCTCGGTTACGTTTTTCTGGAAGGATACCGGCGCGCGCTGGAAGATAATGGCATCGCCTACGATTCCTCGCTGGTCATCCGCGCGAAATCGAGTGAGCAGGGCGGTTATCACGCCGCCAGCGAATGGCTGCAGATGCGGCCCCGGCCAACGGCGATCGTGCTGATCTACGAGCTGATGGCGGTCGGTCTTTATCGCCGTCTTGCGGAAGCTGGCCAGAAACCGGGGCGGGATCTCGCCGTCATCGGCTTCCGCGATGGTCCGCGCGGCCAGTTTCTGGAGCCGCGTCTCACCAGTTTCCGCATGTCCCTGCATGATCTCGGCGTGACGGTGGCTCAGACGTTATTATCGACCATGCCGGCCTATGCACCGTTCTATCCCGATCAGGCCCGACATTGCGTCTGGCCCATGGTTCTGGTGCCAGGCGAGAGCGACCCCGCGCCTGCCGCACAGGCAGCGGCGCCCGGGGGCATCAAAGCCTGACGTCGTTAATGCTCACGACGCCGAAAGGATTGAATTTATATTCGTCTTCCTCATAGCGTGTATCGTCGGCAAGGGTGGCGCGACGATCCTTGACGGCCGCTTCGACACCGTCCCGCGCCATTTGATCGGCGATATCGTCTATCAGCGCGGCGATCTTTAGCTGTTCCGTGTTCGTGGACGGCTGATCGCCGTTTTTGGTAAAGCGCACCTGCACATCTGGCAATCCAATCAGGTGAAACCCGACGCTCATCATCCCGTCGGCATCACCGCCTATGGGGCGGCGTGCGAAAGCCAGACGGCAGGTTCTGGCAAGCGCCATTCCGTCATCGGCAGCAGCTTCGCCGCGCGATTGCTCGAAGAGCTGCTTCCAGCGCCTTGCCCCATGGGCAACGCCGGCACTTTCTCCCTTCACGGCGATAGCGCCGTTATCGAGCATATGCTGTACGAATCTAAGCGCATTTTTGGATGTATTCACGGCTGTTTCGGCATCCATGGACGGGCCAAGCACATAAAGAACCGAGCCGTGCCCGGCGACGGCCTCCTCATCGGTCAGCTGGTAGGCATCGGGGTCGACGCGGTCCCAGCAGACATTGAAGGAACGGTCCATCCGGTCGTCCGGCTCATCCTGCGAATAATCCTCGTCGAGGCTGAAATCGGGCGCAAAATCATCAACCGCGGCGCGGGCGCTCTTCCGGAGAACCTCCAGCCCATTTTCAGGGCCGAGAAAACAGAGGATATGTCGCGGCTGGTAACTGGAACGGGAGGCGGCAACGGCTGCCGGCTTGCTCGAAGCTGCGCTGAGCGACGGCCTTGCCAGCAAGAGGCCGCCCAGAAATGCGAGAACTCCACGACGCCCTGAATTCATCCGATATCCCCGGGGTTTCTATCAACAGGACGGTAGCGTTTTATACAGGCATGGATGATTCAAGCCATATGGCCTTCGCGATCTTTGGCATGATCGTTTAAAAAACTTGTCGCAAGCGGGCGGGGCGAAACGGCGTTGAGCCAATTGCAGCTACTTCATCAAATGCCATATTGCCCATCCGTCACATGTTCCATCCAGTCCACCACCTTGCCGTCTTTCACCTCCTGAAGAGCAATATGGGTCATGGCGATATTGGGTGCGGCGCCGTGCCAGTGTTTTTCGCCCGGTGCGAACCAGATGATATCGCCGGGGCGAATCTCCTCCACCGGGCCGCCCTCACGCTGGGCGCGGCCGAGGCCGGAAACCACGATCAGAGTCTGGCCAAGGGGATGGGTGTGCCAGGCGGTGCGGGCGCCGGGTTCAAAGGTGACCTGTGCACCCTGCACCCGCTCTGCATCGAAGGGGTTGAAGAGCGGATCGATGCGGACCGTACCGGTGAACCAGCCGTCTGGGCCTTTGGTCGATGCCCGTGTTCCCGCGCGCAATATTTCCATGATCATTCTCCTGACGAGTCTCAAGCGGTGATTTGATGCGGGAAATCCCCTCTTGTCCACAGGGGAATGAAAAGCCGAGGCTGCCCGGTCGTGGCGTGGCCTTGGCGAAGGCCAGCCGTATGGAGGCAGGTGTCGCCACCCTAAACCTGGCTGATTTCTCCCTGCGCCAGCTGGGCAAGGCCCGGCAGATTGCAGACCAGAAGCTTCTGCCGCCCGCCCTGCACCAGACCCTTGCTCTCCCAGCTGGAAAGGATGCGCGAAACAGTGTGCAGCGTCGTGCCGGTCATTTCGGCTATATCCTGACGCGAAATCGGGAAGTCGATACGGATGCCATCCAGCTCCTTGCGTCCCGCCTGTTGCGAAAGGCGCAGCACGGCATGGGCCACCCGGCGCTCCACTTCCTGCGTCGACATTTCGCGGATGCGTGTGTGGGCTTCCTCGAGGCGCTGGCCGATCGTCTGCATGGCGGAGACGGCAAGATGTGGGTTCTGTTCGACGAATTGCGGCCAGAGGTCCGTCTGCCAGGATAGAATCACGCTTTCGGTCGCCGTCGTGGCGGTGCCGGGATAATCCGACCGTTGCAGCGCCCGGGCGAAACCGAAGAGATCGCCGGGATGCACCATCCGGACGATGATCTGCTGGCCGTCATGGGTCACCTGCGTCACCTTCAGGCGACCGTGAATGAGCAGGAAGAAATGCGTTGCCGACTGGCCCTGCTCGAAAATGGCTTCGCCCGGCGGTACCAGCCGTGATGTGGCGTGGGTCAGCAGCCCGTCCAGCTCATCGTCGGCCATCTTGGCAAACAAGGCCAGCGACCGGATGACGCTTCGGTCAATCTTCACTTGCACCCTCTCCGGTGATTGGCCGCCGCCTTGGTTCCCGCCATGGGCAACCGGGTGTCGGCCTTTTCTGTATCCTCACAATACAGCACTATCACCGGCTGAAGAAGATCAAATGATATGAATCAACTGATTGTTTTAATTGACGATTATCAAGAAATCAGACGGACTGTGCGAAGCTTTTCGGCAAGCGGCGCATACCACCGCGTATCCTTCACCAGCCGGAAACCGAGATTGTCAGGCGGCACGCCGACGGCACAGCCGCCGCTTTTCGGGTTTTTGACGAAGGCGCTCATCGCCGCCCGGTGTTTTCCCGATGCGACGGGAATGCCGCAGGCGGCGGCGGTATCGACCACTTCGCCGTCCTTGCCGAGCGTCACGCGGTGGCTGCAACTCGCGGTCCATTCCCAGATATTGCCGCCGAAATCGGCAAGGCCATATTCGTTTTCGCCAAAGCTGCCATAGGATTGCGGAACGGGGTTGCCCGCCGCCTTGCGGCTGGTCTGCCGCTCGTAATCCGCCAGCCAGCGCAAAGCGGGATTTTCGCTATCCGCAGCCACGCCAAGTGTCTCATCAGGAAAAAGCGATCCGGCGGCAAAGGCAAGTTCAGCGTCGCTTGGCAGGCGCCAGACAGCGCCGGTCCGCTCGCTCAGCCATTTTGCGTAGGCGTGGGCGTCATCCTGGCTAATGCCGGTTGCCGGTATCCCGCCACCGACGGGGGCGGCAAAACCGGGTTCAGGCTGCTGGCAGCCGCCGTCTGCCACGCAGCGTGCATAATCCGCGCTCGACACCTGATATTTCATGATCGTCAGATTTTGCCGCATCGTCACGTCAACCATCGGGCCATCGACGGCATACCCATTGCGGAAATATTCACCCTCCGCCCGGTAGGTGAAACGTCCCGCAGGCACCGTAACGACCTGCGGAGCCGTCATGGCCGCGCGGGCATCCGCGCCGCTGCGGATGATCCCGGACTGGAAACCGATCACCGTTGCCAGCACTGTTGCAAGCGAGAGCGGCAAAAGAAGCGAGACGGCATTTGGGAAATGGCTATTGCCGGAAATGCCCATGGGAGCCTGCCTGCGTCGTGGAGACGCCAAAGTTCGGGCCTGCTTTCAGGCCGCAGAGAGCAGAAGGGGGAGCGCGCCATGGCTGTCGGCGGTGGCGCGCTCCCGTTTGCGTCAGATGCTCGATGGGGCAAGCACCGCCTGCATCAGGGTGTTGTTCCATTCACCCGTGACCTTGAAGTGGGCTGCTGCACCCAGTTCGAAGGCTTCGATGAGGTTGTGGTTGACATAGGCGTAGATGCCGGGCTGCTCGAAGGTGTAGAAGGCCGCGCCCGCCGTGCCGCCGGGGATGAACCAGGTTTCCTGGTCGAGATCCGGCGGGTTGCGGAATTTGCCCGTCGCCCAGACGTAGTCGCCATGGCCGCCGATGAGGTGCGGGCGGGTGTCGCGGTTCGCCTGCGAATGAACGATCAGCACCTTTTCACCAACGGCGGCCTGAAGGGCATGCTCGCCTGTCAGGGCACCGACTGCGCCGTTGAAGACGATGTGGCTTGGCGTCAGCTTGCGCATGACTTCCAGCGTGTCGGCCATGGCGTCGCCGGCGCTTTCATATTTCTTGAAATTGCCGTTTTCGTCACGCGGGATGTAGAAGTCCTGCTCGCCGACATAATAGACCTTGTCATAAACAAGCTCTTTGCCGTGGCCGTCCGTCAGGCCCTCACGCGGCAGCACCATGATCGCGCCGTTCATGCCCGAGGTGACATGCCACGGCACCATGCCGGGAGGTGCGCAGTGATAAACGAAGACGCCGGCCTTGGTGGCCTTGAAGCGCAGGATCGCCTTTTCACCGGGGTTGACGATGGTGAGCCCGCCGCCGCCGAGCGCGCCGGTGGCCGAGTGGAAATCGATGTTGTGCTGCAGCTCGTTGGTATCGGGGTTGATGAGGGTCAGCTCGACGTAATCGTCCTGATGCACCACCATCAAGGGGCCGGGAACCGAGCCATTGAAAGTCATGGCGTGAACTTCGGTGCCCTTGTCGTCGAGGATCATCTTCTGTTCCTTGATCGTGAGCGTGAACTCAACGATCTTCGGTCCGCCTTCGGCTTTCTGCGTGTGGGCGTGCACGAAGGGCGGCTTGACGAGATCAACCTTTACGCGAGGTAGCGCTGCAATCTCCGCGCTCGTCAATGGCTTGGCTGCGGCCTTCTTTTCCTCTGCCGCGCCCGCCGCCGAGGGGATGATCATGGGGGCTATAGCCCCTGCAAATGCTGCGCCTGCGAGAATATTCCGCCGTGTGATGTGGAAGGTTTCCGTCATCATGTTTCTCCTGTCCCTCTTAGGGCAGAGCATGTTTCGCTCTGTCACAGCATTTGTAGCGGAGGAGCGGAAATACAATTTGAGATGGAACAAACTTCGCTTTCGGCGCCCTGCGACATTTTGGCAGGCGGCTGAAGGCTGGTGAGGAAGCGTCGCACCTCCTCTTTGCCTGTTCGCAAAGAAGCCGGGCGGGCTTGCGTCTAGACATATGTCAAGACCAAGCAAGGAGCATTATAATGAGTGGCAGCGAAACCGTTCTCCCCCAAGGGCGCAGCCGGCCAAAGGGCGGCATTCCAAGAGGGCTGGCGCGCACCGGCCCGGTTATTTTTTCTTACGGCTTCCGGCCGTTTTTCTTCGGCGGCGCCCTCTGGGCCATCGTGGCGATGGTGTTGTGGATAGCAGCCCTTTCCGGCTTCATCGATATTGGCGGAGACTATGGCGCGCCGAACTGGCATGCCCATGAGATGCTGTTCGGTTTCGCTTCGGCGGTGCTGGCCGGCTTTCTCCTGACTGCTGTGCCGAACTGGACGGGGCGACTGCCGGTGTCGGGCAAACCGCTGGTCTGGCTGTTTGCGCTCTGGTGCGCCGGCCGGCTTTTCCTGCTTGCGCCGGATCTGGTGGGCGTAGTCATCGCCGCAGCCGTCGACGGGCTGTTCCTGCCGGCGCTTCTGGCGATCTGCGCGCGCGAGGTTATTGCCGGACGCAAATGGAAGGACCTGAAGGTGCTAGGCGGGCTGCTGGCGCTTTCCGTCGCCAATATCGTTTTCCATGTCGCGGTGATTGGCGGCGATCACAGCCAGATGGCAACCCGCCTTGCCGTCTCGGCCTATACCGTGCTCGTCATCATCGTCGGCGGCCGCATCGTGCCGAGTTTCACCCGCAACTGGCTGAACCGTTTTGGCCGCACGGATTTCCCGGTGCCCTATAACGGCTTCGATACCGCCGCCATCCTCACCGGCATCGTGGCGCTTGCCGTCTGGACAATAGAGCCCGCGAGCATCGTGGCCGTGCCCACGGCGCTTCTGGCCGCGTTCATGCACGCCGTGCGTCTCATCCGCTGGCGCGGCTGGACGACCTGGCCGGAGC
The DNA here is from genome assembly GCF_048298475.1 of Agrobacterium sp. El2ro-1b. Lineage (NCBI taxonomy): Bacteria > Pseudomonadati > Pseudomonadota > Alphaproteobacteria > Hyphomicrobiales > Rhizobiaceae > Agrobacterium > Agrobacterium sp. El2ro-1b. The sequence goes on along the minus strand of NZ_CP103459.1, from coordinate 535,958 downwards.
AGGTGCTGGTGGTGTTGCATGTGGCCTATGCCTTCATTCCCATTGGTTTCATTGCCATCGCTCTGGCGGCTCTTGACGTCATGGACATGCGCTCTGTGCTCCACGTCTTCAACGTCGGCGTTATCGGCTGCATGATGCTTGCGGTGATGACGAGAGCGAGCCTTGGCCATACCGGGCGCAAGCTCGCGGCCAGCAGGGTCACCATCGCCGCTTATGTGGCGCTGATCGCTTGCGCACTGCTGAGACCCGTAGCCGAGTTCTTTCCCGGCGTGATGATGCACCTTTATGCCTGCTCGGCGCTTCTCTGGATCGTGGGTTTCGGTCTCTTCTGCGTTGACTACGGGGCGATCCTGATGCGCGAGCGCAAACCGCTGAAAGCCTAGATTGCTTGCGATGCCGTCAAAACGAAACGCCCCGGAAGTGATTTCCGGGGCGTTTCGTTATCAACCGTAGCCGATGGTTTTAATGTGCGCCGGCGCCGGCGCGGATGAAGATGCGAAACGCGGTGCGAGCGTCATCGAAATTGCCGGCCCATTGATGACCCCGGGCCAGAAGCTCCGGGTAAAGAAAGGTCGGCTCCTGCGGCATCAGCACGAAGATCACGGCGCCCGGCGGAAGACGGTCGAGCGCTGTAAGCGTGCGGCGCGTCTGGCCTTCGGCCGTCTCGCCGCTGAGATCGAGATAGATGATCGGGTCCGGCCATATCTGCGGCTCCTCGGCATTGCCCGCAAGCGCTGGCGAAACAGATATCTGCTCGGTTTCACTGGATTGCGGCGTGAATAATACTTCCCAGTCGCCGCCGCCGATTTCCCTCACCTGATGGTCGAAACCGCGCTCAGCCATCACCTTGAACAGCGGAACCGGCCGGAAGGTGGCGTATAATCGCAGTGCCTCACCGGGGGCGAGCCCGGCCACGGCTTCCATGATGGCCGGAAAGGGCTCGCCGCCGCTCTGCAAAAGCGGCCGGACATCAAGTTCCCTGATCATTTCCGTCATTGCATCACCTCATCTGTCGGCTGGCGGCGGCAAGGGCCGGCCGCCAGAGGTCTTTTCACCATGCCGCAGGCGCTGGGGTCAATGCTCGGAACCGCAGCAGCATTCGCAGCCGGACATATCGTCATCGGAACCTTCGGCCTGTTCTTCCAGTCGGCCGATATCGAGACGCCAGACTTCCGGGCCCTGTTCGAGATATTCCCAGCCGAACTGGCCGGGAAAATTGGTGGCGAGCTGGTAGAGCAGGGGGCGGGGATCGTGATCGCTGGTGATCTGCAGCGATTGCCTCTCGGTCAACGCGCCAAGCGCACCAAAAATGCGCGGATGACGTTCGGGATGCGGAATGATGCGCACATCTATATTGGTTGCGGTTTGGGCTTCGGACATAGGCTGGCTCCACGGCCGCGGATGGAATGATGTCCGGCGGTGCGGCCGGCCGGCGGACAGGAAAAACCTATCCGCCGTGCCGCTGGGAGACATTGTCGCCGCGCAAACAAACCTGAGATTCGTCAGGTTCGTTGTGACAAGCATCAGCCGGCAAGGCTGCGATAGATTGCCGGCAGTGCCGATGGCAGCTTCGCTATCCTGCTGACGATCGCATAACCGTTCTGGCCGAACATGGCCGGAATATAGGATTGCGCCTTGCTGTCGACCGTTACGCCGAAGACACTTACGCCCGAGCGCCGCGCCTCGGAAACAGCACGGCGGCTATCCTCGATGGCGAAGCGGCCCTCGTAGTGATCGACATCGTTCGGCTTGCCATCCGTCAGCAGTAGCAGCAGCTTGCGGCGCTCCGGTCTTTCATGCAGCTTGGCGCTGGCGTGGCGGATGGCGGGGCCGATGCGGGTGTAGAAGCCGGGCTTCAGCGCCGCGATGCGACGCTCGATAGTGTGGCCCATCGGCTCATCGAAATCTTTCATCGTCTCCACCCGCACCCACGAACGGCGGCGGGAGGTGAAGGTCAGGATGGAGTGACTGTCACCGCAGGCGGAAAGCCCGTGGGCAAGCACCAGCGAGGCTTCCTTTTCCACGTCCAGAACCCGGCGATTGTCAAACCAGGCATCGGTCGATAGCGACACGTCGACGAGGATCGTTACGGCGAGATCATGCGCCTGCGGGCGGCTTGCCATATGAATGCGGTCGCTGCCCTGTCCACCAGCGGCGATATCGCTTCTGGCGCGAACCACGGCATCAAGATCGAGATCGTTGCCGTCAAGCTGGGCGCGCAGCAGTTCGTGGCGCGGCCTCAGAACCTCGAATTGCCGCCTGACGCGGCGGATAAGGCTTTTGGTGTCCGGGCTGGGTTCCGGTGCCGTCTCGGCGTCCTTCGCCGGTCCTGAAATGACCCGGCAATGGTCGGCGAGATAAGTGCCGCTGCGATAATCCCATTCGGGATAGGTCAGCTCCGCCGTCAGCGCGGTATGGTTCAGTGCTTCAGGCGGCAGGTCGAGATCGAAACGGAAGCGGGCGGAAGGCCGTCCCTTTCTTTCACCCAGCGTCATGTCGTCAAGCTCGTCCGCCGCACTGCCGTCGGCATCGTCGCTGTCGTCACCCGGCCGGTCGACATTGACCATCTCCGCCATGGCGAGGATTTTTTCGAAGCGGTTGAGGATGAAGGGGCTGCGTTCCGTCTGCCGGTTCTCTGCCTTTTCACGCACGGCGATATGGCGGGCGGCTTCCGCCCCCTGCGGCGCTGCCGCCGCTGCCGGCTGGTCCTCGCCCTGCCGGGCCTCGGATGTCTCCCGCAGCAGCGTGTCCGGCCAGAGTGGAACAGGCAGCATCGGCAGGTAGCGCGGCGGCGCTTTTTCCGGAGGGCTCGCAGGCGGCGCATAGCCCTCGATCCCTGCCGCCGCGGCCAACATGAATAACACCCGTTGTTCCACCCGCTGTTCTGCCTGGGGTAAAGGCCGCGTCTGCCGCACCGCGAGCATGGCGGCGCACAGCCGGCGATAACGGGTTTTCATGCCGGGAAAAGTACGGGTCACGGTTTCTGCCAGTTCTGCGGCGCGGTCGACTCGGGCGAGATCGTTGCGCAGCGGGTCAGCCGCCGCGACCGGTTCAAGCGGCATCAGCGCCATGGCGGCGGCGAGCCAGAGATAAAGATCGCGGTTGAGGCGGCGGTCGGGAAACAGATCGAGCACCGGCGGCAACATCAGCGTCGCGTGATCGCGGCCGGGCTGGGCGAGCTTTTCTTCGCCAAGGCCCATGCGCTGGCGAAGCCTCAGCCGGTGGCTGGAAGTGCGGGCGCGGGCCGGGGCGATCTGCACCGCATGTTCACCGCCAAAACCGCGGAAACAGATGGCCAGCACCGCCTGCATATCCTCCAGCTTCACGGCATGATCCGGGAAGCGCAGCGATGTGCCGGTTTCGCCGATCAGCCTGTGCCAGGCGCGGCCGACGGTTTCTTCCAGTTCCAGAAAGTCCAGCATGGTTTATCCTCATGGCATCGGACCGGAATGCGCGGGGCAACCGCGCAACCCGGTGTGGATATCAAAGCGCGCTATCGGATGATCGCATCCGCGACTTCATGCAGCGCGGCCTTCACATCAGGCTCGTCGGTCAGCGGTTCGATCATGGTTGCGCGCACGGCCTGGCGGGCGGGAAGGCCGGTATCGATGAGGCTGGCGCAATAAACGAGCAGGCGGGTGGAGACGCCTTCCTCAAGGTCATGGCCTTTCAGGCCCCGCAGCCGGTGGGCGAGATCGACGAGCGGTTCGACATCGCGCGCATCCAGCCCGCTTTCATGCGAAACGACGGCGATTTCCTGCTCCTTGGGTAGAAAATCGAATTCGATGGCAACGAAGCGCTGGCGGGTGCTGGGTTTCAGGCTTTTCAGAAGGTTCTGGTATCCGGGATTATAGGACACGACGAGCATGAAGCCGGAGGGTGCTTCAAGCACCTCACCGGTGCGCTCCAGCGGCAGGATGCGGCGGTCGTCGGTGAGCGGATGCAGCACGACAGCCACATCTTTCCGCGCCTCGACGATCTCATCGAGGTAACATATGCCGCCCTGGCGCACCGACCGTGTCAAAGGGCCGTCCATCCACACGGTTTCGCCGCCTTTCAGCAGGTAACGGCCGGTCAGATCGGCGGCGGCAAGATCGTCGTGGCATGAAATGGTGGAGAGCGGCAGGCCGAGTTTCGCTGCCATATGGCTGACGAAACGGGTCTTGCCGCAACCGGTCGGGCCTTTCAGCAGCAGCGGCAATTGCCGCACCCAGGCGCTTTCGAACAGTGTGCATTCATTGCCGAGCGGGGTGTAGAACGGTGCGTCCGGCAAAGGCTGCGGTGCGGGGCGGAAAATCGTATTCATGGTCATCTCCATGGTTGATGGTAAGGGCCGGCTCTCCGGGGGAAAAGAAGAGCCGGTCCGTTTCTCATTCGGCGGGCTGTACGAGGCGGGCGACGTCACCCTGTTTCTGCTTGCCCGGCACCAGGACTGCCCAGATGAACATGATTGCCGAAATGAGAACTGCGAAACCGGAGCCAAGGCGGATCCAGTAGAAGATCGCCAGCTGATCCTGCACATCCATGAAGCTTTCGCCCATGACGCGTTGGAGCTGGATCTGCACCACGCCGGCGAAGGTCAGCGCGAAGGTCATGACCGACATGGCCGTGCACATGACCCAGAAGCTCGTCATCGAAAGCCACTGATTGTAGGGCGCGCGTTTCTTCATTTCCGGTATGGCATAGGCCATCATCGCAAGGTTCAGCATCACATAAGCGCCGAAGAAGGCGAGGTGGCCGTGGGCGGCGGTCAGCTGCGTGCCGTGGGTGTAGTAGTTCACCGAAGACAGCGTGTGCAGGAAGCCCCAGACGCCGGCGCCGAAGAAGGCCATGACCGAGCAGCCGATCGACCAGAGCAGCGCGGCGCGGTTCTCATGCTTGCGGCCGGCCTTCCAGGTCATGACGAAGGTGAAGATGACCATGGTGAAGAAAGGGGCCACTTCCAGCGTCGAGAACAGCGAACCGATCCACTGCCAGTAACCCGGCGCGCCGATCCAGTAATAATGGTGGCCGGTGCCGAGGATGCCCGAGAAGAGCGCCAGGCCGACGATGACGTAAAGCCATTTTTCCACCACTTCGCGGTCGATGCCGTTGAGCTTGATCATCAGGAAGGCGAGGATCGACGCCATGATCAGTTCCCAAACGCCTTCCACCCACAGATGGATGACGTACCACCAGTACATCTTGTCGAGTGCGAGGTTGATGGGGTTGTAGAAGGCGAAGAGGAAGAAGATCGCCAGACCCCATAGGCCGAAGAGCAGGATGTTGATGACCGTGGTCTTGCGGCCCTTCAGCGCCGTCATGGTGATGTTGAACAGGAACATCAGCACCACGAGCACGATGCCGACCTTGATGAAGAACGGCTGTTCGAGGAATTCGCGACCCTCATGGATGCGGAACATATAACCGACCACGGCAACCGCGGCGGCCACCAGGAAGATCCAGAACTGCGCGATGGCGAGTTTTGGGCTGTAAAGCTCCGTTTCCGTCTCTTCCGGCAGAAGATAGAAGCTCGAGCCCATGAAGCCCATCAGCAGCCATACCACAAGGGCATTGGTGTGGATCATGCGCACGATGTTGAAGGGCAGAAGCTCGGAAAGCGTATTGGGCAGCACGTAGATCGTCGCGGCGACGACGCCGAACAGGATCTGCGCCACGAACAGCCCGATTGCGCCGTAAAAATACAGCATGGCGACTTTTTGCGTCTGGTATTTCATCTCGTCATCTCCTTGCCGTACACCTCAACCCGCCTCGTTCGGCGGCCAGTTCTGCGTCTTGATCCGGCTCGTCCATTCGAGGAAATCGACGAGATCATCGAGTTCCTGTTCGGTGAGATTGAACTGCGGCATCTGGCGCCGGCCTTCGATGCCGGTGGGCTGTGCGGCCATCCATGCCTTGATGGAATCGCGCGCCGTCTCCTTGTCTTCCACGCCGCCATAGCGCTTCCAGACATTGCCGAGTTCGGGCGCGAAATAGGCGCCTTCGCCGAGCAGCGTGTGACAGTTGATGCAGGAGTTTTTCTCCCACACATGTTTGCCGCGCGCGACGCTTTCGGTCAGCGTGCTTTCATCCGTCGAGGTGGTGCGCATGTAATAATGGCTATGGGCGGTCAGCCCGACGAATATGGCGAAGAAGAAGATGGAGCCGCCGTAAAAGACGTTTCGCGCTCCTGTTTTGGTCAGGCGTTCTGCCATGCCAATGGTCCTTTCCATCCGGAAGACCGCTTATGCGGACTGGCTTGATCGAACCCTCGCGCCGGGATTTGCCGGCAGGCTTTGGGTCTCGCCCCTTTCTAGCCGCTGGCCGTCGGCGTTCTTTGCCATTTGGCAAACAACGGGAGAGGTGCCGCCGCTCGCCTTTTCAAAGCGACAGAATGCCCTGCAGGAACGCCCGCAAAAGCGCGGCCGCGGCGAAGATGGCGGGCCATGCCAGAAGTGCTGTGCGCAGCAGGCCGCGCTCTTCGCGAAAGCCGAGAAAATCGTCGATGACACGCCTGGATTTCATGAGGGCGAACAGCAGCATCAGGCAGGCGGCAGCAACCGGCGGCAGAAGCGCCGCCTTCCATGAGGTGACGACGGCCGTACCGGCGAGAACGAGAATGGCGAGCACTGCGAAACTTCTTGCAAGCTGGTGGGAGGTGCGATGGATCATGATGTCAAACCAGATAAATAACGGGAAAAATGACGATCCAGACCAGATCGATGACATGCCACAGCGTCGTCACCAGTGTGACGTTCTCGTTTTTCGGGAAGACTGCGACGATGAACAGCAGGATCGCCACGAAGACGACATGCAGCAGGTGGAAGCCGGTGAGCAGGAAATAAAGCTCGAAGAACGCGCCATAGGCGGGATCGGAGGCGAGGGCGATTTCGGTGGAATATTCATGGAGCTTCACACCGACGAAAGCGAAACCCAAAATGCCGGCAAGGACAAGCGCCCGCCTTTTACCCGGCAGCGTGGTGTGGCGGCTGGCCGCCACCGCCGCCTGCCAACCGCTTGCCAGCAATATCAGCGTGTTGAGGCCGGCAAGCTGCGGCTGCAGATGCTGGCGCGCGGCGGTAAATGCCTCGGGATTAAGCGCGAAAGCGATGATGAAGGCGCCGGTCAGCGCGCCGAAGGCGGCAAGCTCGCTCCAGACCAGAATCCAAAGCAGCAGGTTTCCGCTTTCCTCTTCCGTATTTATCGCCATGGCCTTGTCCGTAATTGTAAAACAGCAAGCCACGCTTAGGCGTCCTCAAACCCTGCTTCTTTGCGGTCGGTCAAAGAAGGGAGCGCGCAAAGCCCTATTGTCATGACAAAGCGCAACTCTGGAAAATGGAGCTTCCCATGAACGACGCGCAGGTCGGGCTGATTGTCGCAACCCCTATTATCATTGGCTTTGCGGTGCTGTTGTACCGTATGGGAGTGCTGCAGCGCCTGGGCGCGGTTTCCGCCGTGCTTGCCTCCGTGGCCATTGCTTCGGTGCTGTTCCTGAACCAGTGAGAAGACAGTCGGATGCTTGAACTCGTCGCCGCTCTTTCGCTCTTCTTGGCGCTGCATTCCATCCCCGTCGTGCCTGCCGTGCGCGGACGGCTGATCGCGGCCGTCGGCCGACCCACCTATTTCGGGGCTTATTCCGTGGTCTCGCTTCTGACGCTGGGCTGGGTGTTTTATGCCGCGCTGTCGGTTGATTATATTCCGCTTTGGGATGTCGCGCCCTGGCAGGCACATGTCACGTTTCTGGCAGCGCCGATCGGCCTGTTTTTCGTGCTGGCCGGCCTTCTCAGCGTCAATCCGCTCTCCATTTCCGTGCGGCAGGGGCAGGAGCCCGGCGCCATCGTGCGCATCACCCGCCATCCCGTGCTTGTCGGTTTCCTGTTCTGGTCGCTCGGCCATGTCGTGCCAAATGGTGACCTGCGCTCCGTCATCCTGTTCGGCGGTTTTGCCCTGTTTTCGCTCGGCGGAATGGCGATGACGGAAAAACGCGCCCGCAAAAGACTGGGCATTGACTGGAACGCGACGGCCGCCGGCAGCGCCACGGTTCCCTTCACGGCAATCCTTTCCGGCAAAACCCGTATCGCTGTGGATGGGCCGATGCTGCTCGCAGCAGTGCTGACAGGCTTGACCGTGTGGTGGCTGCTGGCCGGCAGCCATGCCATGCTCTTCGGCGCGGACCCCATGGCCTATTTCTGACCACTCACGGCGTCTTCACCACATGCGGCTGCCATATCGGTGCCTGCGGCGCGGGCGCGATACCGAGCTGATCGATCGCGCGGGCGGCGAGCTGGTCGACAATATCGAAGACGCTCTGCGGCCTGTTATAAAAGGCCGGCACCGGCGGCATGACGATGGCACCTGCCTCCGTGACAGCGCACATATTGCGCAGATGGATGAGATGCAGCGGCGTTTCGCGGGTCATCAGAACCAGTTTCCGCCGTTCCTTCAGGTGCACATCGGCGGCGCGGGTGATGAGATTGTCCGAAAGTCCGGTTGCGAGGGCGGCGAGCGTGCGCATGGAGCAGGGGGCGACGATCATGCCGGCCGTTGGGAAAGAGCCGCTGGCGATCGCCGCGCCAATATCATCGACGGCATGATTGACGCTGGCGAGCGAGAGCATCCGCCCCATGGCTTCGGCACCTTCCTCATGCAGCACGGTGCGTCTGGCGGATGGCGACAGGACGAGATGGATTTCGACGCATTTCATCGCGGCAAGGCGCTCGATGATGCGCAGCGCAATACCGGCACCAGATGCGCCGGTAACACCGAGCACGACGCGGCATGGGGTCATGGCCGTTCTCCAAGGCCAAGGTCATGCCACATCAGATCCACCTTTGCGATGACGTCCGGCGTCATGGACAGCACGCGGCCCCATTCACGCTCCGCCTCCGGCGGCAGCTTGCGGGTGGCGTCCAGTCCCATCTTGCCGCCGAGGCCGGCTTTCGGAGAGGCGAAGTCGAGATAATCGATCGGCGTATCGTTAATGATCGTCGTATCGCGCGAGGCGTCGAAACGGGTGGAGAGCGCCCAGACGACATCCGCCCAGCTGCGGACATCAATATCGGGATCGACCAGAATGATGAGCTTCACATAGCTGAACTGCGGCAGCATCGACCAAAGGCCCATCATCACCCGCTTTGCCTGTCCCGGATAACGCTTGTCGATGGAGACGACCATGACGCGATAGGAACAGGCTTCCGGCGGCATCCACAGATCGACGATTTCCACAAACTGCCGTTTCACGAGCGGCAGGAAAATCTCGAGCATGGCTTCGCCGAGAACCGAGGGTTCGTCCGGCGGGCGTCCAGTATAGGTGGAAAGATAGATCGGATCGCGGCGCATGGTGATGGCCGACAGTGTCATGACCGGGAAGGCTTCGACGGAATTGTAATAGCCAGTGTGGTCGCCATAGGGGCCTTCCATTGCCGTTTCCGTTGCCGAAACAGTACCTTCCAGCACGATCTCGGCATTGGCTGGCACCGGCATCGGCACCGTCAAAGCTTTCGCGATGCGGCTTTTCGATCCGCGCAGCAGGCCGGAAAAGCCAAGCTCGTTGATATGGTCGGGAAGCGGCATCACGGCGGCGAGAATAGTGGCGGGGTCGGCCCCGATGGCGACGGTGACGGGCATATCCAGCCCGCGCGCCTGCCACAGCCGGTGGTGATGCGCGCCGCCGCGATGCGCCAGCCAGCGCATGATCACCCTGTCCGGCCCCAATACCTGCATGCGGTAGATGCCGACATTGATATCGTCGGGATCATCAGGCGAACGGGTGATGACCAGCGGCCAGGTAATGAGCGGGGCCGGTTCTCCCGGCCAACACCATTGCATCGGCAGGCGGGCAAGATCGACCGCGTCACGCGTAAGCACCCTTTCCTGCACCGGCGCGCGTGAGACATGGCGTGGCCGCATGGAAAGTGCGGCTCTCAGCAAAGGCAGTTTACCCCATGCCTCGGCCATGGATTTCGGCGGCCGCGGCTCGCGCAATTCGGCGAGCTTTTGTCCAAGTGCTGGCAGGCCGCCGGTCTCTAGTCCCAGCCCCCATTCGATGCGCTGCCGTGTGCCGAACAGATTGGCGAGCAGAGGCACCTCCCGTACCTTGCCCTCATGATCGACGGGTTGCTCGAACAGCAGCGCCGGCCCGCCATCGGTGAGCACGCGGCGGTGGATTTCGGTGATCTCGTGCACCAACAAAACCGGCTGGCGGATTCGCCGCAGCTGCCCGCGTTCTTCCAGCAGCCGAATGAAACCGCGCAGATCGCTTGTGCGGGTGGGTTTTGCTTCTGTCTTTATATCTGTCGGTTCGTCTGTCATGCCGCCTGTTTGCAGGCGGTTATGCGGCATGTCCTTGCGCTGCCGCAAATGCGGCTTCAGTGCGAGTGAAGATAGTCGGCGAGGACGAGGGCGTGGTTATGTTCGGTATCATGGGCGGCATAAAGCAGCGTGACCCGGCCCTTCGCCATCAGTTCCTTCATGTGCGCCACGGCATCGGGATTGGCCGAAAGTTCCTGATGGTAATGCCCGGTGAAGTCGGCAAAACGTGACGGCATATGGGAGAATTGCTTGCGCAGTTCGTTGCTGGGCGCGATCTCCTTCATCCACAGCGAGAGCTTTGCGTCTTCCTTGCGCATGCCGCGCGGCCACAGCCGGTCCACCAGAACGCGCGCGCCGTCTTCATCGCTGGCGGCATCGTAAATCCGTTTGATCCTTATATCGGACATGGAGGGCCTCCTTCGCTCGGCAAGTGAATGATTTATAGCGGCTTTTGTGAAGACGCATCAGAAAATCTCCCTGTCTTTGCGTTCGCTCAAACCGGCGCCGACGCGCTGCGGTTAGGGTCCGGCCCGCAACTGACCTGACAGGACCCTTCATGAGACCTTTTCCCGCCGCCATCGCCACCCCGATGAATTTTCTGCCCCTTGCCGTGGTGCAGCGAGCGACGGCGGCGATGCTGGCGCAGATCATGAAACGGCACCCGGCTATGTTCGGCCGGCTCGGTGAACATAGCCACAAGCGTTATGGCTTTCTGCCTGTCGATCTGCCTTTCGCCTTCATGGTCGAACCGGCGCGCCCCGCCATCACCGTCAGCCGAAAGGGCCGCCTGCCGAAGGTGGATGCGGCGGTCGAAGGGCCGCTTTTCATGCTGCTGGCGCTGATGGAGGGGCGGCAGGATGCCGATGCGCTGTTCTTCTCGCGCGATCTCAGTGTCACCGGCGACATGGAGGCGATGCTGGCGCTGCGCAATGCGCTTGACGATAGCGGCATCGACCTGCCGCGCGATCTCCGTGCCTTTGCCGGGCCTTTTGCGCCAATGGTAACGGGCCTTGCGAACCGCCTGCGCGGCCATGTTCTATCCGAAACGCGTGGAGGTGCGGCATGGAGCTGATCTGCCCTGCGGGAACGCCCGCAGCCTTCCGCGAGGCCGTGGATGCCGGCGCGGATGCCGTTTATTGCGGGTTTCGCGATGAAACCAATGCCCGCAATTTTCCCGGCCTCAATTTTTCCCGCGAAGAACTTGCGGAAGCCATCGCCTATGCGAAGAAGCGCGGCGTGCAGACCTTCGTCGCGCTCAACACCTTCATGCGTGCGGGCAATGAGGATATCTGGTATCGCGGTGCGGCCGATGCCGTGAAGGCGGGGGCGGATGCGCTTATCCTTGCCGATTTCGGTCTGATGGCGCATGTTGCGGAAAAACATCCGCAACAGCGCATCCACGTCTCCGTGCAGGCCTCAGCATCCAATGCGGACGCGGTGAATTTCCTCGTTGATGCCTTCGGCGCAAAACGTGTGGTGCTGCCACGCACCCTGACGATCCCCGACATCGCCCGGCTGGCGCGGCAAATCCGCTGCGAGATCGAGATCTTCGTATTCGGCGGCCTCTGTGTCATGGCGGAGGGGCGCTGCTCGCTTTCGTCTTACGCCACGGGCAAGTCACCCAACATGAACGGCGTCTGCTCGCCGGCAAGCCATGTGCGTTACCGGCAGGACGGGCGGGAGCTGGTGTCGGAACTCGGCGACTACACCATCAACCGCTTTCCGCAAGGAGAGGCGGCGGGTTACCCGACGCTGTGCAAGGGCCGTTTCGAGATTGCCGACGACAAGTCCTATGCCTTCGAGGACCCGGTATCGCTTGATGTGATGGACCAGATCGATGCCCTGCGCGAAGCGGGCGTCTGCGCGCTGAAGATCGAGGGTCGCCAGCGTGGCAAGGCCTATGTGGCGGAAGTGGTTTCCACCCTGCACCGGGCGCTGGCCGCCAGCGCCGAGGAGCGGGGACGGCTGCTCTCCCGCCTGCGGCTTTTAAGCGAAGGCCAGCGCACCACTGTCGGTGCTTACGAGAAACGCTGGAGATGATGGCGATGGCAAAAACCGCAAAGGCCACATTGGCGCTCGGCCCCGTCCTTTATCTCTGGCAGGGCGAAAAATGGCGCGATTTCTATTTTCGCATCGCCGATGAAGCGCCGGTCAGCCATGTCTATATTGGCGAGACCGTCTGTTCAAAACGGTTTCATTTCACCGAACCGCATCTGGCAGAGGTGATCGAGCGACTGGAGGGTGCCGGAAAACAGGTGGTCCTCTCGACGCTTTCCCTGGTGACGCTGGAGCGGGAAAGCCGCCAGCTGCGCGGCCTGATCGCCGACAGCCCCTATCCCGTCGAGGCGAACGACCTTTCAGCACTCGGTATGCTGCACGGCACGCCGCATGTCGTCGGGCCGATGGTGAATGTCTATAATGCCGCAACCGCGCGGCTGCTCGCCTCGCGTGGTGCAAGCGCCATCTGCCTGCCGCCGGAACTGCCGGTCGCCTCGGTGGAGCGCATCGTGGCGGAAACACCTGACGTGGACTTCGAAATCTTCGCCTTCGGCCGCCTGCCGCTCGCCATTTCGGCGCGCTGCGCCCATGCCCGCGCCAGGGGCAATATCAAGGATAATTGCCAGTTCGTCTGCGGTGACGACCCGGATGGATTGCCGGTGCGCACGCTTGACCGGCAGTCTTTTCTGGCGCTGAACGGCGTGCAGACGGTGTCGCACACCTGCCAGTCGCTGCTTGGCGAGTTGCAGGATCTGGCCGATGCCGGCATAGCGCGTTTTCGCCTGTCGCCACAGGATTGCGACATGGTGGCGGTGGCACGGGTCCATGATGATGTTCTGGCCGGAAGGCGTGATGCGGAGGAAGGTCTCGTCCTTCTACAACAAGCCTATCCGGACGTGCCCTTTTCCAACGGTTTTCACCACGGGCAGGAAGGGGCAGCCTGGGTCGCCCGCGCCCGCAACACGGCGCATGGAGCCAATCTATGACGATGAGCGGACAGGAACAGCAGGCACTCCCAGCACCGGGCGGCGCGGATATCGCGGCGGCGATCCATCTGGTGCGCGACGTTGTCTTGCAGAGCGCGCTCGATTGCGGCTGCCGCGACAAGGTGCACGAGGCCCTGCGAGAGCTCGAGGATTTCGAGCGCCAGCGCAACATCGTCAAGCTTCTGGCCGCCGCCCGTGAGGAGCGGCGCAAGATCGGACTTCTGACCGAGATGCTCGCCGATTTCGCCGAGGACGATACGGTCGATCAAGGTGTCGTCGAAATTGCGAGCCTGATGTTTCTGGATATCGCCGCCGCCGCGCAGGAAGGCTCGCGAATTCTGCGTGACGCCCTGTCTCTCCGGACAGGCGAATAGGTCCGGTTTCCGGCGCTGTTTGATCCTGCGCAAAGAGTGACCGCTTGCAAAATGTCATTTCCAGGTAGGTGACGCGCCTGTCGCGGGAAGATCGACCCGAGTGGGCGTCATACGCATCATGGCGCGTTCGGCGCGAACAAGGATCAGGATCATGGCTTATCTCACCCGTCGTCAGGCGCTTTCTGCCTTTTCTGGATTGACGGTGGCGACACTTGCCGCGCCGCATATTCTGAAGGCGGAAATGCCGCTCACCTTCTATGGCCCTCCTGCCGCGCCTTCGGCCGTGCTGGCGCATGCGGTAAAAGGCGGGTTCCTGAAGGATATTGCGCCTGAGGCCGTCTTCAAGGCCTGGAAAACCCCGGACGAGATGCGCGCCGCCGTTGCCTCCGGCTCGATGGGTGCGGTGGTGATGCCGAGCTACGGTGCCGCCAATCTCCATAATCGCGGCCTCGGCCTTGGGCTTTTGAATGTGCTGACCACCGGTCTGCTCTATGTGGTCTCGAAGGACCAAACGCTGACGTCGCTGGAAAGCCTTTGCGGCAAGACGCTCGCTCTGCCGTTCAAGAACGACATGCCCGATTTCGTCTTGCGCCGGCTGGTCGCTGAAAAATGCTTGAAGCCCGGCGATATCAAGCTGGAATATGCCGCCTCGCCACCGGAGGCCGTGCAGCTGCTGCTGACGGGCAGGGTGGATGCTGCGCTGCTGAGCGAACCGGCCGCAACCGCGGTGCTGATCAAGGCAAAGTCGTTTTTCATGACCGTTCATCGCACCATGGATATCCAGCAGGACTGGGCGAAGGTGGCAGGCAAGCCCGAAATCCCGCAGGCGGGGCTCGCCCTGACCTCGCAGGTTCAGGAAAAGCTCGGCAAGGCTGGCATTGGGGCCTTGCAGGCGGGCGTGGAAGCGGCGCTTGCCAGCGCTCTAGCCGATCCGCAAAGGGCGGCGGCCGCCGCCGATGCCCTCGGTTTCCCGGCGGAGATCATCGCGGCCTCCTTTCCGACGAGCCATTTGTCGGCTTTGAAGGCGAGCGCTGCACGCGCCGATCTCGAGGCATTTTACGATGAACTCGCCAAGGCGGACCCGGCTATCATCGGCGGTCGGCGGCCGGATGACGGCTTTTATCTGGTGTAGCAGGCATGAACCGCATTCTTGAAAGCCTTGGCTGGACGGGTCGCTATCTCTGGGCGGGCTGGGCCGGACTATCAGGCATTTTCTGTTTTCTCGCCGCCTGGCAGGCCGGCCATGAGATTTATGGCTCCTTCATCGTGCCATCGCCGGGTGAGACTTTCGCGGCGATCGGGCTTCTGGCGGCGCGGCCGGATTTTTTCGCGATCGTGTCGCAGAGCGCCGTCAGGGCTCTGACCGGTTTTGCCATCGCCGCCGGCATCGGCACGGTGGCGGGCGTGCTAGCCGGTTATTCCTTCGCGGCCATGCGGCTGATGAAGCCTGTCGTCACCGTCCTCCTCGGCGTGCCGCCCATCGGCTGGATCGTGCTGGCGCTCATCTGGTTCGGCTCGTCGGGTGGCACGGCCATCATGACCGTGGTCATCGCCTCCGCCCCGGTTTCTTTCGCCGGCGCGCTGGAAGGTGTCGCCAAGCGGGACCGGCAACTGGAGGTGATGGCGCAGGCTTTCGGCGCTTCATGGTTCTACCGCCTGCGCACGGTCACCATGCCCCACGTTCTCTCCTATCTCTTCCCGGCCTGGACAACGACGGCCGGCAGTGCCTGGAAAGTGACCGTCATGGCCGAGCTTCTGTCAAATTCCGGCGGCATTGGCGGCGAACTGGCAACCGCGAGGGCGCTGTTCGATATCGCCCAGGTCAGCGCTTGGCTCAGCATCACTGTCGGCCTTGCCTTGCTGACCGATTACGGCCTGCTGCATCTGCTACGCGAAGCGCTGGAACGCTGGCGCGCCGCCGGGCTGCCATGGGGTGTCAAACGATGAGCGACCATTTTGCCCTCAGTTTCGAACAGGTCGGCCACGCCTTTCTCGGCCGCAGCCTGTTTGAGAATTTCGATCTGAGCATCGCGCCAGGAGAAACCGTGGCGCTGCTCGGCCCTTCCGGCAGCGGCAAGACCACGATTTTGCAGATCGCGGCAGGTATCATCGATCCCGTTCGCGGCCGGGTACGACGCAATTACCGCCGTCAGGGGCTGGTGTTTCAGGAACCGCGGCTGCTGCCATGGATGACATTGATCGACAATATCGCTTACGGGCTTGCGGCAGTCGGCATACCGAAACGGCTGCGGCGGGAGATCGCGGCGCAGTTTGCGCTGGAAGTCGGTCTGGAAGAAACGGATTTTCGTAAATATCCGGTCGAGCTTTCCGGCGGCATGCGCCAGCGCGCCGGTGTGGCGCGGGCGCTTGCCGTGGAACCGGACATGCTGTTTCTGGACGAACCGTTCAGCGCCGTCGATGTGGGCCTGCGCCGCCATTTGCAGGAACTGCTGGTGATGGCTGCCCGCAAACGCGGCTTTTCCACCCTACTCGTCACCCATGATCTTCACGAGGCGCTGCTGGTGGCAGACCGGCTGATCGTGCTCTCCGGCGTCGACGGCCGTGTCATCGCCGCGCATAGGCCTGGCGGGTCACCGGGTCGGCGCATGGCGCGCGCGGTTTTCGATGAGGCGGAATTGCTGGCCGAAAGCCCGGCCTTCTCCGAATTGTTTTCGGCAAAGGAGCGGATGAGATGAGACAGCCCCCCATCCTTTCGGAAGCTCTGCGGCTGTTTTTCCCACTGGCGGCCCTGCACGGCGCTGTCTGGCCATTTTTGTGGATCGTCATCGGCGGTTACGGTCTGCCTTTCGCCGACGCTGTTCCGCCGTCGCAATGGCATGCCCACGAAATGATTTTTGGCACCTATGGCATGGCGCTGGCCGGGTTTCTTGGCTCGGCAGTCCCTGAGTGGACCGATACGAAAGCGGCTTCGGGCCGCACGTTGCTTGCTCTCGCCGGCCTCTGGCTGCCGGGTCGCCTGATCGGTTTTGTGGGGGGCGATGCGTGGAGCCTTCCGGCGGGCTTTTTCGATCTGGCATTTCTGCTCGCGCTGTCCGCCCTCATCGGCAGGGCGATGCTGGCGCGGCGAACGACGAAACATCTGTCCTTACTCGTCTGGCTCATGCTGTTTGTGGCGGCGGAAGCGGGTGTGCATTGTGCCTGGTGGGCTGGCGATCTGGAATTGGCGGCCCGCTGTCTGGAGGCGGCGCTGTGCATCTTCATCGTGCTTTTTTCGCTCTCGGCCGCGCGCATCAACGTCGTCGTCATCAATCTGGCGCTCGATCCAAGCGGCGAGACCACGCCTTACCGGCCACATCCCGGACGCCAACATATGGCGGGTGCCATGGTGACGCTGTACATGGCAGCAAAACTTCTGTTTCCGGAAAGCGATATCTGCGCCTGGCTGGCGCTTGCGGCCGGTGCCGCGTTTTTCGACCGGCTGGCCGAATGGTTCATCGGCCGCGCCGTCTTCAGAACCGAGGTCCTGTTGCTGGCGCTCGGCAATGCCTTTGCCGGGGCGGGATTTCTGGCGCTCGGGGCGACGCGGCTCGGTTTTTCCGTTACGTCTGCCGCAGGGCTGCACCTGCTGTCGGTTGGCGCGCTTGGCTGCGCCATCATGGCCGTCTTCATCATTGCCGGGCTTCGGCACACGGGACGCTATCTGAAACATCTGCCCTGGCAGGCGCATGCAGCGGCTGCCCTGATGGTGATGGCAGGGCTCACCCGTATCCTGCCCGAATTCGATGTCGCAGCAGTCCTGTCACCCTATCATCACGGCCTCAGTGCTATCCTGTGGGCTGCGAGTTTCGGCATCTGGCTTCAGGGCTTCCTGCCCTTCATGCGCGCGCCTGGCACCGACGAGGCCGGCGCGTGCGGTTGAGAGCGCAGATTGCCCGGCGTCTCGGCATCCATTTTTGCCCTCCTTGCACTCTCTGTTTATTTTTTCGGCAAAAGCACAACATGAAATCAGTGACTTAGACGGGCGGTCTTGATGAATGTTAGTTTTGATAAATAATCAATAAAATCAAATGGTTGAATATTTTCTCCTTTTGGCCGATGATGGTGTGAACCGAACAGGGAAACGCGAATATGCCTAAAATAGTCGCGCCTCTACACGCGGATGGAAAGCCGAGCCGGACGAAGGAGCTTATTACCTTCGCCGTTCTGGCCTTTGGAATCTGGCCTGTGCTGGCGGTCGGATTTGTCGGAGCCTTTGGCTTCATCGTCTGGATGTTCCAGATCATTTACGGGCCGCCGGGACCGCCCGGCCATTGAGGGCGAAATGACGTTGGAAGTCTCACTCAGCCGGCGCGATTTTTTGCGCGGCGGACAGAAACGGGAAATGCGTATCTGTCCCCCCGGGGTCGCTTTGAGCGACCTCGCTGCCTGCAGCGGTTGCGCAAAATGCGTTGAAGCCTGTCCCACCGACATCATCACCATGGTAGGTGGTCTGCCTTCGGTGAATTTCTCTGCCGGGGAGTGCACCTTCTGCGGCAAGTGCGCGCAAGCCTGTCCCGAGCCGGTTTTTGCGACGCCTGACGCACAAAGCTTCGATCACGTCATGGCGATCGGCGAGGGGTGTCTCGCTTTTGGCAATGTCGATTGCCAGGCCTGCCGCGATGCCTGCCCGACCGAGGCCATCCGGTTTCGCCCCCGCCGCGGCGGCCCCTTCGTGCCCGCGCTTGTCGAGGATGCCTGCACCGGCTGCGGGGCCTGCGTGTCCATCTGCCCGGCCGGTGTGATCAAGATCAAGGAAACAGCCAGGGAGACGCAATATGCCTGAGAATACAGGCCGATATCATGTCTCAAGCGCTGTGGTTTCGGTGATGCCCCAGATGCGGGACGCCGTGTTTGCAACGCTTCTGACGCTCGACAATGTCGAGGTTCATGGCGAGGGCAACGGCAAGATCGTCATCGTCATAGACGGCACGAGCACCGGCATGCTGGGCGATACGCTCACTTATATTTCGACACTCGACGGTGTGATTGCCGCCAACATGGTTTTCGAACACGTCGATACAGAGGAGACAGGCGGCGATGAGCAGCGAACTGACGCGGCGTAATCTATTGAAGGCGCATGCCGCCGGCATCGCTGCGGCAACGGCGGGCATTGCGCTGCCGGCCGCCGCCCAGCCGGTGCCGGGCGGTGTTTCCGCATTGCAGATCAGATGGTCCAAGGCGCCCTGTCGTTTCTGCGGCACGGGCTGCGGCGTCATGGTCGGCGTCAAGGAAGGGAAGGTCGTTGCCACCCATGGCGACATGCAGGCGGAGGTCAATCGTGGCCTCAACTGCATCAAGGGCTATTTCCTGTCCAAGATCATGTACGGCAAGGACCGGCTGCAGACGCCGCTTCTGCGCAAGAGAAACGGCGTCTACGCCAAGGACGGCGAGTTCGAGCCGGTGAGCTGGGACGAGGCCTTCGACGTGATGGCGCAGCAGTGCAAGCGCGTGCTGAAGGAAAAGGGACCGACGGCCGTCGGCATGTTCGGTTCCGGCCAATGGACGATCTTCGAAGGTTATGCCGCGACCAAGCTGATGCGCGCCGGTTTCCGTTCCAACAATCTTGATCCCAATGCCCGCCACTGCATGGCGTCGGCCGCCTATGCCTTCATGCGCACCTTCGGCATGGACGAGCCGATGGGCTGCTACGACGATTTCGAACATGCCGATGCCTTCGTGCTCTGGGGTTCGAACATGGCGGAGATGCACCCCATTTTGTGGACCCGAATCGCCGATCGGCGTCTGGGTTTCGACCATGTGAGGGTAGCGGTGCTTTCGACGTTCACCCATCGCAGCATGGATCTCGCCGATATCCCCATGGTATTCAAGCCGGGCACGGATCTCGTCATCCTCAATTACATAGCCAACCACATCATCAAGACCGGCCGCGTCAACGAGGACTTCGTGAGGAACCACACGAAGTTCGTGCGAGGCGTCACCGATATTGGTTATGGCCTGCGGCCCGAAGATCCGGTTGAGGTGAATGCAGCCAATTCCGCCGATCCGACCAAGACGGAAGCGATCGATTTCGAGACCTTCAAGGAATTTGTCTCCGAATACACGCTGGAAAAAACCGCCGCCATGACCGGGGTGGAAGCCGGCTTCCTGGAGGAACTGGCCGAGCTTTACGCCGATCCCAAACGCAAGGTCATGTCGCTCTGGACCATGGGTTTCAACCAGCATGTCCGCGGCGTCTGGGCCAACCAGATGGTCTATAACATCCATCTTTTGACCGGAAAGATTTCCGAGCCCGGCAACAGTCCGTTCTCGCTGACAGGCCAGCCCTCGGCCTGCGGCACGGCGCGTGAAGTGGGGACCTTCGCCCACCGCCTGCCGGCCGACATGACGGTGACCAACCCGGAACACCGCAAACATGCCGAGGAAATCTGGCGCATCCCGCATGGCATCATCCCGGAAAAGCCGGGTTACCACGCCGTGCAGCAGGACCGCATGCTGCATGACGGCAAGCTGAATTTCTACTGGGTGCAGGTCAACAACAACGTCCAGGCCGGCCCCAACACCAAGAACGAGACCTATCTGGGTTATCGCAACCCGGAAAACTTCATCGTGGTTTCGGATGCCTATCCGACCATCACCGCTATGAGCGCCGACGTCATCCTGCCCGCCGCCATGTGGGTGGAAAAGGAGGGGGCCTATGGCAATGCCGAGCGGCGCACCCATGTCTGGCACCAGCTGGTGGAGGCCTCGGGCGAGGCGCGTTCCGATCTGTGGCAGCTGGTGGAATTCTCCAAGCGCTTCACCACCGACGAGGTGTGGCCGGCGGAGATACTCGACGCCAATCCCGCCTATCGCGGCAAGACGCTTTACGAGGTGCTCTACAAGGACAGCGATGTCGGCAAGTTCCCGCTGAGCGAGATCAACGCCGATTACAAGAACCAGGAATCCAGTGATTTCGGCTTCTATCTGCAGAAGGGCCTGTTTGAGGAATATGCCGCCTTCGGGCGCGGCCACGGCCACGATCTGGCGCCTTACGATGCCTATCACGAGGTGCGCGGCATGCGCTGGCCTGTTGTCGATGGCAAGGAAACGTTGTGGCGTTACCGCGAAGGTTACGACCCCTATGTCAAACCCGGCGAGGGTGTGAAGTTCTACGGCAACAAGGACGGCAGGGCAGTCATCATCGCCGTGCCTTACGAGCCGCCGGCGGAATCTCCCGACCAGGAATTCGATACCTGGCTGGTGACGGGCCGGGTGCTGGAGCACTGGCATTCCGGTTCCATGACCATGCGCGTGCCGGAACTCTACAAGGCGTTTCCCGGCGCCCGCTGTTTCATGAATGCCGATGATGCGCGCAAGCGTGGGCTCAATCAGGGCGCGGAAATCCGCATCGTCTCGCGCCGTGGCGAAATCCGCTCGCGCGTGGAAACGCGCGGCCGCAACCGCATGCCGCCCGGCGTCATCTTCGTTCCGTGGTTCGATGCCAGCCAGCTGATCAACAAGGTGACGCTCGACGCAACCGATCCCATCTCCAAGCAGACGGATTTCAAGAAATGCGCAGTCAAGATAGAGCCAGTCGCATGATCAGGAAACATGGATGGATCGCCGCCACGCTTCTGGTCGTGGCTCTTGCGACGGGAGCCGTTGCGCAGATGGTACCGGAACTTTCCGGCCCGCGCGGCGATGCCATGAAAACCGAGCCGGCCAAACCGCTGCCGAAATGGGTGATCGACGACTTCCGGCGCATGCGTGCCTATCCCGAACAACCGCCGGTCATCCCGCATTCGATCGACGGTTATCAGCTGTCGGTCAATGCCAATCGCTGTCTGTCCTGTCACAAGCGCGAATTCACGCAGGATTCCGGCGCGCCGATGATCAGCGTCACCCATTACATGACGCGGGAAGGCCAGATGCTGGCGGATGTTTCGCCACGGCGTTATTTCTGCACCGCCTGCCATGTGCCGCAGGCCGATACGCGGCCGCTCGTGCCCAACACGTTTGAGGACATGAGCACAATGGGCGTGAAACCGGCGGGTAGCGAATGATGATTGCCCGTATCAAAAAACTCTTCATCTGGCTCTGGGCGGTTCTGACCACGCCGGCGGGTACGCTCAGCCTCGCTTTCCTGACGCTTGGCGGTTTCGTTGGCGGGGTGATGTTCTGGGGCGCCTTCAACACCGCGCTGGAAATGACCAACAAGGAAGCCTTCTGCATTTCCTGCCACGAGATGCGCGCCAATGTTTATGAGGAACTGACGCGGACGGTGCATTTCTCCAACCGTTCCGGTGTGCGTGCTTCCTGTCCGGATTGCCATGTGCCGCACGAATGGACCGACAAGATCGCCCGCAAGATGCAGGCTTCCAAGGAAGTCTGGGGCAAGATTTTCGGCACCATCGACACCCGCAAGAAATTCCTCGACAAACGGCTGGAGCTTGCCCAGCACGAATGGTCGCGCCTGAAGGCCAATGACAGCCTGGAATGCCGCAATTGCCACTCCTCTGTCGCCATGGACTTTACCAAACAGACACAGCGCGCCGCCGATATTCATTCGAAATATCTGCTGACGGGCAAGGCCACCTGCATCGATTGCCACAAGGGCATAGCGCATGAGCTGCCGAACATGGAAGGCATCGACCCCGGCTGGAAAATGCCGCCAGCGCTTAACGATGAACCGGGACAGACGGCGTCCGCGGTCGATGATCTGCGCCGGGCGATGAGCGATGTGCACCGGAACGTGTTCTGATCGGTCGGGCAAAACAAAACGCCGTGCAGGCTTTCGGATGCACGGCGTTTCTATGTTCTGAACCAGACCGCGAGTTGCACGCGGCCGGGTTTGCATCAGATTTATGCCTCAGCCGATCTTCGCGTTGTCGTCGCGCTTGATGGCGATGACCGCCGAGCGCGGCAGTTTGCCTTCGCCGTCCGGGAAGGGAGCGTCGGGGTGCTGGATGCCGACGAAGTGGGTGCGCTTGTCGCCGGACCAGGTCTGGCCGGTGACTTCGGAACCCTTCGGCGCGGTCAGGAAGCGTTCGATACGGCCCGTCGCCGGGTCGCCCGCCAGCATCTGGTTGTTGCCCTGGCCGGCGAAGTTGCCTTCATTGCTGTCTTCGCCGTCGGTCTGGATCCAGAGCAGACCGGTCGAATCGAACATCATGCCGTCAGGCGAGTTGAACATGTTGCCTTCGTTGATGTTTGCCGAGCCGGCATAGGCGTCCTTGTGAACGGTGGGATTGCCGGCCATGCAGAACAGGTCCCACTTGAACTTGGCGTCCGCATGGTCGTCATTTTCCGGATACCAGCGCACGATCTGGCCGTATTCGTTCTTTTCGCGCGGGTTGGCGGCATTGATGGTCATGGCGTCGCCGCCGGCATTGGCGCGCAGCTTGCCGTCCTTCATTTCGCCGCGGCGGCTGTTATTGGTCAGCGCGCAATAGCCCTCAATGGCGACAGGGTTGATGGCGACCCATTCCGGGCGGTCCATGGTCGTGGCACCGACCTTGGAAGCAGCCTGACGGGTGAAGACGCAGATTTCGTCGATCTTCATGCCAGTCGTTTCCGGCGTGAGGGCGACCCACTCGCCAGCGCCGTCATCGGCGAACTTGGCGACATGGAGCGTGCCTTCGTCAAGGAGCCTGGAGGTATCGCCGCCCGGCACATAGATTCCGTTGGAGACGAATTTATAGAGGAACTCGCCACGCTCGTCGTCACCCATATAAACGACGACGCGGCCGTCACGGGCAATGACCACGGCGGCGTTTTCGTGCTTGATGCGTCCAAGCGCTGTGCGCTTGATCGGGGTGGACTTGGCGTCCGAAGGATCGATCTCGACCACGTAACCGGCGCGGCGCGGTTCGTTCGGGTTCTTGGCGACGTCGAAACGCGCATCGAACTTCTCATAGGCATAACGCGTCTCGGCAACGATGCCATAACGCTTGTAATCGTCAGGCAGCGTGAAGGCGGCGTCGGTGGTGCCGAAATAGCCGTTGAAGTTTTCCTCGCAGGTGAGGTAGGTGCCCCAGGGCGTGCGGCCGGCGCCGCAATTGTTGAAGGTGCCAAGACAGTCGACACCCTTTGGATCGGCGGCGGTCTTAACGAGGTCGGAACCGGCGGCCGGGCCGGAAAGCTTCATCGGCGTGTTATGGTGAATACGGCGGTTGAACGGGCTGTCGAGAACGATCTGCCAGCCATCCTTGCCTTCTGCAACTTCCATGACGGTGACGCCCTGCATGTTCTGCAGGATCTTCACGTCGTCGGCCGTCTTCGGATTGCCTTTTTCGGCATGCGGCAGGTTGATTTCGGGGTTCACATATTCGTGGTTGACGGCGATCAGCTGGTGGGCGCCGACCATGAACAGTTCCATGCCGTCGGTGTTCTCGCCGAAGACCTTGTCGGAGTTTTCGACGCTGATGCCCTTGGCGGGGTCGAGATCGGGAACGTTGGAGAACAGCGGCTGGCCCCATTTGGCAACCGGCTTCCAGCTATAGCCTTCCGGGACGTGAATGGTGTGGTCGGTCGCAGCCGCCACCGGCTTGAACTGGAAGCGCGAGGTCGCTGCCTGCGCCGCTTCGGCCGAGGTGCTGCTCATCAGGTTGCCGAGCGTGCCCATGGCGGCCGCGGCCGAACCGAAGACAAGCACGCCACCGAGAAAGCCGCGCCGGGAAATCGCGCTTTCAACCACACGGTCGAAATCGGTTTCGGCCGGCGGCGGATTTTGCAGTTCGTCCCACTCGTCCCAGGATAGCTTGCTCGTATCGATGTCGGTCATGTCGTTTCTCCACAGTTCAATGTTTGGAATCATTCCAACAGGCTGCGTATCGTCTGAGTGTTTCACTCGGATGACGGGAAGAATGACTTAAAATATGAACTTTGCAGAACAGAATCGCACAATTTTCTCTCACTGCGGGAGAAGGACGCGGGTCAGAAGAAGGCCTTCGAAACGGCCAAAGCGGAAGGGAACCTCCATTCCTTTGCGCCATCCGCCGTCCAGATCTGCGGTCAACCGCAGGGCTCCCGAACCATTTTCATCGTAGGCGGATAATTCTGCCGCCTCGAAAAAGAAAAGCCGTCTGACAGTTGGGTAAAGCGCCTTGAACAGGCTCTCCTTGGCCGAAAAAATCAGTCCGGTCATGAATGGATCGATGACGTTGCAGAGGCTGTGAAGCTCCTGATTTGTCAGGGCCTGCGTTGCGATATCAGCGGCTTCCTCTTCGCTCAAAAGCTTCTCGATATCGATGCCGATGCCGCAAAACCTGCTGCCGGCGCCGGCAAGGGCGATCGCTCGGTCACCGCTGTGGGAAATCGCGCCGACCACGCCTTCGGGCCAAATCGGCGCGCGGTCTTCCCCCATTCCGGGAAATATTGCCTGCCCGGTGAGGCGTCGTATGGCTTCCGCTGCGCATCGGCGTCCCGCCAGAAACTCCGCCTTGCGTTTGGGCACTGCCCGCAGAAGCTGCGGCGGCAGGGAAGCGGCCATATCGGCGGTGGGTTCTTCGTCAGCGCTATAGCGAAGGGTGAGGCAATGGCATTCGCCGCTGTTATCCGGCCAGGGCCAGACGGCCGCCGGTGCAGCGTCGGGAAAGGTGTCGTGATGAGATGCCGGCACGATCGCCATGATCTTCCCCTTGTTTTTCCGGTCGGGTCGGGCCGCAGATATCGCCTCGTCAATCAGGACCGGAGAGAAACGGCATCCTATCGGCCATATCATCCGGTCCTGCAATATGTCGGCATGCGAACTCAAAAAACAAAAGGCCTTCGAAGCGATCTTCGGCGGCCTTTTCCTGGTGTAGGGAATGCGGATAAAACCTCAGAAAAACGCCTGAATGCCCGTCTGCGCCCGGCCAAGGATCAGCGCGTGGACGTCATGCGTGCCCTCATAGGTGTTGACCGTTTCGAGATTCTGGGCGTGGCGCATGACGTGATATTCGATCTGGATGCCGTTGCCGCCATGCATGTCGCGGGCCTGTCGGGCGATATCCAGCGCCTTGCCGCAATTGTTGCGCTTGACGATGGAGATCATTTCCGGCGCCATCTTATGCTCGTCCATTAGCCGGCCGACGCGCAGCGATGCCTGTAGGCCGAGCGCGATCTCGGTCTGCATGTCGGCGAGCTTCTTCTGGTAAAGCTGCGTGCCGGCGAGCGGCTTGCCGAACTGCTTGCGGTCGAGGCCATATTGGCGGGAACGGAACCAGCAATCTTCCGCAGCCCCCATCACGCCCCAGGAAATGCCGTAGCGGGCGCGGTTAAGGCAGCCGAACGGGCCTTTCAGGCCGGAAACGTCAGGCAGCAGAGCGCCTTCGCCCACTTCCACGCCATCCATGACGATCTCGCCGGTGATGGAGGCGCGCAGCGACAGCTTGCCACCGATCTTGGGGGCGGAAAGACCCTTCATGCCCTTTTCCAGCACGAAACCGCGGATCTCATTGTCATGGGCTTCGGATTTCGCCCAGACCACGAAAACATCGGCGATCGGCGCGTTGGAAATCCACATTTTCGAGCCGCGCAGGCGATAACCGCCGGCGATCTTCTCGGCGCGGGTCTTCATGCCGCCGGGATCGGAGCCAGCATCCGGCTCGGTGAGGCCGAAACAGCCGATCAGTTCACCGGAAACGAGGCCGGGCAGGTATTTCTTCTTCTGTTCGTCCGAGCCGTAAGCGAAGATGGGGTGAATGACGAGCGAGGACTGCACACTCATCATCGAGCGGTAACCGCTGTCGATCCGCTCCACCTCGCGGGCGACCAGGCCATAGGCCACGTAGCTGGCATTGGCCGCGCCATATTCTTCCGGCAGGGTGACGCCGAGCAGGCCGGTGCGTCCCATCAGACGGAAGAGTTCCGGTTCGGTGGTTTCGGAAAGATAGGCTTCCGAAATGCGCGGCAGCAGCTCGGATTTGCCGAAGGCCTCGGCGCTGTCGCGGATCATCCGCTCATCATCGGTCAGTTGGTCTTCGAGCAGAAAAGGGTCCTGCCAATGAAATGCTGCGCGTTCGCTCACTGTATGCCTCCGGATTCGCTGGCCGGATTATTCTTATCCCAACCGTCGCGCACAAGCCATGTTTACTCATTTTTGCATTACCTATAGTAATAGGTCATGACGTCTCTCAGCCGTAAACTCCTGCCCTCCACCAGTGCGCTTGCCGCCTTTGATTCCGTTGCCCGGCTTGGCAGTTTTTCGGCGGCCGCCGATGAGCTAGCCTTGACGCAAGGAGCGATCAGCCGGCAGGTTATGTCACTGGAAGAGCAGCTTGGCGTGCGCCTGTTCGAGCGCGGCGCGCGCGGCGTGTCGCTGACGACCGAGGGTAGTGCTTACGCAAAATCGATCGCCGCAGCGCTTGGCGAAATACGCTCCGCCTCGTTGCAGATCATGACCAAAACGCATGGCAATACGCTGAATCTTGCCATGCTGCCCACCTTTGGCACCCGCTGGCTTCTGCCGCGCATCCCGGATTTTGTGACAAACCACCCGGAAATCACCATCAATTTCGCCACCCGCATCGGCCAGTTCGATTTCGAGCGCGAGCAGCTGGATATGGCGATCCATATCGGCCAGGCCGACTGGCCGGGGGCGGAAAGCACCTTTCTCATGCATGAAATGGTCGCGCCGGTTTGCAGCCCGCAATTCCTCAGCACCCACCCGGTGGAAAAGGGCGAGGATATCGCCGCCCTGCCATTGCTGCATATGGCCTCGCGGCCGGGAGCCTGGGGCCACTGGTTCGAAAGCCTTGGTCTGTCACTCGCGCTGCCGCAGGGCATGCGGTTCGAGCAGTTCTCCAGCGTGGCGCAGGCCTGCATTGCCGGGCTTGGCGTGGCGCTGATGCCGCTGTTTCTGATCGATAACGAGCTGAAATCGAAGCAACTGGTGAAAGCCTTCGATCATCAGGCGAGAAGCCCCAGTTCCTATTATGCGGTGGCGCCGCTTTCGCGTGCCAATCACGCCCCTGTTGTGCTGTTTCGGGATTGGCTGGTGCGGCAGGTGGAGGCTTATCGCGCGGCCGGCACCCAGGCCTTGTAAAAATAATCGCTCTTTTTTCGGGCATTTAACCCTTGTGCCCAGCTTTTCGCCGCATTTCGCCGGCGAAGGACTCGACAGCGGCGCGCGCCTCGCTTATCCTGATTAAACGTTTAATCAGCTTCTCCGGACAATCCATGGCGTCGTCACGGCCTGCCACCAATCTGAGCGCGATAGCAGCGGCACTCGGCGTGTCGGTGGCAACGGTGTCGAATGCGCTCTCCGGCAAGGGGCGTGTTTCACCCGATCTGGTGGAGCGCATTCGCAAGACGGCGAGTGAACTGGGTTATGTGCCGAGTTCAGCGGGCAGGGCGTTGCGCACCGGCAGATCAGGGGTTCTGGGGCTCGTCCTGCCCGATATCGCCAACCCTCTTTTCCCACAGATCGCACAGGCCATTGAAAAAGCCGCCGTCTCCGCCGGTTATGGCGTGCTGATTGCCGATGCGCGCGGTGAGATCGCCATGCAGACGGACGCCATCAACCGGCTGATCGAGCGCGGGGTGGACGGCATGGTCATCGTTCCTCGCCGCGGCACGCGCATCTCCGGCGTCGATTGCCCTGTCGCCATCATCGACAGCCCTTCTACGCCCGGAAACACCGTCGCCGCCGACCATTGGGATGGCGGCCGGCAGGTGGGTGACTATCTGGCAAGCCTCGGCCACCGCAAGGTGGTGCTGGTGGGCAAGAACCGCGATTCCAACGTGCAGAACGACCGTCTCGGCGGCATTCGCGATGGTCTCGGCAAGGCCTGTGTGACCCGGACGCTCTGGATCGACAGCATCGAAGAGGCTGATGGTGCCGGTTGCCGGCTTGGGCTTGCCGATCTGGTGGCGGATGGTTTCACCGCCTTTGCCGCCATTTCCGACCTGCATGCGCTGCGGGCGCTCACCGAATTGCAGCGCGAGGGCATCGAGGTGCCGGAAGAGGCAAGCGTCACCGGTTTTGACGATCTCATCTTTTCCGCGGTGGTCACTCCGCCGCTCACGACCATGCGCATGGATATGGGCCGCATCGCTGATCTGGCCGTCGGGGCGCTGCTGCGCGCCATCGACAGCGCCGGTGACAATGGCATCGCCACCGATGTGACGGCGGAAATCTCGAAAGTACCGATGGCGCTGATCATGCGCGGCTCCACCGGCAAGACAAAGCATGATGCGATTGAAGCCAAAAAAACGACAGCAGGAGAACTCACACCATGAAAAAAATCATTCTTGCATCGGGCACCGCCCTGATGCTGACGATGGGAGCGGCGCAGGCTGAGGACAAGACGCTGACGATTTCCGTCTACGCCTTTGCGCAGGATGAATTCAAGGAACTGGTCTATACGCCGTTTGAAGCCAAATGTGGTTGCAAGCTCGTGGTCGAAACTGGCAACAGCGTCGAGCGTCTTGCCAAGATGGAAGCCAACAAGGCCAATCCGGTGGTCGATCTCGCCATCGTCTCCATGGCCGATGCGCTATCCGCCACCCGCAAGGACCTGATCCAGAAGATCGATGCGTCCAAGGTTCCGAATATCGAAAAGCTCTATGACATCGCCAAGGATCCGAATGGCGACGGCATGAGCGTCGGCGTCAATTTCTACGCGACCTCCATCGTCTACCGCACCGACAAGATGAAGATCGACAGCTGGGCCGATCTTTTGAAGGACGGTATTGTCGATCACGTCGCCTTCCCGAATGTCACCACCAATCAGGGCCCGCCGGCGCTTTATATGCTCGGCAAAGCCATCGGTAAGGATACGCCTGATCTTGCCGGCGCGATCGAAGCCGTGGGCGAGAAGAAGGACGATATCGTCACCTTCTACGTCAAGTCCTCGCAGCTGGTGCAGTTGATGCAGCAGGAAGAAATCTGGGCAGCGCCCATCGGTCGTTTCTCCTGGGCGCCTTTCACCAAGCTCGATCTGCCGCTTGCCTGGGCAACGCCCAAGGAAGGCCAGACCGGCGGCATGAACGTGCTCGTCGTGCCCAAGGGCGGAAAGAACGAGGAGCTTGCGCTGCAGTTCATGGATTTCTGGCTGTCGACCGACGTTCAGAAGGCGCTGGCGGAAAAGCTGGTGGACAGCCCGACCAACAAGGAGGTTAAGGTGTCCGAAGAGGTGGCGAACAACATCACCTATGGTGACGAAACGGCCCGCAGCCTGCAGCTCATTCCGTCCGACGTGACGCTCGATAACCGCGACAAGTGGCTGTCTGAGTGGAATTCCAAGGTCGGCCAGTAAGGCCTTTCACCGTTTGGAATGGGGCATCGAAACGTCCGCGAGGGCGGCTCCATTCCGGGAAAAGCGGTTCGGTCGTCCCCTGACCGCTTTTCCACCCTTTTTTCGCAGGCCGGTCCTTCCGGCTGGCATAACAACCGGCTTTGAGGCCGTTCAGGGAATAAACCCATGTTTCAGAACCGGGCCGAAGCACTGGCGCTTGCCTTGCCCGCCGCAATTTTCGCGGCGGCGGTCTTTTTTGTGCCGGTCTTCATGCTTCTGTCGGAGGGCTTTCGCACCGCGGACGGCTGGACATTGTCGGCCTATGCCGCCTTCTTTTCCGATCCGCTGAACCAGACGGTTTTCCTGCGTACGCTCAAACTCGGCGCGCTTGTTACCGTCGTTTCGGCGGTGGTGGGATATGCGGCGGCTTTCGCCATCGTCAACCTTTCGCCGGGCACAAAGGGCCATGTGGTCAATCTCGTCGTGCTGCCGCTGATGATCTCGCCGGTTGCCCGTACCTATGCCTGGATCGTCATTCTCGGCAGAACCGGCATCGTCAATCAGGCGCTGCAGGCCGTCGGCCTGAGCGACGCGCCGATCCGCATCCTGTTTTCCGAAACGGCCGTTTTCATTGGCCTTCTGCAACTGTTTCTGCCGCTGATGATCATCTCGCTCATCAGCGCGCTGGAGAATATGCCGAAGGATACGATCGCCGCTGCCCGCGTGCTCGGCGCCAACTGGTTTCAGGTGTTCTGGAAGGTCATCCTGCCGCTTACCAAGGAAGGGCTGGTCGTCGGCGGCACGCTGGTCTTCACCGGTTCGCTGACGGCCTATATCACGCCTGCCATTCTCGGCGGCTCCAAGGTGCTGATGCTGGAAACCCTGCTTTACCAGCAGGTCACGGTCTCCAATAATTTCGTCGCCGCCAGTGTCATCGCCTTTATCCTGATCGTCATGAGCTTTGCCGCCAATATCCTGCTGAAGCGCATCGCCACCGCAAGGAACAAGAAATGACCCGGCAGTTCTTCATTCCGCTCACGCTCCTTCTTGTCGTCGGGTTCCTCATCGGACCGTTCCTCATCATCGTTGCGGCGTCTTTTTCTGCCGGCGATACACTTGCCTTTCCGCCGCAGGGCTTTTCGCTGAAATGGATCGCCAAAGTCTTCACCGTGGAAAGTTTCCGCGAGAGCTTTGCCATGTCGATGTTCCTCGCCATCGGCGGCACCTTCACGGCGCTCATCCTCGGCATTCCCGCTTCCTATGCCATGTCGCGTTACAAGCTGCCTTTTGCCGAAACCGTGCGCACCATCGTTTCCGCGCCGATCATCGTGCCCGGTATCATCGTTGGTCTGGCGCTGCTGCGTTATTTCGTCGTGCCCTTCGGCATCGGCATCACGCTTGCCCTGTTTCTCGCCCACACAGCGCTCATCCTGCCCTATGCGGTGCGGGTGGTATCGGCCAGCCTCAACAATCTGCGCTCGGATATTGAGGAGGCGGCGGTGCTGCTCGGCTCGTCGCGGCTCGGCGCATTTTTCCGGGTGGTGCTGCCGAATATCCGCGGCGGCATCCTGTCGGCTTTCATCCTCGGTTTCGTGACGAGTTTCAATCAGGTGCCGGTATCGCTGTTCCTGTCCGGTCCCGGCGTGCGCACGCTGCCCATCGACATGCTGGGTTACATGGAAATCGTCTTTGACCCTTCCGTTGCAGCCCTTTCCTCGCTGCTCGCCTTCCTTTCCATCGGCATCGTTTTCATGGCCGAACGTTTCCTGGGGTTCTCCCGATATGTCTGAAGCAAATTATCTTTCGCTCAACAAAGTCTCCCTCGCTTATGGCGGCAATGTCGCCGTCAAGGATCTCGATCTCGGTATCCGCAAGGGCGAGCTTCTCGCGCTTCTCGGTCCTTCCGGCTGCGGCAAGACAACGACGATGCGCGCCATTGCCGGGCTGATGCCGGTGGCAAGCGGGCGTATCGATCTCGATGGCGCCGATATTACCCGGGTCGCGGCCAATAAACGCGCCGTCGGGCTGGTGTTCCAGTCCTATGCGCTATTCCCGCATCTGACTGTTTACGAAAACGTCGCCTTCGGCCTGAAACTCAAGGGCATGAGCGGCAAGACGCTTGATGATAAGGTGGCCTCCGGCCTGAAATCGGTGGGCTTGTCCAATTTCGCCTCCCGCAAGCCGGCGGAACTTTCCGGCGGCCAGCAGCAGCGCGTGGCGCTGGCCCGCTCCATGGTCATGGAACCGAAGGTGCTCTTGCTCGACGAGCCGCTCTCCAACCTCGATGCCCGTCTGCGCCTTGAAATGCGCACCGAATTGCAGCGCGTGCAGAAGGAAACCGGCGTGACGATGATCTTCGTCACCCATGACCAGATTGAGGCTTTGGCGCTGGCCGACCGTATTGTCGTCATGAAGGGCGGCAAGATTGAGCAGATCGGCACGCCCGAGGAAATTTATAACGCGCCGGTTTCATCCTTCGTGGCTGACTTCGTCGGCTTCGAAAACATCTTCGCGCTTGATGGCGGCGCGTTGAAAACCGCAAACGGCAAGACATCACTTACCGGACCAGTCCCTTCAGCATCTGGACTGGCCTGGCGGCCGCGCATGGTAACCCTTGGTTCAGGTCCTTTCCAGGGAACCGTGCGCGGCACATCCTTTGCAGGCAACAGCCGCGAATATCTGCTCGATACGCCGCTTGGCCCCATCAAGGCGGAAACCGATGCCGTCCTTGCTGCGCACGCCATCGGTGATACGCTCGCCTTCGACCTGCCGGTCGAAAAGGCGGCAAGCCTGAAGGTGTTTGGCTGATCATGGGCGTGTGGATCGATACCGATATGGGCTTTGACGATATCGCCGCTATCATGGTGGTGCAATCGGCAGGCCTTGCCATCGATGGCATTTCGCTGGTCTTCGGCAATGCCACGCTGGATGCGGTCTGCCGCAATGCCGCAGGCGCCGCAGCAAGCTTCGGCTGGTCGATGCCGATCCATCAGGGCCGCGCCATGCCCGTCCTCGGCGCGCTCGAAACCGCGCAGTCGATCCTCGGTGAAAGCGGCATTCCGACCGCCGGCCAAAGCCTGCCTGATGCGCCGGCTCTGCCAAAAAGCGATGCCTTTGCCCCACTCTGCAACTGGCTGGAGGGTGAAGGCCAAAAACGCATTCTCGCGCTCGGCCCGCTCACCAATATCGCCGCACTTTGTCTCGCTCGGCCCGATCTTGCCGCCAAAATTTCCGACCTCACCTGGATGGGGGGCGGGCTTACCAGCGGCAACCACACGGCATCGGCCGAATTCAACGCCTTCGCCGATCCCGAGGCGCTGGCCATCGTGCTCGCCCACGGCCTGCCGCTGCGCATGGTCGATCTTGATGCCTGCCGCAAGGTTACTGCCTCGCCCGCCGATGTGCTGCCGATCCGCACCGCCGGCGGCAGGAAAGCCGGCCTGATTGCCGATCTGCTGGAGGGCTTCATCGGCATTGCCACCAGCCGCGGTAGGGTTGCCATGGCGCTTTACGATCCCGTCGCCGCAGTCGGCTTTACGTCCGATCATCTGGGCTGGCAGCAGGCGCGCATCGATGTCGAACTCCATGCCTCGCTGACACGGGGAAGAACCGTGGTCGAGACACGCGCGGAGAAGGTGACGGATTTTAATGCCCAGTTTGCCGTGACCGTTGATGCTGGAGCCGCAAAGGCCGCCATATTGGAAGCATTGCGCGGGGAGGCGGCGCGATGAGCGCGCAAATCCGCCTGGCGGAGCCTGCCGATCTCAACGATGGCACCCTGCGCGCCCGTGCGGTTGCCGCAGCGCGTGGTGATCAGCGTTTTGATGTTCTCATCACCGGCGGAACATTGGTGGATGTGGTGACGGGCGAGCTTCGCCCTGCCGATATCGGCATTGTCGGCGCGCTGATCGCCAGTGTTCACGAACCTGCAAGCCGCAGGGGTGCCGCGCAGGTGATCGACGCGGGAGGGGCCTATGTCTCGCCGGGGCTGATCGACACGCATATGCACATCGAAAGCTCGATGATCACGCCGGCCGCTTATGCGGCAGCGGTGGTTGCCCGCGGCGTCACCACCATCGTCTGGGACCCGCATGAATTCGGCAATGTGCATGGTGTGGAAGGCGTGCGCTGGGCGGCGAAGGCGATCGAAAACCTGCCATTGCGCGCCATTCTGCTCGCCCCCTCCTGCGTGCCGTCAGCACCGGGGCTGGAGCGCAGCGGTGCGGATTTCGATGCTGCCATTCTGGCCGATCTCCTCTCCTGGCCGGAAATCGGCGGCGTTGCAGAAATCATGAACATGCGCGGCGTCATCGAGCGCGATCCGCGCATGAGCGGCATCGTGCAGGCCGGGCTCGCCTCGGAAAAGCTGGTCTGCGGCCATGCGCGCGGTCTTGGTGGCGCCGATCTCAATGCCTTCATGGCGGCGGGCGTTTCTTCCGATCACGAGCTTGTCTCGGGCGAAGACCTGATGGCAAAGCTCAGGGCAGGGCTGACGATCGAGCTGCGCGGCTCGCACGATCACCTGCTGCCGGAATTCGTGGACGCGCTGAATACGCTCGGCCACCTGCCGCAGACGGTAACGCTCTGTACCGACGATGTTTTCCCGGACGACCTGTTGCACGGCGGCGGGCTGGATGATGTGGTGCGCCGTCTTGTGCGTTATGGCCTCAAGCCCGAATGGGCGCTGCGCGCCGCCACGCTGAACGCCGCGCAAAGGCTTGGCCGTTCCGATCTCGGCCTCATAGCCGCCGGCCGCCGCGCTGATATCGTCGTTTTCGAGGATTTAAGCGGTTTTACCGCCCGTCATGTGCTCGTAAGCGGCAGGGCCGTTGCGGAAGATGGCCGCATGCTGGTCGACATTCCCGCCTGCGATACGACCGCACTCGAAGGCTCGATGAAGCTTCCACCACGCATGGCCGATGATGTCAGGGTAAAATCCGAGGGCGCGAAGGTGCGCCTCGCCACCATCGACCGCCCCCGTTTCACGCAATGGGGTGAAACGGGGGCCGACGTAAAGGACGGTTTTGTCATTCCACCCGAAGGTGCAACGATGATCTCCGTCACCCACCGCCACGGTATGGCCGAGCCCACCACAAAAACCGGCTTCCTTACCGGCTGGGGGCGCTGGAACGGCGCTTTCGCCACCACCGTCGCGCATGACAGCCACAACCTCACCGTTTTCGGTGGCAACGCAGAGGATATGGCGCTCGCCGCCAATGCGGTGATCGGCGCCGGCGGCGGTATGGCCGTTGCCTCCGAAGGCAAGGTCACCGCGATCCTCCCTCTGCCGCTCTCCGGCCTCGTATCCGATGCGCCGCTCGAAGAGGTGGCGCGGGCTTTCGAGGACTTGCGCGAAGCCGTCGGCAAGGTTGTGGACTGGCAGCCGCCCTATCTCGTCTTCAAGGCCTGCTTCGGCGCCACGCTCGCCTGCAATATCGGCCCGCACCAGACGGATATGGGCATTGCCGATGTGTTGACGGGGAAGGTGATGGAAAGCCCCCTCATCGAGGTTTTGGGATAATAACGTCAGGACCGGCTGCCGCGCGGTCGTCGTCGCGGCAGTCGGGGCCTGTCAGTTCACATTGTGAAGCTGCGCTTCGCCATTATGCAAAAAGCAGGCTTTGGTGAAGAGGCCCAAATCCAGCAGGTTGGACAGGCGGATATCGCGCATATCGGGAAGTCGCTTGTATTCATGATCAAACGAGCGGTCAACCTGCGAGATGAATGCGAAAATGACGCCGTTCTTTTGTGCGAATTCCCCAAGGGCGGTTACCTGTTGCGACAGGTCCGGCTTGTGCCGCTGCTGGTCGAGTATCTGCAGATAATCGATCACGGCGAAGGTGCCGGGTCTGGCCGGTGACAAATGGCGGATGATGTAATCCGCGCATATCTCGTCCGATGTCGCGACCTCGGTTTCTCTTTTTCCGGCCGCATGTTTTTCGATACGCTTTCGCGCCTGCTGCTCCGTCATTTCGAGCGTGAACAGAACAGACTGCCGTCCGTCCTCGGCTGCCGCGTGCAAAAGTTCAAAACCAAGCGCTGTCTTGCCCTGGCCTGGGCGGCCGGCAAGCAGAAGCATGTCGCCATGCACGATGCGGGAGAACAGGTCTTCGGATAAGGAGCCCGCCGCAGCGTGAGCGGACAGCAGGCTCCACCGTGCAAATCCTTCCTCGCGCGCGATCTGGTCCAGCGCCTCGTGCAGGGGAATGGCACTGTTTCGGACCATGAGTTTGGCCCGCCGTTTTAATTGAAAAATCGGAGTAGAAAGTTTCATCAAAAGACCTCTATTTCGAGTCTGAAACGCAATCCCTCCTTATGCGAATGCCCGAACAGACGGTTCGATGATGATATTACCCCGCATGTCGAATGCTTCCCCGAAAGGAGGGGGGAGGCGTGGGTTGCGCCTGTGCGCAGAAATTACCGCGCCCGATGATTCGCCACAAGCGTCCGAGGTATTGCCGGTCGAAAAACGGCAGGCAGCAAAATGGGGCTACTCCGCCGCCAGTTCCTGCTCCACCAATGTCGCCCAGAACGCTACGCCGGGCACGATGGCCGCATCGTTGAAGTCGTAGGAGGTGTTGTGATGCAGCGCGCCGTCCACCGCCGGGCCGTTGCCGAGCCAGACGTAGCAGCCGGGGGCTTCGCCGGCGAAGAAAGCGAAGTCGTCACCGGCGGTCGAGGGCGGGAAGGCGGTGCGGGCCTTGGTGCCGAACACTGTTTTTGCGGCGCGTAGCGCTCGTTTCGTCGCATCCGCCTCGTTAATGACGGGGGGAATGCGGCGGATGAAGTCGTACTGCGCCTCGATGCCGAACATCGCTGCCGTGCCCTTTGCCAGCCGGCCGATTTCCGCCTCCAGCTGGTCGCGCACATCTGCCGCATAGGCACGCGCCGTGCCGCCGATTTCGACGAGATCGGGAATGACGTTGAGCGCCTTCGGGTCGCCCGCCTGCACCGAACAGGCGCTGACGACGGCCGGTTGCAGCGGGTCGATGACTCGGCCGACGATGGTCTGCAGCGAGGCGAGGAAGGTGCCCGCCGCCGTTATGGGGTCACGGCCGAGATGTGGCTTGGCGCCATGGGTGCCGATGCCCTCGAAGGTGACGCGCCAGCTATCGGAAGAGGCAAGCTGGGGGCCTTCCACCACGGCCATTTCGTCAAGCCCAAGCCCCGGCATATTGTGCAGGCCATAGACCGCATCGCAGGGAAACAGGTCGAACAGCCCGTCTTCCACCATTTTTTTCGCGCCACCCCGGCCTTCTTCGGCGGGTTGGAAGATGAAATGCACGGTGCCGGAAAAGTCTCGGGTCTTGGCGAGGTAACGCGCGGCACCCAGCAGCATGGCGGTGTGGCCATCATGGCCGCAGGCATGCATCTTGCCGGGAAATTTCGATTTATAGGGCCGGTCCGGCACCTCAGGCATGGCGAGCGCATCCATGTCGGCGCGAAGACCAATGCTGCGGGTGCCGTTACCCACCTGCAACGTGCCGACAACACCGGTGCCGCCGAGACCGCGATGCACCTTCAGCCCGGCGCGCTCGAGCAGATCGGCGACGATGGCGCTGGTTCTTTCCTCTTCGAAACCCAGTTCCGGATGGGCGTGCAGATCATGGCGAAGCTCCGTCAGGAATGGCAGGTCCTCGCCGATCCGGTCCAGCAGTCTCATGGGAAGCTTGTCCTTGAATATGGGGAAAACCCGCGTCATAGGTGGGTTCGTCCGAATGCCTGTTGCTTTGTTCCCTTCTAGCTGAAAAAGCCGATGAAATGAACCCGCCGCATGTTTGCGGTTGCTGAAATGCCGAATATGCCAAACGGGATTGGCTTGGCGGGAGAGACCGTATCCGCCTTGCGCGATCCTGATCCTGAAAGGAAATATCGATGCCGTCATCCGCATCGCCCGCCGCCCAGTCTCCCGCTGCGCCGCACGAGTTCTGGCAGGACATTCTTCCGCCCGGCACCTTTGCGACGGCAGGCCCGCATTCCAGCTTCTTTCCGGCGGAACTGGATGACAACAGGCAGATCTGTCTGCCGATAAGGCCGCTTGCGGATGGCGAACATGCGCTCGCCTCGCTCATCGTCAATCAGGCCTCATTCGAGGTGCTGGAGGCGCTGGCGGCCGATCTTGCCGCCAAGATCGCGCCGTTCAGTCCTGACGTCGTGATCGGTCTGCCGACGCTGGGCCTCACGCTTGCCGCTGCCGTTGCGCGCCACCTCGGCCATTCGCGTTACGTGCCGCTCGGCACTTCGCGCAAGTTCTGGTATCTGGAGGAACTGTCGGTGCCGATGTCTTCCATCACCACCAAGCAGGAAAAGCGGCTTTATATCGATCCGCGCATGCTGCCGCTCATCGAGGGCAAACAGGTGGCGCTGGTGGATGATGTCATCTCCAGCGGTAGCTCCATTATTGCAGGTCTTTCGCTTCTCGCCTCGTCCGGCATCAAGCCGGTGGTGATCGGCGCTGCCATGCTGCAATCGGATCGCTGGCGGGAAAAAATCGCCGCTTTCGGGTCGGAATGGCCAGAGCGGGTGAGGGGCGTTTTCGCCACGCCGCTGCTGACAAAAGCCGAAGGCGGCTGGCAGGCTTGACGTTGCGCAATTTCCGGCAAAAGGCAAGTGGTGATAATTTCACCGCTGCCTAATTTGTGTCTTGCGGAGCCGCGAGAGATCGTCCTAAGATCACTTCCGACAGATTATAGCAGTCGGCGAAAAATGCGCCGGTTTGCTCTCGCGCGGTGTCATTCCGGCGTCTGCCCGCCCCCTTTGGTTTTGCCCGCTTACTGGAATTTCTTGACATGCATGCAGTGTTCGACGGTCATAATGATGTGCTGCTTCGGTTGTGGCGCAACAGCAAGGCCGGTGGCGATCCGGTGGCTGAATTCAAGAACGGCACGCGCGAAGGCCATATCGATGGTCCGCGCGCCAGGGCAGGCGGTCTCGGCGGCGGCATCTGCGCCATCTATATCCCATCAGGCGATCTGGTCCTGCAGGAGCCGGACGAACAGGGCCATTACGACACGCCGCTCGCCGCGCCGCTGGAGCGCCTGCCTTCCCTTGATGTCGCCATGGAGAAAGCGGCGATTGCGCTGAGGCTCGACCGCGCCGGTGCCTGGCGGCTCTGCCGCTCCACGGCCGATATTCGCAAGGCTTTTTCCGAGGATATTTTCGCCGCCGTTCTGCACATGGAAGGCTGCGAGGCGATCGGGCCTGATCTTGACGCGCTGGAGGTGTTTTATGCCGCCGGCCTGCGCTCGCTCGGCCCAGTCTGGAGCCGGCACAATATTTTCGGCCATGGCGTTCCCTTCTCTTATCCCATGTCGCCCGATACCGCGCCCGGTCTTACCGATGCCGGTTTTGCGCTGGTGAAGGAATGCAACCGGCTCGGCATTCTCATCGATCTCGCCCATATTACCGAAAAGGGCTTCTGGGATGTGGCCAAGACCACCAGCCAGCCGCTGATCGCCAGCCACTCCAACGCGCATGCGCTCACCCCCGTCGCCCGCAATCTCACCGACCGGCAGATGGATGCCATAAGGGAGAGCGGTGGGCTCGTCGGTCTCAACTATGCCGTCACCATGCTCAGGCCCGATGGGCGTGACATTGCCGATACGCCGCTCTCCGACATGGTGCGCCATATCGACTACATGGTGGAACGCATGGGCATCGACTGCGTGGCGCTCGGATCGGATTTCGACGGCGCGACGGTACCCATCGGCGTGGCCGATGCCAGCGGCAACCACAATCTGGTTGCGGCCCTGAAATCGGCAGGCTACGGTGATGGAGAGCTTGCTAAAATCTGCCGGGAAAACTGGCTGCGTGTTTTGTCTCAGGCCTGGCACGAAGCGGCCTGAGAACAGTTTAAGCGAACCAAATCAATCTTATAACAAAAGGGGAGATCCTATGATCAAATCGCTCA
The DNA here is from genome assembly GCF_048298475.1 of Agrobacterium sp. El2ro-1b. Taxonomy (NCBI): domain Bacteria; kingdom Pseudomonadati; phylum Pseudomonadota; class Alphaproteobacteria; order Hyphomicrobiales; family Rhizobiaceae; genus Agrobacterium; species Agrobacterium sp. El2ro-1b. Next base: position 496,240 of record NZ_CP103459.1, on the reverse strand, counting down.
ACAAATCCATGCGGGTCCTTAGCACCAGCGCCGCTTTGTCGCTGATGATGCTGTCGGCGCCGCACGCTTTCGCAGCCACGCCGGCCGACACGCTGGTCGAAGGTTTCGCCATCGACGACATCATCACGCTCGACCCGGGTGAAGCGTTCGAACTGTCCGCCGCCGAAGTCACCGGCAACACCTACAGCAAGCTCGTCTCCATCGATCTCAACGACACGTCCAAAGTCATCGGCGATCTCGCCGAAAGCTGGACCACCTCCGAGGACGGCCTCACCTACACCTTCAAGCTGAAATCCGGCCTGAAATTCGCCTCCGGTAACCCGATCACCGCAGACGATGTCGCATTCTCGTTCGAACGCGCCGTCAAGCTCGACAAGTCGCCGGCATTCCTGCTGACGCAGTTCGGCCTCAAGGGCGACAACGTCAATGAAAAAGCCAAGGCTGCGGATGCAAACACCTTCGTGCTGACGGTCGACAAGCCTTACGCGCCGAGCTTCGTGCTGAACGTGCTGACGGCAACGGTCGCCGCCGTGGTGGACAAGAAGCTCATCACCGAAAAGGCGAAGTCGGTTACGCCGAGCGCCGATTACAAATACGACACGGATTTCGGCAATGAATTCCTGAAGACCGGTTATGCCGGTTCCGGCCCCTACAAGATCCTTGGCTGGAAGGCCAACGAAGCGGTGATCCTCGAGGCCAACCCGAATTATTACGGCGAGAAGCCGAAGCTGAAGCGTGTCGTTTATCGCCACATGAAGGAAAGCTCCGGCCAGCGCCTGGCGCTTGAGAACGGCGATATCGACGTTGCCCGTAACCTCGAGCCCGGCGACATGGAAGCGGTTTCCAAGAAGGAAGGCCTTGCCGTCACCTCTGCGCCCAAGGGCACCGTCTATTACTTCAGCCTCAACCAGAAGAACGAGAACCTGAAGAAGCCGGAAGTCGTCGAAGCTCTGAAATATCTGGTCGACTATGACGCGATCGGCGCGACGATCATCAAAGGCATCGGTGAAGTTCACCAGACCTTCCTGCCGAAGGGCCAGCTCGGCGCGCTCGACGAGAACCCCTACAAGCTCGACGTTGCCAAGGCCAAGGAACTTCTCGCCAAGGCCGGCCTGAAGGACGGTTTCACCGTGACTATGGATGTGCGCAACACGCAGCCGGTGACCGGCATTGCCGAAAGCGTGCAGCAGACGCTGGCGCAGGCCGGCATCAAGCTGGAAATCATTCCCGGCGACGGCAAGCAGACCCTGACCAAATATCGCGCCCGCACGCATGATATTTATATCGGCCAGTGGGGCTCGGACTATTTCGACCCTAACTCGAATGCCGAAACCTTCACCATCAACTACGACAATTCCGATGAAGGCAAGAACAAGACGCTCGCCTGGCGCAATGCCTGGGATGTTCCTGATCTGACCAAGGAAACCCAGTCGGCGCTGCTGGAAAAGGACACTGCCAAGCGTGCCGCCATCTATCAGAACCTGCAGAAGGAAGTTCTGGCGAAGGGTCCCTTCGTCATCATCTTCCAGCAGACGGAAGTTGCCGGTTATTCCGCCAAGCTCAAGGGCCTGAAACTCGGTCCGAGCTTTGACACCAACTACGTCTATACGATCTCCAAGGAATGATCCGGAAGGATCGGTCTCTTGAGCATCGTTGAAGCAAACAGCAGGGCGAGGCAGGGCAAACGCCGTGCCAACGCCCGTGCTAAGGCCATTATCGGCTTCGCCCTTACCGTCATCACCACCTTTCTGGGGTTGATGGCGGTCACATTTTTCATTGGCCGTGTCGTGCCGATCGATCCCGCACTGGCGATCGTCGGCGACCGTGCGCCTGCGCATGTGGTCGAGCGGGTGCGCGAGCAGCTCGGCCTCAACCTGCCGCTCTGGCAGCAGTTCTTCCTTTATCTGAAACAGGCGCTTTCGGGTGATTTCGGCATTTCCGTCCTCACCACCAATCCTGTCATGGAGGATATCAAGCGGGTGTTTCCGGCCACGATCGAGCTTGCCACGATCGGCACCATCATCGGTGCCGTCTTCGGCATTCCGCTCGGCGTCCTCGCTGCGGTCAAGCGCGGCAGCTTTGCCGACCAGGTCGTGCGCGTCATCGGCCTTATCGGTTATTCCGTGCCGATCTTCTGGCTCGGCCTCCTGGCGCTGCTGGTGTTTTACGCTCGGTTGCAATGGGTGGCCTATCCCGGCCGCATGGATATCGTCTACGAATTCACCTTCACGCCGGTCACGGGCTTCTTCCTGATCGACGCGATCTGGCAACGGCAATGGGACGTGTTGTGGGATCTGTTCCGCCACATCATCCTGCCCGCCTCGCTGCTCGGCTATTTTTCGCTGGCCTATATCAGTCGCATGACACGTTCCTTCATGCTGAACGAGCTTGCCCAGGAATATATTGTTGCGGCCCGCGCCAAGGGGCTTTCGGAAACCCGCATCATCTGGTTCCACGCGCTGCGCAACGCCGCCGTGCCGCTGGTGACAGTGATTGCGCTGTCTTACGCTGGCCTGCTGGAAGGGTCGGTGTTGACCGAAACCATCTTTGCCTGGCCGGGGCTCGGCCTCTACATCACCAATTCCCTGCAGAATGCGGATATGAATGCCGTTCTCGGCGGCACGATCGTGATCGGTGCCATCTTCGTCGGCATCAATCTCTTCTCCGATCTGCTTTACCGGACGCTCGACCCAAGGACGCGCAGCCGATGACGATTTTGACAGATACACTCAAACCCTATAGCCGCGAATGGCTGCTCTCCGACCGGCCGACTTCCCGCAAGCAGGCCCGCCTTGGCCGGGCCTATGTCATCTGGCGGCGGTTTTCGGAAAACCGGCTGGCGCTGCTCGGGCTTGGCATCATCATCGCGCTGCTGTTCGTGGCGCTGTTTGCCAATGTGCTTGCCCCGCACGATCCGGTGCAGGGCGATCTGCGCAATGCCCGGCTTCTGCCGCCCGGCACCGCGGGGTATCTGCTCGGAACCGACGATCAGGGCCGCGACATTCTCTCGCGCCTCATACACGGTTCGCGGCTCACTTTGTTCGTGGTGCTGCTGGTGGCGATTATCGCCGCGCCCATCGGGCTGATCGTCGGCACCGTCTCGGGTTATGCCGGTGGCTGGGTCGATGCCATTCTGATGCGCATCACCGATATTTTTCTTGCCTTCCCAAAGCTCGTTCTGGCGCTGGCGCTGGTGGCCGCACTTGGACCGGGCATCGAAAATGCGGTACTGGCCATTGCGGTCACCTCATGGCCACCCTATGCGCGCATCGCCCGCGCTGAAACCATGACGTTCCGCAATTCCGATTTCATCGCGGCCGTGAAGCTCATGGGGGCATCGCCGTTTCGCATCGTCCTGAAGCACGTCATGCCGCTTTGCATGTCGTCGCTCATCGTGCGTGTCACGCTTGATATGGCGGGCATCATCCTCACCGCTGCCGGTCTCGGCTTCCTCGGCCTTGGTGCCCAGCCGCCGCTGCCGGAATGGGGCGCGATGATTGCTTCCGGACGCCGTTTCATTCTCGATCAATGGTGGGTGGCGGCCATGCCGGGTATCGCGATCCTCATCGTCAGCCTCGGTTTCAACCTTCTGGGCGATGGTCTGCGTGACGCGCTTGATCCCAAGGAGGCGAACCAATGAGCGCGCCGCTTCTGACTGTCGAGAACCTGCGCGTTTCCTTCCCCACCCGCACCGGGCTGGTGGAGGCGGTGCGCGGCGTGTCCTTCACGCTCGGCCGCGAGCGTCTTGGCATCGTCGGGGAATCCGGCTCCGGCAAGTCGCAGACCGGCCGCGCCATCATGGGGCTGACGCCGAAAAGCGCGCGCATCGAAGCTGATACACTGCGTTTCGGTGATATCGATCTGCTCAAGGCGTCCGCGAAAGAGCGGCGGATCATGCGCGGCAAGCGCATAGCCATGATCCTGCAGGACCCGAAATATTCGCTGAACCCGGTCATGACCATCGGCCGCCAGATCATGGAAACCCTGCGGACCCATGAAAAGATCGGCAGCGGCGAGGCGCGTCAGCGCACGCTTGCCATGCTCGAAGCCGTGCAGATCCGCGACCCCGAGCGCGTCTTCGATCTTTATCCGCACGAGGTTTCCGGCGGTATGGGCCAGCGTGTCATGATCGCGATGATGCTGGTTTGCGGCCCGGAGCTGCTGATCGCCGATGAACCGACTTCGGCGCTCGATGTGACGGTGCAGCTGGAAGTGCTCGATATTCTCGACAAGCTGGTGCGCGACCGCGGCATGGGGCTGATCTTCGTCAGCCACGATCTTCGGCTTGTCTCCTCCTTCTGCGACCGGGTTCTGGTCATGTATGCCGGCAAGGTGGTGGAGGAGCTTTCTTCCGCCAATCTGAAGGAAGCGAAACATCCCTATACGCAGGGTCTGTTGAACTGCCTGCCGGAAATTGGCGGCCATCGCCATCCGTTGCCGGTTCTGGAACGCAAGCCGGAGTGGCGCGCATGAGCACAGTTCTTTCCATCCGCGACGTGGTGGTGGATTTCGACGGTTACATCGCGCTCGACAGCGTCAGCGTCGATGTCGCCGAGGGTGAATCCTTCGGCATTGTCGGCGAGTCCGGTTCCGGCAAATCGACCCTGCTGCGCGCCATTGCCGGCCTCAACCATTTCGATGAAGGCTCGCTGATGGTGGCGGGGCGCTCCTATTCCAGCAAGCACCGCGACAAGAGTTTTTACAGCGATGTCCAGATGGTGTTTCAGGACCCCTATGGTTCGCTTCACCCGCGCCAGACGGTGGATGCACTGCTGCTGGAACCGCTCGTCATTCACGGTCTCGACAATCGCGAGCAGCGCATTGCCCGCGCGCTGGACGAGGTGGGTCTCGGCACCGGTTTCCGTTTCCGTTATTCGCACCAGCTTTCCGGCGGCCAGCGCCAGCGCATCGCCATTGCCCGCGCGCTGATTGTGGAGCCGAAAATCCTGCTACTGGACGAGCCGACCTCGGCGCTCGACGCCTCCATTCAGGCGGAAATCCTCAACCTGCTCGAACAGGCCCGCAAGGACCGCAACCTCACCTTTGTCATGGTCAGCCACGATCTCGGCGTCATCAGCCATATGTGCGATCGGCTGGCGGTGATGAAAAGCGGCAAGGTGGTGGAAATGCTGGAGGCTGAGGCGCTGGAAAGCCGCGAGTTCAGTGCCGATTATACAAGGCAGCTACTGGTGGCGAGCGAGGGTTTCAAGCGCGCTTGATTGGCGAGGCGTTGCCTCCCTTTCTTCTCCCCGCCGGGGAGAAGATGCCCCGAACGGGGCAGATGAGGGGGCCAGCTCTCCGCATCTCTCTGCCGTCGCCCCCTCATCCGGCGCTACGCGCCACCTTCTCCCCGGCGGGGAGAAGAAACAAGCGGCGGGCTTTTGCTCCACAGAGATCTTCCTGTGGGAAGTATTCTCTCATCGCGCCGCGGTGATATGCTGGCCGCCAACACCGGCCCACCCGAACAAGGTCTCCACCCCATGCAATTGCGCGCCTTGATGTATTTCGACGAACTCGTCCGCACCAATTCCATGCGCGCCGCGGCGGAAAACCTGAATGTCGCGCCGACGGCCGTGAGCCGGCAGATCGAGAACCTCGAATATTATTTCGGCTCGCCGCTGGTGGAGCGCTCCAGCCGCGGCGTGAAGCTGACGGCGGCGGGTGAGTTGCTCGCTGCCCGCGCGGGCAAGACATTGCGCGAACTCGACCATGTGCACCAGCTGATCGACGATCTCAAAGGCCTGCAACGCGGCCGGGTCACGGTCTATGCCAACGGTGCTACGGTGGCGAACCTGCTGGCGCCCGTGCTGGCGCAGTTCAGTCTGAAATATCCGAAGCTGCGCTTCGAGGTGCATATTACCAGCGCCCGGCAGGCGATGGAGGCGCTGGGTGCGGCGGAAGCGGACCTCGTCGTCAGCCTGTTTGCGCCGAAGCTTTCGGGCGTGAAGGTGCGCTCGCGTACCCGCATCAGCTACGATGTCATCTTCCCCACCGGCCACGCGCTCGCCGCCCAGCCGGAGGTCTCGCTGAAGGAACTGGCCGGCATGCCGCTTGCCCTGCCGGACAAGAGTTTTGCCGCGCGTCAGGCCTTCGATGCGCTGTTTGCGGATGCCGGCATCGAGCTTGATCCCGTCTTCATCACCAGCTCGCTGGAAATGCTGAAGGAGCTGGTGCTGGGTCACGCCGCCGCCACGCTGTTGCCCGCGCTTTCAGTGGCGCGCGAAATTCGCAGCGGCCAGATGGTCGCCGTTCCGCTTTCCGGCAAGAAGGGCATTCATACGCAGATCGACCTCTGTGTTGCGCCCGACCGGCAATTGTCTTTCGCCGCCTCCAAACTTGCCGATTTCATCGAGCGTTTCATGCGCGAGGCAACAGCGGGCTAGTTTCTTCTGTCCGCCGGGGAGAGGAATAGGCCAGCTTGGGAAATTACCCATCAAGGTTGATTTCCACCGGCAATTCCGTGTAGCCATTTCAGCTACACAGAGCACACAAAAACGGAGATTGTGTGTGCGCCTGCAACATGACACTCTTTTTGCAACGGGTGGTCTTTGGAAGGGCAAAAATGCCCCGGCCGCCAGACAGGGGACTAAGGATGCCACGCACTTATCTTTCGCAGGCGGCAAAGCTTTCGCGCCGTACCGCGCTGACGCTTGCATTGGGCACGGCGCTCTGGCTGCCGCTTTCGGTTGTTAACGCCGAAGCCGCGCCGAAAACCGCCCTGACGCTTGGCATGACGGTGGAGCCGACCGGTCTCGATCCGACCATTGCCGCTCCCGTCGCGATCGGCCAGGTCACCTGGCAGAATATTTTCGAAGGTCTCGTCACCATCGACAGCAAAGGCAAGGTGAGGCCGCAGCTTGCCGAAAGCTGGGAGATTTCGCCTGATGGCAAGAGCTATACCTTCAAGCTGCGCAAGGGTGTCACCTTCCATGATGGCGAGGCGTTCGATTCCTCGGTCGCGAAGTTTTCACTGGACCGGGCGCGCGGAGAAGCTTCCGTCAACCCGCAGAAGCGCTTCTTTGCGGCAATCGATAGAATCGAGACGCCGGACGCGGACACGCTGGTGCTGAAACTGAACCAGCCCGCAGGCAGCCTCATCTACTGGCTCGGCTGGCCGGCCTCCGTCATGGTCGCGCCGAAGAGTGCTGACAATAATCGCACAACGCCCGTCGGCACCGGGCCATTCAAATTCGTCAGCTGGGCCAAGGGCGACAAGGTGGAGCTTGAGAAAAATGCCGCCTATTGGGACAAGGCAGTGGCGGTGAAGCTCGATAAGGCGACCTTCCGTTTCGTCGCCGATCCGCAGGCCCAGGCCGCCGCGCTTAAGTCAGGCGATATCGATGCCTTCCCGGAATTCGGTGCACCGGAACTGATGACCTCCTTTGACGGCGATAAGCGCCTCGGCACCTTCGTCGGCAACACCGAGTTGAAGGTTGTGGCCGGCATGAACAATGCCCGCAAGCCCTTCGACGACAAGCGCGTGCGCCAGGCGCTGATGATGGCGGTGGATCGTGGCACTGTCATCGAAGGCGCCTGGTCCGGTTACGGCACGGCCATCGGCAGTCACTATACGCCGAATGATCGCGGGTACATCGATACGACTGGCGTTCATTCCTATGATGTCGACAAGGCCAGGGCGCTGCTTGCGGAGGCGGGTTATCCTGACGGATTCAGCTTCACCATCAAGGCTCCACAAATGGCCTATGCCCAGCGCACCTCGCAAATCCTGCAGGCGATGCTGGCCGAAATCGGCGTGACGATGACCATCGAAACCACCGAATTTCCGGCCAAATGGGTGGCGGATGTTTTGAAGGGGGCGGATTACGACATGACCATCGTTGCCCATGCCGAGCCGATGGATATCGATATCTATGCCCGCGACCCCTATTATTTCAACTACAAGAACCCGGTATTCAACGAGGTCATCGCCAATGTCGAAAAGACGGCGAATGCGGGCGAGCAGGAAGCGCTTTACGGCGACGCCCAGAAAATCCTGGCCGAAGATGTGCCGGCGCTGTTCCTGTTCGTGATGCCGAAGCTTGGTGTCTGGGACAGGAAGGTGAAGGGGTTGTGGGAAAACGAGCCTATTCCTTCGAATGTGCTGACGGACGTGCATTGGGAAGAGTAGGGTTTGACGTGGATGGTGGGGCGCAGTTCCCCCCGCCACCTCATTCCTGTGCTCGTCACAGGAATCCAGCCAGCCCAAGTCCTTGGGCTGGAAAAGACTCTCTCGCCGCGCAGACGCGCGTCGGCTGGATCCCTGTGACAGGCACAGGGATGAGGGAGGAATGCGCGGGTATGGCGATAGACCCATTTGCCATATCCGGCCGCAAAACCACGCAAGGAGCAGATGCCAGATGTTAGCCGTCCTCATCCGGCGTCTCGTAAGCCTCATCATCACGCTATTTGCCGTTTCCCTCATCATTTATGTCGTCATGGGCCTGCTGCCGGGTGATCCCGCCGCCATCATGCTCGGAACCTCGGCGAGCCCCGATACGCTCGCCGCCCTGCAGAAGCAGATGGGTCTCGACCAGCCGCTGCCGCTGCGCTACCTCCACTGGCTGGCCGGTGTTTTCCGGGGTGATCTCGGGCAATCCTATACCTATGGCGTGCCGGTGGCTGGGCTGATCATCGAGCGGCTGGCCGTCACCCTGCCGCTCGCCCTGCTTGCCATCTGCCTGTCCGTCACTATTGCCATTCCGCTTGGCGTGGCGGCGGCGAAGAACCGCAATGGGGCGCTGGATTTTGCGGCCGGGCTGTTTTCCCATGTGGGCATCGCCGTGCCGGGCTTCTGGGTTGGCCTGCTGCTGATAATCGTGTTTTCCACCACGCTCGGCTGGATGCCATCAGGCGGGTTTCCCGGCTGGAGCCCGAGCTTTTCGGCAGGGCTTGTGGCGCTGGTGCTGCCGGCAATCGCGCTCGCGCTGTCGCAGGCCGGCGTTCTCACCCGCGTCTGCCGCTCCGCCGTGCTGGAAGTGATGAATGAGGATTTCGTGCGCACCGCCCGCGCCAAGGGCCTGAGCGAGCGGGTGGCGCTGTGGCGGCATGCGGTGCCGAACGCGATGATCCCCGTCGTTACCATGATCGGCCTGCAATTCACCTTCCTCATCGCCGGTGCGGTGCTGGTGGAAAATGTCTTCAACCTGCCGGGTCTCGGGCGGCTTGCCTATCAGGCGCTGACGCAGCGGGATATCGTGGTGATGCAGTCGGTCGTGCTGTTTTTCTCAGCGCTGGTGATCATCATGAATTTCGTGGTGGATATCGCCTATCTCTTCATCGATCCGAGATTGCGGGCAGGTGCGCGATGATGCGATTGATCCGCCGCCGCCCGGCCTTCGTCATCGGCATCGCCGTCACCAGCTTTCTCGTTGCCGTCGCCGTGCTGTCGCTGGTCTGGACGCCGCTTTCGCCGACCAAGATACAGATCGTCCAGAAGCTGAAATCGCCCTTGGTTTATGGCGGTCTCGGGACGGATCATTTCGGCCGTGATGTGCTCTCCATGCTGATGGCCGGTGCGTGGAACTCTCTCTCCACCGCCATCGCCGCCGTCGCCATCGGTGCCCTTATCGGCACGGCAATCGGCGTTACGGTCGCGGCTCTGCGCGGCTTTACCGAAACGGTGGTCATGCGCATCTGCGACATCATCTTCGCCGTGCCGCCGATCCTCTCGGCGATGATGCTCGGCGCCTTCATCGGCACGGGGCGTTTCACCGCCATCATCGCCATCGCCACCTTCATGGTGCCGGTCTTTGCCCGGCTGACGCTGGGTGCCGCGCTGCAGATATGGGCGCGGGAATATATCACCGCTGCCACAAGTATCGGCCAGAACCGCGCCAAGATCACGCTTTTCCATGTCGTGCCGAATATTTCCAACCAGATCATCGTGCAGGTGACGATCCAGCTCGGTCTTGCGATATTGACCGAGGCTGGCCTTTCTTTCCTCGGTCTTGGCATGCCGCCACCCGCCGCCACCTGGGGGCGGATGCTCGCCGATGCCCAGACCTATCTCGGCGCAGCCCCCTGGCTTGCCATCATGCCCGGCCTTGCAATTGCGCTCGCCGTCTTCGGCCTCAACCTTCTCGGCGATGGCCTGCGTGATCTGCTCGATCCGCGCGATACCAGCTGAGCGCTTCCAGCCGATATCGCCGCTATTTCCTGTTTTTATGACGAGACGATGCCATGACCGATCTCATAGACCTCAACACGCTCGAAATTCTGGCGCTTTACCGGGAAAAGAAGCTCTCGCCCTCGGAATACTGGCAGGGCGTGGAAGCGCGCATCGAGGCTTTCGAGCCTGTCGTGAACGCGCTTTATGCCTATGACCCGGAAGATGCCCGCAGGCAGGCCGCAGCCTCGACGCAGCGCTGGCAGAGCGGCGAAACACTCGGCCGGCTCGATGGGCTTCCGGTCTCGCTGAAGGAACTCATCGCCACGAAAGGCCATCCCGTGCCGCTCGGCACAAAGGCGGTGGAACTGGTGCCGGCGCTGGAAGACGCGCCGGTGGCCGCCCGCTGCCGCGAGGATGGTGCTATCCTCTATGCCAAGACAACCTGCCCGGATTACGGCATGCTCTCCTCCGGCCTGTCCAGCTTCCACAAGCTCAGCCGCAACCCTTGGGATCCGACACAGAATCCCGGCGGCTCCAGTGCAGGTGCGGCCTCGGCGGGTGCCGCGGGTTATGGCACGCTGCATGTCGGCACGGATATTGGTGGATCGGTGCGGCTACCGGCCGGGTGGACCGGGCTGTTCGGTTTCAAGCCGAGCCAGGGTCGCATACCCGTCGATCCCTATTATACCGGCCGCTGCGCCGGGCCGATGACCCGCACCGTCACCGATGCCGCCTACGCCATGGCGACCTTGTCCCGCCCGGACTGGCGCGACGGCACATCGTTGCCACCGAACGCCATTGACTGGATGGATCTCGATATCGATGTGAAGGGCCTGAAAATCGGGCTGATGCTGGATGCGGGCTGCGGCCTGCCGCTCGATGAAGAGGTGCGCGAGGCGGTGGTGGCGGCAGCGAAACTGTTCGAACAGGCGGGCGCTATCGTCATTCCGGTCGAGCCGGTGCTGACACGGGAGATGCTGGATGGGCTTGACGATTTCTGGCGGGCTAAATTCTGGGGCGACATGGCGGCGCTGAGTAAGGAACGCCGTGCCACGATCCTTCCCTATATTCTCGAATGGGCGGAAAAGGGCGCTGACGTTTCCGGTGCGCGTGCCGTTTTCGGTTTCAACCAGACCATGGAAATGCGCAAGGCCTGCGGGCGCTTGATGCAGTCGGTTGATGTGGTGATTTCGCCCGTCAATCCCATTGTCTCCTATCCGGCAGACCGGGCCTCGCCCACCAACGACCCAGCGCGGCCCTTCGAACATATTGCCTTCACCGTGCCGTGGAACATGTCTGAACAGCCGGCGTCCTCGATCAATTGTGGTTTCTCAAAATCGGGCATGCCCATCGGGTTGCAGATCGTCGGCCCGCGTTATGAGGACCTGTTGGTGCTCCGGCTTTCGAAAGCCTTCGAAAACTGGGGCGGTGGTGTGCGACGCTGGCCGGAGCCGCCAAAGCGTCGCTGATCGCGTCTTTCCGGACGTGTAGTATTGCCATAATACCCGCATCTCCGCCGGGCCTGTTAGGGTGCTGAAAGGCATTCAAAAACGGGAGGAGCAGACATGCCGAAGAAGATTTTGATGATCACCGGTGATTTCGCCGAGGATTACGAGACCATGGTGCCGTTCCAGACCTTGGCTGCGGTCGGCCATACCGTCCACGCGGTTTGCCCCGGCAAGAAGGCGGGCCAGACCATCGCCACGGCCATCCATGATTTCGAGGGCGACCAGACCTATTCGGAAAAACGCGGCCATAATTTTGCGCTCAACGCCACCTTCGCCGATATCAAGGTAGCGGATTACGATGCGCTGGTCATTCCGGGCGGCCGTGCGCCGGAATATCTGAGGCTCAATGCGGATGTGCTGGCGGCGGTGAAACATTTCTTCGAGGCCGACAAGCCGGTGGCGGCCGTCTGCCACGGTGTGCAATTGCTGGCCGCCGCCGGCGTGCTGAAGGGCCGCACCTGCTCGGCCTATCCCGCCTGCCGACCCGAGGTGGAACAGGCGGGCGGCACCTATGCCGATATCGCCATCGATGCCGCCGTCACCGACGGCAAACTGGTAACGGCGCCCGCCTGGCCGGCGCATCCGGCATGGCTTTCGCAATTCATGACGGTGCTCGGCAAATAAGACCCGCGAAACGGGGCTTTTGCAGGCCCCGTTTTCCGCTTATCGTCGAAGGGTGGTGAGGGAGGAAACCATGTGCAAGCTTTTCATCAAGGCAGACCCGACACTTTGGGAAAGCCATACCCGGTCGCTCAGGATCGATGGCATGGTGACCAGTGTGCGACTTGAAAATTTCTTCTGGACAACACTGGACGAGATCGCGCGGCGCGACGGCATGAACAGCGTGCAGCTCATCGCCAAGCTCTACAATGAATCGATCGACGCCGGGCATGACCTCGGCAACTTCACCTCGTTTTTGCGGGTCTGCTGCGGGCGTTATCTCGCGCTTCAGCTTTCCGGTGATATCCCGGTACGGACAGATATTCCGATTGCGGCGCTGGATGCGGACAGCATTCTGGATGCTGAAAAGGTGAATTATCACTAGGTGGTCCAGTATACTCGACGTCATCCTCGGGGTTGTCCCGAGGATCTGCCGACGTATCGTTTTTTTCGACGTGATTAGATCCTCGGGTCAAGCCCGAGGATGACGTGGGAGTGATTCGAGGGTTCCCCTCTTTCGCATATCTTCTCAGTTCTTCAACGCCCGCGGATCGAGCGCATCGCGCACCGCGTCGCCGATGTAATTAACGCTCAGAACAGTCAGCGAAATCGCCAGCCCCGGCCATAACACGCGCGACGGCGTCAGTTGCAGGAAGTTCGCACCGTCGAACAGCAGCCGTCCCCAGGTTGGGAAATCCGATGGGAAACCGAGGCCGAGGAAAGACAGCGCCGATTCCGTGATGATGGCGGAGGCGATGCCGAGCGTGGCGGATACCATGATTGAACTCAGCACATTCGGCAGAATGTGCCTGATAATGATGCGATATTCACGCATGCCGCTCGATTTCGCCGCCACGATGAATTCCTGGCTCTTGATGGTCAGCACATCGCCGCGCACGATGCGGGCGGTGTGCATCCAGCTGGTGATCCCGATCACGAAAACGATAAGAATGAAGATGCCCGTTTCCGGCCCGAATGCCGAACGCAGCGTATCGCGGAACAACATCAGGATAACGAGGAGCAGCGGCAAAAGCGGCAGGGCCAGGAACAGGTCGGTGAGCCGCATCAGCGGCCCGTCCAGCCTGCGGAAATAGCCCGAGAGAACACCGACCAGCGTGCCGAGAAGTAGTGCCAGCAACATGGCGGTGATGCCGACGGCAAGCGAGATGCGCCCGCCGGCCAGCACCTGAGCAAGCATGTCCTTGCCGAGATTGTCGGTGCCGAAAGGATGGGCCAGCGACGGCCACTGGTTGCGTACCTTCACGTTGATGGCATTGGGCGCGACGGTATGGATGTAAGGGCCGACATAGACCGCAAGAAGGATGAAGGTGAAGACGAAGAGCCCCGCCACGCCGCCCTTGTGGACGCGGAACTGTTTCCAGATATCGGCGAGGGCGGATTTGACGGGCGTCGCTGCAACCGTTGGTGCTGCAATTGTGGCATCAGTCATAGCGGATCCTCGGGTCGAGAATGCCGTACAGCACGTCGGCAATCAGGTTGAAGAGCACGATCAGCACCGCGAAAATGAAGGTCAGTGTCTGCACCAGCGGAATATCCGCACCCTGAACGGCAACGATCAGCAATTGGCCAAGCCCGTTTACCCGGAAAATCTGCTCGGTGATGATGGCGCCGGAAAAGATCGTCGGCACGCCGAGTGCGATGACGGTGACGACCGGGATCAGGCTGTTGCGCAGAACGTGAACGAGGAGGACGGACTTCTCCTTCACGCCCTTGGCACGTGCGGTGCGCACATAGTCCTGATGCAGGTTATCGAGCATGGAGGCGCGCACGAAGCGGCTGATCTGCGAGACATTGTAGAGTGTCAGCACCAGCACCGGCAGGAACATCTGTTTCACCTGCGCCACGAAACTCGTCCAGTCCCTGACCTGCAGGTTGGTGTCGTAGACGGATGGGAACCATTGCAGATAGGAGCTGAAGATCACGACCAGCAGCACGCCGGTGAAAAAGGTGGGAACCGAATAACCGACCATCGAGACGAACGTGCCGATCTGGTCGAAGATCGAATATTGCTTATAGGCGGAAATGACGCCGATCGGGATCGCCAAGAGGGCGCCGAAAAGATAGGCGAGGCCAACCACCCAGAGCGTCTGCGGCATGCGCTGTATGACGAGATCGACCACCGGGCTGCGCGTTGCCCAGGACAGGACCCGCATGCGGCTGCCATCGCCGATCTGCCAACCGGTCAGCTTTTCGAAGAGGTTGAGCGGTTCGTTGATGAAGAACTGCTGCAGCCACATCAGGTAACGGATGAAAAAGGGCTGGTCGAGGCCGAGCGAAGCGCGGATCTGCTCACGCACCTCTGGCGGAATGGTGAGCGGCAGGTCGCCGGTCGGGTCGTTGGGCGCGAGATCAAGCAGCGCAAAGATCACGAAGCTGATGACGAGAAGGGTCGGTACGGCAAAGGCAAGCCGCCGGAGGGTAAAGGTAAACATCTGAAACTTTCCAGGCCCAGAGCGCGGCGAGACGAAAATCGAGAGCCTTTTCGCAACGACGCTGCAACTAAGTCTTCAGATCATGGTCCACGGGCATGCAAAAGGCCGGCCCCTTGCAAAGAGGCCGGCACATCTGCGTGTTATTTCTTGCGAGACCAGTCCGCGACGTTCCAGAGTTCGGAGTCCCAGCCATTCATCCGAACGCCTTCCAGCGTCAGCGAATGCGAGGAGACGTTGCCGCGATGGATGAGTGGAATATGTGCACCCTCTTCCGTCAGCATGTCGTTTAACTGCTTGGCGATTTCTGCACGTTTGGCAAAGTCGGTCGTCTTGGACAGGACGCCTACCAGCTTGTCGAATTCCGGGTTGCAATATCGCGGAACATTCTGCCCCTGCCAGCCGTTTGAGGGGGCAGGAATCTTGTCGCAAAGCCATTCCGCCAGATATTTTTCGGGGTCGGTGCCGTCGAAGTTGTTGGTGTACATCTCGACGTCGGCATAAAACTTCTGGAAGGTGTCGGGGCTTGCCGGATCGCCGCCGAAGAAGACCGACGCGCTGACATTGCGCAGTTCAGCCGCAACGCCGATCTGTGACCACATGTCTTTCACCAGTTCCTGCGCCGCCTGGCGAACAGAGTTGGTGGAGGTCTGGTAGAGGAAGGAAAGCTTCACGCCATTCTTGGCACGGATGCCATCTGCACCCTTCGCCCAGCCGGCATCGTCGAGCAGCTTGTTGGCGCCTTCAATATCCTGCTTCAGGCACCAGCTATCGTTCTTCGTAGATGCGACCGCTTCCGGTGCGGGTACGATATTGCAGGTCGGCTTTCCTGCTTCGCCATAACCGGCCTCGTCGATGATATCACGGTCGATGGCGAGCGATAGCGCGCGGCGCACGGCCGGATCGGAAAGGGCCGGGTGCGGGCCGCCTTCCTTGGTGGAGCGCTTGTCTCCCAAAGCGGGATCGGCATTGTACCAGTTGAGATTGATACGTTCGACCTGCGTGCCGAAGGCAGTTTCCAGCTTGCCCTTGCCGGCGGCCACCATGGTCGCCAGAATTTCCGGCTCCACCTGCATGTTCCAGGCATAGTCGAATTCGCCCGTTTCAAGCACCGCACGTGCAGCGGATGCCGCATCCCCGCCACCCTTCAGCGTAACCGTGGCGAATGCGGGTTTGGCCGCATCACGATAATTGGGGTTGGCGACATAGCTGATGACGTCGTTCGGCTTGAAATCCTTGACCACGAAAGGCCCCGTACCGATCGGACCGAAATTGGCCGCGGTGCAGCCGGGAGCTGCCGCGCCAACGCAGTTTTCGAACTGCTTTTTCTGGATCACGGGCGATTGCGCGCCGACGAAGGCGGAGTAGGGGTAGGGTTTCGGCTCGGTGAAGCTGACCTTCACGGTGTGGGCATCGATAGCTTCTACGTTTTTGACGCCTTCATATTGTGCCGCCTGCGCGCAGCCGCCATCTGGGGCCGTGCAATATTTCCAGGTAAATACCACGTCATCGGCGGTAAAAGCGGTGCCATCGGACCATTTGACGTCGCCCTTCAGCTTCCAGGTCATGCTAAGCAGATCTTTCGCGACGCCGCCATTGTCGACTGTCGGGATCTCGCTCACCAGCGTCGGCACCAGCTCGCCTTTTTCGTTGTAACGCGCCAGCGGCTCGATGATGATGGATGAGCTGTAAATCTCTTTCGTGCCACCCGAAAGATAGGGATTGAGCGTCGATACGGCCTGCCAAAACAGGATTTTTAGTTCGCCGTCACTGCCGCGCTCGGCATGGGCGGCAGAGCCTGCCAAGGCCATCGCCGCCACCGTACTGGCAAAGAGAACATTGCGCTTCTTCATCGTGGTTTTCCCCTTTTTTGGATTTTATCTATTTGAATGTTTGACGCTTTTCCCGACGTCGAGAGCAAAGTCTGTTTTCTTAAGTATTTGACTTTGCTAGGAAATAATCCCCATTCGTGGTGATGCTATTGTTAGTTTTTTTTAAAATCAAGTCCTAATGTCTTGGTGTTGAACAAAAAATAAGCCATTGAAGTTTGGGCCTATTTTTCGCGCATATTGCGAATTTCACGCTTGCAAAAGAGGAAATTCCAAATGCAATATGTTTTCCGACAACCCGGCGGGGAACAAAAAAAGGGAAAAAGAGAATGCCGATATTGAACCGTGTGGCTCAAATGCAGGAAGACGTGGCTGGCTGGAGGCGCCACCTGCATGAGCACCCGGAACTGCTTTATGATGTCTTCGAAACATCGAAATTCGTGGCCGAAAAACTGAAATCCTTTGGCTGCGATGTGGTCGAGACCGGCATCGGCAAGACCGGTGTGGTCGGCATCATCAGGGGCCGTCACGGGGATGGCCCGACCATTGGTTTCCGCTCCGACATGGACGCGCTGCCGATCCTCGAGACCAGCGGCAAGCCATGGGCATCTAAGACGCCGGGCAAGGCCCATTCCTGCGGCCATGACGGGCACACCGCCATGCTTCTGGGCGCGGCGCAATATCTGGCAGAGACCCGCAATTTCAAGGGTTCCGTCGCGGTCATTTTCCAGCCGGCCGAAGAGGGCGGTGCTGGCGCTCTTGCCATGTTGAACGACGGCATGATGGAAAAATTCCGCATTTCGCAGGTCTATGGCATGCATAACGAGCCGGGCATTCCGGTCGGCCAATTCGCAATTCGCAAGGGTTCCACCATGGCGGCGGCCGACAGCTTTGAAATCGTCGTCACCGGCAAGGGCAGCCATGCAGCCGCACCGCATCTTTCCATCGACCCGGTACTGACGTCGGCGCATATTATTATCGCCCTGCAATCCATCGTCTCGCGGGAAACGGATCCGTTGAAATCGCTCGTCGTCACCGTTGCTACCACTCATGGCGGCACGGCGGTCAATGTCATTCCGGGTTCGGTGACGCTGACAGGCACGGTGCGCACTCTTTTGCCGGAAACCCGTGATTTCGCCGAAAAGCGCCTGAAGGAAGTGGCGGCCGCCACCGCCATGGCACATGGTGCGACCGTGGAGGTGAAATACCATCGCGGTTATCCCGTCACCTTCAACCATGCAGACGAAACCGAATTTGCGACCGGTGTAGCGATGGGCGTGGCCGGTGCCAATGCCGTCAACACCAATCCCAACCCGCATATGGGGGCGGAGGATTTTTCCTATATGCTGGAAGCCCGCCCCGGCGCCTTCATCTTCATCGGTAACGGCGACACGGCCGGGCTGCACAATGCCGCCTACGACTTCAACGACGAGGCTCTGCCTTACGGTATCAGCTACTGGGTTTCGATGGCCGAAACCGCGCTTGCTGCGTAAGACATCCGGCGGCCTTGATGGCCGCCTTTCGCTTTTCAGGAGATCGGCATGCTTTTGGCGGCAACGTCCATGGAACAGACCGGCGGTTCGGTAAGCCCGATTCTTTCGGTTCAAAATCTCACCACGTCCTTCCGCGTTGATGGCGGCTGGAAATCGGTGGTCCGCAATATGAGTTTCGACATTGCGCCGCGCGAGACGGTCGCGATTGTCGGTGAAAGCGGCTCGGGCAAAAGCGTGACGTCGCTGTCCATCGTGCGGCTTCTCGATAAGAAAACGAGCCGCATTGAGGGCAAGGTCATGCTCGGCGGGCGCGATCTGCTGGCCCTTCCGGAAGAGGAGATGCGCAAGGTTCGCGGCAAGGACATTTCGATGATCTTCCAGGAACCGATGACCAGTCTTAACCCGATCTTTCCGATCGGCAAGCAGATTGCTGAAGCGCTGACAGTGCACCAGGGTATCTCGTCATCCGCCGCAAAGGCCGAGGTCATCCGTCTTCTGGAAAAAGTCCGCATTCCCAATGCGGCGAGCCGTTTCGATGACTATCCGCACCAGTTTTCCGGCGGCATGCGCCAGCGCGTGATGATTGCCATGGCGCTTGCCTCCAAGCCCAAGCTCCTGATTGCGGACGAGCCGACGACGGCGCTCGACGTCACCATTCAGGGCCAGATTCTCGACCTCATCAAGCAATTGCAGGAGGAGGAGGGCATGTCGGTCCTTTTCATCACCCATGATATGGGCGTGGTGGCGGAGGTGGCGGATCGCACCATCGTCATGTTCCGCGGCGATGTGGTTGAAACCGGCACGACGGATGACATATTTCATCGCGGCCAGCATCCTTACACCCGCGCTCTGCTGTCGGCTGTGCCGAAACTCGGTTCGATGAAGGAGCGGGTGCTGCCCGCGCGTTTCCCGATCATCGATATCAAGACCGGCGAAAGCCAGCCGGTCGAAGAGGTCAGGAACACGGTTTCCGGTGGTCGCACGCCGATTCTTTCGGTGCAGGACCTGACGACCCGCTTCGATATCCGCTCCGGTCTTCTCGGTCGCAAGTCCGGTGCTGTGCATGCGGTAGAGAAAGTCTCCTTCGATCTGGCTGAAGGCGAGACGTTATCGCTGGTTGGTGAATCGGGCTGCGGCAAGTCCACCACCGGGCGGTCGATCACCCGGCTGATCGAGCCGACCTCCGGCAATGTCACTCTCGACGGTTACGAGGTGATGAAACTCGACAAGACGACGTTGCGTACCATGCGCCGCAGCGTGCAGATGATCTTTCAGGACCCCTTCGCCAGCCTCGATCCGCGTATGAGCATTGGCACGGCGATCATGGAGCCCTTCATCGAGCACCGGCTTGGACCGAAGGCACAGGCCCGTGAAAAGGCGGCGGACCTGATGGAGAAGGTTGGCCTCAGCCCGGATATGATGCGGCGCTTCCCGCATGAATTTTCCGGCGGTCAGCGCCAGCGCATCGCCATTGCCCGCTCGCTAATGCTCGACCCCAAGGTCATCGTGGCCGACGAGGCGGTTTCGGCGCTCGATGTCTCTATCAAGGCGCAGGTCTGTAACCTGCTGCTCGACCTGCAACAGAGCCTCAACCTTGCCTTCCTGTTCATTTCCCACGATATGGCGGTGGTGGAGCGTGTCAGCCACCGCGTCGCGGTGATGTATCTCGGTGAGATCGTGGAGATCGGCCCCCGCGCCGCCGTCTTCGATAATCCGCAGCACGCCTATACGAAAAAGCTCATGTCGGCCGTTCCGGTGCCGGATCCGGCCCGACGCCAGATCAGGCGCAACATGGCGACGGATGAGATCAAGAGCCCGATCCGTCCGGTGGATTACGTTCCGCCGCAACGTCATTACCGCGAGGTGTCCGCCGGGCATCTGGTGCAGGAAGCGGCTTGAATGAGGGTGCTGGCTTCGGGCTGAGCTCTCTCGAGGGACCGAGCGGTCACCGCTTGTTTCTTCTCCCCGCCGGGGGGAAGTCCGCGGCAGCGGGATGAGGGGGCGAGGGCAGTAATAAACCGCGAGCTAGCCCCCTCATCCGACCCTCCGGGCCACCTTCTCCCCGGTGGAGAAAAGAAATATGCCGCCCCGCCGAGCTGGATGATTTAATCCACCGAACGCCCACTTCCACATCCCGCCGTTTGACAGCCAACACAAAAAAATGCCAGCAAATGCTCGAGCATAATTCTTAGAGGGCGGCGGCATGGCCAGACGGAACGACGCACATGGACGGCTGGACGATGCGGCACGCGCCGGCTGGCTTTATTATGTCGCCGGCCGCACGCAGGATGAGATCGCCGCTGCCATGGGCATATCCCGGCAGTCGGCGCAGCGGCTGGTGTCGCTGGCCGTCGCCGAGCGGCTGATCAAGGTTCGGCTTGATCACCCCATCGCCGCCTGTCTCGAAAAGGCCGAACGTCTGAAAGAGAAGTTCCGCCTTAAATATATTGAAGTGGTGCCGAGCGATCCGGCCGGCGGTTCCTCCACAGTTGGCATTGCCGAGGCCGGGGCGGCGGAAATCGAGCGCTGGCTGAAAAATGCCGATCCGATCGTACTCGCCATCGGCACCGGCCGCACACTCAAGGCCGCCGTGGATCAACTGCCGCCGATGGAGTGTCCGCAGCATCGCATCGTGTCACTGACAGGCAATATCGGGCCGGATGGCTCGGCGGCCTATTACAACGTCATCTTCAGTATGGCTGATGCCATCAAGGCGCGGCATTTTCCGATGCCGCTGCCGGTCCTGTGCTCTTCGGCGGAGGAGCGCGAACTGCTGCATGATCAATCCATGGTGCGTTCGACGCTGGCGCTGGGGGCGGCCGCCAATGTCACCTTCGTCGGCGTCGGTGAACTCGGCGAAAACGCGCCGCTCTGCGTTGATGGTTTCCTCGGGGTCGATGAGATGAAGGCGCTGATGGCGAGCGGTGCGGTCGGCGAGATTTGCGGCTGGATGTATGATGCCAATGGCCACATCCTTGAGCACTCCGTCAATGAGCGCGTCGCTTCCGTTCCCATTCCTTCGAGAGAGACCTGCACCGTCATCGGCATGGCGCAGGGGGCGCGCAAGAACGCCTCGATTCTGGCGGCGCTGAGGGGCGGTCTGTTGAACGGCCTCATCACCGATGAAGCGACAAGTGAATATTTGCTCACCCATTGAGCAAAAATTAATTGATCAAAATCAATGGCTTGATTTTTCCATGTGCGCCGCAGCACAGGATGTTGCTTGACATTTTTGGGCTGTCAGTGAGTAAATGCCCCAGAGCAAAGCGAATGCTCATAAATTTCTTCTGGGAGGAAGATATGACATTGAAGACAATTTTGCTGGGCGCATGCTCGGCACTCGCCTTTACGACCCTTGCTTCTGCCGAAACGCTGACCATTGCGACCGTGAATAACGGCGACATGATCCGCATGCAGGGTCTGACCTCCGACTTCACCACCAAGAACCCCGACATCAAGGTCGAATGGGTGACGCTTGAAGAAAACGTCCTGCGTGAGCGCGTGACGACCGATATCGCCACCAATGGCGGCCAGTACGACATCATGACCATCGGCAACTATGAAGTGCCGATCTGGGCCAAGCAGGGCTGGCTGCTGCCGCTCGAAAAGCTCGGCGACAAATACGATGTGGATGACATCCTGCCGGCGATCCGCGGCGGTCTTTCCGCCGAAGGCAAGCTTTATGCGGCGCCCTTCTACGGCGAATCCGCCATGATCATGTATCGCAAGGATCTGTTTGAAAAAGCCGGTCTGAAGATGCCTGAAAACCCGACCTGGGAATTCATCGGCGATGCGGCCCGCAAGATCACCGACCGCAAGGCCGATATTAACGGCATGTGCCTGCGCGGCAAGGCCGGCTGGGGCGAGAACATGGCGTTTATCAGCGCGCTTACCAACTCCTTCGGTGGCCGCTGGTTCGATGAGAACTGGAAGCCGCAGTTCGATCAGCCGGAATGGAAGAGCGCGTTGCAGTTTTACGTGGATCTGATGAAGGATGCCGGCCCGTCCGGTGCTTCCTCCAACGGCTTCAACGAAAATCTGACGCTATTCCAGCAGGGCAAATGCGGTATGTGGATCGATGCCACGGTCGCTGCCTCCTTCGTGTCAAACCCGAAGGATTCGACCGTTGCCGACAAGGTCGGTTATGCGCTCTTCCCGACGCATGGCGAGTTGAAGAACCATGGCAACTGGTTGTGGTCCTGGAACCTTGCCATCCCGAAGAGCTCTCAGAAGGCGGAAGCGGCTGAAAAGTTCATCTCCTGGGCAACCAGCAAGGAATATACCCAGCTCGTTGCTGCCAAGGAAGGCTGGGCAAACGTGCCTCCGGGTACCCGCACCTCGCTTTACAAGAATGCCGACTATGAAAAGGCTGCCGCCTTCGCCAAGCCCACGCTTGCCGCCATGGATGCCGCCGACATTACCAAGCCGACCGTAAAGCCCGTGCCTTACACCGGCGGGCAGTTCGTGGCGATCCCTGAATTCCAGGCGCTCGGCACCACGGTCGGTCAGCTGTTCTCGGCGGTCGTCGCCGGTCAGTCCAGCGTCGATGATGCGCTTGCCAGCGCCCAGTCGACGGCAACGCGCGAAATGACCCGCGCCGGTTACATCAAGTAATCCTCCCGAAGATCGCTGTCCGGCCCATGTGCCGGGCAGCGAACCTTGGGGGCGCAAGCCGCGAGCTGCGCGGCGGCCTTTAAGCCTTTCAAATTAAATCAGGAATGAGCCGGTTCTTCCGGATATGCCGGGCGCATCTCATGACGCCCGCGCCCAAGGGGAGGTTAGTGTAATGGCAACACGAAACACGAGCGGGTTAGCGCGGGTGATGCTTGCGCCTTCGGTGCTGCTGCTTCTGGTGTGGATGATCGTGCCCTTGGCGATGACCCTGTGGTTCTCGTTCCAGAACTACAATCTCCTCAACCCCGCCAATGTCAGCTTTGCGGGCCTCTTCAATTACCAGTATTTCTACACCGACCCGGCCTTCTTCCAGTCGATTTGGAACACGCTTTTGATCGTCGGCGGCGTGCTCCTGATCACCGTCGTCGGTGGCATCGCCATTGCGCTGCTTCTCGACAATGACATTTTCGGTCAGGGCATCGTGCGCATCATGATCATCTCGCCCTTCTTCGTCATGCCGCCTGTCGCCGCATTGGTGTGGAAGAACATGATCATGCATCCCGGTTACGGCGTGCTTGCCGATCTCTCGCGTTTCTTCGGCCTGCAACCGGTCGACTGGTTTGCGCAGTTTCCGCTGCTGTCGATCATCATCATCGTCGCCTGGCAATGGCTGCCGTTCGCGACGCTGATCCTGCTCACCGCCCTGCAATCGCTCGATGGCGAGCAGAAGGAAGCCGCCGAGATGGATGGCGCCAACTTCGTCAACCGCTTCATCTATCTGACCCTGCCGCATCTTGCCCGCGCCATCACCGTCGTCATCCTGATCCAGACGATCTTCCTGCTTGGCGTCTACGCGGAAATCCTCGTCACCACCAATGGCGGACCGGGTTATGCCTCCACCAACCTTGCCTTCCTCATCTATCGCACCGCACTTTTAGGCTACGACGTCGGCGGCGCATCGGCCGGTGGCATCATCGCCGTCGTGCTCGCCAATATCGTCGCCATCTTCCTGATGCGCGCCGTCGGCAAGAATCTGGACCGTTAAGGAGAACCGATCATGGCCCGCAAGACAACCACTCGCGCAAAGATCGGCTTTTCCATCGCGGCCTGGGCCGTGGCGCTCCTGCTGTTCTTCCCGATCCTTTATGCCTTCCTCACCTCGATCAAGACCGAGCCGGAGGCGATCGCAGGCTTCAGCCTCCTGCCATCGGGTACGCTCGAAAACTACATCACCGTCCAGACCCAGCGCGATTACTTCAAGCCGTTCATGAACTCGGTCGTGCTGTCGCTCGGCTCGACGATCATCGCGCTGATCATCGCCATTCCCGCCGCCTGGGCGATGGCGTTCTCGCCGACCAAACGCACCAAGGACATTTTGATGTGGATGCTCTCCACCAAGATGATGCCGGGGGTGGCGGTCCTGGTGCCGATCTACCTGATCTTCCGCAATGCCGGCCTGCTCGATAGCCGCATTGGGCTCACCATCATGCTCACCTTCATCAACCTGCCGATCGTGGTGTGGATGCTCTATACCTATTTCCGGGAAATCCCCGGCGAGATACTCGAGGCAGCCCGCATGGATGGCGCATCGCTCTGGAACGAGATCGTGCATGTGCTGACCCCGATGGCGGTGCCGGGCATTGCCTCGACGCTGCTTCTGAACGTCATCCTCGCCTGGAACGAATCCTTCTGGACGATCCGGCTGACGACCACCAATGCAGCGCCGCTGACGGCCTTCATCGCCTCCTTCTCAAGTCCGCAGGGGCTGTTCTGGGCAAAACTCTCGGCCGCCTCGATGATGGCGATCGCCCCCATTCTCGTCATCGGCTGGTTCTCGCAGAAACAACTCGTGCGTGGCCTGACCTTCGGCGCCGTGAAATAAGGAACGACAAACATGGGCAGCATTTCCCTTCAGAACGTGTCCAAGCTCTTCGGTGAGGCGAAAGTCATCCCGTCGATCGATCTCGATATCAACGATGGCGAATTCGTCGTCTTCGTCGGCCCCTCCGGCTGCGGCAAGTCCACGCTTCTGCGGCTGATTGCCGGGCTGGAAGACGTCTCCGGTGGCAAAATCGTCATCGACGGCAATGACGCCACCGAAAAGGCCCCGGCCGAGCGTGGCCTTGCCATGGTGTTCCAGTCCTATGCGCTTTATCCGCATATGAGTGTGCGCAACAACATCGCCTTCCCGCTGAAGATGGCCAAGCTCGAAAAGGCGGTGATCGACAAGAAGGTCGAAGACGCCGCCCGGGTGCTGAACCTCACCGATTATCTGGAGCGCCGGCCCTCGCAGCTGTCGGGCGGCCAGCGCCAGCGCGTTGCCATCGGCCGCGCCATCGTGCGCGAACCGAAAGCCTTCCTGTTCGACGAGCCGCTCTCCAACCTCGATGCGGCTTTGCGCGGCACCATGCGGCTGGAAATTTCCGAGCTGCACAACACGCTGAAGACGACGATGATCTACGTCACCCACGATCAGGTGGAAGCCATGACCATGGCCGACAAGATCGTGGTCCTCAACCGCGGCAATATCGAGCAGGTCGGCTCGCCGATGCAGCTTTACAAGACACCGCGCAACCTCTTCGTCGCCGGCTTCATCGGCTCACCGCGCATGAACCTCATCACCGGCGACTTTGCCCGCCAAAAGGGTGCGACCACCGCCGGCGTGCGGCCGGAGCATCTGGTGCTGTCGAAGGAAACCGGGCTGTGGCAGGGCAAGGTCACTGTTGCCGAACATCTCGGATCGGATACCTTCCTGCATCTCGAGGTATCAGGCATCGGGCCGATCACCGCAAGGACCGATGGCGAGTTCGAATGCAGGCACGGCGATACCGTGTTCATCACGCCCGATGAGACCAAAATCCACAGGTTCGATGACAAGGGCATCGCGATCTAGGGGGAGGCAACTCCGAAAGCTCTGCCGCCTGATTGCCTTACGGGGCCGGGCGGTGCTCCGACAGGCCGATTGCCCGGCAAGAGGGCGATCTGCACGACCAACGTTTCCCCTTCGAGGATCGTGACATGACATGCAAACTCTCCCTCGCAACGCTTGACGAAGCCAGAAAGACGGCGGCGGTTCCGGCCTATTCCAGGAACGATCTGTCCGCCGGCATCGTGCATTTCGGCGTTGGCAATTTCCACCGCGCCCATCAGGCGGTTTATCTTGATGACCTGTTCAACACCGGTGCGGACCACGACTTCGCGATCATCGGCGCCGGCGTCCTACCCTCCGATGCCACGATGCGCGAAAAACTTGCCGCACAGGATTTCCTGACCACTGTCGTGGAGCAGGACAATAATCGCACCGGCGCGCGCGTCACCGGGCCGATGATCGACATTCTGAAGGTTGGCGATACCCAGGCCATCGTCGACACGCTTGCCGACCCGAAGATCCGTATCGTCTCGATGACGATTACCGAGGGCGGTTATTTCATCGATGCCTCCGGCTCCTTCAATCCGCAGCATCCGGCAATTGCCGAGGATGGCAGGAACCCGTCCGCTCCGAAAACCGTGTTCGGCTTCATCGTTGCCGGGTTGAAGGCGCGGCGCGATAAGGGCCTGCAGCCCTTCACCGTCATGTCCTGCGACAACATCCCCCACAATGGCAAAGTCACGAAAAACGCGGTGGTCGGGCTGGCGGCGCTCTCCGACCCGGCCTTCGCCAACTGGATCGGCGAAAATGTCGCCTTTCCGAATTCCATGGTTGACCGCATCACGCCCGCTACCGGTGAGCGTGAACGCAATATTGCCCGTGACGATTTCGGCATCGAGGATAATTGGCCGGTCTTCTGCGAGGAGTTCAAGCAATGGGTGATGGAGGATAATTTCCCCGCAGGCCGTCCGGCGCTCGAAAAAGCGGGCGTTCAGTTCGTCAAGGATGTTGCGCCCTACGAGCACATGAAGATCCGCATCCTGAATGGCGGCCATGCTGCAATTGCCTATCCGGCAGCGTTGCTCGACATTCATTTCGTGCATGAGGCCATGGAGCATCCGCTGATCCGGGCGTTTCTGGCCAAGCTCGAAAAGGACGAGATCATCCCGGTCATTCCGCCGGTACCTGACACCGACCTCAACGATTATTTCGGCCTCATCGAGCGGCGTTTCCTCAACCCGAAGATTGGCGATACCATTCCGCGCCTCGCGCAGGACGGCTCCAACCGCCAGCCGAAATTCATCCTGCCCTCCACCGCCGACCGCCTGTCGCGCGGCGAGGATATCGTCGGGCTGTCGCTGGTTTCGGCGCTGTGGTGCCGTTATTTCTACGGCACGTCGGACAGTGGCAAAGAAATCACCTTCAACGATGCCAGCGCCGAGCGGCTGCAGGCGGCCGCCATCAAGGCCAAGGACGACCCGGTGGCCTTCCTTACCCTCGACGACATCTTCGGGGAGGTTGCCGAATCGGCGCTTTTCCGTAAACGCTTCGCCCATGCATTGAAGACGCTGTGGCAAGAAGGCACAGCGAACACCTTGCAGCTTTATCTGGATGACAAGCTGGCTGAAAAGTGACGTGAGATGCGAGACGGGACCGGACCTCTGCTGATTTTCGATTGCGACGGCGTTCTTGTCGACAGCGAGCCGGTCTCGATTACAGTGCTTCTCGACATGCTCTCCCATCTCGGTGTGACGATGGGGGAGGAAGAGGCTTATGAGCGCTTTCTCGGCCGCAGCGTCGCCAGCATGACGACGACCCTGTTCGAGGAGTACGGTGTCGAAACCGACATCGATTTTCTAGACCATATGCGGGCGACATTGTTCGAGCGCTTCCGCACCGAATTGAAGCCGATCGACGGTATTGCCGAGACACTTGACCGGCTTCTGCCGTTGAAGCGCTGTGTCGCGTCATCCAGCCAGCCGGAACGCATCCGTTATTCGCTGGGGCTGACCGGCCTGATCGATAAATTCGAGCCACATGTCTTCAGCGCCACCATGGTGAAGAACGGCAAGCCGGCGCCCGATCTCTTCCTGCATGCGGCGCGCTCTATGGGCGTCGAGCCGCGTCAGTGCATCGTGATTGAGGACAGCCCGGCCGGCATTGCCGCCGCAAAAGCGGCCGGCATGGGCGTTTTTGCCTTCACCGGCGGATCGCATGCACGCTTCCCCGCCTTCCGTGAAAAGATCGCTGGTCTCAGGGCAGATGCCGTGTTTGACGCGATGCCGGATTTGGTCCAACTTGTCGGCAGCTATGTGGGGAGGGGCGGTTTTGACGGCCAGGTGGTACGTGACGCAGGCTGAAGCTGATCTTGCCTGCCGCCGCCGGGTCGCTCCGCCAGGGATGGAATTGCAGTCTTGATGCGTCAAAATCTCGTCGCTGTCGATGTCGGTACGGCGAGCGCCCGGGCCGGGATTTTCGATCCGGCCGGCCGGCTGCTCGCGCGTTCCATTCATCCCATCCTCATGCAGCGGCCTCGTGAAAACCACGCCGAGCACGATTCCACCGATATATGGAATGCCGTCTGCATTGCCGTGAAGGCGGCGCTTGCCGATGCCGGCGTGCTGCCGCAAAGCATTGCCGCCATTGGTTTCGACGCCACCTGCTCGCTAGTTATCCGCGATGGACAGGGTGAGCCGGTTTCGGTTTCCACGACCGGTGACGACCGTTTCGACACCATCGTCTGGCTTGACCACCGCGCCATCGGCGAGGCCGACCGGCTGACGGCCTCGGGCCATCGGGTGCTCGATTTCGCCGGTAACAGTGTGTCGCCGGAAATGCAGATGCCGAAGCTGATGTGGCTGAAGGCGCATATGCCGCAAAGCTGGGCGCGCATGTCTTTAGCCTTCGATCTCGCGGATTTCCTGACCTGGAAGGCGACCGGTTCGCCACAGCGCTCCAATTGCACGCAGACGGCAAAATGGAACTTCCTGGCCCAGGAACGTCCCGGCTGGCAGGCAGATTATCTGGAATTTGCGGGGCTTGCCGACCTGAAGCAGCGGGCAGGCCTGCCTGAAACCACTGTCATGCCGGGCGGCGCCATCGGCCCGCTTTCGCCGGAGGCCGCCGCAGAACTCGGCCTCGATACCGGCTGCCAGGTGGCGGCAGGCATGATCGATGCCTATGCCGGTGCGCTCGGGGCTCTGGGTGGATGCCTTGCCGAGGATGTCGGTAAACATGTCGCGCTGATAGCGGGCACGTCGAGTTGCCTTGTCGCCATGTCCGCGCAGCCGATGCCCGGCCGCAGCCTGTGGGGACCCTACTGGCAGGCGGTGCTGCCTGGCCACTGGCTGGTGGAGGGTGGGCAATCGGCTACCGGCGCGCTGCTCGACCATATCGTGCGCATGCATGCGGCGGGTGGCGAGCCGGATACGGCGTTGCATGCCCGCATCGTTGCGCGCGTCACTGAATTGCGCGAACTGGAGGGAGAGACCTTTGCGGACCGGCTGCATGTTCTGCCTGACTTCCACGGCAACCGTTCGCCGCTTGCCGATCCGCATGCGGTGGGCGTCATCAGCGGGCTGACGCTCGACACCTCGTTCGACAGTCTCTGCCGTCTTTATTGGCGCACCGCGGTCGCGATCGCGCTCGGCGCGCGCCACGTGCTCGATGCCATGGAGCGTTTCGGTTATGCGGTGGAAACGCTGCATGTTACCGGCGGGCATGTGAAGAACCCGCTGTTGATGGAGCTTTACGCCGATGTGACGGGCAAGCGCATCGTTGTTCCCGCGACCGCCGATGCGGTGCTGCTCGGCACCGCGATGACGGCGGCGACGGCCGGCGGTGTGCATGCGAGCCTGGCGGCGGCAGGGGCCGCCATG
This sequence comes from Agrobacterium sp. El2ro-1b, assembly GCF_048298475.1. NCBI lineage: Bacteria > Pseudomonadati > Pseudomonadota > Alphaproteobacteria > Hyphomicrobiales > Rhizobiaceae > Agrobacterium > Agrobacterium sp. El2ro-1b. The sequence continues at coordinate 466,831 of NZ_CP103459.1, read as the reverse complement.
TATCCGGGCAATGCGGAAATCTCGGGAAATCCGGCGCTGACGGCGCATTACGAGCGCGATTATCGCCGTTTCCTCGCCATGTACCGGCATCGCCAGGAACTGGAAAGTCTTTGAGTTTTCAGCGTGGAATTTCGGCTTACGGGTGCCGCGCGTTTCTTCTCCCCGAGGGGGAGAAGGTGGCCCGAAGGGCCGGATGAGGGGGCAACGTTGCAGGATATCTCGACCCTCGCCCCCTCATCTCGCTGCCGCGGACTTCTCCCCGGCGGGGAGAAGAAACAAGTGGTGGCTGCTCGATCCTATCGCCCACCAAGCGCAATCAGCTGCGCAGTGAGCGCTTCAGGGCTGCTAGGTTCTTCACCCGGGCCTTTCCGGCGTCGTCCGCCCCGGCGCTCAGCGCGCAAAGGGTGAATTCCAGCAGGGAGACCAGTTGCAGCAGGCCCTGGCCGCCATTCTGGCTCTGCGGCATGGCAAGACAGAGATCGACGCTTTCCGGTCCCCATTCGTAAAAACGGGTGGTGATCAGAAGTGTCCTGTAACCGCCCTTGCGAGCCGTGGCGGACAGGCGCTGCAGGGGCAAGAGGTTGCCGCCGCAATCCATGATGACGAGCAACGTGCGTGCGGGGTCGTAATCCCACAGGGCGACATAGGCGGCATTGTCGCTGCCAAGGTAGTGAATATGGCCACGGCACTCTAAAAGCCGCCCGTAAAAATGCCGGCCGGCATCAAGGCCTTCCGGAGAGGTCGCCAGACAGACATCGTCCGCCGAGGTGATCTCGTTCATGGCAAGACGCCAGATCGTCTGGGTGGTCATGTCGAAGGCGGTCTGGATCGCCTGGATCTGCTGCGACAGAAGCTGTGAGAACGGATTGGAATGCCGTTCGCCGCCTTCGGCCGTCACCGGCTGGTCTGCGCCGACGGTTTCTTCCGCGTGGCGCAGGTCGGCACGGATATCGCTGAATTGCCGGTATCCCAGAGAACGCAGGAAACGGCCGACCGTCATCGGGCTGAGGCTGAGCTTGGCGGCCAGCGTCTGTGCCGTTTCAAACGGCAACTCGTCCAGATGTTCGATCAGATATTTGGCAATCTTGCGCTCGGAAGGGGTGCCTGCCTTCATGGCGCGCGTCAGGTTCAACAGCAGCTTTTCCACCAACGCCTCTTTTATTTTATAATTATTGAACGGTGATGCATTCGCGCGCCCGTGCAAGCGTGCGAACCACGATTTGACGGTGGGGACGAGCTTTCCCGGCCATGTCCTCCACCGGACCGGAATGCGAATTATCGTAGATGGTTTATTATATTTTAGAGCTACCTTTTATTCAAGGGAAATTCCATTTGCGGTTTAACTCCCCCCAGCGGGCGTCACGCCCTGTCTTGCGGAGTGAACGGCCAGCGCCTATCTCGGTGTTGAAAGAGTTTCAACGCCACAGGCGTCAAGGGAGTTCCGAATGATATTTGATGCGGCGCGGCTGGCATTTGGCAATCTCTTTGCCGCCGAAACCCGGTCGGTATTCTGGAAGGTGCTGGGGCTGACGCTGCTGGTGTTGGCGGCGCTTTGGTTCGCCATTCGCTCCATCTTCATCTATTTCGCTTTGCCCTGGATCGACACGCTCATCCCCGGCGTGCCCGATTGGGCCGGCTGGCTGAGCTTTGTTTTCGCCATTTTCGCCGGCATCGGGCTTGCCTTGGCGCTGGCGCTGCTCATTTCGCCGGTCACGGCCGTCATCGCCGGCCTGTTTCTTGATGATGTCGCCGACGTGGTGGAAAAACAGAACTACCCGGATGACCCGCCCGGCAAGGCAATGCCGATCGGCGAAGCCGTGCTGTCATCGATCAAGTTTTTCGGCGTCGTCATTGCCGGCAACCTCATAGCACTTTTGCTGCTGCTGGTGCCGGGCGTCAATCTCATCGCGTTTTTTCTGGTGAACGGTTATCTGCTGGGCCGGGAATTTTTCGAGTTCGCGGCCATGCGTTTCCGCTCGCCTGCTGACGCCCGGTTGTTCCGGGTGAAACACCGCACCACGGTGTTCATGGCCGGGTTGGTGATTGCGGCATTCCTGGCGGTGCCGTTCCTCAACCTTTTGACGCCGCTTTTCGCCGCCTCGCTGATGGTGCATCTGCACAAGGCCGTCAGCCGGCGCGATCCGTCATTCGCCGCCGGCGGCACCGAACAGCTGCGCGGGTAGTTCCACCAGCGGGGCTGGGATATCGAAGGTCTTTTCCGGGGATTTGCAGATATCGGCAATCACGCAGCGCTCGCATTCCGGCTTGCGCGCCTTGCAGCAATAACGCCCATGCAGGATCAGCCAGTGATGCGCATGGAACAGATAATGTTCGGGGATGATGCGGACCAGCCGGTCTTCTACCTCGTCAGTGGTTTTGCCGGGCGCAAGACAGAGCCGGTTGGCAATACGGAACACATGTGTGTCCACTGCAAGCGTCGGCACGCCGAAGGCCATCGACATCACCACATTGGCAGTCTTGCGGCCAACACCGGGCAGGGTTACCAGCTCCTCGCGGGTTTTCGGCACCTCGCCGCCGAAATTGTCGATCAGCATCTGCGATAGCGCGATGACGTTTTTTGCCTTGTTGCGATAAAGGCCGATGGTTTTGATATGGCCGATCAGCTGTTCTTCGCCGAGCGCCAGCATTTTTTCCGGCGTATCGGCCACCTTGAACAGGGCGCGGGTCGCCCGGTTCACGCCGACATCGGTCGCCTGCGCGGAAAGCGCCACGGCGACCAGCAGGGTGAAGGGATTGGTGTGTTCCAGCTCGCCTTTCGGCTCCGGCCGCTGGATGGAAAAACGGCGGAAGATTTCGGTGAGTTCGTCCTTCGAATAGGCCGTTTTCACCCGCGCTGCTTTGCGCCGCTGCGCCGGAATTGACTTTTTCAATGTTTGGGTGCTGGATCGTTTCTTGGCGACTGTCATGCACTATCTATAGCCAGCGCGGCCAAAGGAAAGCAACGTGGATACGCTCAACGACCAGCCGATTTTCGCGGCGGAACTCGTTCCGCACCGCTCGCTTGGCCGAAGGGGTTTCCGGCTGCTTCTCATCCTCACCGGATTTGCCTGCCTCATCTATGGCGGCTTTTTCCTCGCGACAGGTGCGTGGCCTATCGGCCTGTTTTTCGGGCTAGATTTCCTGCTGCTTTATATCGCCTTCCGCGCCAATTACCGGGCGGCGAAAGCGCGGGAAGAGGTCAGCGTGTCGCGCACCAACCTGTCGATCCGCAAATTCTCACCCGCCGGGCGCGTGGTGGAATATCGTTTCAATCCGTTCTGGGCGCGCTTCCGGGTGAGACGGCATGACGAGATCGGCATCGTTTCCATGCATGTGACGGGTGAGGGCCGGGCGACCGATATCGGCTCGTTCCTGAACCCGGATGATCGCGAAAGTTTTGCCAAAGCCTTCGGCGGCGCGCTGGCGACGGTGCGGCGGCGGATGTGAGTGGGTTAGGAAGTGTCGCGGCGCGGTGATCTCCTTCCTCCATCGCTGTGCTCGTCACAGGGATCCAGCCAGCCCAAGTCTTTGGGCTGAGAAGAGTCCTTCGCCACGCGGGCGCGTGTCCGCTGGATTCCTGTGACGAGCACAGCAATGAGGGTGAGTGGGTGTTCCGGCTAACGAACATTCCTTGTGTATCGTGATGCCGCGCAAGAAACGGGTGGAGACCGGCGCGCTTTAGTGGTTTTCTCTTACCCGTTAGGAGACATGCGATGAACGCCAATATCATGCTGAACGAAGACATCACCCCCATCGGCTCGGATTACGATACGGTGCGCGGGGTTATCGAGCTTTTGACGCTGGATTATCGCGAGCAACCCTCCCTTGAAGCCATCGCCGCCAGGCTCGGCCAGTCGCCGACGCAATTGCAGAAGACTTTTACCCGCTGGGCCGGTCTTTCGCCGAAGGCCTTCCTGCAGGCCGTGACGCTCGATCATGCCAAGCGGCTGCTGCGCGAAGAGGACCTGCCGCTGCTAGAAACATCGATCGAGGTTGGCATGTCCGGGCCTGGCCGCCTGCATGATCTGTTCGTTACCCATGAGGCCATGTCGCCCGGCGAATGGAAGGCGAAAGGCGGCGGGCTGACGATCCGTTACGGTTTTCACGCCTCACCCTTCGGGCTTGCGCTGGTCATGATCACCGATCGCGGCCTTGCCGGCTGCGCCTTTGCCGATCCGGGCGAGGAAAGAGCCTGTTTCGAGGATATGGCCGGCCGCTGGCCAAATGCGGATTACGTCGAGGATCGCGAAGCGACCGCGCCCTACGCCGCGCGCATCTTCGATTCTTCCCTGTGGACGGCGGACAAGCCGCTGCGTGTGGTTTTGCTCGGCACGGATTTTCAGGTGCGGGTCTGGGAAAGCCTCCTGAAAATCCCGATGGGCCGCGCCGTCACCTATTCGCACATTGCCTGCGACATCGGCCAGCCCACCGCATCCCGCGCCGTGGGTGCCGCAGTCGGGGCAAACCCGGTCTCGTTCGTTGTTCCCTGCCACCGTGCGGTCGGCAAAAGCGGTGCGTTGACTGGATATCACTGGGGCCTGACGCGCAAGCGGGCGATGCTGGGATGGGAAACGGGGAAGGCGTGATGCTGAGGATCGGCTATCCCCTCTATTCCTCATCCCTGTGCTTGTCACAGGGATCCAGCCAGCCCAAGTCTTTGGGCTGAAAGAACTCTTCCCGCCATGCAGACGCAAGGCGACTGGATTCCTGTGACAAGCACAGGAATGAGGGAGGGGTGGAGAGCCGACGCAAGAGACGCTCGTGGGGACCGCGCCGAATGAGCCGAAGACGCTTAAACCAGTTCCATCAAAGCCCGCGCCGCGGCCTCGTCGGTGATCAGCGTATTGCAGCCGATGCGCTTGATCGTGGCGCGGATGGCGATGGCGCGGTGGGCGCCGCCGGAGGCGAGCACGATGTGTTTGGCCTTGCGCAGCGTGTCGAGATCGATCGCCATGGCACGCTGATTGATCGGATGATCGACAGAGCGGCCTTCGGCATCGATGAAGTTGAACATGGTGTCGCAGACGCAACCGGCATCGACGAGTTCGCGCAGCGTCTCCCTGGAGATGAAACCTTCCGACAGCGAGGTGGAATGCGGGCCGATATCGCCGCAGGAAACGATGGCGAGATCGAGCGTCTCGGCGAGATCGTAAAGCGTCGCCAGCCCGCATTTTTCGATCAGCGCCCGTTTGGTCTCAACGGAATCCACCAAAAGCGGCGCGAGGAACATGTAACATTCCGCCCCGAGCGCGCTTGCCAGCCGCCAGGTGTAATCGAGTGGATTGGTCTGGTGCACGGCGACGATACCGCCGAGCAGTGAGACGACCTTGCAGTTTTCCCGGCGCGGCGGGCGGAAGCTGGAGAGCGAGGCGGTCATGGTGCGCCCCCAGCCGACGCCGATGGTGGCGCCGTTCGGCACCACTTCGGAGAGGAACTGCCCGAGTGCGAGGCCGACGGCCTTGGCGGTGCCTTCCGCGCTTGTCTTGCTAGCGGTGGATGGGCTGGCGGGAGATGGGCCGGGCGAGGGAATGATGACGGCTTCGTCCAGTCCGTAGGATGCCTCCAGCTGGCCGGCCAGCGAGACGAAATCCTCAATACCCTCATTGATCCAGATTTGCACTTCGGAGCGTTTCATCGCCTCGTCGAGCAGGCGGATGACAGTGGAGCGGCTGATCCCCAGTCTTTCGGCGACATCCTTCTGCGTCATGCCCTGGTTATAATAGAGCCATGCCGCGCGCAGCCTCAGCGAAGCCGCTTCCGAATAGGTCGTATGGGTCTCTCTTCTCAGTTTCGCCACGGTTTTCGCCATTCCTAATGTGCGGTCGAGTATCGCAGGCATGAAACTTATGTCAATTGCGATGCGCAAATGTCTTGACTTTCGGCCAAGCCGCTTGCGATAGTCGGAGCCGGACAGAACCGTGATTTCGGCCTTGGGCGCACCCCTGGTGCGGGAACGAAAAGACGGCTGAGCAAGTTTACCAGAGATCATGAAGGATCATTCGCCATGACGTCCAAACTCGAACAACTTCGCGCCATCACCACGGTCGTTGCCGATACCGGCGACATCGAGGCGGTAGCACGCCTGAAGCCGGTGGATTGCACCACCAACCCGACCATCGTTCTCAAAGCACTCGGCACACCGGCCTTTGCCGATGCGGTGAAGGAGGCTGTTGCATGGGGCAGGAAGCAGGGCGGCCAGTCCGACGCCGTCGTTGCCGCCGTTGCAGACCGTCTGGCGATTTCCGTCGGTGCAGCCCTTGCCGGTCTCGTTCCCGGCCGTGTGTCGACCGAAGTCGATGCCGACCTGTCCTTCGACACGCAGGCTTCCATCACCAAGGCACGCCACATCATCGCCTCCTACAAGGAGCGCGGCATCGAGCGTGAACGCATCCTCATCAAGCTTGCCTCCACATGGGAAGGCATCAAGGCTGCCGAAGTTCTGCAGTCCGAAGGCATTGACTGCAACCTGACGCTGCTGTTCTCCCAGGCACAGGCCATTGCCTGCGCCGAAGCCAAGGCTTTCCTTATCTCGCCCTTCGTCGGCCGTATCCTCGACTGGTACAAGAAGTCGACCGGCGAGACCTACACCGCCGAGACCGATCCGGGCGTTGTTTCGGTGCGCAGCATCTACAATTATTACAAGGCCAATGGCATCGGCACCGTTGTCATGGGCGCTTCCTTCCGCAATGTCGGCGAAATCGAAGCGCTGGCCGGTTGTGACCGCCTGACGATCAGCCCGGCGCTGCTCGAGGAGCTGGACAAGGACAATGGCAAGCTCGAGCGCAAGCTTTCGCCTGACAATGTCAAGGCCGAGCCGCTGCAGTCGCTCGATGAAAAGGCGTTCCGCTGGGCGATGAACGAAGACGCGATGGCAACCGAGAAGCTTTCCGAAGGCATCCGCCTGTTCGCCAAGGATCTGGTGACGCTGCGCGAGATGGTCCGCAAGGAACTGACGGCCGCTGCCGCCTGACAAAAAAAGGGGGAACCATCTGCGTTCCCCTCGCGTTTACCAGACATAATCTCCAGTCAATTGAAACGCGATCGGACCCTGCCGGTCGCGTTTTTTTGTGCCCTTCAGACGTTTCCCGTCACCACTTCGGAGATGCGTTTTGCCGCGTCGCGGATCAGCTGTTCGCAAGTGTCGCGCGTCGGGGCCGTGCCACCGAGCGTGGTAATATAGGGGCAGGTGATGACGGCGAGTGCGGTGCCATCCAGCGTCAGAACAGGGGCGGAAATGTTGCGCACGCCCGCCGTCTGCAGGCTGTCCATGGATTCAAAGCCGTTGCTGCGCACCTGCCGCAGCCGCTCGGCTAGGTCCGCCGGCACGGTCTCGCCGCTGCCGCGCACCTGTTCGGTCATCATGATCTCGCGCTGCGCCTCTGTCTGGAAGGCCAGAAGCACATGGCCGGAGCCGGTGTGGAACAGGCTCATTTGCGCGCCGACCCGCATGGACATGGCCCAATAGGTGGCGGATTCCTGCTGGGCGATGACAACGACGCTGCCGCGATCATAAACGGCGAGATGACAGGCCTGTTCAGCGCTCGCGGAGAAATCGCGCATGACAGGTGCGGCGAAGGAGACGAGCCGGCGGATCGGTGCATGAAAATGCGCCAGCCCGAACATTTTCAGCGTCAGCGAAAACCGGTCGCCGTCGAGCCGCTGCACATAACCCCGGCGCACCAGACGGTCCAGCATGCGGTACAGCTCGTTGGGGCTTTTGCCGATCGCCTTGGCGATCTCGATCTGCGTCAGCCCGCCATCCGTGCGGGCCAGAAGCTCGAGAATGTCCAGGCCCTTGTCGAGGGCGGGGGCACGATATCTTTCGCTGTCGTCGTCGGTCATCTGGCCTCAATGGTGTTTCTGATGCGTGCCGGGCGGGGGTGCCTTAAAATATGGTTGCCCGATACCCCGCATCCGCGCAAGTTTGCTTGACGCCATATGAATACCGCGTTTAGATATGAATTGTCGATCCATATTTGAGATCACTGAAATTCAACGGCTCGGCCACGCTGGCGGTCGGCTTTAGCGGGAGGCTATTCATGGTGCAGGATTTTAACGGCCGGACAGTGGTAATCACCGCCGCCGGTCAGGGTATCGGCCGGGCGACGGCGGAGCGCTTCATATCGCTCGGCGCGCGCGTCATCGCCACCGATATCAACGAGCAGGCGCTTTCTACCCTGAAAGGTGCGGAAACCCGGGTTCTGAACGTGCTTGACGGAGATGGCGTCAAGGATTTCGCCGCCGATATCGGCCATGCCGACGTGCTGTTCAACTGCGCCGGCTTCGTGCATTCCGGCACCATTCTCGATTGTGAAGAGAAGGACTGGGATTTCTCCTTCGATCTCAACGCCAAGGCGATGTACCGCACCTGCCGCGCCTTCCTGCCCGGCATGCTGGAAAAGGGCAAGGGCGCGATCGTCAATATGTCGTCGGTTGCTTCAAGCGTGAAGGGCGTGCCGAACCGTTTCGCCTATACGGCTTCCAAGGCGGCCGTCGTGGGTCTCACCAAGGCCATCGCCGCCGATTTCGTCACCAAGGGTATTCGCTGCAACGCCATCTGCCCCGGCACGGTCGACAGCCCGTCCTTGCATGACCGCCTGCGCGCCACCGGTAATTACGAACAGGCGCTCGCAGATTTCATCGCCCGCCAGCCGATGGGCCGCATCGCCACGCCGGAAGAAATCGCAGCGCTCGTCACCTATCTCGCTTCCGACGAGGCAGGTTTCACCACCGGCCAGATCCATGTGATCGATGGCGGCTGGACGGGCTGATTATCTTTACTGGAAAGAGGAGAGGCGACCGGTGAAAACCGGTCGCCTTTTTCGTTCAGACGATGGCGCTGCCGGCCATCAGTGCAAGCACGAGGAAGACCAGGAAGATCACCACGGCGATGAAGAACAGGATACGGGCCACGCCCGCCGCCGCCGCGGAAATGCCGGTAAAGCCGAATACGCCTGCGATCAAAGAAATAACGAAGAAAATAAGAGCCCACTTCAGCATGGCGCTTCCCCTTTTGCATAATTTGCCAAGCCCGCCGCCCCGCGACAGGCTCAGCAAAATGACGCGCAAAAGGCGAAAATGTTCCACACGCCCGCAAAAATCGTTGTTTTAGAAACCCGCCTCCGTGGCCGAGGAGGTTCGCCGGGCCTTCCAGGTGGTGCGGATGAAGGTAACGACGAAAGCAAGGCTCATAAACATCACGATGGTGGGGGCTGGCGCGCTGTCGATCAGGAAGCTCACCCAAATGCCAGCCAGCGATGAGGCAACCGCCACCACAATGGCCACCAGCATCATGGCGGAAAACCGCCGGGTCAGCAGGAAGGCGATTGCGCCTGGCGTCACCAGCATGGCGACCGAGAGGATGATGCCCACCGCCTTCAATGCACCGACGACGGTGAGCGACAGGACCATCAGCAGACCATAATGCAGCACACGCACGGGCAGGCCGATGGCTTTGGCATGCTGCGCATCAAAGGCGTTGACCAAGAGGTCCTTGCGCAGGATGCCGAGGAACAGCGTGGCAAAAAGCGCGATCAGACCCGTCTCCAGCATGTCTTTGGGTGCAATGCCCAGCATGTCGCCGAAGAGAATATGGTCGAGATGCATGTCGCTCTGCACCTTCACGTAAAGCACCAGCCCCAGCCCGAACATGCCGGAAAAGACGATGCCCAGCACCGTATCTTCCTTGATGCGGCTGTTTTCCTTGATGAAACCGGTGCCGAGCGCACAGATCATCCCGGCGATGAAAGCGCCGATGGAGAGCGGTATGCCGGCGATATAGGCCACCACGACGCCGGGCAGCACGGCATGGGAGACGGCATCCCCCATCAGCGACCAGCCCTTCAGCACCAGAAAACAGGACAGCATCGCCATAGGCACCGCGATCATGAGTGTAATGACGAAGGCATATTGCATGAAGGGCAGCTGAAACGGCAGGATGGCGAGTTCGAGAGTGTCGCTCATGGCGTTTCCTCCAGTGCCTTGCGGGCCTTGGCGCGCGACGCGAGCAGGCCGTGCTTTGGCGCAAAAACGAAGGCGGCAAGGAAGATTGCGGTCTGCAGCACGACGATGACACCGCCGGTGGCGCCATCGAGGAAATAGCTGAGATAGGCGCCAACAAAGCTGGTGGCCGCACCGATGATCAGGCTCATCAGGATCAGCCGTTCGAAACGGTCGGTCAGGAGATAGGCGGTAGCGCCCGGCGTCACCACCATGGCGACAACGAGGAAGGCCCCGACCGTCTGCAAAGCGGCGACCGTGGAGGCGGCCAGAAGGGTGAAGAAGATCACCTTAAGCACTTCCGGTTTCAGCCCCACGGTGCGTGCATGGTTCTCATCGAAGAACACAACCATGAAGTCGCGCCATTTCAGCGCCAGCACGAGGAGACTGATGCCGCCGATCAGCGCCAGCTGGATGGTGTCTTCCGCCGTGATCGCCAGAATATTGCCAAGTACGATGGTCTGGATATTCACCGATGTGGGCGAGAGCGACACCATGAACAGGCCAAGCCCGAAAAACGAGGTGAAGATCAGGCCGATGATCGCGTCTTCCTTGAGGCGCGTCTTCTGGTTCAGGAACAGCATCGAACCGGCCGCAAGCCCGCCGGACAGAAAGGCCCCCAGCGAAAAGGGCAGGCCGAGCATATAGGCCCCGGCCACACCGGGGACGATGGCATGGGAAAGCGCATCGCCGATCAGCGACCAGCCCTTCAGCATCAGATAGGCGGAGAGAAAACCGCAGACACCGCCCACCAGCGCGCTGACCCAGATGGCGTTCAGCATATAGCCATAGGTGAATGGCTCAAGAAGGCTGTTTATCATCGGTTTTTTCTTTCGGAGGTTTTGCCTCATGCCCGTTCTGGCCATTCTTGCCGTAGATCACGAAGGGACGCTCGTCATCGGTAATCACCTTCAGGCGGCGCGGATCGGCATCGTCATGCAGTTCCGCACCGCCCAGCACGAAGTGGCGCAGGCTGCCGCCAAAGGCCTTTTGCAGGTTCTCCTCGTTGAAGGTATCCGCGGTCTTGCCGGACGCCAGAACCGTGCCCTTGACGAACACGGCGCGGTCACAGAATTCCGGCACGCTGCCGAGATTATGGGTGGAGACCAGCATGACCCGGCCTTCGTCACGCAGCGCTTTCAGCAGCGCAACGATCTGCTCTTCAGTCGTCACGTCGACGCCGGTGAAAGGCTCGTCCAGCAGGATGACCTGGCCTTCCTGCGCCAGCGCCCGGGCGAGAAACACCCGCTTCTTCTGCCCGCCCGAGAGCTCGCCGATCTGCCTCTTGCGATAATCGAGCATGTTGACGCGTTTCAGCGCCTCCTCGACCATCTGGTGATCGCGTTTCGACGGGATGCGCAGGAAATTCATGTGGCCGTAACGGCCCATCATCACCACATCCTCCACCAGCACCGGAAAACTCCAGTCCACCTCCTCGGCCTGCGGCACATAAGCGACGAGGTTTTTCTTGAGCGCTTCCTTCACCGGCAGATCGAAAATCGATACGGACCCGGCTGCCAGCGGCACAAAACCCATGATCGCCTTGAAAATTGTGGACTTGCCGGCGCCATTGACGCCGACAAGTGCAGTGATCGTTCCGCGGGGGATGGAAAAGCTGGCGTTTCTTAATGCGGTGTGGCCATTGCGATAGGTCACTGTCGCATTTTGAACCGTCAGGCCGCCGCCGGATTTTTTACTGCCCATTCTCATGAAGACAGTCCCTTGGCGATGGTTTCGCTGGTCACGCGTAGCAGGTCCAGATAGGTCGGAACCGGGCCGTCCGCCTCGCTCAGCGAATCCACATAAAGGACGCCGCCATAGGCCGCACCAGTTTCCTTGGCCACCTGCTTTGCGGGATCGGCGGAAACCGTGCTTTCGCTGAAGATGACCTGGATATTGTGTTCACGCATGGCGTCGATCACGCCGCGAACCTGTTGCGGCGTGCCCTGGCTATCGGCATTGACCGGCCACAGGAACAGTTCCTTCAGGCCGAAATCACGCGCGAGATAAGAAAAGGCGCCTTCGCTCGTTACCAACCAGCGCTTGTTGTCAGGCAGAACGGAAAGCGCATCGCGGATCGGCTGCACCGTGGCCTTGATCTTGTCCGAATAGGCCTTGGCATTGGCGGTATAAACATCGGCATGGGCAGGGTCGATTTCGGCAAGGCCTTTGCGGATATTTTCCACATAGATCAAGGCGTTATCGGGCGACATCCAGGCGTGCGGATTGGGTTTCCCCTGATAGGCGCCGCCGCTGATCGCCATGGGTTGCACACCATCGCTCACCGTCACATCCGGCACGCCGGAAAGATTGGCCAGGAATTTCTCGAACCACAATTCCAGATTGAGGCCATTGCGCAGCACCAGATCGGCCTTGCGGGCCTTGAGAATATCACGCGGCGTCGGCTGGTAATTGTGAATTTCCGCACCCGGCTTGGTGATGCTCTCCACATCCGCCGCATCATCCGCCACGTTGCGCGCCATATCGGCGATGATAGTGAAGGTGGTGACCACCTTCGGCTTTTCCTGCGCGACGGCGACACCCGGCAGGAAAAGCGAAAAAGCAAATAGGGCATGGCGGATTTTATGGAGATTCACGTCTGTCACCAATTTCTGTTGCGATTAACTCGCAATACCATCTGTCATGGAATTAAAGATGTCAACGCTATTGCAAATCATTCTCAATTTGACTGATTTCGGAAATGTCCGAAATTGGTGCGTTTTTGGCCGGACGGAGGCGGCCCGGTTAAACTTTTTTCAATGAGAAAGCGGCACTATCTCAGGGCTCGGACAGCGTGGTCCGTGGCTTATCCCGCGTGTCCCTCATCCTTCGAGCCACGTTTCGGGGTGAGGGCTTAAGGCGGGGTACTTGATGTCAGGATGTTGCGGGTGAAAGCTGTATTCGGACGAATGCGGTTTTCGCGCAAGCTCGTTATGATCGGAGGCGGGATCCTGCTCTTGGCGGGTGCGACCGGTTCTGCTGCCGTGTTCATCGGCAGCGATCGGCTGCTTGGTCCATCCTATGCTTCGACCAACGGGCTTTCCTGCGACGCAGTCCAGACGGTCAACATCCGCAAGAACGGCGCCTTATGGGTGCGCAAATTCATCCGCACCGGAGGCGGAGACGGCCCCGAGCGGCTGAAGACCGCGCTTCGTGTTGCAAAAGCGGTCTACGACAAGCAGAAACCCGATCTGGTGCAGGTTTCCGTGCTGGACAAAAACGGACCGCAGCTGCGCTCGGAAATGCGCGGCCGCGCCATTGCCGCACAGGTGGTCTTCATTCCCGATCCGGCAAAAATTCCCGAAGGCGCCAACGCCCATCGTTATTCCGCCTTTTATTACGATGGCGCCGCCAATGGCAGCGGCCAGTTTTACGGTCTGCGCATCGATCTGCCGCTGGAAGATACCGAAGCCATGGCGGCCAGCCTCAGCGATTCCGCCGATTGCGCCACCCCGGTCCTGGATGGTGGCTCTGAAGGTCACGAGGGCAAGGCACCGAAAGGTCACGGCGAAAACAAGGGCGCCGCCGGTGGCGAACACGGCGCTGCCCCGGCTGAGAGCGGACATGGTGAAACGAGCCCGGAAACCAACGGCGAAACGCCGTCTCCCGAAGCCCATGGCGAACCCGTCACCGACGAGCTTCTGACCTCGACACCGGAAGCTGATAGCGGCAGCATCTTCAGCCTGTCCTATCTGAAATCACTCATCTTCGGAAAAGGCTCCACGACTGCGCAGGCGGCGGAGGAGAAGGCTGAGGCGGGTGAACCGGGTGGCGACAAGGCCAAGGCAGGGCATTAAGGGCGCCGGAATTCGGCGCAGGCCACACAATCCCGGAAGGTAGTGGTGTCTTTCCTCATCCCTGTGCGTTTCACAGGGATCAAGCCAGCCCAAGTCCTTGGGCTGAAAGGAGTCCTTCCCCGCCACGCAGACGTGCGTAGACTGGATTCCTGTGAAGAGCACAGGAATGAGGGACGGTCGGTCATTGGCATAACGAACGAGGTTATCGGGAGCTTCTCACGCGAAGCTCCCTTTCTTCGTCTCTTCTCAATCCGCCTTGTTGCGGCGGGCCGGGAAGAGGATCACGTCGCGGATCGACGGGGCGTTGGTCAAGAGCATGATCAGGCGGTCGACACCGATACCCAGGCCACCGGCGGGCGGCATGCCCTGGTCGATGGCGTCGAGGAACTCGTCGTCCAGCTGCTTGTCCTTTTCGCCGCGGGCATGGGCCTGTTCCAGCTGTTCCACCATGCGGCGGCGCTGTTCTTCGGGATCGTTGAGTTCCGAGAAGGCGTTGCCCACTTCCCAGGCGTTGCAATAGCTCTCAAAACGCTCGACGAGGCGCGGTTCGCCCGGCACTTCCTTGGCGAAGGGCGAGATGTCCTTCGGGAAATGCGTGACGTGGCTCGGCTGGATCAGCGTGGCTTCCACCTTTTCTTCAAAGATGAATGCAAGGCATTCGCCCCAGGTCCAGTCCTTCTCGACGGCAAAGCCGGCACCCTTGGCAGCGGCGCGGGCCTCTTCGTCGGTCTTGATGGCGAGGAAATCGATGCCGGTCGCTTCCTTCACGGCATCAGGCATTGGCACGCGCTTGAACGGGCCCTTGAAGGAAATCGTCTGGCCCTGGAACTCCACTTCGGTCGTGCCATGCAGGGCAATCGCCAGCGTCTCGAACAGCCGTTCCACGAGACCCATGATGTCCTCGTAGTCGGCATAGGCCCAGTAGCACTCCATCATGGTGAATTCTGGATTGTGCCTTGTGGAGACGCCTTCGTTGCGGAAGTTGCGGTTGATTTCGAAGACCTTGTCGGAAAGGCCCGATACCAGCGTGCGCTTCAGGAACAGTTCCGGCGCGATGCGCAGATACATGTCCATCTTCAGCGTGTTGTGGAAGGTCTTGAACGGATCGGCCGTTGCGCCGCCATAAACGGTCTGCAGCATCGGCGTTTCCACTTCCAGGAAGCCTTCGGCCTCCATGAAGCGGCGAATGCCCGAGAGGATTTTCGAGCGTTGCAGGAAGCGCAGCTTGGAGTCTTCGTTCGCAAGAATATCGAGATGGCGCTTACGGTAACGCAGTTCGATGTCGGAGACACCATGCCACTTTTCCGGCATCGGCAGCAGCGACTTCGTCAGCATGGTGATTTCTTCGGCGTTGATCGTCAGCTCGCCACGCTTGGTGCGGCGCACCTTGCCGGTGACGCCGATGATGTCGCCAATGTCGATCATCGGCAGCAGGTTGCGCGCCGCTTCCGGCGTCGTATCCTTGTGGGAGAAGATCTGCACCTTTCCGGAGGCGTCATGGATATCCATGAACATGCCGGAATTGCGCGAGGAATAAACGCGACCCGCCACCGTCACCGTATCGCCGGTCTCAACGTCGGCTTCGATATCGGCATATTTTTCCGCAAGCTCGGCATTGCTCAGCGTGCGGTGGAAATGCGCCGGATAGACGTCGCCGATCTGCTCGCGCAGCAGCGCAAGTTTCTGGCGGCGCACTTCTGTCGCGTCGGAGGAAAGGGCGGTGGTTTCGGTCTTGGTGTCGGTCATGTTTTTTGCCTTAAGCGGGCTTGTTCGTTGCGGTTACCCTTTGCGCTCGGGGCTACCCCCTCTGTCCTGCCGGACATCTCCGCCTCAAGGGGGGAGATCAGATGCCGCGCCCGCCCGTTCCATGGGCAAAGTGTCAGCCGCTTGTCGATCTCCCCCCTTGAGGGGGAGATGCCCGGCAGGGCAGAGGGGGGTACCCCAAGCAGAGGGGTATATTTCAGGATGCCGGCGTGACCGCCAACACCAATTATCAGCTTCCGCTGCCAACCATCGTGGCCACAACGGCAATCGCCACTTTCAGGCGCTGGCGCACCACAGAGCGACCGAGCAGCGCCATGCTGTCAAACAGCGGCAGCGAGCGCGATGAACCGGAGACGGCGACGAAGAGCGGCGGCGTCACGACGCGCAGCTTCTTGCCCGTGCGTTCGGCCACGTCGCGCAACTCGGCTTCGATGGCTTCCACATTCCAGTCCGGCATTTTTTCGAGGTCGGCGGCAACCGTGGTGAGGATTTCGTGGATTTCCTCCGGTTTGCTCTTCAACCCGGCAAACGAAGCCGGCGTCAGGCCAACATCGCTCGACACCAGGAACCCGGCAAGGTTCGGCAATTCGCCGAGCTTGGAAATGCGGCTCTGCGAAAGCTTCAGACCTTCGGTCAGGCGGGAATTTTCCATCGCCCATTCCAGCGTGCGGGCAATGAATTCTTCCGGCGAAAGCTTTTCGCGCAGCCAGCGGCCGTTCAGCCAGTCCAGCTTCTGGATGTCGAAGATGGCGCCGGCCTTGGACAGTGCTTCCGGGTCGAACTTCGCGGCCAGCTCTTCCATGGTCAGAAGTTCTTCGCCTTCGGCGATCTGGATGAAGAACAGGCCGAGGAAGTTCATCAGCGCTTCCGGCAGGTAACCGAGCGCCGAATAATAGGAGATCGAGGTCGGGTTCTTGCGCTTGGAAAGCTTTGACTTGTCGGCGTTGCGCATCAGGGAAAGATGCATGAACACCGGCTCCTGCCAGCCGAAATAACGGTAAAGCAGGATGTGCTTGGGCACGGAGGCGAGCCATTCTTCGCCGCGCGCCACGTGGCTGATCTTCATGAGATGGTCGTCGATGACGTTGGCCATGTGATAGGTCGGCATGCCGTCGGCCTTGATCAGCACCTGCATGTCAACCGAATCCCAGGGGATCGAGACATCGCCGTAAACGCCGTCGTGGAAATCGCACGAACCCTCGGTGGGGATTTTCATACGCACGACATTGGCCTCGCCGGCGGCAACGCGGGTGGTCACTTCTTCAGCCTTCAGGTGGAGGCAAAGACCATCATATTTCGGCGGCTTGCCGGCGGCGCGCTGGGCCTCGCGCATCTGCTCAAGCCGCTCGGGCGTGCAGAAACAGCGGAAGGCATGGCCTTTTTCCAGAAGCTCTTCGGCATAGGGCCAGTACATCGGCTTGCGCTCGGACTGACGGTAGGGACCGTAAGGGCCGCCGACATCGGGGCCTTCTGACCAGGTGAGGCCGGTCCAGCGCAGCGCTTCCAGCACCTTCTGCTCATATTCAAGGGTCGAGCGGGTGGCGTCGGTATCCTCGATGCGCAGGATGAACTCGCCACCGTGTTTCTTGGCGAAGAGATAGTTGAACAGCGCGATATAGGCGGTGCCGACATGCGGCTCGCCGGTGGGGGAAGGTGCGATGCGGACGCGAACGCCGGAAGTGGTCATGAAATTCACTCGTCGTGACGTGGAGTGACATCGGGACGGTTCACCCTGATATCACGGAGTTTTCGTTTGAATGCGGCAGGACATCATGTCGAAAGGCGAAAAGAAAGTGCCTTTTTCATATTCCCGTTCGGCTTCGGCTTAGGCCATATTCTGCCGCAGGCGTCAAGGAAATATGGAGTCCCGAGGGGTTGGCCAGTCTCGCCACCCGGCCTCAGTTCACCGGCCAGACGTAAAGCAGCATGGGAATGCTGGCGATGACGATCATGATCGACAGCGGCAGTCCTAGGCGCGGATAATCGCTGAAACGATACCCGCCCGGGCCCATGACAAGCGTGTTGCACTGGTGGCCGATGGGGGTGAGGAAATCGCAGCCGGCGCCGATTGCCACCGCCATCAGGAAGGCCTCCGGCCGAAAGCCGAGCGTGGTGGCAAAACCGGCGGCGATGGGGGCCATGACCAGCACGGTGGCGGCATTATTGAGGAAGGGCGTCACAGCCATGGCGGTGAGCAGGATCATGCCGAGCGCCGCGAAAGGCGGCAGCCCCTGCGCCGCGTGGCCGAGCCAGCCCGCGATCAGTTCACTCGCCCCGCTGGTGCGAAGCGAATCGCTGACGGGAATAAGGGCGGCGAGCATGACGAGGATCGGCCCGTCGATCGATTTATAGACCTCGGTAAGCGGGATGGCGCCGACAACGATCATCAGGAAGGCGGCGGCGAAAAAAGCAACCGAAACCGGCACCAGTCCGCTGCCGGCGGCCAGCATGGCGGCGGCCAGCACGATGACGGGCAAAAGCGCGCGGCGCTGCACGCCGAGAAGGATTTCGCGCTGGGCGAGTGGCAGCAACGAAAATTCCTGCAATACCTGCGGCAGGTTCTTGCGGCTTCCCTGCAACAGGATGACGTCACCGGCCTGGAGCGTCAGTTCGGAAAGCCTCTGGCTGACGCGCTGGCCGCGGCGGCTGACGGCAATAAGATTGACGCCGCGCGTATAGGACAGCGCGAGTTCCCGTGCCGAAATGCCGTTGAGAACGGATTCGTTGCTGATGACGGCTTCCATGGAAATGAGATCGACGGTCTTCTGGCCATTCTCCATCAAGGGTCTGCCAGACAAAAGCAGTTTTGACTGAGAAACGATGCGGTCCAGACCTTCGGGGCTTCCCTCCAGAAGCACCGTATCTCCCGCCTTGAGATTGACATCCGGAAAAGGCGAAATGCGCCTTGGACCCCGCAGGATCGTGCTGGCGATCACGTCGCCATCGGCCTGCTTGAGAAGCTCGCGCAGCGGTCTGTCGACGAAGATATTGTCCGGCGGCAGCGTTGCCTCCGCCGTATAGGCCGACTGGTCGAGGACGTCCTCCACCGAGGCCTGCTGGCGGTTTCGCACCGGCAGCAGGCGGTAGCCGAAGGTGAGGAAAATAATGCCGATCACCGTCAGTGCAGCGCCCACGGGGGTGAAATCGAACATTGTGAAGCTCTGCCCGGTCATCTCTTCGCGCAACCGCGACACGACAATATTAGGCGAGGTGCCGATCTGCGTCATCAAGCCGCCCAGCAGCGCGGCAAAAGCCATGGGCATCAGGTAATAGGAAACGGGACTGCCGGACTTGCGCGCGAACTGGAAAGCCACCGGCATCATGATGGCGAGCGCGCCGATATTCTTGATGAACGCCGACATGACGGCAACCATGATCATCAGAAAAGCGAGCTGAAGACTCTTGGAGCGCATCTCGGGGAAATATTTCTTGATCGTCATATCGACGATGCCGGAACGTGCGACTGCGGAGCTGACAATCAGCGCGCTGGCGACGATGATGACGATATCGTCGGAAAAGCCGGAGAAAGCCTTGTTAAATGGCACCACACCAAGCGCCACCGCCACCAGCAATGCGCTGCAGGCGATGACATCGTAACGGAACCTATCCCAGATGAAAGCGACCATCATGCCGGCGATCACGACGAAAGCGAGGATCTGTTCTGTCGTCATGCTTGCTTATGCTTTCGAATGAGAGGCACCGGGGGAGGACTCTATCGGTGATGATATCGAAGAACGCAAGGCGGGGTGAAGCGGTTCCGGGTCGGAGTTGGGGTTTCCCGTTTTCTCCGTCATATCGTTTTTGAGCCGTTATCCGGCCGCCGCGCAGACGCGCGGCGGAAGAGTTCAGCCCAAGGACTTGGGCTGAATGAACGCAGCATGACCGAAACAATAGGTCGTCAATGCGGTTTGCCGGCCGCCTGCGCTTTCTTGCGCTGTCTGGCGTTGCGCGCCAGCATGTTGAGCAGTTCCACCAGCGCCGAAAACGCCATGGCGGCATAGACGTAGCCCTTGGGCACATGGAAGCCCATGCCTTCGGCGATCAGCGTCGTGCCGATCATCATCAGGAAGGCGAGTGCCAGCATGACGATGGTGGGGTTGCGCTCGATGAAGTTGGCGAGTGGCGTTGCGGCCAGCAGCATCACCGCAACGGCAAAGACCACGGCCACGATCATGATCGGCAGATGCGGTGTCATGCCAACGGCGGTGATGATGCTGTCCACCGAGAAAACGAGGTCGAGCAGCAGGATCTGGCCGATGGCGGCGCCGAAATTCATCGCAACCGGGCCTCCCACCATGTCTTCCTTGTGGTCTTCAGGATCGACATTGTGGTGGATTTCCTTGGTGGCCTTCCACATCAGGAAGAGACCGCCGGCGATGAGGATCATGTCCTTCCAAGAGAAGGCGTGGCCGAAGATTTCGAAGACCGGCGTGGTGAGCTGCACGATCCAGGCGACAGTGCCCAGCAGGCCGAGACGCATGATGAGCGCAAGTCCGATGCCGATCTTGCGGGCTTTTTCGCGCTGTTCAGGCGGAAGCTTGTTGGTGAGGATCGAGATGAAGATCAGGTTGTCGATGCCAAGCACGACCTCCATGACGATCAGGGTGACCAGCGCCACCCAGGCAGCGGGGTCGGACAGAAGAGGGAGAACGGACTCCATCAGGGAATTTTTCCTTTCAGCAACAAGGCCACCCGAAACATTCGGTTCGTGGAATTTATAGCGCAATACGCGAGAAACAAGGAGGCCCCGCCTGTCATGGGCAGGATTTCATCGAAATTTCGCGCAAACCGCGTATCAGGCCCCGTGCCGTTGCCGGTCCGGTCGCCCGTTGCTGAATGATTTCAGGCCTTGTCGGTTCCGTAGGCTGCCATGAACACCTTGATCGCGCTGGCGATCACCCGGTCCAGCTCCTCTTCCGGAACCGGGCCGTCGATCTCGCCGAACAGGCGCAGCTTGAAGAACGTGCCGGTGGAAAGCTCGATATATTGCCGCGCGGCCAGTTCCACGTCATCCACCTTCAGATGGCCAAGCGCGATATGGTGCTCGATGAAATCCTGAAGCACGGTGCGGACGTTATTGGGTGCGGCGATGAAAAAGCGCTGGGCGAGCTTGGGCATGCGGTCGATGACGCCGATCACCGAGCGCATGGCGGGGATCATGTCCGAGCAGATCATCTTGTTGGCAAAAGCCTTGCCGAACTGTTCCAGGCCTTTGCGCACCTCTTCGGTGCCGGCCAGAATATTGCGCATGGAGGTGGCAAATTCCTGCCGGTGATGGTCGACCAACGCCGCGAACAAATCCTCCTTGTTGGAGAAATAGACATAGATCGTACCCTTGGAAACGCCGGCTTCACGGGTGATGTCGTTCATGCTGGCGGCGTCGAAGCCCTTGAGCTTGAACACGCGCCACGCGCCCGCCAGAATCTGGTCGCGTTTGGCGGGGTCTTCGCCCGCCGCAAAACGCCCGGCGGTGTTGCCCGGACAGACCGTTTCCGTTTCCGTCTCCATATCCCTGTCTTCACCTGCCATCGCTAATGCCCCTTAGCATCGGAATGACGTAAAAAAAATTAACCGAACGTCGAACCAATCAGTTCGATAACACTTGATATGTGTCAGGAAAGAGATTATGTCAATCGAACCGAACGGTTCAGTTCGAAAAAACTTTCTTCAATCTATCACGGTACAATCTCATGTCGGCCCAGAAGAATAGCGCGGTTCGCGCCGTCAACGATGCGGAAGAGGCGGATATCTCCGCCAAGGCCGAGACCTCCCCGGCAAAGCCGGCTGACGCCCCGCCGCAGGCGGCTCCAGCTCCCGCCGTTGCTGCGCCGAAGGCGAAGAAGCGTTCGCCGCTTCTGCCGATCATTGCCGTCGCCCTGCTCGCAGGTGCGGGCTGGTATGGCTATAACTGGTGGGTCGACGGTCGCTTCCTGGTCTCGACGGACGACGCCTACATAGAAGGCGATATCGCCGTCATCGCGCCGAAAGTCTCGGGTTACGTCGCCAAGGTGAACGTCGTCGAAAACCAGGAAGTCAAGGCGGGCGATCCGCTGGTGACGCTTGACGATGGCGACTACCGCATCGCGCTCGAACAGGCCGACGCACAGATACGCACCGAACAACTGTCGCTGAAGCGCATCGATGCGCAGATCATCGGCGGCGAGGCGGCGCAGGAACAGGCCGTCGCCCAGAAGGGGGCGCTGGATGCCGCCCTTCGCGGCGCCGAAATCACCCAGAAGCGCGCCACCGAATTGCAGGCAAAGGACGTCGGCACGGTCGCCGCATCCGATAACGCGCAGGTCGCGCTTGATCAGGCCAGGGCAAATGTCGTGGCCGGCGAGGCGGCGATTTCTTCTGCGAAAGCCAATGTCGAGCTTCTGCGCGCCCAGCGTGAGGAAGCCGAAAGCACCATCCGGTCGCTGCAGCTTTCCAAGGACAAGGCCGCCCGTGATCTTTCCTTCACGGTTCTGAAGGCACCCTATGACGGCGTCATCGGCAATCTGGCGGTACAGACGGGTGATCTCGTCTCGGTCGGCAAGCGCCTCGCTTCGCTGGTGCCGATGAACGAGCTTTATATCGACGCCAATTTCAAGGAAACGCAGCTGGCCCGTGTTGTGCCCGGTTCGAAGGTCCGCGTCCACGTGGATGCCTTCGACGACGAGGCCATCGAAGGCACGGTACAGTCGATCTCGCCCGGCTCGGGCTCGGTCTTCTCCATGCTGCCGCCGGAAAATGCGACGGGCAACTTCACCAAGGTCATCCAGCGCGTGCCGGTTCGCATCGTCTTCTCCAAGGAAGACCTTGCCAAGCACAATCTGCGCGCCGGCCTCAGTGTCGTTGTTGATGTCGACACCCGCACGGCACCTGAAAACACCAGAACGGCGCAAGTTAACCCGCAGGCCAAGTAAGGCTTCGTTGAGGGCAAGATCATGGCGGCTACGGTTGTCGGCACAGGCGGGGCGTCCATCCCCGTCGATCCACCGATGGACAGGCGCAGGCTCATCGCGTTCTTCGCGATGGTCTTCGGCATGTTCATGTCCATTCTCGACATTCAGATCGTCTCCGCCTCGCTGGCGGAAATCCAGGCCGGCCTAGGCGCGGGCTCGGATGAGATCGCCTGGGTGCAGACCTCCTACCTGATCGCTGAAGTCATCATGATCCCGCTGTCGGGCACGCTGGCGCGCATTCTGTCCACGCGCGTGCTGTTTGCCACCTGCGCGGCGGGTTTCACGCTGTCGAGCGCGCTCTGCGCCACAGCCACCAATATCGACCAGATGATCGTCTACCGGGCGATTCAGGGCTTTATCGGCGGCGGCATGATCCCGTCAGTCTTTGCGGCCGCCTTCACCATTTTCCCACCGTCCAAGCGCTCCGTCGTCTCACCGATCATCGGTCTGGTCGCCACGCTTGCGCCTACCATCGGCCCGACGGTCGGCGGGTATCTTTCCAATGCCTTTTCCTGGCACTGGCTGTTCCTCGTCAACATCATTCCCGGCATCATCGTCACCATCCTGACCTGGAGCCTGATCGATTTCGACAAGCCGGAACGTTCGCTCTGGAAGAAGTTCGACTGGTGGGGGCTGATCTCCATGGGGGTCTTCCTCGGCTCGCTGGAATATGTGCTGGAAGAGGGCAACAACAAGGACTGGTTCAACGATGAACGCATCGTCATCGGATCCATCGCCATGGTCATCGGCGCGGTGGTGTTCTTCTGGCGTGCCTTCAAGGTGGAGTTCCCCGTGGTGGACATCCGTGCCTTCGCGGACCGAAACTTCTCCATCGGCTCGCTGTTTTCCTTCGTCATGGGCATCGGGCTTTATGGGCTGACCTATCTTTACCCGCTCTATCTCGGCCGGGTGCGCGGCTATGATGCGCTGATGATCGGCGAGACGATGTTCGTTTCCGGCCTTGCGATGTTCTTCACCGCGCCGATCGCCGGCAAGGTCTCCACCAAGCTCGATCCGCGGGTGATGATGGCCATCGGCTTCATCAGCTTCGGCTGCGGTACGTGGATCATGACCTATGTCACGACCGACTGGGATTTCTACGAGCTGCTGATCCCGCAGATCCTGCGCGGTTTCGGGCTGATGATGTGCATGGTGCCGATCAACAACATCGCGCTCGGCACGCTTCCGCCGGCCCGTATCCGCAATGCATCCGGTCTGTTCAACCTCACCCGTAACCTCGGCGGCGCGGTTGGTCTTGCCGTCATCAATACCCTGCTGTCGCAGCGCACCGACGATCACTATGTGCGGCTGGCCGAACATGTCAGCTACTCCAATCCGCAGGCGCTGGAGTGGCTGAACAATGTCGGCGCGAACTACGATTCCTATGGGCTCGACGGTGCTTCCGTCGCGATCAAGAAACTGGTCGGCATCGTCTCGCAGCAGGCATGGATATTGGCCTTCGCGGACGTGTTCTTCGCGCTGACGCTTTTGTTCGGCAGCCTGATCTTCATGACCGTGCTGATCCAGAAACCCAAGGCAGCGCCGCCACCAGACGCGGCGCACTGAACGAAATCCCCTCCCATCCACCGCAGAGCTGGGGCCGTCGGAAATGACGGCCCCTTTTTTGTTTCGGCAAAAAAAAGCGCGTGTCCGAGCGCGTGAGGCTGTTGATCACAACGGACAAGCCATGTATATCAATTTCTGAGGTACGTACCTCAATTAGCGTTTGAGCGGACGAAAACGGGGCCGAGAGGACGGCTGACCCGGGTTCAGACCGCATCGGCGGGCAGTTCAGGGGGATCATGATGGCCTTGGAGCTCAATCCAGAGTTCACTATTGCGGATAAGCAGTCGCTTCGCGGGCTGTTCGAGCCGACACATGCGCTGGCGATACAGAAGTGCCAGGACAGGCTTGGCGAACATGCGCAGGAATTCATAAGGCGTTCTCCTTTCCTGTGCATCGGCACCCAGAATCTGGAGGGCAAAGCCGATGTCAGCCCGCGCGGCGATCCTGCCGGATTTGTGAAGGTTCTCGACGCGCGAACGCTGGCGATCCCCGATCGGCCCGGCAATAACCGTCTGGATACCCTTAGCAACATCCTCGCCAACCCCAATGTTGGGCTGCTGTTCATCGTGCCTGGTTTCGATGACACATTGCGCGTGAACGGACGTGCGACGCTAAGCACGGATCCGCAAGTGCTGAAACTCATGAGTGTTGCGGATCGCGTTCCCAAACTCGCTATCGTCGTCAGGGTAGGCGAGGTTTTCATGCATTGCGCCAAGGCATTCCGGCGCTCCCATCTGTGGGATCCGGCGCATTTCCAGTCCCGGTCGGAAATGCCCTCGCTTATCAAGATCATTCTGGATGAAACGACAGGCGCCCCGACGAATGGGGATGACATGCAGAAGATGGATGAGCAGCTGGAGCAGGATTACCGGCGTACTCTCTATTAGCCGCAGTCCCATTCCTCGAAATATGAGGTACGTACATCATTTTTCGGTTTACCTCGACCGCAAAGCTAGATATTCAAAAGCGATGGGAGGAGCCATGAAGCCGACAGTTCACGATATCGCCGAGCGTGCGGGCGTCAGTCTCGCCACCATCGACCGGGTGCTGAACATGCGCCCCGGCGTGCATGTCGCCACCCGTGCAAGGGTGGAAGCGGCCATTGCCGAGCTAGGTTATGTGCGCGATATCGCCGCCGCCAATCTGGCCAAGGGCCGCAACTACTCGATGATCTTCATTCTGCCGGGCAATGACAATTCCTTCATGGCGACTTTGCGTGCCGAAGTGCGGGCTGCGGCCGGCCGCTCGCATCTGGAGCGCACGGCCATCCGCGTGATCGAAGTGCCGCCCTTTAATGCCACAGCGCTCACAGAAGCTCTCGAGGTGGCGCGGCGGGAAAAACCGTCCGGCGTCGCCTTCGTCGCCACCGATTCCGAAGATGTGGCCGAAGCCGCCGACCGGCTGGCGGAAGATGGCATCGCTACGGTCACGCTGGTGTCCGACCTTTCCGGCTCGCGGCGAGATCATTATGCCGGCGTTGACAATGTCGCGGCCGGGCGCACGGCGGCGAGCCTGATGGGGCGTTTTCTCCCCGGGCATGGCGGCGATGTCGCGGTTGTTGCCGGCTCCATGCTGGTGCGTGACCATCGCGAACGTCTGGAAGGATTTCGCGCCGTCCTCGAAACCGAATTTCCGCAGGTGCGGCTGCTGCCGGTGCTGGAGGGCAGGGACGATCCGGTCACCGTCGAGGCGCTGGTGCGCGAGGCGCTCGGCGATGCTGCATTGTCAGGCATCTACAGTCTCGGCGCAGGTAATCGCGGTCTCATCCGCGCGCTTGGGGCCGCAGATGGCGAAAGAGCGCTTTCGGTCATCGCCCATGAGCTGACGGAAAACACCGCCAATGCGCTGAGGGAAGGGCTGCTCGATGCCGTGCTCAACCAGGATGCCGGCCACGAGGTGCGCAGCGCCATCCGCGTGTTGAAGGCGCGCGCCGATGGCCTGCCCGTCATCGCCGCGCAGGAACGTATCCGTATCGACATCTTCCTCAGGGACAATCTGCCCTGAGCAAACAGGCTGGAAGTGGCGCGTGGAGCGCCGGAATGGAGAAATACATGTATCTCGGTCTCGATCTTGGCACGTCAGGCGTCAAAGCCCTGCTGATGGACGGCGATCAGAAAATCATCGGCTCGACCAACGGCTCGCTGGACGTTTCGCGCCCGCACCACGGCTGGTCCGAGCAGAACCCGGCGGACTGGATTGCCGCGACGAAAACGGCCGTTGCAGGCTTGAAGCAGAAGTTTGCGAAAGAGCTTGCCGCCGTGAAAGGCATCGGCCTTTCCGGCCAGATGCATGGCGCGACGCTTGTGGATGCCGAAGGCAAGGTGCTGCGCCCCTGCATCCTGTGGAACGACACGCGCTCCCATGCCGAAGCCGCCGCGCTCGATGCCGATCCGCGTTTCCGCAAGATCACAGGCAATATCGTCTTCCCCGGCTTTACCGCGCCGAAGCTTGCCTGGGTGGCGAAGAACGAACCCGACATCTTCGCGAAAGTGGCGAAGGTATTGCTGCCGAAGGATTATCTCCGCCTTTGGCTGACCGGCGAATATATCTCGGAAATGTCGGATTCCGCCGGCACCTCCTGGCTCGATACCGGCGCGCGTAAATGGTCCCCTGAGCTGCTTGCCGCCACCGGGCTCGATGAAAAACACATGCCGTCGCTGGTTGAAGGCACGGATGAGGCGGGCGTTCTTCGCACTGAGCTGGCTTCCGAATGGGGTATTTCCGGCCGCGCCGTCGTCGCCGGTGGTGCCGGCGACAATGCGGCGTCGGCCTGCGGCATGGGCACGGTGAAGGAGGGCCACGCCTTCGTGTCGCTCGGCACATCAGGCGTCCTCTTCGCCGCCAATGCCTCCTATCTGCCGAAGCCGGAAAGCGCCGTGCATGCCTTCTGCCATGCGCTGCCCAACACCTGGCACCAGATGGGCGTTATCCTCTCCGCCACGGATGCGCTGAACTGGTATTCGCGCCTCACCGGGCAATCCGCTGCCGATCTGACCGGCGAACTCGGCGAGACGCTTCTCGCACCGACCGGCGTCACTTTCGCGCCCTATCTTTCCGGCGAACGCACGCCGCATAATGACGCTGCCATCCGTGGTTCCTTCATCGGCCTGTCGCATGAAAGCGACCGCAAGGCGCTGACCCAGGCCGTGCTGGAAGGCGTGACTTTCGCGATCCGCGACAATCTCGAAGCGCTGAAATCCGCCGGCACGTCCATCTCCCGCGTCACCGCTATCGGCGGCGGCTCTCGTTCGGCCTATTGGCTGGCCTCGATCGCCACCTCGCTTGGCGTTCCCGTCGATATTCCGGCTGAGGGCGATTTCGGTGCGGCCTTTGGTGCCGCCCGTCTCGGCCTGATTGCCGCGACTGGGGCCGATCCGGTTGCCGTCTGCTCGCAGCCGGAGACGGCGCGGACGATTGAGCCGGTGGCAGCGCTTGGCGATGCTTATGAAGAGGCTTACCGGCGGTATCATGCGCTTTATCCGGCTATTCGGGCGCTTTCGCAGTGAGGTGTCGAGGGTGCGGTTTACCCCCCTCTGTCCTGCCGGACATCTCCCCCTCAAGGGGGGAGATCGAATTGCTGCGCCGTCCCGGCCATCTCTCACATTGCTGAGGATGCGCCGAAGTTATCGTCTTGCCGATCTCCCTCCTTGAGGGGGAGATGTCCGGCAGTACAGAGGGGGGTAAGCGGCAAACGCTGACCTTAATTTTTGAACACCACCCAAACCCACCCCAAGAGGAGGAACCACCCAATGAGCACAGGCTTCTTCGGCGATATCGCCAAAATCAAATATGAAGGCCCCGACAGCACCAATCCGCTGGCCTTCCGCCACTACAACCCCGACGAGATCGTCGGTGGCAAGCGCATGGAAGATCACCTGCGTTTCGCGGTTGCCTACTGGCACACCTTCACCTGGCCGGGCGGTGATCCCTTCGGCGGCCAGACTTTCCAGCGCCCGTGGTTTGAAGACACGATGCAGGCCGCCAAGCTGAAGGCAGACGTGGCCTTCGAGTTCTTCTCGCTGCTCGGTTCACCGTTCTATTGCTTCCATGACGCCGATGTGCGTCCGGAAGGCAAAAACTTCGCCGAGAACACCAAGAACCTCAACGAGATCGTCGATTACTTCGCCCAGAAGCAGGCCGATACCGGCGTGAAGCTGCTGTGGGGCACGGCCAACCTCTTCTCCAACCGCCGCTTCATGTCGGGTGCCGCGACCAATCCGGACCCGGATGTCTTCGCCTTCTCCGCCGCAACCGTGAAGACCTGCATGGACGCCACCAAGACGCTCGGCGGCGCGAATTATGTTCTGTGGGGCGGTCGTGAAGGTTACGAGACCCTGCTCAACACCGATCTGTCGCGTGAACTCGACCAGCTCGGCCGCTTCCTCAATTTGGTGGTGGAATACAAATACAAGATCGGTTTCGAAGGTACGATCCTGATCGAGCCGAAGCCGCAGGAGCCGACCAAGCACCAGTATGACTACGACGTCGCAACCGTTTATGCCTTCCTGCAGAAAAACGGTCTCGAAAAAGAAGTGAAGGTCAATATCGAGCAGGGCCACGCCATCCTCGCCGGCCACTCCTTCGAGCATGAGCTGGCCATGGCCAATGCCTTCGGCATTTTCGGCTCCATCGACATGAACCGCAACGACTACCAGTCCGGCTGGGATACCGACCAGTTCCCCAACAACGTGCCGGAAATGGCGCTTGCTTATTACCATGTTCTCGCCGGCGGCGGATTCAAGAATGGCGGCACCAATTTCGATTCCAAGCTGCGTCGCCAGTCGCTCGATCCGCAGGATCTGCTGATCGGTCATATCGGCGGCATGGATTGCTGCGCCCGTGGCCTGAAGGCGGCGGCGAAAATGATCGAGGACGGCGCGCTGTCCAAGCCGCTTTCCGAGCGTTACGCGAAGTGGGATTCCCCGGAAGCCCAGAAGATGCTGCGCGGCGAGTTGAAGCTCGAAGAGATCGCAGCGCTGGTCGAGCGCGACGATATCAATCCTGAGCCGAAGTCCGGTCGCCAGGAATATCTCGAAAACGTGGTCAATCGTTACGTTTGACGTGATTGTCGGGGTGACGGCAACGTCACCCCCACATCGCCTCGCTCCGCTCCGGCACTTCTCCCCGGCGGGGAGAAGAACAAGCTTCCTGCTCCTTGCCACATGCCAGGGGCGCGGCATATTTCTTCTCCCCGCCGGGGAGAAGGTGGCCCGAAGGGCCGGATGAGGGGGCCTGTTCGCCATCAGCACCCCAAGGTGAGGACAATTCCGCACCACCCCTCCTTCGTTTTCAGTTACTTCCCGAAAAATACGTTCCCACTCATCCCCATCAGCCCGTTTGGCCGCATCATTCTTCCCGCAACCGGAACGGAAGGGCGATACGCGCGGCGCCCTTTGCGAACCGGAGGCCGGCATCGACAAGCATGGTTCTGGCAAACCATGTTTCTGAAAGGCATCCCGCCGGGCCAGAGGCGGGAAGGGCTGATCGGATAGATGCCGTGAAAAGGCCGTGACCGATGGGCCGTTATCGCCGCCCCCACGGGCCGTTATCACGGCCCTGACAAGGCGGCCCGGCGAATGCAAAAACTTCTACCACTTCCCCATTCCACCCGCATTCGCCGGACCGATGCCTTGCGCCGCCGGCTAAACCGCCGCGGCGGCATTTGTGCATACAAAGCGCTTTGGACTTGTTAACTGCGCATCCTGAAACGTTGTAGATTCTGCCTGCCCGGCTGTACCTCGCACGCGACATGGTCTAAACCGCTGCTGATCTTTTCACGCTCGATGGATAGAAAGGCCTCTCGGATGACCGATCCCCAAACGCTTGCAGCCCGTTTCCCCGGTGATTTCCTGTTCGGCGTCGCGACCGCCTCGTTCCAGATTGAGGGTGCAACCAAGGCAGATGGCCGCAAACCCTCCATCTGGGATGCCTTCTGCAACATGCCAGGCCATGTCTTCGGGCGTCACAATGGCGATATCGCCTGCGATCATTACAATCGCTGGGAAGAGGACCTCGATCTCATCAAGGAGATGGGGGTCGAGGCCTATCGTTTCTCCATCGCCTGGCCGCGTATCATTCCCGATGGTTTCGGACCGATCAACGAAAAGGGCCTGGATTTCTACGACCGTCTCGTTGATGGCTGCAAGGCGCGCGGCATCAAGACCTATGCGACGCTTTACCATTGGGATCTGCCGCTGACCCTGATGGGCGACGGCGGCTGGGCCTCGCGCTCCACCGCCTATGCTTTCCAGCGTTACGCCAAGACCGTCATGGCCCGTCTGGGCGACCGGCTGGATGCGGTGGCGACCTTCAACGAGCCCTGGTGCGCGGTGTGGCTGAGCCACCTCTACGGCATTCACGCGCCGGGCGAACGCAACATGGAGGCGGCCTTGGCCGCCATGCACCACATCAATCTCGCCCATGGTTTCGGCGTCGAGGCATCCCGCCATGTAGCGCCAAAAGTGCCGGTGGGGCTGGTGCTGAACGCCCATTCCGTCATTCCGGCTTCCGACAGCGAGGCCGATCTGAAGGCCACTGAGCGGGCATTCCAGTTCCATAATGGCGCGTTTTTCGATCCGGTCTTCAAGGGCGAATATCCGGCGGAGATGATGGAGGCGCTGGGTGATCGCATGCCAGTCGTGGAGGCGGAAGACCTCGCCATCATCAGCCAGAAGCTCGACTGGTGGGGCCTGAATTATTACACGCCGATGCGCGTTGCCAACGACGCGACGCCGGGTGCGGAGTTCCCCGCCACCACACCGGCTCCCGCCGTTAGCGATGTGAAGACCGATATCGGTTGGGAAGTTTATGCTCCGGCGCTCCAGTCGCTGGTGGAGACGCTCTACAAGCGTTACGACCTGCCGGAATGCTACATCACCGAAAACGGCGCCTGCTATACTGTCGGCGTCGAAAACGGGGAGGTGAATGACCAGCCGCGGCTTGATTATTATGCCGAACATCTCGGCATCGTCGCCGATCTCATCCGCGACGGTTACCCGATGCGCGGTTATTTCGCCTGGAGCCTGATGGATAATTTCGAATGGGCAGAGGGCTACCGCATGCGCTTCGGCCTCGTGCATGTGGATTACGACACGCAGGTGCGTACGCTGAAGAACAGCGGCAAGTGGTATAGTGCTTTGGCTTCGGGATTTCCGAAGGGCAATCACGCTCCTGAAAATACGAAGCAGGAAAAATAATAAGTAAACAAAATCATCAGTCATGCTGAGTTTTTCGTTGGTTACTCCGCGGTGCCTGCTTGCACCCGTCATCCCGTCCCCTATGTCAGGCAGGCTACGAAGGCGTAGCGTCCGTTTCTGCCTCTCAAAGAGGCAGGGCGGGCTGGTCCTCCCAAGGGAAAACGAACATGCTTATTGAAAAACTCAACTGGCGTTATGCCACCAAGAAAATGGATCCTTCCAAGACAGTCGCGGAAGACAAGGTCGAGCGTATCGTTGAGGCGGCGCGGCTGGCGCCCACCTCCAGCGGCCTGCAGCCTTTCGAGGTGATCGTCGTCTCCGACCCGGAAGTGCGCGCCAAGATCCGCGAGATCGCCTGGAACCAGGCGCAGGTCACCGAAGGTTCGCATCTGCTGGTATTTGCGGCGTGGGACAATTACACCGAAGAGCGGATCAACCACATGTTCGATCTGGTCAATGAAGAACGCGGCATCAAGAATGAAGGCTGGGAAGCCTATCGCCAGATGCTGCTCACCACCTATCCGCAGCGCGACCAGCAGGTGAATTTCGAACATGCTGCGCGTCAGGCCTATATCGGCTTCGGCATGGCCGTGGCCCAGGCCGCTTTCGAGGGTGTGGATTCCACCCCGATGGAAGGTTTCGATCCGGCCAAGCTCGACGAGATTCTCGGCCTGCGTGAGAAGGGCCTGCGCTCCGTCACCATCCTGCCGCTCGGTTATCGCCAGCCGGATGGCGACTGGCTGGTGAACCTGAAAAAGGTCCGCCGCCCGCTCGAGGAATTCACCAGCCGCGTGTGATTTTCATATCGTCGCGAAATCTTGACTGCCGCAGGGCCGCCAAGGCGGCTTTGCGGTAGATTTTTTCTCTCTTTTCAGATAATTGAAAAAACATCCCTGTTAAAAGGTGGCGTGTGCGGGCAAGTATGCGCCATCGAATTGCCGATCCCCGGCATTTCTGAGTGAAAGCCTGACGAAATGACCCGGAAAATCAGCTGTCATCGAATGTGCCCGAAGGCTGCATGAAGAGAGCGGTTCAGCACCGCAACAGGATTTTTTGAGACCCGATCCGTCACGCATTCCCAGAGTTCACAATGAATTTTCCATCCAGTGCGGCCTCGCCCGCGCGTTCAGAACAGGCGGTCCCGGAAGGGGCGGCAAAGGAGCCGATGGTCACGTTTGAAGGCGTGACCAAGACCTTTGGCGGTACCGACGGCAAGCCCGGCTTCGCAGCCCTTGCCGGTATCGACTATACCGTGCCGAAAGGCTCCATCACCGGCATCATCGGCCGCTCGGGCGCTGGCAAGTCCACGCTCATCCGCCTCGCCAACGGCCTTGAAAAGCCCTCGACCGGCCGTGTGGTCGTTGATGGCGTCGATGTTGCAGCGCTTGATGAAAAGAGCCTGCGCACGCTGCGCCGGTCCGTCGGCATGATCTTCCAGCACTTCAACCTTTTGTCCTCACGCACCGCTTTCGATAATGTGGCCCTGCCGCTTGAAATCGCCGGCCTGGGCAAGAAGGAAATCGAGGCTCGCGTCGCGCCGCTGCTCGATCTCGTCGGGCTTTCCGACAAGGCAAAGCGGTATCCGGCGGAACTCTCGGGTGGCCAGAAGCAGCGTGTTGGCATTGCCCGCGCGCTCGCCACCCAGCCGAAGCTGCTTTTGTCCGACGAGGCGACCTCGGCGCTCGATCCGGAAACGACGCAGTCCATCCTCGAACTGCTGAAGCGCATCAATGCCGAACTTGGCCTGACCGTGCTGCTCATCACCCATGAGATGGAAGTGGTGAAGACCATCGCCTCGCAAGTGGCCGTCATCGACAGGGGCCTGATCGTCGAGGAAGGCACGACCTTCGACATCTTCACCGCGCCGAAACATGAGACGACGCGCAGCCTGCTGTCGTCCTCGGTCGGTGTGAAGTTGCCGCACTGGGTCACTTCGGGGCTGAAGCAGGAAGCCACGGACGGCGACCGCGTTCTGGTGCGCCTGGTCTTTTTCGGCGAGACGGCTTTCCAGCCACTTACCGCCCGGCTTGTTGCTGAAATCGGCCCAGACGTGAATATTCTCGCCGGTACCATCGAGGAAATTTCCGGCCAGCCCTTCGGTTCGCTCGTTGTCTCCTATCCGGCATCGGCTGAGGTCGCCGCCCGCGCCAACCGCTTTTATGCGGAAACCGGTCTTCACACGGAGGTGCTCGGTTATGTCGCCTGATATGATCTTCAACCTTCTTTTGAAGGGCCTGTTGCAGACGCTGCACATGGTGGCGGTGGCCGGCATTGTCGGTTCGCTGATCGGCGTGCCCATGGGTGTGTTCCTCGCCACCAGCGGCAAGGGCGAACTGTTTCCAGCACCGATGACCAACCGCATCCTCGGCCTCATCGTTAATGCGGCGCGCTCCACGCCCTTCATCATTCTTGTCGTGGCGATCATTCCTTTCACCCGTCTCGTCGCCGGCACGTCGATCGGCACCAATGCGGCCATCGTGCCGCTGACGGTTGCGACCGTACCCTTCATCGCAAGGCTGGTGGAGGCGGCGATCCGCGAGGTGGACAAGGGCCTGATCGAGGCCGCCCGCGCCATGGGCGCGACGCCGTTGCAGATCGTCACCAAGGTGCTGCTCGCCGAAGCCAAGCCCGGTATCACGCTGGCGCTGACGCTGACGCTGGTCAGCCTCATCGGTTATTCGGCCATGGTCGGCGCGGTCGGCGGCGGCGGGCTGGGTGACCTCGGCATCCGCTACGGTTACCAGCGCTTCATGCCTGATGTGATGCTGGCCGTGGTTCTGGTGCTGATCGTGCTGGTGCAACTGGTGCAGAGCGCCGGCGACCGGCTGGCGCGCAGTTTCGACAAGCGGACCCGGAAGAACTGATCCGACCGTTCAAGACCGATACCCAAGAACAACAAACCCAAGGAGACACCCATGAAGAAACTCATACTCGCGGCTTCGCTCGCTGCTCTCTTCACCGCCGGGCAGGCGCTGGCGGAAACCATCAAGATCGGCGTTACCCCCGCCGAACACGCGCAGATCATGGAACAGGTGAAGAAGATCGCGGCTGCCAAGGGCCTCGATATCGATATCATCGAATTCTCCGACTATGTCGTGCCGAACCAGGCGCTGAATGATGGCGAGTTGCAGGCCAACTCCTTCCAGCACCAGCCTTACCTCGACAACCAGATCGCCGACCGCAAGTTCGATCTCGTCAGCGTCGGCACCACCATC
The DNA here is from genome assembly GCF_048298475.1 of Agrobacterium sp. El2ro-1b. Classification (NCBI taxonomy): domain Bacteria; kingdom Pseudomonadati; phylum Pseudomonadota; class Alphaproteobacteria; order Hyphomicrobiales; family Rhizobiaceae; genus Agrobacterium; species Agrobacterium sp. El2ro-1b. The sequence continues at coordinate 432,347 of NZ_CP103459.1, read as the reverse complement.
ACCACCCCGATGGGCGTTTATTCCAAGAAGGTGAAGAACCTTGACGAGCTGAAGGACGGCGCAACCATCGGCATTCCGAACGACCCGACCAATGGCGGCCGTGCGCTTCTGGTTCTCGCCTCCAAGGGTGTGCTGAAGGTCAAGGAAGAGGCCGGCCTGAAGGTAACGCCTGCCGACATCACCGAAAACCCGAAGAACATCCAGATCGTCGAACTTGACGCCGCCCAGCTGCCGCGTTCGCTTGACGACACCGACGCTTCGGTCATCAACACCAACTATGCCACAGCTGCGGGCCTGAACCCGAAGAAGGACGCCATCGCCATCGAAAGCGAAAAGTCTCCTTATGCAAACGTCATCGCCGTTCGTGCGCAGGACAAGGACAAGCCCTGGGTGAAGACGCTGGTGGAATCCTACCACAGCCCGGAAGTTAAGGCCTTCATTCTGGAAAAGTACAACGGCACGGTCATCCCGTCCTGGTAAGAAACTGCCGCATGGTGGAATTGATTACCTCTCCCGTTCGCGGGGGAGGTTTTTTGTTTTGGGAACGGCGATAACCGGTTTTCCGTGAAAAACCCCTGCCATTTCAGGGAAAGATTTTTCAGCTTCTCGCCCGGACTGTCGTTTTGTACCCGTTGTTTTTTGGGGCGGCGTTGCGGGGCGGTTTAACGCCTTTTGAATGTTTCCTTCGCAAGATGATGCTTTAAAAGGGGATTTTATGCGGATTGCGCCGCGCAACATTGGGGACTATTTGCCGGTCGGGCGCAGAACCGCCGTCGGCGTCGTATTGTCCACCTTCGCGCTGGTGCTTCTCATCGTCACCGCGCTCGTCCTCTCAGCCCTCAGCCAGGTCCGGGAAAAAGCCAACCTGCTCGACAATGCCCGCTCGCGAGAAACGACGGCGGGTGCTCTCGTCACCTTCCGCGATCAGCTTGGCGCGACGCTGAACGATTACGCCGCATGGGACGATGCCGCCGAGTATGTCTACGCCCCTGATCGTTTCGACTGGGTGGCAAGCAACTATGGCGAGATGACGGTCAACAGCGATCTTTTCGACACCGCCGTGGTATTGGATGAAGACGGCAAGACCCGAATGGCTTACCAGGACGGCAAACCGGTGAAATGGACTTATGACACCTATTTTGCCGCTGGCCTGAAGGAGATGATCGAGCGGGTGCAGGCCATGCGCCCAAGCATCACCTCGCAGGTGACGGGTTTCGTCAAAACCGAAGACGGCGTCGCCGCTGCCGGTGTCGCGCTTGTTCGGCTCAAATCCGGCGCGCTGGCCACGGATAGCACTGAGCGTCGTTATCTGATCTTCGCCCGGCACCTCAAGCAGGCGACGGTGGACAAGCTTGCCCGCAATTACGTCGTTGAGGGGCTGGAACTTCAATATGGCGACGGACCTGCCGCCAATCATGTGGATATCGTCAATCCGCTGGGGCAGGTGCTGGCCCGGCTCGTCTGGCGTTCGCATCTGCCGGGGGATGTCAGCTTCCATGAAGCGCGGCCGGTGGTCTTTACCGCGCTCGGTATTGCCGGCACGTTTTTCCTGGTACTGCTCATCATCGGCTCGGCCACGCTCGACCGGCTGAAGGCGGATGAGGCGGCGGCGCGGGAAGAGGCGCTGCGCGACCGGTTGAGCGGGCTCGACAACCGCGCCGGGCTGTTTGCTCACCTCACCCGCATGGTCGGCAAGGCCCGCCACGACAAGACCGATATCAAGCTGCTCTATCTCGATCTCGACGGCTTCAAGGAAATCAACGATTCCTATGGCCATGCCGCCGGCGACCGGCTGATCAAGGGCGTGGCGGCGGCGCTGCGGGTGCTGGTGCCGGAAGGCGCGGTGCTGGCGCGGCTCGGCGGTGATGAATTCGCCATCGCCATTCAGGGCAACGATGTCTGGTCGGAAGGCCGCAAGCTGTGTCTGGCGCTTCTCGAACTCTTCACCGAGCCTTTCAGCATCGGCGAACGGGTGGCGAGCATCGGTTGCAGCATCGGCACGTCGGTTTCCCGCGCCGGCGATATCAATGGCGAGGAACTGTTGCGCCGTGCCGATATGGCCATGTACCAGGCCAAGGAGAACGGACGCGGGCGTTACGTCTCCTATGAGCTGAAGATGGATGCGCTGCGCGAAGAGAAACTCCAGCTGGAAGCGGATCTGCGCTCCGCGATCCTGAATGACGAGATACAGGTGGTTTATCAGCCGGTTGTCAGCGCCGCCACGCGCTGCATCACGGGTGTGGAGGCATTGGCCCGCTGGCAGCGGCCGGGTTATGGTTTCGTGCCGCCGGATATTTTCATTGCCGCCGCCGAGACCAGTGGCCTGATTGACCGCCTCGGCCTTCTGGTGCTGCGCAAGGCCTGCGAGACGGCACGGCAATGGCCGTCCATCAAGCTGTCGGTGAATATTTCCCCCGTGCAGTTCCGCAATCCCGCCTTTTCCGGTTATGTCGCGGATATTCTCGATGCGACGCAGACGCCGTCCGAAAGGTTGCGGCTGGAAATGACGGAAGGCTATTTCATCCAGCATCCGGAGCGGGCGAGTGCGGCGATCGACAAGCTGAAGCAGCTCGGCCTGCACATAGCGCTTGATGATTTCGGTGCCGGTTTTGCCAGTGTCGGTTATCTGCGCCGCTTCGGTTTCGACCGCATGAAGATCGACCGCTCGCTGATCATGGCGCTCGATAAGGGCGGCCGCTCGCTGGAAATGCTGCAGGCGACCGTAGCGTTGGCGAAATCGCTCGACATTCCGGTGACGGCCGAAGGCGTCGAGACGGAAGAACAGGCGGCCATCCTGCATCTGTGCGGCTGTGATGAACTGCAGGGCTACCTGTTCTCGAAGCCGGTTGCTGCCGAAGATATCACCACCATGCTGGACGGGCAGGACGCACCGCTATTTGCGCTTCGGGCGGGGGCGTGAGGCTGATTACCTCCACCGATTCTTGATCACCTAAGGTGCGGTTCATTTCTTCTTCCCGCCGGGGAGAAGAAATACGCGGCACCCGCTCGATCCAAATGCAAATGCAGTCCGATAGCCGAGCCGGCTTACCGCCCCAGATGCCGTTCGCCGCGGGTCTTTGCCAGTTCGATCTGCTGCTGCCGGTCGCGGAAACGCTGGCGATCGTCTTCGCTGCGCTCGTCGTAACAGCTCGGGCAGGATACACCTTCCTCGAATTTGGGTGACAGTCGAACTTCCGGCGTTATCGGGTTGCGGCAGGCGTGGCAGAGCTGGTGGTCGCCTTCGGCAAGGCCGTGCACCACGGAGACGCGCTCGTCGAAGACGAAACAGGCGCCTTCCCACAGGCTCTCTTCTTCCGGCACTTCCTCCAGATATTTCAGGATGCCGCCCTTGAGGTGATAGACCTCGTCGAAACCCTGTTCCTTCATGAAGGCGGTGGCCTTTTCGCAGCGAATGCCACCGGTGCAATACATGGCGATCTTCGGCTTGTTGTGCAGGCCGGGATTGTTCTTCACCCAGTCGGGAAACTCGCGGAAGGTTTTCGTCTGCGGATCGACCGCGCCCTTGAAGACGCCGATGGCGGTCTCGTAATCATTGCGGGTGTCGATGACGATGGTATTCGGGTCGGAAATCAACGCGTTCCAGTCTCGCGCCTCGACGTAGGTTCCGACAATGCGGTTCGGATCGATATCCGGCACGCCCATGGTGACGATCTCTTTCTTGAGCTTCACCTTCAGGCGCACGAAAGGCATGTGCGAGGCACGGCTTTCCTTGTGCTCCAGTGCGGCAAATTCCGGCTGGGCGCGCAGGAAGGAAAGCACGGCCTGAACGCCCGCATCCGGCCCGGCAATCGTGCCGTTGATGCCTTCGGCGGCAAGCAGCAGCGTGCCCTTGACGCCATTTTGCTGGCAGAGTCCGAACAGCTGCTCGCGCAGGCTCTCGAACCGCGGCAGGCGGGCGAAATGATAAAGCGCTGCCACAAGGAAATCACCAGAGACTTCCGGGCGGGGGAGAATGGTCGTGTCGGTCATGGGCGCTGAAATACAGCGACAGCGGCCGCAAAGCAATATTTATCAGCGGATCGCGCTATTTTGAAAATCGTCAAATATCAGATGCAAGGATGCAAAAGAGGGCAGGCGGTTCGTGCCTCAAACCCGGGATGGGTGAGAGCGCAACACCCCATCCCAACACCGCAGTCTTCAGCCTATTTCGCCGCCTGGCGCCACAACAGGCCGACGATGCGACTCTCCGTGCGGGCGGATTCGGAAAACACCTCGTCGGCCAGTACAAGGCCTTCGGCACGCAGCGCCTGCTGCCGTTCGATGATTGCAGCAAGTAGCAGGGCCAGCCGCTCGCCATTGCCGAAACGGTCCGGTTCCCCGTCGGCGACGGCGGTAAGGACGGAGAGATCATGCTCGTGGCCGAGAATATCGACCAGCCGCTTGGTGTCGGCGCGCTTGGCGCGCATGGCAGACGGCCAGAGGCGGCGCATCAGGCCAAGATGCATCCAGTAGGTCTGGCCCGCCTTGCGCAATTCGTGGAAATGTTCGACATCCGCCTGCTCGCGACAACAGGAGAGCGCCTTGCGCGCTTTGACCCTCTGTTTCGCCCAGCCGGTTCTCACCAGTCTTGCGGTCTTGTTCAGGTCATCAGGCAGGGAAAGGCCCTCCAGCCTTTCGCGTCCCGTTTCGCAGCCGGCAATGGCCGCCGCAATCGCCTCATCGAGACCGGCTTCGTGGTCAAGGGCATCGTCGCGGCGTTCGCGTAGCATGATGGTAACCGACCGCAATGCCTCACCCTGCGTATCGGAAGCCGCAAAAGCCTCGAGATATTCCGCGGTTTCCACCAGCGCCGTCGCATCACGCGCAAAGGCGAGCGAGCGGGCGATATCGCGGAAGCGGGTATTTTCCTCGCGGGCGAAATCGGGCGCTACCTTGCGGATCAGGCGATAGAGCGCCCGCAACCGCTTGAAGCGCTTGCGGGCATCGTGCACCGCCTCATGCGATCCCGACGGCTGGTCGCGCAGGATGGTGACCGCATCCTCGATCAATTCCAGTCCGGCCCGGCGGATTTCATCGCCGAAAGGCTTTTTCGGATCAATTCTGAAGGGCATCCGACAGGTCTCCATTCGGACAGTCCATGGCAAGCGACTGGTTGGAGAAGCGCTTGTCTCCGGTGACTTCCCTGCCCAGCCAGGACGGCAGATCGGGATTGGCGTTCTCGTCATTCATTTCGACTTCGGCCACGACCAGCCCGCGATATTGTCCTTCGAAAACATCCACCTCCCAGGTGAAGCCGCCATGGTCCACCGTGTGGCGCGTCTTCTCGATCACCACGCCCGGTGCGCTCGCCATCAGCTCTTCCGCGTCTTTGAGGGGAATGGAATATTCATATTCATCGCGGACAAGCGCGCTTGCGCCGATCTTGATGGTCAGTGTGGCATCACGCCCGTCGACGATCCTGACCCGGACCGAGCGATTTTCCAGCGAGGCGACATATGCCTGCCGAAAAGCCATGCTATGTGTCACCTCATCGCGCCATTCACCGCCTGCAACAAGAAACTTCCGTTCGATTTCCTTGGCCATGCTGTCTCCGCAAACTGGGGGGGCAGATTATCGCAAGAGAGCTTCATGAAGAAGCGAATTGATTGAAGTATCTGGATGAAAAATGGCCCCGCCATGCCTCGACATCAAAGCCGGGGCAGGCTAATCGGTAAACGGGATTTCAATCGTTTCAATCGCGCAAGGAGGCTCGTCTTGGCCCAGGATTCCGAAAAACTTCTCTCCATCCTCAAACTGCAGCCGGTCGTGCCGGTGCTGATCGTGGATGATGCCGCTTCCGCCGTTCCCCTGGCGCGCGCTTTGGTTGCAGGCGGCCTGAAGGCAATCGAGATCACCATGCGCACTCCGGCGGCACTCGATGCCATTCGTGCGGTTGCCGCGGAAGTGGAAGGCGCCCATGTCGGCGCCGGCACCATCCTCAACGCTAAGGATTTCGAAGCGGCGGCCGAAGCGGGCTCCACCTTCATCGTCAGCCCCGGCATCAATAAAAGCGTGCTGGAAGCCGCGCGCGCTTCCAAGGTGCCGCTGCTCCCCGGCGCCGCCACGGCCAGCGAAGTGATGGCGCTGCGCGACGAGGGCTACAAGGTGCTGAAGTTCTTCCCGGCGGAACAGGCCGGTGGTGCGCCTTACCTTAAGGCGCTGTCTTCGCCGCTTGCCGGCACGGTATTCTGCCCGACCGGCAGCGTATCGCTGAAGAATGCCAATGATTACCTGTCGCTGCCGAATGTCGTCTGCGTCGGCGGCTCCTGGGTTGCCCCGCGCGAACTGGTGGCGACCGGCGACTGGGCGGGCATCACCAAGCTTGCCGCCGAAGCGGCTGCCCTGCGCGGCTGATTTTGCGCGGCTGATATGAGCTCTGTCAAACCCGTTCACGAAGGCGTGAGCGGGTTTGACATTTGTATTCGGCCCACGGCTTCCTATCTCCCCTGTAGATTTGACCTCTACAGGAGATTTTGATGTTCGACGCCAAGAAGCTTCTTGAACAATTCCTCGGCTCTCAGGTGCCGGGCCTTTCGGGAAGCGTCCGTGACAGAGCCGGGCAGGCCGCCGATATCGCCAAGAACAATCCCCTGAAGGCCGGTGCCCTTGCCGCCGCCATTTTCGGAACCAAGACCGGCCGCAAGCTCGCCGGCAATGTCGCCACCATCGGCGGTGTCGCCGCCATCGCCGGCCTCGGTTATCTCGCTTACAAGAACTACAAATCCGGCCAGGCCCCAGAAGCCGCGCCGAAACCCGAGCCGGAGCTTCTCGCCCCGCCGGCTGATTCCGCCTTCCATCCGCAATCGCCAGCCCTTTCCAATGATTTTGCGCTGAAGCTCATCCAGGCGATGATCGCCGCCGCCAAGGCCGATGGTCATATCGATGAGCAGGAGCGCGCCAATATCATGGACAAGGTCCAGATCTCCGGCCTCGATACGGAAGCCGAGCGGTTCCTGGAAAAGGAACTGGCCGATCCTCTCGACATCGACGCGCTGGTGGCTGCTGCCCGCACCGAAGAGCAGAAGGTGGAGCTTTATACGGCTTCGCGGCTTGCAATCGAGGCGGATACGCGGGCGGAGCGGGGGTATCTCGACCTTCTTGCCGGGCGCCTGGGATTGCCGGATGCGCTGGTGGATCATATTGAGGCGACCGTGGTGGCGGCGAAGGTGTAAGTCGGAGTTTGGGGTTCACCCCCCTCTGCCCTACCGGGCATCTCCCCCTCAAGGGGGGAGATCAGCCAGCAGGTAACGCTCGCTCACTCGCAACGTTGAGGATGGCCGAGAGGCCGCCTCATGTCGATCTCCCGCCTTGAGGGGGAGATGCCCGGCAGGGCAGAGGGGGGTGAGCGCCACCCACCAAGAATGCCGTATCCACTGTTGTCATCCTGCCCCGCTTGCCCTAATCCTTCTGCCAGCAAATGGGGAAGAGAATGCGCGATCTGAGTGATTTCAAAGGATGTCCGGCGCCCAAGCCGGTGGTGCTGAAGGGCCGTTACGTAACCGCCGAGCCGTTCGATCGCGAAAAACATCTCGAAAAGCTCTGGACAGCACTTGGCGGCGAGGGCGTGAATGCGCTGCTCAAATATTTCCCGCAAAGCGCCTTTCCCGATGCCGATGCCTTTGGTGACTGGCTCATCGGCGCAGGCGAAAAGCTCAACTGGGTGACGCTCATCTTTGTCGAAAATGCCACCGGCGAGGTCGTCGGCATGGCGAGCTACATGCGGCCTGATCCCGCCAATGGTGTGGTCGAGGTCGGTTCCGTCGCCCATGGCGCGAAGATGAAGCGCTCGCCGCTCGCGACGGAAGCCCATTATCTGATGGCGAAACATGTGTTCGAGGATCTGGGGTATCGCCGTTACGAGTGGAAATGCCACAATCAAAACGAGCCCTCCAAGATCACTGCGAAACGGTATGGTTTCACCTTCGAGGGTGTCTTCCGCCAGCATATGGTCTCGAAGGGGCAAAACCGGGACACGGCGTGGTTCTCGATGATCGACGGTGAATGGCCGGTGATCGGCAAGGCCTTCGAAGCCTGGCTTGCGCCTGATAATTTCGCCTCTGATGGCAACCAGAAGCGCAAGCTCGAAGATATCCGCGCGGAGCTGACCAATGCCAGCGCCTGAGAAACCAACGCCTGCAAAGCCGACCAGCGGCAAGAAGGATTGGTCGCCGGCCATCGCCGCCGCCCTCATCATCATCGGCTTCGGGCTGGTCTTCTTCGTCATGCCGAAGATCATGCTGTGGCTGGGTGATTATTCGCCCTGGCTCGCCGCCAGCTTCGGCACCGTGGCGGTGTTGTGTTTTTTCCTGCTGTTCTGGCTGCGGGCGCGGTATCAGCGCCGCCGCGACGGGTAGGGCACTAAAATGGGCTCTATTTCTTCGTTTTATCGCATTTTCCGGGCGTAAAACCGCTCCGCAGTTTTACTGGAAATGCTTTAGAACTGAAGCGACGCACCGAGCAGCAGCAGCCCCATGATCAGCACGAAAAGCGCGCCGGCGATTTCGATCGCGTGGCTGATGCCGGCGGCCTTGCGGCTGCCGGGGCCGGCGAAGCGCACGGCAAGCCCCTTGGCGGAAACGGCCATGATGGCGAGAGCCGATACTGTGATGGCGGTGCCGAGCGACATGGCGAGCACGGAAAGCACGCCGCCGAGATAAAGCCCGTTTAAAAGCGCAAAGCTCATGACGATGATCGCGCCGGAACAGGGCCTGAGGCCGACCGCGATAATGGCCGACCATGCTTCATGCAGGCTGAAATTTTTGCCCTTCAAGAGCATGGGATCGGGTGCGTGCGACTTTCCGCAGGCGGTGCAGAGATCGCCGGTGCCGTTGTGATCATGGTCAGCAAAGACCGGCTTGCCCTGGAACCGCAGGCCCGTGCCCATGCCGGTGGTTCTGGCCGCCGGGGCCTCGCCCGCCGTGGCGAAGACGGGAACCGGTTCGCGCCGGATGCGCAGCGACCAGAGCTTGCGCACCAAGAGCCAGGCGCCGAACAAAGCCACCATGGCAAAGCTGGCGATCTCCATCGCCTGCGTCGCCTTGGTCATGGTGATGGAGGTGCCGCGCAGCACCAGCCAGGCAGCACCTACAAGGCCGATGGCCATCAAACCCTGAATGAGCGCGGAGACGAAGGAAATCAGGATGCCGCGTCTCAGCTGCGTTTCATTGGCGATCATATAAGAAGAGATAACCGCCTTGCCGTGACCGGGGCCGGCGGCATGGAAAACGCCATAAGCAAAGGAAAGGCCGATCAGCGAACCGAGCGCCCAGCTATCCTCACGCATCGCCCTCAGCGCACCGGTCAGCGCGCGGTAGAACATCTGCTGGTGCACGTTGATCCACTGCATCAGCGGCGCAAAGGGCCCGCCGACGGAAAAGGACGGCTCCGCCGAACCGATGCCGAGCGGCGACTGGGCATGGGCAGCACCGGCCACCGCGATGAGGCCGATGGCGATGGCGGCAAGACTTGCCCTGCGGCTCAGCATGATATCTCCAGCCGGGTGGCAAAGAGTTTTGTCATGTCGGTGCCCGTCGGATCGTTGAAGAAGGCATCGGTGAGCGAACTCTGGTTCTGCGAGATCACCTCGTCGGGATCGGGACGCACGATATGGTGCTTGCAGGCATTCAGATCCTTGCCCTCGGTGGCGATATCGCCGTCCTTGGCAAAATCGATCGCCGTATACATGGTCGGATCCCAGGCGCCGAAGCTGAGCTTGCCCTTGATGGCCAGAGGTTTGGCCGGCTTCACGGAAAAGAACATCAGGATCTGCTGATCCTTGTAATCCACATGAATGGCGTCGGGCTTGCCGAATTCCACCGGTTTCCCGTTGGCGGTGATGAAGGTGTAATAGGAATATTCGGCAAGCGATTCCTTGACCGTATTGCCGATCTCGGCCAGCTCGTCCTTGTCCAGCTTCAGGTCGCTGTTCTTGTCGTAATCCATCACCACGCTTGCCGAGAACATCTCGTCAAAACGCCAGATGTTGCGTACTTCCTGAATGGTGCCGTTCGGCCCCTCGACGATTTCCATGCGGGCTTCCGCGAAGATGTGCGGATGCGCCGAAGCGGCAATGGGAATGGAGGTCAGGCCAGCCGCAAGAAGCAATAGTCGTCTGTTCATTATCCGGTCTGTCCTGCCTTCGAATCTTGAAGGACCGACTCTAGCAGAAATTGGGACCGAATTTCGACCTGATCCCGCGCCGCTCCCGGGAGACGTCAGAAGGTGCCGCTGAAACGCGATGTGATGCTGGAGCCGTCATAAGCGAGGTCGGTATCGCGTTCGCCATGCAGCAGGCGATTAAATTCCAGTTCCAGCTTGCTGTTCTTGCCGATATCAAAGGTCAGCGTAGCCACCAGCCTGCGCTCGCTGCTGTCGTAATTGTAGTAGATCCAGTCCTTCTGAACGCGCCGCAGGGCAAGATCGAGCCCCACTTTTTCGGTGAGCCTGCTTTTCATGACGAGCTGCCAGCGGCGGTGAAATTCGGCGATGGAATCGTCCGGATCAAAAAGCGCATAATCCTGCGAATAACCGATACCGAAGGCGAGGCGCTCGGAGGCTTTCATTTCCGCTTCCGCCCGTAGATAAGGCCGGGTGCGCTTCACCTTGTCGCTGATCTCGTCCCCGGAAATGGTGGTGAGACCCGCCTCGGCCAGAACCGCGAAACGCTCGGAGAACTTGTAGCCATAGGCCAGCGAGCCGCGCAGCGTCTGGGACGGGAAGCGCTCGTATCTTTCCTGCTGCCCTTCCGGCACGAGAATGCGGTCATAGGCGATGGTCAACCCTGCCTCGCCGCCGGCGAGCGGACGCACATGTTCGGCCTTCAGCGATAAAAGCGCCTCATTGGCTTCCAGCCGGGTGGGCATGAAATAGGCCGGGCGGAACCGTGCCTTGCCTTTCAACAGGCTGGCATAACTTGCCGTCAGCGTATTCTTGCCGCCGAGTGCGAGGATGCCGAGCTGGGAAGAGGCTTCCAGCTTGTGATCCAGCCGCCGGTAACCGATGTCTTCTTCCGGCAGATGCAGGAAGATATCGCCGGCATCGCTGCGGGTGCCGCGCAGCTCGACAGCCCATTCCAGCTTGTCGGAAAAGCGTTTCGTCAGCCCCAGCGCGGCGATCGTATTGTGTTCATTGGCGAAGCTGTAGCGGGGGAGGCGGACCTCCTCATGCTCGAGCGAATAACGCAGCTCCGCACCCTCAAGCACGACCTTGCCATTGAGCCCCAGACCGGCACGCAGCGAAATTGCGCTCAGCCGGTTGGTGTCGGCGAAATAATTGCTGTCATACGCGATGCCGGACTTGTAGGTGACATTATGCTCATCGGTGTTTTCACCCGCCCGCGCAGCGGAGGCACAGGCAAGCCCGAGAACAAGCGCGATATATCCCCCCAGCCGCATTCGCATCTCCGGTCTCTAATTAAGCAATATCTTATATTTGGATGGTTAATAAAGTCTCCCGCGCCATTTTACTGTCGCCACGTCGCTGTTGGACACCAATGCCGTAATAGAGGTGAAGCGCATGAAAGATAGGTACGTAAAATCCTATTAAAATAACCAGTATTAAAGTTAATTGTTTATTGTAATATTAGCCTTTGCTTGAATTAGAATCCTCTAAATATACAGTTCAGTTACGCCAGATGGCGTGATCAAACATAAGAGGAGAGAGAAATGATTGCTAAATTTGCTTGTGTCGCCGCTATTCTTACTGTCGCTTCCGTTGGTCAGGCCAATGCGGGCGGTCTTCTGGGTGGCATCCTGTCCGGTAACAGCAACAAGGGCGGCGCCCTCGTCGTTGTCTCGCCGAGCATCGATCTCGGTGTCAGCGGTATCCTGTCCAATAATGGGATCCTGAACGGCAACAAGACCGGCATCCTGAACGGCGTGCTCAACGGCAACAAGACGTCCGTCGATGGTATCGACAACAAGAATGACGGCGGCAAAAAGCGCCGGCACTGAGGGACGAAGAAAGGGATGGCGAAACCCTCGGCTTTCGCCATCCCGCTCTGAATGAATGGTTCGGAAATCGACAGGGATTTTCGACACAGACGATGCGCGCAGCACATGGACCGGCAAAGGCCCGAGTTTGCGCATCTATGGCGCAAGGCGCTGCCGGCAAGAACAAACGGCGCATCGCATGACTGCAAGGGGGCCTTTGGGCTCCCTTTTTTTGTTGGCGTGACCGCCGATGACTGCACACACAAAAAAGCGGGATGACCACTACTCATGATGGTTTTTGTGACGCGATGGCAGCCACGATATGTTACGGCGGACAGCCCGGGATTATTCGAGTGAATTCGAATTTATATTTGGTAAATATTGAAAATATTAATCGGAATACGTTCGGAAAGAGTTTTTTTGTATAGGCTGTTTCCGTGATTTTAACCACGATGTTCTTCAGTCTAGGGGTGCGTCAACCCCGTCATCACCTGCGTTTCTGGTCGCGAAATACTCGCATCACGCAGGTGGCGGGATGGTATTTTCAAGGAGCTATCGCATGTTGAAACAATCTCTTCTCTCCCTCGGCCTGCTCGGCATCCTTTCCGGCGCCTCCGTTGCCGCCGACGCCGTCGGCGATATTCCGGCAGCACCGGCCGTCAATGACGTTGCGCCTGCCTTTTCCTGGGACGGTGTTTATGTCGGTGCCTCGGCCGGTTATGGCTGGAACCGCGTGAAGTCGACCACCTTCGGTGTTACCACCAAGCACGAATTTGACGGCGGCCGTTTTTCCGGTTTCGCGGGCTATAATTTCGAAGTTGCATCCTCCGTCATTCTCGGCGTCGAAGGCGATCTCGGTTACGCTTGGGGCGACAAGACCATCGTCACCAGCGAGGTTTCCGCGGGCCTGAACGGCTCTGCACGCCTGCGCGCCGGTTATGCGATCGACCGGGCGCTGATCTACACCGCAGCCGGTTACACCGCGACGGACAGCGAAGTGAAGGCGCCCTTCGGTGAGGACAGCAAGGTACTGCACGGCTGGACTGTCGGCGCGGGTATCGACTATGCCTTCACCAACAACCTGTTTGGACGCGTCGAATATCGTTACAACGACTTCGGCAAGGCGACCTACCATACCGGTCCGATCACTTCGAAAGGTGACGTCAGCGAACATGTCGTCAAGGTTGGCCTTGGCGTGAAGTTCTGACGGTTATCCCGTTTTCGACAAGGGGCGGCGCAGATATTGCGACGCCCCGACACCCCGGGGAACGCCAAGGGAAGCACACGCGTCATGTGTCGTGCTTCGCAGGGAACGAAACACACATAGCCTTCCGCCCGGGCTTGAACAGCATACCCTTTTGATGTGATGGTGGCCTCAATCCACTCCCGCTGCCGATCTTCAGTCGATTCCCCCATGCTACAGAAAAACACCTCGCCGGGCGCTTTTGATCGTCAGGCCTATCTGATCGCGCTGCTGGTTTTCATCGCCGGCAGCACCAATGCGGCTGTCGTGCCGTTTATCGGGTTTTATATCATTCAGGTGCTCGGTCACCCGCCGGCCACGCTTGGTCTCTACAGCGTGACGGCAATGGTGGCGTCGATCATCGCCAGCCGTTTCTATGGCGAGCGCGTGGATGCCGGCGTGCGGGTGCGGCCATTGCTGCTGCTCTCTGTATTCGGTGCTTTTATCGCAGCGGCGGCGGCGACCTCCGGGCACCTGGCATTGCTGGTGGCGGTGACGGCAACGGGCATGGGGCTTTCCAATGCCGCCAGTACCCTGATTTTCAGTTATGGTCGCTACTATGGCCGGGTAAATGCACTGGATGCGCCTTCATATAACGCCTTCCTGCGCACAATGGTGTCGCTGGCATGGATGCTGCTTCCGGCCGCGGCCTACCTGATCCTCGATCTTGCCGGGGCGAAAGCGGTTTTTATAAATGCCATGATGATGGCAGCCATCTGGGCCGGGCTGGCGCTCGCCATCGTGCCGCGCGGCCAGACCTGTCCGATGGAACGGCGGGCAGACGGTGATGCCGATACGCGGCGCAACCTGCCGCTGTTGATGGCGGCGGCGGCCAGCTTCTGCATGTCTTTTGCCCACGCGCTCTGCGCCTCGGCCCTGCCTGTGTTTCTGGTGCGCGAAGTGGGCCTGCCGGATTACGTGCCGGGCCTGTCGCTCAGCGTCAAATGTGCTATGGAGGTTCTGCTGATCCTGCTTGCGCCGAGGATCATGCGCCGGGTCAGCGCCCGGATCCTGCTTGGCGTCTCGGCGGTGATGGCGATCATCGCTTTCAACATCATCGCTTCGGTCCAGACTTTGCCGGCCATGCTTGTCGGTGCGGCAATGGAAGGCGCCTATTACGGGCTGTGCGCCGGCACCTGCCTAACCTTCGTGCAGGGCTTCGCGCGCGGCCGCACGGCACGGGCAACCGCGCTCTACATGAACTCCATCTTCCTTGCCGGCCTGTTTGCGGTGCCCTTAATGGGGTTCGTGTCCCAATATGCGAGCTTCGGCACGTCGATCCGGCTGGCTTCGGTTGGCGCGGGTGCGGCGCTGCTGTTGCTGTTCCTGACGCGACGGCAGGTGAGCGAATAGGGTTTTGCCGAGGATTGACTGTGGCCGTGGCCTCGCGGACTGGAATCAGCCCGCTGCGCAGCCAACCACACTTCAAGCCGAAATATCAATAATCCCGCAATCGCCCGCTTCCGAGGCGAATGCGAGCAGATTGCCGGTGGCGCTCCAGTCCATGCTGGTAATGGCGCCCTTGCCGGGGCGGCGCAGCAGGGCTTCCTTGCCATCCGCGAGCCGCACGCCAAGGATCATGCCGTCGATGAAGCCGATGGCGAGCACGTCTTCCACCGGGTGGAAGGCGACATTGGTGGCCATGATGTTGGCGCGGCTGCCGAGTTCTTCCGGGGCCTTGCCCATCGGGCCGTCCTTACCGGAGAACGGCCAGACGATGGCAGCCGGCGCGCCCGATGAGGCGAGCCACTTGCCCTTCACCGACCATGAGATGGACTTCACCTTGGCGGGATAACCCGTCATGCGCATGTGGCGGGCTTCCATGCCGCCCTTGGTGGCTTCCATCTTCCAGCCATGCAGGGCGTTTTCCTGCATGGTGGTGACGAGGAACTTGCCGTCGGGCGAGAAGGTGACGCCGGTATGGGCGCCCTTCCATTCCAGATCGACAGGATCGCCTGCTGTCGCCACCCAATGCAGCGTCACGCCGTTATAACGGGCAACGGCAATGCGCAGGCCCTTCGGCGCAAAGGCGATCGCCTCCACCGTGCGCTCTTCCTTGAATTCCTTGACCGTGCCGTCCGACAGACGCACGAAGCTGGACTTGCCGACACCATAAGCGACCGCCTTCTGCGGGCCGCCAGCAACGACGCCAACCCATTTGCGCGGTACATTGGCGATTTCGCTGATGCTGCCATCATGGCCGATGCGCAGCACCCGCCCGTCTTCGCCGCCGGAAAGCAGCGTGGCGCTATAGGGATCACGGATGCAGGTCAGAAGCCCGTCATGCGCCTGCGTCACCTTTTCGCCGCCATCCAGCCGGTGAATGGTGCCGGCGGCGGTGGCAAACAGCGGAATGTCACCGAGAAAATGGGTCGAGACCACGTGGCCTTCGATATCAAGCGGGGCAACAGTCGGCATGGGGCATCGGTCTTTCATATCTGTGTCGAAATTGGCGGGAGCGTCGTTCCCGCTGGCTGGCATGGTTCTAGAGCATTTCCGGTGAAAGCGGAACCGCTTTTACGGTTGCACGATTCGTGAAATCAAGGGGATAGAGCGCTCTGCGGTCGAGGAACCACCCTACACGACAGTTGAAAATCATCGACGCTCCAGCGCTCCGGGCTTACCCCCCTCTGCCCTGCCGGACATCTCCCCCTCAAGGGGGGAGATCGTTCCGTGGCGAGGTTTCGCAACTCTCGACGGTCGAGAATGAGGTGACAAGAGATCGTCTTGCCGATCTCCCCCCTTGAGGGGGAGATGTCCGGCAGGGCAGAGGGGGGTGAACCCGGAGCGCCGGAGTGTCGCTGATTTTCAACTGTCGTGTAGGGTGTCGAAGAGCGCGCGTCAGGCAGATGACGGACGCAGCCGCACCCCGGCTCGAGGCCGGGGTAACGGGGCCAGACGATCAGGCCGTCGCGAGGCAGGCTTTGAAGCTGTTTTCCAGCTTCTCGCGATCCAGTTCGCGGCCGATGAAGACGAGGCGGCTTTCGCGCTTTTCGCCTTCCTTCCACGGGCGCTGGTGGTCGCCCTCGATGATCATGTGCACGCCCTGCACCACGTAACGTTCCGCATCGCCCTTGAAGGCGATGATGCCCTTGAGGCGCAGGATGTTCGGGCCATCGGTCTGGGTGACCTTCTGGATCCATGGGAAGAACCGCTCGGGGTTCATTTCGCCGCCGCGCAGCGAAACCGACTGCACCGTGACATCATGGATCGGCGAGACCGCGCCATGCTTGTGGTCGTGGCCATGGTCGTGCGCATGGTCGTGATGCCCGTGGTCATGGTCGTGATGATGGTGGTCATGGCCGTGATCGTGCCCATGATCATGATGGTGATGATCGCAATCGGGACCGCAGGCATGATCCTCGTGGCCGTGCTCGAGGAAATGCGGATCGTTTTCGAGTGCACGTTCCAGGTTGAAGGCGCCCTGATCGAGAACCCGGGCGAGATCGACGCCGGAACGGGTGGTCTTGTAGATGCGGGCGGAAGGATTGATGGCGCGCACGATATCTTCGATGCGGGCGACTTCTTCCGGCGTCACGAGGTCGGTCTTGTTGACGACGACGACATCGGCAAAGGCGATCTGGTCTTCAGCCTCGCGGCTGTCCTTCAGGCGCAGCGGCAGGTGCTTGGCGTCAACGAGGGCAACGACGGCATCAAGCTCGGTCTTGGCGCGCACGTCGTCATCCATGAAGAAGGTCTGGGCGACGGGCACCGGATCGGCAAGGCCTGTCGTCTCGACGATGATGCCGTCGAAACGGCCGGGACGGCGCATCAGTCCTTCCACGACGCGGATGAGGTCTCCGCGCACCGTGCAGCACACGCAGCCATTGTTCATTTCGTAGATTTCCTCGTCGGATTCGACGATCAGATCGTTGTCGATGCCGATCTCGCCGAATTCATTGACGATGACAGCGTATTTCTTGCCGTGGTTCTCGGAGAGAATGCGGTTAAGAAGCGTCGTCTTGCCGGCGCCGAGATATCCCGTCAGGACGGTGACTGGAATGGGCTTGGCTGGTGCTGTTTCGGTCATGGAAACCTCGTGTGGAGCAAGGCCGGTTGCGGCCTTAGGGAGAAGTGTCGTCGTCCATATAGGCGCGATATCAGGGCAGTTCAAAGGGATTTTGGCCGGTTTCGGCTGAGTTTTTCAAATTTTGTTATGAAATAACGTTATGTCAAAAGCGTGGACATCTTCAAGCAGTTCGAGAAGGCCATTGACCGCGTGGGAAATCAGCCTCTCGCCCTTTTCGGCAGAGGCGGCGGCGGCGTTTCCGGCAACGCCATCCGGGTTTAGATCGCTCATCAGCCAGCCGAATGCGTGCGGGCCATAGGCGCGCAGATGGCTGAAACGCTGTGAAAAATCGCTCTGGCGCGAGGGGAAATTGGCGGCCTTTTCCATCACCACCCGTTCGGAATGAAGCGCCAGCATGACGGATGTTTCAATATCGCCGCCATGGATATCGAGCGCCTTGTTCTCCGGTTTCACGATATCGGCCGGCACCCCGAAACGGGTCCAGCTGGTGGCGACCGCCAGCATGCCGAAACGGGCGCGGGCCTCGGTGGCGACGATGGTCATCAGCGGTGAATTGCCGCCATGGGCATTCAGCATCACGAATTTGCGCACGCCTTTTTCATATTCCGCCTCCGCGATGCCGAGCCAGCGCTCGATGGCCTCGTCGTAACGCAGGGTCTTCGTGCCCGGCACATCCATGTGCTCGATGGAATAACCGACCGGCTCCGCTGGCAGGAAGGAGACCGGCAGATGGGCCGGCAAAACCGCGGCGAGGCGGGAGACGATGCCCGCCGCAATCAGCGTATCGGTCTCGAAGGGCAGGTGGGGGCCGTGCTGTTCGTGCGCGCCGAGCGGCAGGACAGAAATTGCGCCTGTTGCGCGAAGATGAGGGTCTGTTACGTTTTCGTCGTGATAATGCGTGTATGAGTTTGGCATCTGGCAGTCCGCGCGTGCATTCGGTAAGGATTTCCAGCAACATATATCGGTTCCGCCACAGGGTAAAAGGCACTCGCATATGAGCAAGGACAAATCCGGGCATAAGGACAAAAGCGCCAAGAAGGAAAAGGGCAGCAAAAAGGTAAAGGACGTCAAAAAAAGAGATGAGAATTTCAACCCCGAGGAACTGGCGCAATCCATCACCCAGGCGGCCCGCTCCATGCGCACGGCGCTGAGCCACAGCCTTTCCGAAAGCGGGCTTTATGCGGGCCAGGACGGGGTTATTCTGGCGCTGGCGCAGGAAGGCAGCCTGACACCCGGGCAGATCGCTCAGAAACTCGGCGTCAAGGCGCCAACCATGACGCGCACCATCGGCCGCATGGAAGCCCAGGGATTCGTGGAACGCAGCGGTGACGATGAGGACGGCCGTGTGACACTGGTGAAGCTGACGGAAGCGGGCCTGAAGAGTGTCGACCACATCAACACATCAATAGCCGATTGCGGGGCAAGGGCCATAGAGGGGCTTTCGGCCAAGGATATTCGCAACGTTGTTAAACTTCTCAAGGTAATTGACGCCAATCTTCAATAATTTGTTGAAATTTTTAAACGCGCCCTCTGTTTTTATGGGCATTCCTTAAACAGGTTGCGGATTTTGTTTAAATTGTTTAATTGCGATTTAAACAGGGACGTCCGTCGCTGACATGCGTTTGGGGAGGAATGCCATGGCACAAAAGGTTAAACTGTCGACGATTGCCGAGAGCCTTGGTCTTTCAACCGCCACCATTTCGCTGGCATTGCGCGACAGCCCGCTGGTTGCTTCCGATACGCGTGACAAGATCAAGGAACAGGCGCGGGCGCTGGGTTATATCTACAACCGCCGCGCCGCCAGCCTGCGCACCTCGCGCTCCGGCATTGTCGGCGTGGTGTTCCATGATGTGATGAACCCATTCTATGGCGAAATCCTGAAAGCCATCGAAAGCGAGCTGGACCGCAGCCGCCAGACGTTCATCCTGTCCAACCATTATGATTCGGTGGAAAAACAGCGCACCTTCATCGAAACGCTGCTGCAGCTCGGCTCTGATGGCATCATCATGTCGCCCGCCATCGGCACACCGATCGAGGACATGACGCTGGCCGAAGAAAACGGCATGCCCGCCATCCTCGTGGCCCGTTCGATGGACGGTGTCGATATGCCGACCTATCGCGGCGATGACAGCTACGGCATTTCGCTCGCCACCAACCACCTCATCAGCCTCGGCCACCGCACCATCGCCATGGTTGGTGGCACCGACCAGACATCGACCGGCCGCGACCGGTATCAGGGTTACGTCAATGCGCTGCGCAAGGCGGGCATCGAGGTTGATCCGAACCTGCGCATTCCCGGCCCCCGCTCCAAGCAGGGCGGTTTCGAGGCCGCCGTGCATTTCCTCTCCCTGCCGCAGAAGCCCACCGCCGCCGTCTGCTGGAACGATCTCGTCGCCATCGGCCTGATGAACGGCATTTCGCGCGCGGGTCTGGTGCCGGGTGTCGATATTTCCGTCACTGGCTACGACGATCTTGAGGAAGCCGCTATCGCCACGCCGGCGCTGACCACCGTTTCCAACGGCCAGGCCGAGGTCGGGCGTCTTGCGGCCCGCGCGCTGCTGGACAGGCTGGCGGGCAGCCACGAGCCTGATGGTATTCACCTGATCAAACCGGAGATGCGTATCCGGCAATCGACGGGGCCGGTGCGGCCGCGGATGTGAGCTCGATATCGCTTTCATCAGTTATTCCGGCTCAGGGCCGGAATGACGGAAGCTATATGTTTCCGTCCTCCTCATCGCCTTTTCGATTTAAACCGGACAGTCGTGGACCCGGTCCGTTTGCCGGTGGCGGACGCCACAAAAAATCGGCATGAAACTTCCGTCTGCCCCCACAACATCCCCTTATTGGCCTTTTCACGGCCGCCGTTGTTTGAAAAGATCGTCGCCCAGAGGAGTGGGATGGCGAGCGGTTCGCCCAAAGCCCGCTCCTGATATCGGAATGCTATCTGGAGGAATATCCGCTCATGTCTGACAAAAAGGCCGTCGTTCTCGTTCCCGGCAAGATAAACCCGCGCGTTCTCGAACGCCTTGAAGGCAAGGTTGAGATCGTGGCAGTGCCTGCCGGTGCCGAGCCGGTTCTGCCTGAGGGTGCGGCGGAGCGCATCAATGCCATCGCCGTTTCCGGCGTCGTCAACGCCAAGTGGATGGACGCACTACCGAAGCTCGAGATCATCGCCAATTTCGGTGTGGGTTATGATGGTGTCGACGCCAAACATGCCGCCATGCGCGGCATCGTGGTGACGAATACGCCTGATGTGCTGAATGACGAAGTGGCGGATACGACGATTGCGCTGTTGATCAACACCGTGCGCCGTCTTTATCAGGCCGAGACATGGCTGCGTGATGGCAAATGGGTTGGCGAAGGACCGTTTGCGCTGTCGCCGTTTTCGCTGCGCGGCCGCAAGGTCGGTCTCTTCGGCATGGGCCGCATCGGCCAGGAAATCGCCAAGCGGCTCGAACCCTTCAAGGTGGAAATCGGTTACCACACCCGCAGCAAGCGCGACGAACTCTCCTACACCTATTACGGTTCGCTGAAGGAAATGGCTGAGGCCGTCGATATCCTGATCTGCATCGTGCCCGGCACGCCGGAGACGCACAAGGCGATCAATGCCGACATCCTGACGGCGCTTGGGCGTGAGGGCGTGTTCATCAATGTCGGCCGTGGCTCCAGCGTCGATGAGGATGCGCTGCTGCAGGCGTTGCAGAGCGGTGCTTTGGGTGCTGCCGGTCTCGACGTGTTTTACGCTGAGCCGAAGGTGCCGGAAGCCTTCCTCGCGCTGCCGAATGTCTCCCTGCTGCCGCATGTCGCCTCCGCCTCGGTTCCGACGCGCAACGCCATGGCCGATCTGGTGGCGGATAATATTCTCGGCTGGTTCAGGGATGGCAAGGTGCTGACACCGGTGCCGGAGACGCCGGTCAAGGGGTAAGGCCTTTCCTCCATCATCCTCGGGCTTGTCCCGAGGTTCCAACCACGTCGCGTTAAATCGATCGGTTGCAGATGCTCGGGACAGGCCCGAGCATGACGAAAGAGGTGAGCTTGGCGCTCACCTCCTGTCTGTCCCTATTCCGCAATCTCCTCCGCCCTTACCCAACGCCCTTCGGCAAACGACCGCGCCATGGCGTGAATGCTGCGCTCGATCTTCAGCCCTTCCTCGAAATCGATGATATGGGCCTTGTTGCCCTCGATCGCCGCGATCAGCTCACGGCATTCGATGACCTTCAGATCGTTGAAACCGAGGCCGTGGCCGGGGGCGGGGATGAAGCGGTCGTAGGGCTTGTGGTGGGGCGCGGTGAGAATGGTTCGGAAACCCTGTTCTTCCGGGCGTCCGTCCGTGGTGTAGAGCTGGAACTCGTTCATCCGCTCCTGATCAAACAGGATCGAGCCGGTGGAGCCGTAAATCTGGATGGCGATGCGGCCCTTGCGGCCCCAGGCGGAGCGGTTGGCGATGAGCACGGCGGAAATGCCGCCTTCGAGCTTCAGGAGAACGCTGGCAAGATCGTGGGTCTCGACAGCGCGTTCGCCGCCGCCGGCAAGCGGGCGGGTCTCGTAAGGTTTCACCATGTCCGTGATGGCGCTTTGCGCGTGGCCGAACAGGGCATAAAGCAGTGACAGCGGGTGCACGGCAAAATCATCCAGCGCGCCGTAACCGGAGGATGCCTCGCTCTTCCAGTAGAAGGGCTGGGTGGCATCGGCCATGAAGTCCTCGTCCATTTCGGCGCGGACATGGTAGACATTGCCGATAGCGCCCTCATCGATCAGGCGGCGGATATGGCGGATGACGGGGTTCTGGATATAGTTGTAACCCATCGCCGCCGCCTTGCCGGAACGGCGGGCGGCATCGCGCATCTTCACCGCATCGGCAAAGGCAGGCGCCATCGGCTTTTCGCACCAGACATGTTTGCCGGCCTCAAGGGCGGCAATGGCCATTTCCGGGTGAAAGGCGTTCGGCGTGGTGACCGAGATGACGTCGATCTCGGGATCGGCCAGCAGGTCGCGCCAGTTACCTGTCGAGCGGGCGAAACCGAATTCGGCGGCCTTCTTCGCCGCCAGCTCCGGGTTGACCTCCGCAAGCGTCACCAGCCGTGGGCGTTCCACATCGCCGAAGACACTCGTGACGTTGTTCCACGCCAGCGCGTGGCATTTGCCCATGTAACCCGTGCCAATAAGGCCCACGCCAAGAGCGGCCATGGTCTTTCCT
The DNA here is from genome assembly GCF_048298475.1 of Agrobacterium sp. El2ro-1b. Classification (NCBI taxonomy): domain Bacteria; kingdom Pseudomonadati; phylum Pseudomonadota; class Alphaproteobacteria; order Hyphomicrobiales; family Rhizobiaceae; genus Agrobacterium; species Agrobacterium sp. El2ro-1b. Next base: position 409,947 of record NZ_CP103459.1, on the reverse strand, counting down.
CCCGAAATTATTAGAATAAAATCAATGTCTTAGCGTTTCTGTTTTCTCTGAATTACAATGGGCGCTCCCACGCTTCACGGCCCTTATCCCTGTGCTTGTCACAGGGATCCAGCCAGCCCAAGTCCTTGGGCTGAGAGGAGTCCTTACCCGCCGCGCAGACGCGCGCCGGCTGAATTCCTGTGACAAGCACAGGAATGAGGGACCTCGTGCGTCTCAGGGATTGTCGCGCCTGAAAATCCAGTCATGATCCGGGTGGTTCTTGAAGCGCCATTTGCGGATCGGCCCCGCCATCACGTTCAGATAATACATCTCGTAGCCATAGGGTGCGCCACAGGGGTGATGACCCTTGGGCACCAGCACGACATCGCCGTCAGACACGGCCATGGTCTCGTCCAGCGAGCCATCCTCGGTGAAGACACGCTGGAAACCGAAACCCTGCGCCGGGTTGAGGCGGTGATAATAGGTCTCTTCCAGATAAGTCATATCGGGATAGTTATCCTCATCATGCCGGTGCGGCGGATAGGACGACCAGTTGCCCGATGGTGTGAAGACTTCCGTCACCAGCAGGCTGTCTGCCACATCGCGCTCTTCCATGGCGATGGGGAAGATATACCGTGTATTGGCACCCTTGCCGCGCTCCGTCAGCTGCACGCCATTGGGGCCGATCTGCTGCGCCTCGCGGCTGCCTTTTTCACCCGGTGCGGTGCAGACGCCGACGGCGCAATCCGTCGTGGCCGTCAGCGACCATTCGGAACCTGCGGGAACGTAAACGCAATGCGGCGGCTTGCGCTCGAACACGTTCATGCGGTCGCCGAGTTCACCGAAATCTTTGCCGCCTGCGGAAATCGTCGCCTTGCCTTCGACAAGCACGAGGATGACTTCCGTATCGCCGGTGTTTTCCGCTGCCGTCTCGCCCGGCTTCAGGCGGTAGAGGCCGAAACCGACATAACCCCAATCCGCGCTTTGGGGCGTGATATCGTGCACCTTGCCGCTTGTCGCGACCGGCTTGCGCAGAAGTGAGGTCATGGTGGTGTTCCTTTTTGGTGTGTCGTTCGAATGGGGGTTCCGGCTATTCAATGACGTTTCGTTTCCTTCATCCCTGTGCTTGTCACAGGGATCCAGCCAGCCCAAGTCCTTGGGCTGGGAGGAGTCTTTCGCCGCGCCGACGCGCGTCGGCTGGATTCCTCTGACGAGCACAGGAATGAGGGAGGAGAAACCTTGAACCCCCTCTGCCTTGAGGGAGTAAAAGGCCTCAAGCAGCCTCAGCCTTGTCCAGCCCTGCCTCACGCGCAAAAGCCTTTAGCGATTTCAGCCCGAGGCTCTGATATTCGAACGGGTTACGCACATCAGGGTCCTGCTCGGCCTCGATCACCAGCCAGCCGCTGTAACCATGCTCGGCCGCCACCTTCAGCACCGGCGGGAAATTCACGCCGCCCTCGCTGTCGCCGGGAACGGTGAAGACGCCGCGGCGAACGCCTTCGAGGAAGGAAAGCCGCTCATTGCGCACCTGATCGGCTATCACCGGACGCACGTTCTTGGCATGGATATGGCCGACGCGGTGCATATATTTCTGCGCGACGCGGACGGGATCACCGCCGCCGAACAGGCAATGGCCGGTATCGAGCAGCAGATGGGTCTTCGGCCCGGTATGCTTCATCAGGAGGTCGATTTCCTCTTCGCTCTCGACCACCGTTCCCATGTGATGGTGGTAAACCAGGGTAATGCCCTGTTCTGCGGCAAAGGCGGCAAGCGTCTCGACACCTGCGCCGAACTTCGCCCAGTCCTCGGCCGCAAGGCGCGGACGGTCGACCAGCGCCGTGTCATCGGCACCGTGGATGGCGTTGGAGGTTTCGCAGACGATGATGACCTTCGAGCCCATGGCCTTCAGGAGATCGAGCGCCGGCTGCATCGCCTTCTTTTCAGACTCGATGTCGTCGGTCAGAAGGTTCAGAGAATGCCAGCCGGAGACGAAGGAGAGGCCGCGCGGTGAAAGCACGCCCTTCAGGCCTTCCGGGTCAGTCGGGAATTTGTGCCCCTTCTCGATACCGTTGAAACCGATCTTCGCGGTTTCATCGAGGCATTGCTCCAGGCTGATATGCGCGCCGAGCGTGCGGTCGTCGTCGTTGGACCAGGCAATCGGGTTGGTGGCGTAACGGATCATCTTACTGTCTTTCCTTGACATGGTTTTCATAACGGGCGCGGGCCGGGCCGATTTCGGCACGGTCGGAAACTTCAGGCACTGCGACATCCCACCAGTGACCACCGGCCTGCGGGGTCGGATAGGGGTCGGTATCGATGACGATGACGGTGGTGCGGCTGGAAGCGCGGGCAGCGGCGAGCGCCTCTTCCAGCTCGGCTATGGTGGAAACCTTGCGCGCATCCGCGCCCATCGAACCGGCATGGGCCACGAAATCAATGGCAATCGGATTGACGTTGGTATGGGCGTAGAGATTGTTGAACTCCGCGCCGCCTGTTTCCATCTGCAGGCGGTTGATACAGCCGTAACCCCTGTTGTCGGTGATGACGAGGGTGATCTTGACGCCCATGGCAACCGATGTGGCAAGCTCGGAATTCATCATCATGTAGGAGCCGTCGCCGACCATGACGATCACGTCCCGGTCCTGTTCCGCCATCTTGATGCCGAGGCCGCCGGCAACCTCATAGCCCATGCAGGAGAAGCCGTATTCCATGTGATAGGAGAGCGGCAGCTTGGATTTCCACAGCTGGTGAAGCTCGCCCGGCATGGTGCCCGCCGCGCACATGACGACGGTATTGTCACGCGACTGGCGCTGCACGGCGCCGATCACCTGCATGTCGGTGGGCAGGCTGTTCACATGCTCCTCGCCCGGTGCCGCGGTATCGGCATCGGCCTTTGCGAACCATGCTGCCTTGAGGCCGGCATCCGGCGCCGCGTAACGGTGGCTGCCGAGAGCGGCGGAGAGCTTTTCAAGCCCGATCTTCGCATCCGCCGTCAGGCTGATGGCGTCATGCTTGGCGCTGTCATAGGGCTGGACGTTGAGCGCGAGGATCTTGCGGTTCGGGTTCTTGAACAGCGCCCAGGAACCTGTGGTGAAATCCTGAAAGCGGGTGCCGACGCCAAAGACCAGATCGGCCTTCTCGCTGACGATATTGGCGCTTTCCGCACCTGTGACGCCGACCGGGCCGAAATTAAGATCGTGATCCCAGGCAAGCGCCGACTTGCCGGCCTGTGTTTCAACGACGGGGATGGAATGGGTTTCGGCAAAGAGCTTCAGCGTTTCGGTCGCACCGGCAAAATGCACGCCGCCACCGGAAACGATGACAGGGTTCTTTGCGGCCTTCAGCGCCGCAAGCGCTTCTTCGAATTCCACCACATCAGGTTCCGGGCGGCGCTGGCGCCAGATGCGCTTTTCGAAGAAACTGACCGGATAGTCATAGGCCTCGGCCTGCACGTCCTGGCAGAAGGCGAGCGTTACCGGGCCGCAATCGGCCGGGTCCGTCATGGTGCGCATGGCGCGGGGCAGGGCCGTCAGCAATTGTTCCGGGCGCATGATACGGTCGAAATAGCGGCTGACCGGACGGAAGCAGTCATTCACCGTCATCGTGCCGTCGCCGAAATCTTCCAGCTGCTGCAGAACGGGGTCGGGACCACGATTGGCGAAGACATCGCCGGGGATCAGCAGAACCGGCAGGCGGTTGACATGGGCGAGCGCTGCCGCCGTTACCATGTTGGCAGCACCGGGGCCGATGGAGGAGGTGACCGCCATTGCCCGCCGGCGACGCAGCTGCTTGGAATAGGCAATCGCCGCATGCGCCATGGATTGCTCGTTCTGGCCGCGATAGGTCGGCAGTTCCTCGCGAATGCCATAAAGCGCCTCGCCGATGCCGGCGACATTACCATGGCCGAAGATGGCCCAGACACCGGCAATATAGGTCTCGCCATGCTCATTCATCTGCGCGGCGAGGTAACGAACCATAGCCTGCGCAGCCGTCAATCTGATTGTCTTCACGCTGCCTCTCCCTTTTTGGCGCGCGCCTCATCCCATATGCGGCACAGGCTGGTATAGCGCTGCGCCATGTCCTTCACCGCTTCCTCATCGGTGATCTTGCCACCGAGCCAACCCCGCGCGGCGTCGGCGAAAATCGTGCGGCCAACCGCGAAACCTTTGACCAGATCGAAACCGGCGGCAAGGCGGAAGCTCTCCTCCAGCTCGCTTTGCGGTGCGTCGAGACCAAGAACGACGATGCCGCGCACGTAAGGATCGTTGCGATGCACGGCGTCGCAGGCGTTCTTCCATGCGGCGCGCGTCTTCATCGGCTCCAGCTTCCACCAGTCGGGGTAGACGCCGATCTCGTAAAAACGCTCGATGATGCGGGCGGCGGTGAGATCGTCGGTCGGGCCGACCTTGGAGGGAATGACCTCCAGCAGCATTTCCAGACGGTTGCGCCGAGCCGCCTCGAACAGACGCATGACCGTCTCTTCCTGCGCGGCACGCATCTCATCGGTGTCATCGGGGTGATAAAAACACAGAACCTTGACGACATTTTCAAGCGGCCATTCGGAGAGCCCGCCAAAATCCTTGCCGAGATCGGGTTCCAGCGTCAGCGGGCGCGAGCCCGGCCATTCCACCGGACGGCCGATCCAGAGGCCGGAACCGCTGGCAGCAAACAGGGCGTCACGGCCAAGACGGCCGTCGCAGAGAATGCCGTAACCCGCCTCACCACCGGAAACTTTCTGTGCGGCCTCAAGGCAGAGTTTCTTGAAGGCGCCGATCTGTTCGTGTTTTACGCCAAGCTCGTCAGCGATGGCCTCCAGCTGCATGCGATGGTCGAAGGCGAAAACGCGCATCGTGTCCCAGTCGCCCTTGCGGTTGGTGGACCAGTGAACCTGCTCTAGCGCCTCGTCCTTGCGCAGTGCCTTGTTGCGAATGCCGGCCTTGAAGAAATATTGCAGTTCTTCCCAGCTCGGATAGGCGGGCGTGCAGCCATGGCGGGAGACGGCGAAGGCGCCGCAGGCATTGGCGTATTTCAGCGTCGTCGGCCAGTCCTCGCCGCGCAGCCAGCCGCGGAACAGTCCGGCCATGAAACCATCGCCCGCACCGAGAACATTGAAGACCTCGATCGGGAAACCTTCGCCCGTCTGGCCGTCATCGAGGCTTGCGGGAATGTTGTCGGTGAAGACCGAAGCACCCATCGGGCCGCGCTTGCACACCAGCGTCGCATTCGAAACCTTGCGCACGGCGTTGAGCGCGGTCAGCGTATCGGTGGAACCGCCGGCAATATGGAATTCCTCTTCCGTGCCGACGATCAGATCGAAGAGATGCAGGGTGGATTGCAGCTTGGCGGTGACCTTCTGCGATTCCACGAAGCGGCTTTCGCCATCGCCATGGCCGGCAACCCCCCAGAGATTGGGTCGGTAATCGATATCGAGTGCGGTCTTTGCACCGTTTTCACGGGCGAGCTTCATCGCCTTCAGTACGGCAGCTTCCGTGTTCGGATGCGACAGATGCGTGCCGGTGGCGCAGATGCAGCCGGCGTCGGCAATGAAGGCCGGGTCGATATCGTCTTCGCTCAGCGCCATGTCGGCACAGTTTTCACGATAGAAAATCAGCGGGAACTGGTTCTGGTCACGAATGCCGAGCAAAACCAGTGCGGTCAGCCGCTCCGGGTCTGTCTTCACGCCGCGCACATCGACGCCCTCGCGCACCAGCTGTTCGCGGATGAAACGGCCCATATGCTCATCACCCACGCGGGTAATGACAGCGCTGTTCAATCCAAGGCGCGCAGCACCCGCTGCGATATTGGTGGGAGAGCCGCCAATATATTTGGCAAAGGAGGCCATGTCCTCCAGACGGCCGCCGACCTGTGAACCGTAAAGGTCGACAGACGAGCGCCCGATCGTGATAAGATCAAGTTTTTTCAAAAGGTTTCCTCCTTAGCACCGCGCGCTGGCGCGGTCTGCCTCATGTGTGTCGAGCGGATCAGGCAACCATGCCGCCAGCTATCGCCATCCCGCTCCGGTGAGCCTCCTCCGCTCACTTGTCCCGTCACGAGACGGACAGTCGTGGAATGCCCGTTTCATGGATTTGGATCATAAATTCTATTTTTTCCATTTTCAATAAAAATATTCAGGCTGTTTTGCGGGTTCCCACAGCAACCGCCAGCGTGATGGCGAGACAGAGCGTGGCCGAAAGCGAGCGGAATGCGCCGAAATCGATTTCCGTCACCGTCAGGAGCGTCGCACCGGATTTCCGGAGCGGATTGACCGCGGAATCGGAAAGCGCCACCACCGGAATGCCGTTGGCGCGGGCGTTTTCCGCCAGTTCCAGCGTCTCAGTGGAATAGGGGGAAAAGGTGATGGCGATCAGCGCATCGTCGCGGGAGATGGCGCTGATATTGCCGAGCCCGCCAACGGCGCTGTGCAGCACGGCTGGCACCTTCATCTTCTCGAAGGCGTAGGCCAGATAACTGGCGATGGGGAATGAGCGGCGCAGACCCATAATATGCACGGTTCGCGCCTTGGAGAGCGCCGAAACCGCCTCGTCCAGCTGCTTCGTATCGACTGATTTCAAAAGCATTTCGAGCGAAGAACGGCCGGCTTCGACAAATTCCGCCAGCAGGCCGGAGGCGCTTTCATCGCCCTTTTCACGCAGGTGATCGAGCCGGGTGGCATAATCCGGCCAGCCGCCGACATAGGATTCACGAAACAGGCGCTGCATTTCCGAAAAGCCGGAAAAACCCATGATCTGGCAAAACCGCATGAAGGCCGAGGGCTGCACGCCGGCCCCTTCGGCCATTTCGGCGACGGTGGAAACGGCGATGCGATCCTGGTTGGAGGCGACATAATCGGCACATTGCCGCAACCGCTTCGGCAGGCCCTCCGCCACCTGGAGCAACCGCTCCTCAAAAGCCTTCACCGAATCTGGCGCCTCGATTGCCGTCATTGTCATTCCTTTGTGCAGACTGAAATCATCTGCACTTTAGCCGCAATGGAATTTTTATTCCATTGGGTTTTTTGGAAGCCGACGAATGAGGGTGAGATGGTTCAGTGCAGCCCGCCAACCCCGAGATGGGTGTCGATAATACCAGGATTCTCCGCAAGCTCGCTCGACGGCCCTTCCCAGACGATGCGGCCGCGTTCCATGATGATGGCGTGGTCGGCGAAGTCTATGGCCATCTGGATGCGCTGTTCGATGAGAAGAATGGTCATTTCGCCCGATTGCGCGAGTTTGGAGAAGGCGGCCATCAGTTCTTCGCAGATGACGGGGGCGAGGCCTTCGAGCGGTTCATCGAGCAACAGCACGCGCGGCTGGCCGAGAATGGTGCGGGCGGTGGAGAGCATCTGCTGTTCGCCGCCAGAGAGTTGCGAGCCGAGATTGCGGCGGCGCTCCTTCAGGCGCGGAAACAGGGTGTAGGCTTCTTCGAGGGCCGATTTCTGCCGGGTCTTGAGGCCGACGAAGAGGTTCTCCTCCACCGTGAGGGTGGGGAATACATCGCGCGTCTGCGGCACGTAACCGAGGCCGGCTTTAGCGCGGGCAGCACTCGGCAGGGCGGCGATGTCCTGTCCGCCGATGCGGATATCGCCGGCAAAACGTTTCGTCTGGCCGGCGAGCGTGGCGAAGAGGCTGGTTTTGCCGACGCCGTTGCGGCCAAGCACGGCAAAACGCGAGCCCGATGGCACGGAGAGCGACAGGCCCTCGATGACCCTTGTCGGGCCATAACCGGCGGTGAGGTTGGCGATTTCAAGCGGCGCTGCGGTCATTGGCGTAACTTCCGAGATAGGCTTGGCGGACTTCCGCATTGCTGGTGACATCTTCAGGGGAGCCATCGAAGATGACGGCGCCTGCTGCCAGAACGACGACGCGTCTGGCGAAACGGAAGACCAGGTCCATGTCGTGCTCGATCATCAGGATCGCGAGATCGGCCGGCAGCCGGTCCAGCGCCTGTTCGATGCGCGCCGTTTCCGTGGAAGGCACGCCTGCGGCCGGTTCGTCGAGCAGTAGAATTTTCGGGCGAAGCGCCATGGCAAGCGCGATCTCGATCAGCCGCTGCTGGCCATAGGCGATTTCGCGCACCCTTGTTTCGGCAAGCGCCAGAAGACCGAGCGTGCCGAGAATGTCGCGGGTTTCGCTCATGACCGAGGGCATGGCGCGGTAACGGCCGAAAATCCGGCCCGTTTTGCCTTCGCGCTGGAGAATGGCGAGCGCCACATGTTCCTCGGGCGTCATGTCCTGAAACAGCCGGGTGACCTGGAAGGAGCGCACGAGGCCGCGCTGCACCCGCTGGCTGGCGCTGAGGTTTGTCACGTCCTCCCCGGCGATGCGCACCGTGCCGGCCGATGGTTTGATATTGCCGGTGACGAGATTGACGAAGGTCGTTTTGCCGGCGCCATTGGGGCCGATCAGCACGGTGCGGTCTCCCGGCGAAAGCGACAGCGAGACATTGTTGGTAACGACGAGGCCGCCGAAATTCTTCTGCAGGCTGGCGACTTCGAAAATGGTGCTCATTTGCGATCTCCCCGCTGGCGCGCGATGATCTGTTCACCCGCGCCGTAAAGCCCGCGTGGTGCGAAGAGTACGACGGCAATCAGCAGCAGGCCGACAATGGTGAGCCAGTGGAACGGATTGGCCGCGGAAACCACATCCTCGAACCACATGAAAGTGACAGTGCCGATCAGCGCGCCGTAAAGCGAACCCGCGCCGCCGAGAACCAGCATGACCAGCCCCTCGGCCGAAAGCGTGAAGCTGAGGCTATCGAGGCCGACAACCTGGGTCGAGATGGCGTTCAGCGCGCCGCCAATGCCGGCGACGATGCCTGATATCACGAACATCTTCAGAACCGTGCCATTGACGGAGCCGCCCATGGCCTGAATGCGGATGCTGTCCTGCTTGACACCACGGCACAACATGCCGAAAGGCGAATTGACCACGACCCTGAGGGCGATGAAAACGAGGAGCAGCAGACAGACGCCGTAAACATAAGCGGTGCGGCCGAAAAGGTCGAATTCGAAGGTGCCCAACAGGGCGTCAGGAGACACGCCTGACAGACCGTCGCTGCCGCCGGTCCAGCCCGATGCCTTGTTGGCCGCCTCATGGAACAAATGGATGACGGCGATGGAAAGCACCAGCTGCGGCAAGCCGTGGGCGCGCAGCAACACCGTGCCGGAAAGCAGCCCGGCCACACCGCCCGCTGCCGCGCCGATTACGGTCATGAGAAGCGGGTCGGTGATCTCGAAATGGGCAGCGGCAATACCGGCGGCATAGGCGCCCGCGCCGAAGAGTGCGGCATGGCCAAGCGTGGCGACGCCGCAATAACCGGTGACGAGATCGATCGACAGCACGAGAAGCGCAATGGCGATGATGCGGGTCAGAAGCGCCAGATTATCCGGAAACAGGAAGTAGCCGATGATGGCGGCGGTGATAATGAGGAGCGGCCCCGCGAGCGTGCGCAGCGGCGAGCGCGCCTTCGGGATCTCTGCCGTTTCAGTCACGTTGTTCATGAGCACCGCCATCTCATTTCGCCCTTCCGAGAAGGCCGCGCGGGAACAAGGTGATGATCACGATGACCGCCAGATAAAAGAAGAATTCGCCATATTCGGGGGCGAGATACCGCCCGGTCGTATCAATGGCGCCGAGCAGCAGGCAGGCGATCAACGCGCCGGGAATGGAGCCCGCGCCGCCGACGGAGACCACCACGAGAAAGGTGACCATGTAGCGCAGCGCGTAATAGGGTTCGACCGGCAGCAGTTCCGCGCCGATGACGCCGCCCATCGCGGCAAGGCCGACAGCGATGGCGAAGCTGACGGCATAGATGACCTCGGTGCGCACGCCCAGCGCGGCGGCCATCGCGGCATTGTCCACTGCCGCCCGCAGCTTGATACCGAAGGCGGTCTTTTCGAAGGTGAACCACAGTGCGCCGGCCACGGCCAGCCCGCAGGCAATGGCGAAGATGCGATGGGTGGCGATGGTGCGGAAGCCGAGATCGGTGGGGCCGGCGAGCTGCTGCGGCAGCGGAATGGTCTTCAATGTGGGGCCGAAGACGTAATTTGCGATGCCGATGATGCAGAAGGTGATGCCGATGGTCATCAGCACCTGCGTCAGCTCTGGCGCGCCGTAGATGCGGCGATAGAGGAAACGTTCAAGCGGTATGGCGATGACGATGGTGCCGATAATCGCAACGAGGATCGCCATCGCATAACCAAGGCCGAGGCCGTGGGCGGCATAGGAGGCGAGATAACCGCCGATCATGGCGAAGGCGCCGTGCGCCAGATTGACCACCCGCATCAGCCCCATCGTGACGGAAAGGCCGATGGAGATGATGAACAGGACCATGCCATAGGCAAGCGCATCGATGAGGATGCTGAAGACTGTCTGCATGTTGAAAGCATCCTCCCGATGCTGCAACGCCCATCCATGCCGGAACCGAACCGCCCAATCGGCGGTGCGGTCGCTTGAAGAGGGCCGCGATTACTTCGCGGCGGCGAGACCCGGATCGCCCTGCTTTTCGAAGGTCTGGACTTCCTTGTTGTAATAGGTGCCGTCATCCGCTTTGGCCACTTCGCGCAGATATATGTTCTGCGTGATGTGACGGCTTTCCGGATCGATGCTAACAGGGCCGCGCGGGCTTGTCCAAGATAGACCCTTCACCGCCTCGACTGCCTTTTCCGCATCCTGTCTGCCGCCGGTGGCCTCGATCATCTTGCTGATGACATACATGCCGTCAAAAGCGCTGACTGCGGGAAAGGACAGTTCCTTCGGATTGCCGATCGCCTTGGCGGCGGCCTCCACGAAGGTCTTGTTCTCAGGCGAATCATGCGAGACGGCGTAATGGAAGGTCGTCTGCATGCCGAGTGCGGCCTCGCCAAGCGCCGGCAGGTCGGATTCCTGGGTGAGGTCACCCGGAGCGAAGAGCTTGACGCCTGATGATTTCAGGCCGTTATCGTTGAAGGCCTTGACGAAACCGAGCGTGGTCGGGCCTGACGGCAGGAAGGCGAAAACCCCTTGAGCGCCGGAATCTTTCACCCGCTGCATGATGGGGCTGAAATCATTGGTGGAAAGCGGCATGCGGATGGTTTCCACCACCTCGCCGCCGGCGGCGGTAAAGGCCGCCTTGAAAGCGTTTTCGGCATCGACGCCCGGGCCGTAATCGCTGACCAGAGAAATGACCTTTTTCACGCCGCCATCAAAGGCCACCTTGGCTATCGGCGTAGAGGTCTGCCAGGTGGTGAAAGAGGTGCGCACCACATAGGGGCTCTTGGTCACGATGGCCGAGGTGGCGGCATTCATGATGACCATCGGAACATTGCCCTGCTTCAAAAGCGGCGTGACGGCCATGGCATCAGGGGTGAAATAGAAGCCGGCGAGATATTGCACCCGTTCCTTCACCACCAGTTCCTGCGCCAGCGCCTTGGATTGCGCCGGATCGGCCTGCGGCACGTCGCGATAGACGACCTCAACCGTGTCATTGCCGACCTTGTTGCCGTGAAGGGCAAACCAGGCGTCGATACCGGCCTTGAAGTTCTTGCCCTGCAACGCAAACGGGCCAGAGAACGGACCGACCACGCCGACTTTGATGGTCTCGGCATAAGCAGCGGAACTGAAGCAGATGGCCACGATTGCGGCGGTGATCCGTAATTTCATAGATTTCCTCCCAAGTGACCCGTGGCTCCCATCCACTGGCCGATCCTCGCAGATTGAGGAGTGTGATGGCCAATGTAAAATGAAATAAGGGGGGTGATAAATAACCTGACGGTTATCAATAAGCCAGCATTTCGTTCTACTCCATACCGCCGCGATGGATAAGCGCCGTTACTGCCAGTCTAAAAAACGGCCGCCGATGGACCTGGCGTGTCGTGAGAACAGCTTCGGGCAAACTCGACGCGGGATAGTGCCGATGCGAAGACGAAACCAATGCCTTAACCAGTTCTAAGGGGATTGTTCGTAGTCTCGCCAAGCATATTTTGGAACTTTATTTGGTGTCTTGATGGGCGAATATCAGAATAAAGCTGTTGAGCTGATGCGCAATCGCGTCGGGGAAAATACGCTCAACAACAGGATCGAGCGTCGCGAAGCATTCCTGCGCAAGGCGCTGACGCTCTATCACGCCATGGGCGGAACAACGGAAGACCTGCAGGCAGCCGTGAAGGATGCCGTCTCCGCGCCTGCGCCCAGCATCGACGTGGCCGTCGGCGACGTCATGTACAAGCTTGCAGCAATCGGCCACGTTGCCGATATCGATATTATTCAGGCGGGTTACAACAAGCTCGATGCAGCCAACCTGCATATTCTCAGCAAGGGCAAGAAGCTGTTGCAGAAGCAGCGGGACCAGAAGCTCGCCACCACTGCGTCGGCAAAATAGGCGAACCGCCTCCTGTTGGGCGGTTCCCGTTCAACACATGCGGCAACACCCCGTTGGAGCATGTGTTTCCGGCAGGCCGGTGCCGCCAGTAATGCAGGCCGCGTCGTTTCCGCCAGGCTCTATCAGGCGACCTGCGGTGGCAGGATTTCCTGCCAGGCCTCATAGGCGGAAAGCACTGTTTCCATCTGCGCGGTATGGCCGGTGATGAAATCGTCGCCATAGATCGTTTCATCGGGATATTCGGTAATCAGCGTCATCGGCACGGTGTGGCGGTCGTCCACGGATGACAGGCATGGGAAGCCGTTGATGATGCGAAAACCGGTTTCGCCGGCGTGGATTTCATAAAGTGCGATCTGGCGGTTATTGTAATCCAGAAGGCCGGGAATCGCGCCAAGATGGCGGGTTACCTTGTCGAGCAGGGCTTCGGCCTGACTTTCCCAGTCTGCATGGTGGCGGATGATGAGGAAGAAGCCCTTCGGCAAAGTCCACATGGCAAAATTGCGCGGCACGTAACCGGATAGAGGCCGGGTCCATTCATGCGAGGGATAACCGTGCAAGTTCACATGCAGGCTGGCGCCACTGATTTCTTGCGCCTTGAAGCGGATTTCCTTCTCGTTCAGATGCGCGCCTGAATTTTCCGGCGTGCGATATTCGAGGTCGTCGCCCAGCGCCGTGTAGCGCGCAGCATGGTGCATATGGCGCGGATTGTCGATGCGCAGCCGCTGGTGCAGGGCGTAGCCGTCAGGGTTTTCCAGCGGTGAGATGGTGAAATGTGCGCCCTTGCGCTCCGCAAGTTTGCGGGCGGCGCGTATGGCGCCGATGATGCCAGTCGTCTCGTTCGGGTGCTGGCCACCGCTCACCATCACGGCGGCATCGCTGCCGGCGACGTAACGGGCGGCAAGGATGCGGCCGGAGCGCGTGCGGGCATCGAAAGCCTCGCCGCCGATCTGCGAAAGCAGCGTCACAAGCTGGCCTGCGGCGACGGGCTCGCGGGCTTCATCGATCGACTGCTCGCCGCCATCGAGGAAGGCGGTGGTGAGCGTGCGGGTCTCGATGTGGACGGAGATTTCACCTTCGCTTTTCACGATTTCCGGGACAATCTGGCCGGGTTTCAGGCCCCGGTCACCCAGCGGGCGGCCGGATTTTTTCTGGAAGAATTCCAGCAGCGAGAAATAGAAATCCTCATGCAGCGCCTCGCGCAGGCTGAGCACCTCGTCGCCGACGGGCAGGGTCATGTCCTCGGCAGGATGAGCGACGCGGATGTTCAGTTCTTCGAAGTAGGGCTCTTCATCGCCCCAGCTATAGTCGGCGACGGCATGGATCGCCGCTTCGAAAAGTCGCTCGTAATCCGTCTCCAGCCGCTCGCCCGCAGCATTGCCGGCAGGCCGGAACCAGCCGGTTGGCGAGACATTGGTTTCGCCGACGATATCGGTATGAACCCGGTTTGGGGCCAAAACCGTCAGGGTTTCCTGCTTGCCATTGCGGCTCAGCGTCACGTCATAATGGAAGGCGGCGTCGTCGCGGGCGATGAAATCGATCGTCGCATCGCCAACCAGTGCCGCCAGCGGATAGGCTTCCAGCCGGAAACGGTTGGCTGGCGCGTTTGTGTGCACGGGGTAACGCACCTCGATGGTATCGACGCCATCGAAATTGATCTCTTCCAGAAAGGTGAAGAGAAGCGGTTTGTAGGCGCTGCGGATGCGGGCGCAGACGCCTTTTTTCTTCAGCCTTTCTTCGGTCTCGCGGCGGCTTTTGGCGTCATCGAAGGTCCATGCCTCGAAGGACTGGCCGGGCTCGGCGCGAGCGAGAAGCGTATCCAGCGTGCGCTCGAAGGTCTGATCGAAAATCTGGCTCATTGGATTACCTCGAGGTTCTGCCTGTTGGGTCGAGGCTGTCGCGCAGCCAGTCGCCGAGAAGGTTGAGGCCAAGCACGGTGAGCAGGATGGCAAGACCGGGGAAGACGCTGACCCACCATGCCGTCTGCAGGTAAGTGCGGCCATCCGCCAGCATGCCGCCCCAGCTCGGAATGGTCGGATCGACGCCGAGGCCGAGGAAAGTCAGGCTGCTTTCCAGCAGGATATTGTTGGCGACATTGAGCGTCATCAGCACGATGACTGGACCGATGAGGTTCGGCAGCAGATGCTGGAGGATGATGCGCCAGTCCTTCACGCCAATGGCGCGGGCGGAGAGAATGAATTCTCGCTCCCTGAGCGTCAGCACCGAGCCGCGCACGAGGCGGGCATATTGCACCCATTGCGAGATGATCAGCAGGATGATGGTGTTGGTGAGGCTGCCACCGACTATGGCGATGAAGGTGATGGCCAGAAGAATGAAGGGCATGGCGAGCTGGATGTCGGCAAAACGCATGACCAGCATGTCCCAGAAACCGCGATAATAGCCGGCGACCAAGCCGACCGCGACGCCGAAGATGACGGCGCCGATGACCGAGGTGAAACCGACTAGCAGCGAGATTTTGCCGCCGGCGACGACGCGGGCCAGCACGTCGCGCCCGAGCGGGTCGGTGCCGAGCGGATGAGCGGCGTTGGCAAATGGTTTGGCAAGGCGCGCCATCAGGTCGATCTTGTCCGCACCGCCGGGAAACAGCACGTCGGAAAAGACGACCGCAAGGCAGATGACTGTCGTGAGGAACGCGCCGAGGACGAATTCCAGATTGGTGAAGCGCGCGAGACGCGAGGTTTTGGCAGCCATCGTCACTTACTCCGTGCGAATGCGCGGATCGACCAGCCCGTAGGCGATATCGACCAGAAGGTTGATGCCGACGATCATCAGCGACAGCACGGTGATGACGGCCTGAAGCACGGGATAGTCACGCGCGCCGACCGCGTCGAAGGCCAGCGTGCCGAGACCCGGCCAGTTGAAGACGCGCTCGATGACGACGATGCCGCCGAGCAGCCCGCCAAATTGCAGGCCGAAATAGGTGATGAGCGGAATGGCGCAATTGCGCAGCGCATGTTTGTAGAGAACCTTGCTTTCGCTGAGGCCCTTGGCGCGCGCCACCATGACATATTGTGAGCGCAGCGTATCCAGCATCGCCGTGCGAACGAGGCGGACATTGGTGGCGGTGAGGATAACACCCATGGTGACGGATGGCATGATGTAGCTGGCGAAGCCGCCCATGCCGCTTGGCGGCAGCCAGCCAAGCGTGATGGAGAACAGGAGCACCAGCATGGTGGCGAGCCAGAAATTCGGGAAGGACAGGCCGATGAGCGAGAAGATGCGGATCACCTGATCTGCCGTCTTCCCGCGTGATGTCGCCGCCTTTATGCCGAGCGGAATGGAAAGCGCGATCGACACCGCCATCGAGATAAAGGCGAGCAGCAGCGTGGCGGGCAGGGCATCGGCAATCAGCCGCGAGACCGGCGTGCTGCCGGTGAAGCTGCGGCCGAAATCGAGCGTCACGAGACCCTTCAGGAAGCTGAAATATTGCACGAAGAACGGCCGGTCGGTGCCGAGCGCCGCACGGATGCGCGCCAGATCATCTTCCGTCATGCTGCCGCCGCCCTGGAACATGGTGACAGCCGGATCGCCGGTGAGGCGGATGGCGAAAGACACGAGAAGGGTGATGGCGATGACGACAAAAATCGCCTGCAGCAATCGCTTGATGAGGAAACCGGCCACGTTTTTTACCTTGAAGAGAAACTCGGGAAGAGAGACCCGGCCTTGCCCGCGGGATGGCGGGCAAGGCGCTTTTAGGGAAGATGAGCCTGATTATTCGACGGTGACGTCGGTCAGCTTCAGGCGGTTATCCGGCGGTGCGACGAAACCCTTGACCCGCTTGTTGATGCCGTAAATGGCATTGGTGTTGTAAAGCGGGATTTCCAGCGCGCGTTCGGCGGTATAGCTGCCGATTTCCTTGAGGATCTTTTCGCGCTCGGCACGGTCGGTCAGCGGACGCTGGGATTCCAGGAGCTTGTCCAGCTTTTCGTCCTTGTCGTAAGGGTTCCACTTTTCACCGGAGTGGTACATGGAATAGGCCGTGTTGTCGTAATCGAAGGTCCAGCCGCCCCACTTCTGCTGGAACATCGCGCCGGTCTTGCCCTGCGGGATGATGTCGTTCAGCAGCACGTTGGTCTCATAGGGCTTGATGGTGGCGGTGATGCCGACCATGGAGAGGTAGCTGGAAATGACCTGCGCCACTTCGTTCATCGTCGCGTCATTGCCGCGGATATCGATCTGCAACGCCGCACCCGGCTTGACGCCAGCTTCCGCGAGCAGCTTCTTGGCACCATCAGGATCGTAGGGCAGCGGCTTCAGATCGGTATCGTAACCGAAGGACAGCGCGCTCTGGAAGCTGGCGATTTCCGATGCCTGGCCGGCAAGGATCGACTTGACGATGGTGCCGCGGTCGACGGCCATGATGATCGCCTTGCGCACCTTCGGGTCGGCGGTGATGCCGTCACGGGTGTTGAAACGCAGCGCATCGACGGTCGGGCCGGGAACGCTGACGATCTCCAGCTTGGAATCGCCTTCGATGACGGGGATCATGCCGATCGGGATGGTGGGCGGAATGACGAGATCGACGCGGCCGGCCTGAAGTTCGGCAACAGCGGTCGCCGGCTCGGAGATGAAGCGGTATTCCAGTTCGGAAAGTTTTGGCGCACCGCCCCAGTAGTCGGCGTTGGCCTCCAGCTTGATGTTGGTCTTCGGCGCATAGGAGACGAATTTGAATGCGCCGGTGCCGACAGGGTTGAGGTTGAAATTGTCCTCGCCCTTTTCCTTGATATAGGCAGGCGGAACGATCATGCCGCCATAACCGGCAAGCTTGGTGAGCAGCACCGGATCGGGCGCCTTCAACTTCATGTCGACGGTGTAATCATCAATGACATCGACGCTTTCGATGGCGACGTAGTTGGAGCGCTGCGGGCCCTTGGCACCCTGTTCGCCAAGAAGGCGCTCGAAGGTGAACTTGACGGCGGCGGCGTTGAAGGGCTCACCATTGTGGAACTTGACGTTCTGGCGCAGCTTGAAGCGGATGCGCTTGCCCTCGTCCAGTTCTTCCCAGGATTCGGCAAGGCCGGGCGCCAGCTTCAGGTCCGGGCCGCGATAGGTCAGGCCGTCGAAAATGTTGGTGGCAACCGCCGCCCATTGTACGAGGAAGGTGTCGATCGGATCCCAGCTGCCCGGGTCCTGCGGGCTGGAAATGGTCATCTTGCCGGCGGCGAAAGCCGGTGCGGCGGTGAAGGCCGTGGCGGCCATGGCAAGCGCGACGAACGTTGTCGTCATCCCCTTCTTGATTATTGTCATCTACCTGTTCCTCTTCAGATGGTTGCGGTTCTGGTTGTTATTCAGGCGCTCTTCGCGATGAAGTGCCCCGGATTGATTTCCTCATGGGCGAGAATGGCCGGCTCATCACCGACACGGCGCACGGGATTGGGTATTTCGCCCTCGATCATGGCGATGCGGCGCTCGATGGTCGGATCGGCGACCGGCACGGCCGAAAGCAGGCGGCGGGTATAATCATGCGTCGGCGTTTCGAACACCTGCTGGCGGCTGCCCATTTCCATGATCTGGCCGAGATAAAGCACGGCGACGCGATGGCTCATCTTTTCCACGACAGCCATGTCATGGCTGATGAAGAGATAAGCGAGACCGCGCTCGGCCTGCAAATCCATGAATAGATTGATGATCTGCGCCTGAATGGAGACATCGAGCGCCGACAGCGCTTCGTCTGCAATGATGAGCTTCGGATCGGAGGCGAGTGCACGGGCGATGCAGACGCGCTGGCGCTGGCCGCCGGAAAACTCGTGCGGATAACGCGCGGCATGTTCCGAGCTGAGGCCCACGCGTTCCAGCAACTCATCGACGCGCCGGCGTACGGCTTTCTGATCATTGATCAAACCATGGGTGTTGATCGGTTCGGCAATGGAAAAGCCGACCGTCTTGCGCGGATCGAGCGAGGCGAAGGGGTCCTGGAAGATATATTGCACTTCCTGGCGCATGCGGAAGCGTTCGGCCGCCGACATCTGCGAATAGCTGCGGCCGTTGAAGGAAATTTCGCCTGATACGGCCGTTTGCAACTGCTGGATGGTGCGGCCGATGGTGGATTTGCCGGAACCGGATTCGCCCACCAGCGCCAGCGTTTCGCCGGCATGGATGTCAAAGCTGACCTTCTGCACCGCGCTCAGGCGGTGCGTCGCCTTGCCGAACAGGTTCTTGCGAATATCGAAGCGAACGAACAGGTCCTCCACCGACAGAAGCGGTTTCTGATCGTATTTGGCGGTGTCCTGCACGCGCTCTTCACCGATCACCACCGGCTGGCCATCCTGCAGCACGGTGAGTGGCAGCCGCTTCGGAAACGCTTCGCCCTCCATGCTGCCGAGACGCGGAACGGCGGAAAGAAGCGCCCGCGTGTAAGGGTGCTGCGGGTTGGCGAAGATATCCTTGACCGGGCCTTCCTCGACCTTCTTGCCCTTCCACATGACAACGACGTCATCGGCCATTTCCGCCACAACGCCCATATCATGGGTGATGAAGACCATGCCCATGCCGAGCTTCTTCTGCAGGTCGCGCATGATGTTGAGGATCTGCGCCTGAATGGTCACATCGAGCGCCGTCGTCGGTTCGTCGGCGATCAAAAGCTTCGGCCGGCAGGCGAGCGCCATGGCGATCATCACGCGCTGGCGCATGCCGCCGGAAAGCTGGTGCGGATAACGGTGCAGAAGCTCCGCCGCGTCGGGCAGGCGCACCATGTCGAGCAGTTGTTTTGCCTGCTCCATCGCAGCCGTCTTGCCCAGCTTCTCATGCAGAACAAGCACTTCGCAGATCTGGTCGCCAATGGTGAAGACGGGGTTGAGCGAGGTCATCGGCTCCTGGAAGATCATGGCGATCTCCTTGCCGCGGATCGAGCGCATCTCTTTCTGCGAAGCCTTCAGCAAGTCCTTGCCTTCAAACAGGATTTTGCCGGTGGGGTAGGTTGCGCCCATCATGTCCGCAAGGCGCATGGTGGAGAGCGACGTGACAGATTTTCCTGACCCGGATTCGCCAACGACCGCGACGGTGCGGCCGGGTTCCACGCGGAAGGAGATATCGTCCACGACGCGGCTGTCTCCAAACTCGACGCTCAGGCCTTCGACGGACAGGAGGGCGTTTGCGTTTGCGGCAGTCATATCATCGTCTCCGGCATGGCCTGCGCGGCAATTCTGGCGCAGTCATCTGAAATGGAAAAGGGGAAAGGGTCGCAGGCAGGC
Organism: Agrobacterium sp. El2ro-1b; assembly: GCF_048298475.1. Classification (NCBI taxonomy): domain Bacteria; kingdom Pseudomonadati; phylum Pseudomonadota; class Alphaproteobacteria; order Hyphomicrobiales; family Rhizobiaceae; genus Agrobacterium; species Agrobacterium sp. El2ro-1b. Next base: position 390,403 of record NZ_CP103459.1, on the reverse strand, counting down.
ATGCGCCGGGCGGCACCATGCGGACAGGACGGGGATGTCTCCAGGGACTGCATGTTTCAGGCCGCTTTGCCGGTGGAAGGCGCCCTTGACGCCGCCGGGCAATTCAAAGCCCGCGATGCCACGGAAGCGCGGCTGATGACCTCACAGGTCTCATCAGGATAATTTGCGTCGGCCGCAGATTCCACGATGCGCATGAAACTTTATTCCCCCACCCTTGTTTTGCCGAAAAAGCTAACAAAACAGAACAATCATGTCCAGAGTGTTGAACAATTTTTGTGTAATGCTCTACAAATGTGCAAGCGCATCGATTTTGAGCGCGGATTTGCACCGAATGCTCCGTAAAGATGCCTATGTCGCAGAATCGTTGTCGTTAAGGGCCGTCTTCCTATGCGCAGGCAGACGGATAAATTTATAGTTTGCAAAGCTGAGGAGCGTGGCGATATCCACGTTCTAGTGCAATCGGGGAGAGCGCGCAGAGCGCTGCCCGAGGTGTGGGCGACGAGGAATGGATGTCAGGCATGAACAACAAGGCAGGCGCGGTCAGGTTGAGCGGTTTTCTACGGTGCTTGTCAGAAGATGATGTTGAACTGGTGCGGCAGCATCTTCCCAATCATATTCGCCTGACGAGAGCGGAACCCGGTTGCATTTCTTTCGAGGTGTCACAGACCGACGATCCGCTGGTCTGGCGGGTGGAGGAGCTTTTTACCGATCGTCCTGCCTTTGATTTTCATCAACAGCGGACGCGGGCATCTGCCTGGTTTAAGGCGACCTCCGCCATTCCGCGCGATTATGAAATAACGACCTTGGCTTGAACGAAACGGGCCGCAGCGGCATTCTGCCGGCTGCGGCCCGATCGGATTGCTGTGCCGGGACTTATTCCTTGGGCATGCCGACCGGCGGCGCAAGGCGTCGTTGCGCGGCGATGCGGAAGGGGGCGTTCATGGCGCCATAACCGCCATAAGCGCCACGCCTTTCGATGACCTCAAAGAAGAAACCCTCACCGAAGGTGCGGCTGTAGATCTGGAAATATTCGCCGCTGTCGTCCCGGTCATAAAGAATGCTTGCTTCTCGCAGGGCATCGGAGAATTCCGGCTCCAGCCCGAAGCGGGCTTCCAGATCGTCGTAATAATTGCGCGAGATCGGCAGGGCGTGAAAACCCCGCGCCTGCATCGCCTTGGCCGTAGCGAAAATATCGTCGGTGGCGAAGGCGATGTGCTGGATGCTGGTGCCGAAACCCTCCGCCAGAAATTTGCCGGCAAAGGTCTTGCGGTTGTCCGCGCCGTTCATGGTCAGGCGAAAATGCGGTGAGGGCACGCTTTCAATCGCCTGGCTGCGCACCAGCCCGCCGGGATCGACCACATCGATCATCGGTGTGCGGCGGGAGGAAAACAGCGAGGTGTAAAACAGAAGCCAGGTCAGCATTTCATCATAATGCGTTGTTTGCGCAAGATGATCGATGCGCGTGAGGCCGGCATTGCCTGCGGCCTTCTGCCACTGCGTCGGTACGAATTCCTTGTCCCAGATGGAGGCGAGCGCCGGCGAAGCATCGAGGAAATAGATGACGCCATTGCCCACGCCCTGAATGGCGGGAACGGCGACTTCGCCTGTCTTGCGTGGTTCTGCGAAGGTCGGTGCGCCGAGCGCCTTGGCCCGTGCCAACGCCGCCTGGGCATCGTCGACCTTCAGCCCGAAGGCATAGGCATTGGTGCCGTGGATCGAATAGGAAGCACCGGCGAAGCTGTCGCCGTCATCGCTGGTATTGATGACGATGCGGATATCGCCCTGCGTATAAAGATCGACCGCGCGGTTGCGGTGCTGCGCCGATTTTTCAAAACCGAGCGTGGTGAGCAGTGCTTCCAGATTGGCCTTTTCCTCCGGTGCCGTGGTGAACTCGACGAATTCCACACCCTGCGTTTCAACCCGTTCCGGCATGGCAGGCACGTCGATGCGGATATCGGGTTCGAGACGGCGCACCTGGTCCATCAGGTTGATCAGTGAGCGGTGGCCATCTTCGGCAAGTAGCCGGGCGGAGCCGCCGCGGAACTGGTCGTTGAAGATTTCCAGCGATAGCGGCCCGCTATAACCGGTCGCGGCCACGGCGCGCATGAAGTCCACGACAGGCAGATCGCCTTCACCCGGCATGTTGCGGAAATGGCGGCTCCAGTAGAGCAGGTCCATGTCGATCAGCGGCGCATCGGCCAGTTGCACGATGAAAATCTTGTCACCGGGAATGGAGCGGATCGAATTGGGATCGATCTTGCGCGATAGCGTGTGGAAACTGTCGAGAATGATGCCGACATTGGCGTGATCGGCACGGCGCACCACCTCCCAGGCATCACGGTGATCGCTGATATGGCGGCCCCAGGCCAGTGCCTCGTAACCGACGCGCACGCCATGTTTTGCGGCCAGTTCACCGAGCTCATGGAAATCCGCAGCGGCGCGGTCGATGCCGCCGAGCGAGACCGGAGAGACATTCGAGCAGATCAGTATCAGATCGGTGCCGAGTTCGCCCATGATATCGAATTTCCGCTCAGCCCTCTCGAAAGCGCGGGCGCGGTGCGGTTCCGGCATGCCCTCGAAATCGCGGAACGGCTGGAAGAGGGTGATATCAAGTCCATGATCGGCGGCAAGCGCCTTCACCTCGCGCGGGGAGGCGTCATAGGTCAGGAAATCATTCTCGAAAATCTCCACGCCGGAAAAGCCGGCCTTGGCGATGGCCGCCAGCTTTTCGGGAAACTCGCCGCTGATGGACACGGTTGCGATGGATGTGCGCATTGGCATGCCGTGTCTTCCTGTGTCATAGCTCGCCATATTGCCTTCCTTTTCAGCCTTATGTACTAATTGGTTAATAAGCAGGGCGTGACCGCAGGCCGCCGCCGCACCGATGGAATGGATGATGACCAAAAGCGCGACTTCGAACGCAACCCGAGAAAGCCGGCAGGCGAAGCGCGATCCGGAAGGGGTTCGCCGCGACATTCTTTCCGTCGCCATGGATGAGTTTTCGCAGAATGGCCTCTCCGGCGCGCGCATCGATGAGATCGCGGCGCGCACGCGCACGTCCAAGCGCATGATCTATTATTATTTCGGCGACAAGGAAGGCCTCTACAAACGCGTCCTGGAGGCGGCCTATGCGCAGGTGCGCGGCGGCGAAGGCAACCTTGAACTGGATGATCTGGAGCCTATTGCCGCACTGGAGAAGCTCTGTCGGTTCACCTTCGAGCATCACCGTCGCAACCCCGCTTTCGTCCGCATGGTCATGACGGAAAACATTCACCACGGCAGGCACATCAGGGTTTCGGAGGCGATCCGCAACGTCAACCGGCCCGCCATCGAGATCATGCGGCGAATATTGAAGCGCGGGCAGGATGCCGGCCTGTTCCGGCCGGGACTGGACGCTCTTGAACTGCATTGGCAGATCAGTGCACTGTCTTTTTACAACGTCTCGAACACCGAAACTTTTTCGTTCAATTTTGGCGATACGCTTTTCAGTGAGGCCGGCCAGGAAGCGCTGTCCGCGCATGTGGCGGAGATGTTGCTGCGCTATGTGCTGAAGCCCGAGCATATTACGAGGATCGGGAAAAACGGTTGATGAGGTGGCGTAGCGCCACCCCGTAACCTTCGATGCCAAGACCGGCGATCACGCCTTCGGCACGGGTAGACACATAGGAATGGTGCCGGAAGACCTCGCGTTTGTGGATGTTGGAAATATGTACCTCGATGACATCAGCCTCGAATGCGTTCAGCGCATCAAGGATCGCCACTGACGTATGGGTCAATGCGCCCGGATTGATGACGATGCCCGCGGACTTGCCGCGGGCTTCGTGGATCCAGTCGATCAGCTCATATTCCCGGTTACTCTGGGAAAAAAACAGCTCGTGGCCGGCGGCTTCGGCGATGGCACGGCAATCGGCCTCGACATCGGCGAGCGTCTCGTAGCCGTAAATCTCCGGCTGGCGCTGGCCGAGCAGGTTGAGGTTCGGACCGTTCAGGATCGTAAAAAGGCTCATGCCACGCCCTCCGCCATGCAAAGTTCGGTGAAATGCGCCGTCATGCGTCTCGCATCCGGCTCGCGGCTGCAAAAGAGGCGAAATGCCCCGACGGCCTGGAACACGGTCATGCCGCCGCCGGGCAGGGTTCGGCATCCGTTGCTGGCCGCGGTCGCCAGAAGCTCGGTCACCAGCGGCATATAGACGATATCGGCGACCCAGTGCTTTTGTTCGATCAGCTCGGCTGCAACCGGCATGCCGGGATGGGCGGGCATGCCCATCGGCGTGGCATGGATCAGGCCATCGGCAAAGGGCAGCGATTCGGCCGGGTTCTTGACCGCGAAGGCGCGGCCTTCGCCAAAACGGGCATTGAGTTCGTCGGCGAGACGTTCGGCTCGTGGAAAATCCCGATCGAAGATATCCAGCCTGATAATATCGAGCTTCAACGCGGCATGGGCCACCGCAACGCCGGCACCACCTGCGCCGACCAGAAGCGCCCGGTCGCGCTTTGCATCCGGCAGGCCACGCACGAAGCTTTCGTAAAAACCGTACCAGTCGGTATTGTGGCCGATACGGCGTCCGTCCCGGAAGACGACCGTGTTGACCGCGCCCAGCATGCGGGCGTCGTCGGAGAGTTCATGCAGGTGCGGAATGACGGCCTGCTTGAAGGGATGGGTGATGTTCGCTCCGGCAAAACCGCGCGCCTCCAGCTCGTCGAGAAGAGCGGGAAGGCTACTCTGCGGCAGTTTGCGGGCGGTGACATCCACAAGCTCGTAGGAATAGTCGAGGCCATGGGCCGCACCCTCGCGCATGTGCAGCGCGGGCGATTTGGAAAGCTGGATGTCGGCGCCTATCAGGCCGACCTTGTAGGCGGTTTTTTCTGTCATGATCAGGTGTCGCTCATCGGACGGTGTGGGAGAGGCGGGACAATCCCGCCCGCCTTAAGCGCGCGCGAACCTCAGTGGTGGGCGAGAATTTCGCCGAGGAACGTGCGCGTACGCTGGTGCTTGGGATCGCGGAAGAATTCTTCCGGCGGGCCTTCCTCGATGATCTCGCCTTCCGACATGAAGACCACGCGGTCGGCCACCTGGCGGGCGAAACCCATTTCATGGGTCACGCAGATCATCGTCATGCCGTCGCGGGCAAGGCCGATCATGGTGTCGAGCACTTCCTTCACCATTTCCGGGTCGAGCGCCGAGGTCGGCTCGTCGAATAGCATGGCCTTCGGTTCCATGCACAGCGCCCGGGCGATGGCCGCACGCTGCTGCTGGCCGCCGGAAAGCTGTGCCGGGTATTTGTCGGCCTGGTTGAGGATGCGCACGCGGTCCAGATATTTGCGCGCCGTCGCCTCCGCATCAGCCTTGGAAAGCCCCTTCACCCTCATCGGGGCAAGGGTACAGTTTTCCATGATGGTCTTGTGCGGGAAGAGATTGAAGCTCTGGAACACCATGCCCACTTCGCGGCGAACCGCATCGATGGCGCGGCTGGAATCCGACAGCGTGGTGCCCTCGACGGTGATCTTGCCCTCCTGGATTTCCTCCAGATGGTTGATGCAGCGGATGAGGGTGGATTTGCCCGAACCCGACGGGCCGCAAAGAACGATCTTCTCGCCTTTGCGAACCGTCATATTGACGCCTTTAAGCGCATGGAAGGCTCCATACCACTTTCCAACCCCTTCAAGGGCGATCAGCGGAGCCTGTGCGGCGGAGGATTGCGACATGGAACTTTCCTTCATGCTTTTCAGCAGCGTTTAGTTGATGGTGTAAGGAATGTCGGGAAGCGAGGCCGGGAAGTCCGGAACCGGGCGCTTCATCCATTTGGCATAGACTTTTGCGAGGTCGCCATTGGCCTTGGCCTTGTCGAGCCAGGCGTTCAGCGCTTCGTTCCAGTCCTTTTCTCCCGGGCGCGTGGCGGCGCTGTTATAGAGGGTCACGAGGTCGAACTTCACCTCGTAATCCTTGCCGCCGGCCGCAGCGAGGCGGTCACCATAAAACTGGTTGCCGCCGATCGCCTCGATCTGGCCCGACAGGATCGCCTGAATGGTGGCGGCGTCGTCATCGAAACGAAGGATATTTGCTTTCGTACCCGCACCGGCGGTCAAGGCTGTGTCCATCGGGCTGGATTTCGGCGCGCCGACGGTCATTCCGGCCAGATCGTCGAAATTGGCGATCTTCTTGTCCTTGGTGGCATAAACCGACATGACGTTATGCGCGTAAGGCTGTGCATATTGCACGTTCTTGGCACGTTCCGGTGTCATCCCCATCGACGCGAACAGGGCGTCGACCTTGCCGGTACGCAGCGACGGAATGCGGTTGGCGACGGCAAGCGGCACGAACTCGACCTTCAGGCCGAGATAATCCGCAAACCCCCTGGCCAGGTCGGCATCATAGCCTTCCTGCACGCCGGATGAATTGATGAAGCCCCAGGGCGCGTTGTCGCCCTGGATGCCGATCACGATCTTGCCGCTGGATTTTGCCTCTTCCAGCGTCCGGGCATCTGCCCCTGCGGGTGTCAGGATCGGCAGCAGCGCTGCCAATCCGACTGCGAGGGCCGTCCGCCAACGTGTCTTTGTCTCAAAGATTGCCATTGGTTACTCCTCCCAATCTCAGCATCGTCCAATCCTTCACTTCACGGTGAAAGGAATGTCCGGCAGGCTTTCCGGGAAAGCGGGAACTTCGCGCTTCATCCACTTGTCGTAGATCTTGGCCAACTGGCCGTCCGACTTGATCTTATCGAGGAAGGCGTTGACGGTTTCGTTCCAGTCCTTTTCACCCGGGCGGGTGCCGGCGCCGTTATAAAGCGTCGTCAGATCGAATTTCGGCTCGTATTTGCCTTCAGCTGCCTTGTTCAGACGGTCACCATAAAACTGGTTGCCGCCAACGACCTCGACCTGACCGGAGATGAGTGCCTGAATATTGGCGGCATCATCGTCGAAGCGCAGAATGTTTGCTTTCGAGCCGGCGCCTGCCGTGATCGAGGTGTCCATAGCGCTCGACTTCGGAACGCCGACGGCAATACCGGTCAGATCGTCGTAACCGGCGATCTTCTTGTCCTTGGGGCCATAAACGGAGAGCACGTTGCCGGCATAGGGCTTGGAATATTGAATGGTCTTGGCGCGCTCGGCGGTCATGCCCATGGTCGCGAACAAGAGATCGACCTTGCCGGTCAAAAGTGCCGGGATGCGGTTGGCCACGGCGAGCGGCACGAATTCCACCTTCACGCCGAGATAGTCGGCAAAGGCCTTGCCGATATCGGCATCGAGACCATCCTGCACGCCGCTGGAATTGACGAAGCCCCATGGCGAATTATCGCCCTGAATGCCGATGACGACCTTACCCTTGGCCTTGGCCTCTTCCACCGTGGCGGCGGAAGCATCGACCGGCGCGACAAGGGGCAGGGCGACGGTTGCTGCGGCGAGCGCGAGCAGGGCGCGGCGTGAGAATTTCATGTTGGTGGTTTTCATCTTTTGCTCCTCCTTACAAAGCTGATGAGATGATTTTTGACGATTAACGGGATGCGGCCTGCAGCCGCTTTTCAATGCCGGCGCCCCACAGGGAAAGCGGCCAGCAGATCAGGAAATAGATGATGCCGACGATGGCGAAGACGGTGAGAGGACGGAACGTCTGGTTGGAGACGATCTGGCCGGCGCGCGACAGCTCGACGAAGCCGACGATTGCCGCAAGCGAGGTGCCCTTGATGAGCTGCACGAGGAAACCGATGGTGGCCGGCAGCGAAATCTTGAAGGCCTGCGGCAGAACCACGTCCTTCATGCGTGACACGTAATGCAGGCCGAGTGCATTGGCAGCCTCGGTCTGGCCCTTCGGCACCGCCTGGATGCCGCCGCGCCAGATTTCGCCGAGGAAGGCGCTGGCATGCAAGGTAAAGGCAATGGCGACCGCGATCCAGGCATCGACGTTGAGGCCCGCAAGCGCCACGCCGTAATAAACCACGAAAAGCTGCATCAGGAGCGGCGTGCCCTGGAAAACGGCGATGAAAGCCATGCTCGCACGCTGGATTGCCGGGCTGTCCGCGACGCGGGCCAGCGCCACGCAAAGGCCGAAGACACCGCCGCCGATGAAGCCGATCAAGGTCAGCGCAAGGGTCCATTTCAGGCCTTGCATCAGGAAGAAGAGTTCGTTGGGACCGATTGATGCCATTGTCTTTTCCTCACTTGACCGGATAGCTGAAGGATGCACGCGAGATAAGCGCGAAAATGCCCATCATCAGCGAGGAAATGACCAGATAAAGCAGCGTGATCGAGAAATAGACCTCGAAGGAACGGAACGTATCCGCCTCGATCTTCTGCGCCACCGATGTCAGTTCGTAAGCCGCAATCGAGGTGCAGACCGAGGTGGTCAGCGTCAGCATGATGAACTGGCTGGTGAGCGAGGGATAAACTGCCCGCAGCGCCGGCTTCAGGATGATATGGCGGAAAATCTGCGCGCGGTGCAGGCCAAGCGCCAGCCCTGCCTCCACCTGGCCCTTGGGAATGGAATCGACGCCGCCGCGAATGATTTCAATCGCATAGGCGCCGCCGTTGAGAGCGAGCGCGATGATGGCAGTCACGGTCGGGTTGAGCTTGATGCCGATCTGCGGCAGGGCGAAGAAGATGAAGAATATCTGCACCAGAAACGGCGTGTTGCGGATGGCTTCCACAAAACCGATGACGAGCCCGCGCAGCAGCTTGAAGCGTGAACGGCGGGCAACAACACCCAGAACGCCGATGACTGTTGCGAGCGACATGCCGGCAATCGCCAGACCGATTGTCGCAAGACAGGCCAAAAGCAGCTCGGGCAGGCGCTCTATGACCGCCGAAAAATCGAGACTGTAAGACATTCTTCCTCCCAACCCGTTCGGGTCCGGACAGGCGTTTTGCCTTGTCCGCATTGCTCTGGAACCTCCCGGCGCCAAAGCCCTCCATTTTATGTGCTCCTGCCGCCGCAGGCTTTAAGCCTTCCTCGCCGGCATGGTGTTAATCATAATGTTTGTACCAGTTAGTTCATTTTTGTGTCAAGCATTATGTCCGGTTAAAAAACAGCTTTCGCGCTGTTTTTTCATTTCTTGAATTTTCGAATAAAGTGTTTTTTATCAATGGCTAAGGCGCGAAACCGCAAGCGCTTTACACGCGCGGCCAACCCGCCTCCGGCACGCCGTCTGGCAGTGCCGGAAACCCCTTGATGCGATCAAAACAAACCCGCCTGCGGCTAGTTGCCGTTCGTACCGAGCGTGTCTATCTGCGCTGCCAGCCGTTCGGCGATCAGCAGCGAGGCACCCATTGCCATCACCATTTGCGGAAGCGACAGCCATTCCAGCATCCAGCCCGCGCCGGACCGTTCCTGTTCATGCACGAGCGACTGGTGCAGCGCGGAGATCTGCACGGCATTAAAGCGGGCAAGCGCTACTAGCGTTTCGGCATTGACCGGATTCTGCTTGTGCGGCATGGCTGATGAACCGCCGCCGCCGGAGAGACGGATTTCCGTACCGAGCTCGGCCATCAGCGCGATATCCTGCCCGAACTTGCCGAGCGTCCCTGTCACGAGCGAGAGAATATTGCCGAATTCGGGGATGCCGTCGCGCTGGCTTTGCCATTGCTGTTTGTCGGCAAGGCCGAGCCGCCTGGCGAGATCGGCGCGCACGGCTCCGGCATTGTCGCCGAGCTTTTCCAACGTTCCGGCGGCACCGCCGAATTGCAGGGCAAAACCGCTCTGCGCGAAAGTTTCGAGCCTGAGCAGGTGGCGCTCGAGTGGCGCGATCCAGCTCGCCGCGCGGTCGGCCACCGTGATGCCGATGGCGGCCTGCATGCGGGTATAACCGGTGAGCGCGTTATGGCCGTCGCGGGCGGCGATGTCTCCGAGCGCATCGATGAGCCGGCCGAGCCGGGCGGCGACGATTTCCGTCGCCATTTTTAGTCGCAGCATCAGGCTGGTATCGATGACATCCTGGCTGGTTGCGCCGAAATGCACCTTTTCCGCCGCCTTGCCGGCGACGGCTGCCCGCATCTGCCGCACGAGTTCAGGCACCACCACGCCGTCTTTCGCGACGCCATTGCGAAGGGCGGTCATATCGGCGGCAAAGTCTGAAAGCCCCGAGACGATTGCCTTCGCCACGTCCTCGGAGATAATGCCTGTTCCCACCTGCGCCTGCGCCAGCGCCGTTTCGAAACGGATCATGGCGTCGATATCCGCCCTTGCCGAGAACAGCTCGACGATTTCGCTATCGCCGAAAAGGCCTGACAGGAACGGGTGCTCGAAGGGGGAAAGGCTCATCTTCCGTCTCGCTCAGATATCGAAAAACACGGTTTCGCCTTCGCCTTGAAGGCGGATATCGAAACGATAGACGTTGCCTTCCTCCTTTTTGGCGACAAGCGTGGCGATGCGGCTTTTCTGCTCGACACGGGCAAGAACCGGGTCTGCCGCATTGGCTTCCTGTTCTTCCGGGAAATACATACGGGTCTGCAGGCCGATATTGATGCCGCGGGCGACAATCCAGAAGGTGATGTGCGGCGCCATCGGCCGGCCATCGCGGAACGGCGCCGAGCCGGGCTTGATAGTCTCGAAGATGAATTCGCCGGTATCCATGTCGCCCGGCGAGCGGCCCCAGCCGATGAAATTCGGATCGGCCTTGCCGCGGGTTTCGCTGGGGCTGTTGTAATAACCGTCGGTATCGGCCTGCCAGATCTCGATCAGCGCGTCTTTCAGCGCCATGCCCGCACCGTCATAGACCGTGCCGCGCACGCTGATGCGTTCGCCACGGGCCTTGTCATTGTAAAGCGGACCGGAACCGAGATCCTTTTCGAACACGCCTTCGATGCCGACGAAATTCGGTGTGCAGCCGATATGCACATAGGGGCCTGCCGTCTGCGAGGCGGTCTCTTTGAAATAGTTGAGCGGCTGAACCATGGTCAGTTGCCCTCCATGCGGTTTTCGAAAAGGGTCGAGCGCCGGCCGCGCAGAACGATATCGAACTTAAAGGCCAGCATATCCATGGGCAGCGCCGCATTCATGTCCAGCGGCGCGATCAGTCTTTTGATCGCGTCCTCGTCCGGAATGGTTTTGACGATCGGACATTTCCAGATCAGCGGATCGCCTTCGAAATACATCTGGGTGATGAGCCGCTGGGCAAAGCCATGGCCGAAGACCGAGAAATGGATATGGGCCGGGCGCCAGTCATTGACGCCGTTTGGCCAGGGGTAAGCTCCCGGCTGGATGGTCTTGAACCAGTAATAGCCGTTTTCATCCGTAATGGTGCGGCCGACGCCGCCGAAATTCGGATCGATGGCGGCGAGATAACTTTCCTTCTTGTGGCGGTAGCGGCCGCCGGCATTGGCCTGCCAGAACTCCACCAATGCGCCATCCACGCCGCGGCCACGCTCGTCCAGCACCCGGCCATGAACCAGAATACGCGGGCCAACGGGCATTTCGCCGGGGCGGGCATAGTTGAGTATGAGGTCGTTATCCAGCGGGTTGAGCATGCCATGGCCGAAAACGGGGCCGGTAATCTCGCTCTTGGTGCCCTCAAGCGAAATCAGCGCGCGCTGCGGCGAGCGAAGGATCGACGTCTTGTAGCCGGGCGCATAGGCCAGCGGGTGAATATCGCGGTTGCGCGCGAAGAACGGCCCGGTTTCAGGCGGTTGGTTGCTCATTTCGTCTCCTCCCCATTTCCAGAATTATCAGCGGAACTATCGGTCTTCATGCTGACCAGGGCAAGCTTGGCGATCTTGAAAGCATGGTTGGCGGCGGGCACGCCGGCATAGATCGCCACATGCAGCAGCGCCTCGCGAATATCCGCTTCCGTGGCGCCGGTATTGACGGTGGCGCGCACATGCATGGCCAGTTCCTCATCCTGCCCCAGCGCCGCCAGCAGCGCGATGGTGACAATCGAGCGTTCGCGCTTCGTGAAGTGGTTGCCGGACCAGACCGTGCCCCATGCACCTTCGGTGATGAGCCGCTGGAAAGGCTGGTCGAAGTCGGACGTCAGGGTCTGCGCGCGGTTGACATGGGCGTCGCCCAGCACCGCGCGGCGGGTTTTCATGCCCTGTTCGAAACGTTCGTTCTTGTCGATATGGTCCGCCATCGGTCAATGCTCCGGCAAGGTCTTCAGAAAAATGGAGGCCGCCTGTGCATAGACCAGCGGCTGTTCAAGGCAGGGAATGTGGCCACAGCCGGCGATGGTGACGAAACGGCTCTTGGGGATGAGACCCGCCAGCGATTGCACCAGTTCCGGCGGGGTGGAGCCGTCCTGATCACCCGCGATACAGAGCGTCGGCACGGCGATACGCCCGGCCTGTTCGGTAAAATCCGCATCACGAATGGCGGCGCAGGTGCCGCTATAACCCGCTTCCGGCTGTTGCGAGAGCATGTTTCGCGCGCCGGCATAGGCGGCATTCTCAAGCTGGCGGAAAGCGGGCGTGAACCAGCGCTCCATGACGGGATCGACCAGCGAGGCGAGGCCATCGGCGGCGATCTTGTCGATCCGGGCGTTCCACATCTCAGTCGTGCCGATCTTGTGAGCGGTATTGCTGAGCACCAAACCGCGGACGAGATCGGGCCGTCGCGTATAAAGCCCCTGCGCAATGAGACCACCGACCGAGAGGCCCCAGATGACGGCGTTTTTGATCTCGAGATGATCGAGAAGCGCAATCAGGTCACCGGCATGATCGTCAATGGAATAGGGAGCACGTCCGACATCGGAAAGGCCGTGGCCGCGCTTGTCGTGCAGCACATAGGCATAGTCATCGCCGAGCGCCTCGATAACCGCATCCCAGATGCGGAAATCGGTGCCGAGCGAATTGATGAAGGCGATGACTGGCTTGCCGCTGTCCAATCCCTTGACGCGATAATGGATCACAGTCCCGCCGCAGCGCAGAAAATGCATGGCATGCTCCTCCCTGCTAAGACTATTGTAAGCCGGTTCCGGTTAAGTAAAATGACATTATCGATGGAAATCATAACCTCTGGATTATATGAGCGATGGTCGATCAACGTATCAAGTTCCGGCATCTGCAGACCTTCGTGGAGGTGGCGCGGCAAAAAAGCGTCATCCGCGCCGCGGAAATCCTGCATGTCAGCCAGCCGGCGGTGACGAAGACCATCCGCGAGCTGGAAGACGTCCTCGGCGTGTCGCTGCTGGAGCGGGAGGGACGCGGCATCCGCATCAGCCGCTACGGCGAGGTATTCCTGCGCCATGCCGGCGCGACGATGACGGCGCTGCGCCAGGCGGTCGATTCGGTATCGCAGGAAGCGGCGCGCGCCGGCCCACCGGTGCGGGTTGGGGCTCTGCCTACGGTTTCGGTCCGCATCATGCCGAAGGCGATGGCCGGATTTCTGGCGGAAAAGACCGGTAGTCCGGTGAAGATCGTGACGGGCGAAAACGCCGTGCTGTTGGAGCAGCTGCGTGTCGGTGATCTCGATCTCGTCGTCGGACGTCTCGCTGCGCCGCAGAAAATGGCGGGTTTTTCCTTCGAGCACCTCTATTCGGAAAAGGTGCGCTTCGTGGTGCGTGCCGGCCATCCGCTTTTATCGCCTGGTCTCTCGGTGTTTGACCACCTGCACGAATATCCGGTGCTGATGCCGACGCGGCAATCCGTCATCGGCCCCGTCGTCGAGCAGTTTTTGATCGCCAACGGCGTGCCGGCTCTGCCGATCCGCATCGAAACCGTCTCGGATGCCTTCGGCCGCGCCTTCCTGCGGACCAGCGATGCAATCTGGATCATTTCGGAGGGCGTGGTGGCGGCAGATGTGGCGGATGGCATTCTGGCGATCCTGCCGGTCGAGACCGGCGATACCAGCGGCCCGGTGGGGCTGACTGTCCGCGCCGATACGCAGCCCTCGCTGCCGCTGTCGCTGTTGATGCAGGCTATTCGCGAAGCGGCGGGCGATTTGCTGGATGGGAAGGCGGAGGCTGCGCCTCAGTAAGGCAGCCCCACATAATTCTCCGCAAGCGCCATGGAAGCCGCGCGCGATTGCACGAGGTAATCCAGTTCCGCTTCCTGGATGCGTTGGCCGAAATCTCCCGTATCGGGAAAACGATGCATCATCGTCGTCATCCACCACGAGAAACGCACGGCCTTCCAGACGCGGGACAGCGCTTTTTGCGAATAGGCATCAATGCCAGCCTCGGACCTGTCACTATAAAACTCGATCAGCGCCTCGCTCAGATAATGTACATCGCTGGCGGCGAGGTTGAGGCCCTTGGCACCTGTGGGTGGCACGATGTGTGCGGAATCGCCCGCCAGAAACAGTCGCCCGAACCGCATCGGCTCGCTGACGAAGGATCGCAGCGGCGCGATTGATTTTTCGAAGGATGGACCGGTGACCATAGCATCCGCATGGTTTTCCGGCAGGCGGCGGCGGATTTCATCAAAGAAGCGTTCGTCGCTCCAGTCCTCGGGTCGATCATCCAGCGAACATTGGATGTAATAGCGGCTACGGGTGTTCGAGCGCATGGAGCAAAGGGCAAAACCGCGCGGATGGTTGGCATAGATCAGTTCGTGATTGACCGGCGGCACATCGGCCAGAATGCCGAGCCAGCCGAAAGGGTAGACCTTCTCGAATTCCTTGACCGCGCCTTTAGGCACGGATTTGCGGCTCACCCCGTGGAAACCGTCGCAGCCGGCGATGAAATCGCAATCGATCCTATGGCTGACGCCGTCTTTTTGATAGGTGACATAGGGCCTTGCGCCATCGAAATCATGCGGCTCGACATTGGCGGCGTCGTAGAGGGTGACGAGGCCCGCCGCCACGCGCACATCCATCAGGTCATGCGTCAGCTCGGTCTGGCCATAGACCATGACGCGTTTGCCGGCGGTCAGATCGAAGAGATCGATACGGTGGTCGCGGCCATCGAAGGTCAGCGAAAAACCGTCATGCGGCAGGCCCTCCCGGTGCAGACGCTTATCCGCGCCGACCTTTTCCATGAGCTGCACGGTGCCTTCTTCCAGCACGCCGGCGCGAACGCGACCGAGGATATAATCCTTGCTGACCCGGTCGAGAATGACGGTCTCGACACCCGCTCTCGCCAGAAGCTGGCCAAGCAGCAGCCCTGACGGGCCGGAGCCGATGATGACGACCTGTGTACGCATGATGTCCTCCCGAACTTGTCTCCGGTCAAGAAATTGACCAAGGCAGGCCACAAGCTCAATGGACTTTCCTGTCTGTAAATTGCACAATCCGACCATAGAACGGAGGAGTGGGGTGAGATGCGGGTGACTGCCGATGAAGGGCTTTACGGCGAGGAAGCCACGCAGGGCACAGAATTTCGCTTCCATTGCGAGACGCTTTTTTCGCGGAGCAGCCTGCACCGCTTTGAAATCGGCCTGCACCGTCATTCCGCCTTTCTGCAAATCTTGTACATTTTCGGTGGCGAGGGCGATGCGTTGCTGGATGGCCGCATCGAGCCGATCCGCCCGCCGGCCGCCATCATCGTGCCGCCGGGTTTCGAACACGGCTTCCGCTTTTCACGCGATATCGGTGGAGTGATCGTCACGATGCTGCCGGGCGCGCTGCCGGCATCGGTGCAGGCGTTGTTGCTGCGGAATTTCCAGCAGCCGGTGCTTCTACGTTTACGGGATTTTTCCGAGAAAGACTGCCTGCGTAGCGGTTTCGAACGGATATCCGCGGAATACGAGGCCCGCGAGATCGGTCGCGACGCGATGATCGAAGGCCAGCTCGCCACCGTCGTCACGCTTCTGGCACGGGCGGCGCGGCCGCTTCTGGAAACGAGCGGCGAAGGCCTTGCCGAGCAGCGTTTCGAACGGTTGCTGTCGCTGATTGCCCGCCATATCCGCGAGCCGCAAAAAGCCGGGTTTTATGCTGGGAAGCTCGGCATTTCCGAAACGCATCTTAACCGGCTCGTCCGCTCGGTCTCCGGCCTCAGCCTGCAGCGGCTTACCGCCAAGCGTCAGATCGAGATCGCCCAGCAGGAGCTGATCTTCACGGTCTCCAGTGTGCAGATGATTGCCGAAGGGCTGGGTTTTGCCGATCCTGCTTATTTCAACCGCTTCTTCAGGCGGGAGACCGGCATGACGCCGCGCGCCTGGCGTCTCGCCGAACAGCGCAAAATGGGCGATACCGGCGCGCGGCTGACACCGCCTCAGACCAGCATTCTCGCCAGTTCCCGCTGAACGGCAAGAAGTGCCAGCAAATATCGCTCCACCAGTTCCTCCATCGAGGCGACCGAGGCGGCAAGCCCGACATTGAGCGCGGCCACCGTCTGGCCGCGCAGGCTTTTCAGCGGCACGGCGATGGAGCGAAGCCCGATCTCCACTTCCTGATCGATCAGCGCATATCCGCGATGGGCGGTCACCTCGATTTCGGCGAGCAGGGCGTCCATGTTGGTGGTAGTCTTTTCCGTGCGGGCAACCCGCCGGGAGGCTTCGAGAATGTCGCGCCGCCGCTCAGGCGGTTGTGCGGAAAGAAGAACGCGGCCCATCGAGGTGCAATAGGCGGGCAGGCGTGACCCCGGCATCAGCGCAATCGACATCACTCGCTGCTGGGCGGCGCGGGCGACATAAACAATTTCGGTCTCGTCCAGGATGGAAACCGAGGTGCTCTGGCCGATCTCCTCCGAGAGACGGTCGATGAGCGGCTGGACGATCTTCGGAAGCGGCATGGTGGCCAAACAGCCGGTGCCGAGTCGCAGGACCTTCGGCGTCACAGTGAAGAACTTGCCGTCATAGGCCGCATAGCCAAGCTCCGAAAGCGTCAGCAGACAGCGCCGCGTTGTGGCGCGGTCCAGCCCGGCGATCTCGGCGGCGTCGGAGATCGACAGGCGTGGCCGCTCGGCGCTGAAAGCCTCGATGACCCGCAATCCCTTGGCGAGACCGCCCATCATGTCTCTTTCGCTGACGGCCATGTCCTAGCTCCGTTTGTGCGATATACGAACAAAAATCATATAACGCACAAAATCCTTGCCGTCGAGGCAATTTCGGCTTTACCTCATCGCCACGCAGCCTTGCAGGTCCATCCGCTCGGCTGGATGGAGGTTTTGAGAATGGACAAGACAATCAAGAGCGCCAAAGAGGCGCTTGCCGGCGTCGGCGATGGTGCGACGGTCATGATCGGCGGTTTCGGCGGCTCCGGCGCGCCGATCGAGCTGATCCACGCATTGATCGACAAGGGGCCGAAGAACCTGACTGTTATCAACAACAATGCCGGCAATGGCCGCATCGGCATCGCCGCCATGATTGATGCCGGCATGGTCAGGAAGATGATCTGCTCGTTCCCGCGCTCTTCCGATCCGCGCGCCTTCACTGACAGGTATCTGGCCGGCGAAATCGAGCTGGAGCTTGTGCCGCAGGGCACACTCGCCGAGCGTATCCGTGCCGGGGGTGCCGGCATTCCCGCCTTCTACACCCCAACCGGTTTCGGCACCGAGCTTGCCAATGGCAAGGTGATCGCGGAATTCGATGGCCGCTCCTATGTGCAGGAACGCTGGCTGAAGGCGGATTTCGCCATCGTCAAGGCCGAGCTTGGCGACACCTATGGCAACCTGACCTACAACAAGGCAGGGCGCAATTTTAACCCGCTGATGTGCATGGCTGCAAAGACCACCATCGCGCAGGTTTCGAAAATCGTCGCTGCCGGCGAGATCGACCCGGAGCACGTCGTAACGCCCGGTATTTTCGTCGACGGCGTCGTGGAAATACCCGATCCGCAACAGGAAGAAGTCCTCATTCGCGCCGGAGTAGCCTACGCATGACCCAGACCATCTACACCCGCGACGATATCAAGCTCTCCAACGCCCAGATCGCCTGGCGCGCGGCGCAGGACATTGAGGACGGCGCTTACGTCAACCTCGGCATCGGCTTTCCGGAAATGGTGGCGCGTTACCAGCCGCCCGGCCGTCAGGCGATCTTCCACACCGAAAACGGTATTTTGAATTTCGGCGAAGCGCCGCCGGAAGGCGAAGAGGACTGGAACCTCATCAATGCCGGCAAAAAGGCGGTGACGCTGAAGCCGGGTGCCGCCTTCTTCCACCATGCCGACAGCTTCGCCATGGTGCGCGGCGGGCATCTGGATGTGGCGATCCTCGGCGCCTATCAGGTGGCGCAGAACGGCGATCTCGCCAATTGGCGCGTCGGCTCCAAGGGCGTGCCGGCCGTCGGCGGGGCCATGGATCTGGTACATGGCGCAAAACAGGTCTTCGTCATCACCGAACATGTCACCAAGAACGGCGAACCGAAGCTGGTTGAGAAATGCGCGTTCCCACTGACCGGCGTCGGCTGCATCACCCGCATCTATACCAGCCATGCGGTGATCGACGTGGTGGACGGCCGTTTCGTGCTGCGCGAAAAACTGCCGGCGCTGACATTTGAGGAATTGCAGGCCATGACCGGCGCGCCGCTGCATGTGGATGGCGCTGTTGCCGATCTCGTCGCACCGGAACTTTGAGGAAACATCGATGACCGAAGCCTATATCTGCGATTATATCCGCACGCCGATCGGCCGCTTCGGCGGCGCGCTTTCCGCCGTCCGCGCCGACGATCTCGGCGCGGTGCCGCTGAAGGCGCTGATAGAGCGCAATCCTTCCGTCGATTGGCAGGCCGTCGAGGATGTGATCTTCGGCTGCGCCAACCAGGCGGGCGAGGACAACCGCAACGTCGCACGCATGTCCTTGCTGCTCGCCGGCCTGCCGGTTTCCGTGACCGGAACGACGATCAACCGGCTGTGCGGTTCGGGCATGGATGCCGTCATTGCCGCCGCCCGCGCCGTCAAATCGGGCGAGTCGGAACTGATGATCGCCGGCGGCGTGGAAAGCATGAGCCGTGCGCCCTTCGTTCTGCCGAAGGCCGAAAGCGCCTTTTCGCGCAATGCCGAAATCTACGATACCACCATCGGCTGGCGTTTCGTCAACCCGCTGATGAAGGCGCAATATGGCGTCGATTCCATGCCGGAAACCGGCGATAACGTCGCAATTGATTATCAGGTCTCGCGGGACGATCAGGATGCTTTCGCCGTTCGCAGCCAGCAGAAGGCGGCTGATGCTCAGGCCAATGGCCGTCTCGACAGGGAAATCGTTTCGGTGACGATCCCGCAGCGCAAGGGCGATCCGCTTGTTGTCGCCAAGGACGAACATCCGCGGGCGACCAGTCTCGAAGCGCTGGCGAAGCTGAAGCCGGTCAACAAGCGCGATGGCGCGACGGTGACGGCAGGCAATGCGTCGGGCGTCAATGATGGCGCGGCCGCCCTCATCATCGCTTCAGCGGAAGCGGCAAAGAAATATGGTCTCACCCCCATCGCCCGCATCCTCGGCGGTGCCGCCGCCGGCGTGCCGCCGCGCGTCATGGGCATCGGCCCGGCGCCGGCCTCGGCCAAGCTTTTGGCACGGCTCGGCTTGAAGCAGGAACAGCTCGATGTGATCGAGCTGAACGAGGCCTTCGCCAGCCAGGGCCTTGCCACACTGCGCCAGCTTGGCATTGCCGATGACGACGCGCGGGTGAATGCCAATGGCGGCGCGATCGCGCTCGGCCATCCGCTCGGCATGTCGGGTGCGCGCATTGCCGGCACAGCGGCGCTGGAGCTTTCGCTGAGCGGCAAACGGCTTGCGCTCGCCACCATGTGCATCGGCGTCGGGCAGGGCATCGCCGTGGCGCTGGAACGGGTGTGATATCTCGCTTCAGCTGAGGTCCGTTTTGATCCTCTCTGTGCTCGCGTTCTGGCGCGGGCATAGAACATATGTGCGCGGACAAGCTGGTGCTGGACTGGCAGCGGGATCGGCCATAGGGTTGCGAAATCCTGTGCCAAGAGGTTTCCATGCGTTTTGCCATCAACCACATTACCGCCCCGAAGCTTTCCCTCGAGCAGTTCTTCGCAACCGCCCGTGAACTCGGTCTCACCGAAGTCGAAATCCGCAACGACCTGCCTGACATCGTCGGCACGACGGATCCCGTCGCGGTAAAGGCGGCGGCCGAAAAGGCCGGCGTGACGATCATCTCGATCAACGCGCTTTATCCCTTCAACGTCTGGTCGGGCGACCTGCCTGCACGGGCCGTTGCCATGGCCGATTATGCCGCGGCGAGCGGCGCGAAAGCGCTGGTCATGTGTCCGCTCAACGACGGCACGGCGGTGTCTTTCGACGATCTGGTCACGGCGCTGAAGGCCATGAAGCCGATCCTCGAAGAACGCGGCCTGACAGGCCTTGTCGAACCGCTCGGCTTCCCGGTCTCCTCGCTGCGCACCAAGGCTGAAGCTATTAAGGCGATTGACGCAGCGGGTGGCGGCGACGTTTACAAACTGGTGCACGACACCTTCCACCACTACCTTGCGGGCGAGACGGTGTTCTTCCCGGAACGCACGGGCCTTGTTCACATTTCCGGCGTAACCGACCCCGCCGTCTCCGTCGCCGACATGCTGGACGCCCACCGCGTTCTGGTGGATGGCAACGACCGGTTGGAAAATATCGCCCAGATCAGGGCGCTGGAGGCGGCCGGTTACAAGGGGCCTTACAGTTTTGAGCCCTTTGCGACGGAAGTGCACGAGCTTAAAGATCCCGCCGCTGCCGTTAAGGACAGTAAGGATCACATTTCCCGGACGCATTATGCGCGGGTTTGAGCCGAACCGGGTAGTGTGTATGGGAGAAAAGCGGTCTCATCGGTGCCTTCGCGGCCTAAATTTCAACCTTCATGTCGAGTGGAGACGACTGCTTGTCCAACCACTTGGTTTCCGGCTTCTGTCGGCATAGCGCTCAGTCCCCTATAGCAATTCCCTCACGCCTTGGATCGGCGCTGCCGGCCAAGCCTTGCGCAGTCATCTCGATAGCCTGTAAACCGGAGTTCATCTCACCCGGCTTTACCTCGTAACCCAGTGCCTTGAGCGGCTCGACCAGATCTTCCGCGCTGGTGCCGGCCTCGATGTCGTAGGTGCCGAAGCGGTTGATGAGGTGCGGCTGGGCGACGATCGCCTCAACCGGCATGCCCCAGTCAATATAGGCGATCAGCGCCTGCGCCACGTAGCCGATGATCTGGCTGCCGCCGGGCGAGCCAATGGCGAGTAGCGGCTTGCCATCCTTCATCACGATAGTCGGCGCCATGGAGGAGCGCGGCCGTTTGCCAGGCTCGACACGGTTGGCGATCGGCAGGCCGCCGTCGTGGGTCTTGAAGGAAAAGTCCGTCAACTCGTTATTGAGCAGGAAGCCGTTCGTCATCAGACGCGAGCCGAAGCCGCTTTCGATCGTGGTCGTCATCGAGACCACGTTGCCCTCCTTGTCGACGATGACAAAATGGCTGGTAGAGGGCAATTCAAGCGCGGCATCCCGGCCGAAAAGCAGCGCGTGGTCCCATTCCGGCTCGCCGGCCTTGACGGCATCTTTCGCCAGCGCCCTTTCGCCATCGAGCAGCTTTGCCCTCTCGCCGAGATAGGTCTTGTCCAGCAGGCCCTTGATCGGTAGCGGCACAAAATCGGTATCAGCGACATAACGCTCGCGGTCGGCGAAGGCGAGGCGCTGCGCATCGCCGATAAGGCGCCAGCTTTCGACGTTTTTCGGCCCCAGGGACTTGAGATCAAAATTCTCCGCCATGCCGAGCATCTGGCCGATGGCGATGCCGCCCGACGATGGCGGCCCCATGCCGCAAACGTCAAGAGCACGATAGGTGAAGCAGACGGGCTCGCGCTCGATGACGCGATAGTTGGAAAGATCGGAGAGCGACAGCACGCCGGGATTGTCGGTCGCCTCGCGCACGGTCTTGACGACCGCCTCGGCAATTCTCCCCTTGTAAAAGGCGTCTGCGCCGCTTTTGGCAAGCGTTGCAAGCGTCTCGGCATAGGCCGGGTTCTTTAACAGGGCACCGGTCTGCAGGGCGGCCCCGGAGGTGTCAAAGAAATAGGACCGGGCCTCTGGATATTTCTTCAACCGGTCGCCCTCGGACGCGATGAGGGAGGCAAGGCGCGGCGACACTTTGAAACCCTCGGTCGCCAGCGTTTCCGCCGGCTTCAGCAGGCTTGCCCAATCCGCCTTTCCATAACGCTTGTGAGCCTCCTCCAGAAGTCGCACCGTTCCCGGCGTGCCAACGGAACGGCCGCCGACCACGGCGTCCATGAATTTAAGCGGCTGACCTTTGTCATCCAGGAAGAGCTTTGGCGTGGCGTCCATCGGCGCCGTCTCCCGGCCGTCCAACGTCGTCAGCTTGCCGCTTTTTGCGTTGTAGTAGACGAGGAAGGCACCGCCGCCCAGACCGGAACTCTGCGGTTCAACGAGGCCGAGCACCGTCTGCACAGCCACCATCGCATCGATGGCGTTACCGCCCGCGGCAATCACGTCGCGCCCCGCCTCGGCCGCTAGCGGATTGGCTGCTGCGACCATGAAGCTCCGGGACTCGACACGTCTGGCAGTCGTAACAGCTGTCGCTTTTTCGGGTGCCACCGTGTCAGACGCCTGCTGGGCTGAGGCAATCGTGGTGGAAAGCATCAAGGCGAGAAAAGCCTCACTGAGAAATCTCATTTTCATTAGCCTTATCTCCCTGAGAGGCACAAAGAGCTGATGTGAGCAGGGCATCCAACTGTTCATCCAGCTTGCATGTGGAACCTCGATCGATCAAGGCAAGATATGTCGGGCATATTTTCGGGTGCGTAATCATTCGCCTGAGCGAGGCTTTCGACATTCACTGGACAATATAGTGGACATAGTCCACTATATTGTCTCCGGCGCCTCACACGTCGGCGAAAGCGAACAAAGTTACAAAAAAACAAGGGGAACTTATGTCGCATCCAACCACGTCGGCCGACGTGGTGCTGTCCGTTCGCAATCTTACGGTGGATCTTCCACCGGGAATGGAGCGCACCCACGCGGTCAAAGATATCTCGTTCGACCTCCACGCAGGTGAAATCCTGTGCATCATCGGTGAATCCGGGTCCGGCAAATCCATCACCGCCAGCACGATTATGGGGCTTCTGTCTCCCGTCATCACCGTCAGTTCCGGCGAAATCCATTTCAAGGGAATGGACATCCTCGCTGCCAGGGAAGATAAAATTCGCCCTCTACGGGGTCAGGCGGTCTCGATCATTTTCCAGGACCCGCTTTCAGCCGTCAATCCGTTGATGACAATCGGCGACCAGATCGCCGAGGTACTGCAGGCGCATGGCTATGGCACGCCGGAAACCCGCAAGACCAAGGTGCTGGAACTGCTTGAAGAGGTGGGTCTTCCCGACCCGCCGCTGATGCGGCTGCAATATCCGTTCCGCCTGTCCGGCGGGCAGCGTCAGCGCGTCATGATCGCCATGGCGCTGGCGCTCGATCCGGATGTTCTCATTGCCGATGAGCCGACGACGGCCCTCGACGTGACCACGCAGGCGCAGATCCTTGATCTCATCCGCAAGATACAGAAGCGGAAGAACATGAGCGTCATGTTCATCACCCATGATTTTGGTGTGGTTGCCGAGATTGCGGATCGCGTCGTGGTGATGGAAAAGGGATATCTCGTGGAGCAGGGAAGGGTGGATAAGGTTCTCGTGAATCCCTCTCATCCATACACCCAGCGACTGGTTGCTGCGGTTCCGCGGATGCGCAGTGCAGAACGTCCGGTCGGTGAGGAAGCGCCCATCGTTCTCGAGGTTGAAAATCTCGAGAAGGAATATCGCAGTTCCGGCTCGTTTTTCCGCAAGGCCCGCGTCGTCAAGGCGGTCAACGGTGTCAGCTTCCAGCTCCGCAAGGGCCAGACGCTCGGCATCGTTGGCGAAAGCGGGTCGGGCAAGTCGTCGCTCGGACGTGTCCTGCTCAAATTGCTGGACGCGGATGGCGGTTCGATACGCTTCGACGGACGTGATATCGCTGCGATTGACGAAACGGCGTTTCGATCTCTACGGCCCTATATCCAGATGATCTTTCAGGATCCCTTTGCCTCGCTTAATCCGCGCCACACGATTGGCAGGATTTTGACGGTTGGCCCTGTCGCCCATGGAATGGCTGTGCATGAGGCGAGAACCAAGGCGCTTGGAATTCTGAAGCTGGTAGGGCTGGATGAGCAGGCCTATGACCGTTATCCGCATGAATTTTCCGGCGGCCAACGCCAGCGCGTCGGCATTGCGCGTGCGCTGATGTTCGATCCGGTCGTGCTCGTGGCCGATGAAGCCGTGTCTGCCCTCGACGTTTCCATACAGGCGCAGGTGCTGGAGCTTCTGGCGCGCGTTCAACGGGAAATGAAGGTGGCGATGATCTTCATTACCCATGACCTGCGCGTTGCCAGCCAGATTTGCGACGATGTTCTGGTCATGCACAAGGGAACGGTGGTCGAACAGGGCCCACCGACGCAAATCTTCCGCTCGCCGGCCCACCCTTATACCCAGAAACTCGTTGCGGCGATCCCGGGCGCGGACTGGGAGCCTGCGGCAACCGCCGTCGGCACTTAAGATCACAGTCTGACGAGCCGTACCGGTTTGTCAGACTTTCGCATTGCGCGACATGAAAGACCGATTGTACCGCCGGATCATCCTGGATATCCGGCGGCGTAACGTCTTTCCCTTTAAGTAACTGATATAAATCAAAAAAAGCTGATTCTTGAGGCAAAAACTAGTTGCGTTTGTCCACTAATTATTCTTTCATTCAGTCACGAAACTGACATACGACATGGCCGAAAACCTGCATTGCGGCACGCCGGGAACGCGTGTGCGCCCATGCTGATCCTTGACCATGCGAACGGAAACTCCATGTCCAAACAAACTGAAAATCCGCCGACATCGCCAAAAGACATCAATCTTGATGTTCTTGAAGACACGCTGAGCTTTTACATCCGCACGATCAACCTTGCCGTATCGCGTGATCTCGATGCCCGGCTGGGCGGACTGGATGTGGCGAAGGGAACCGGAAAGATCACGACCCTGCTGCTCGTTGACGACTACCCGGGTATCCGTCCTTCGGTTATCGCCCATCTGACGATGCGGGACCGTTCGGCAATGGGCAGGATCATCGACCAGATGGTGTCGCACGATCTGATCCGCCGGGAAGTGTCGCCGGAGGACAGCCGAGCCCAGGAGCTTTACATCACCGAAGCCGGCTCGGCACTGGCAACAAAAGTCCGCGAGATCGTTCCGCAGCAATCGCGCGATTTCTTCAGTTTCATTCCGGAGGACGAGCAAAAACAGGTCATCGATATTCTGCGTCGCGCCTACCGGCATATTGTGGGGCTTGCATGATGGCGCAAACGACTGGACGCGTGGCTCTCATATCAGGCGCGAACAGGGGTATCGGCGATCACGTTGCCGCTACTCTTCTCAGCGAAGGCTGGTCGGTATCGTTGGGCATGCGCAGCCCGTCGCTGCCGCAATGGGCCGTCGGTCATGAGGCACAGGTCCATCTTGTGCATTATGACGCCTTTGACGTGACTTCCGAGAAGCGCTGGGCTGATAACGCCTTGCAGCATTTCGGGCGTATCGATGCGGTCGTCGCCAATGCCGGCATCATGATACCGAAGACAGTCATCGAAGCGGATGACGACGACATCGACGCCATGCTTGCGGTCAACGTCAAGGCGCCGCGACGACTGGTAAAGGCTGCCTGGCAAGCCTTGAGCGAAAGTGGCCGTGGCCGGGTCATCATCCTCGCGTCCCTCTCCGGCAAGCGGGTAAAGTCCGCATCGGCCGGCAGCTATTCGCTTTCCAAATTCGCGGCGGTCGCACTTGCGCATGCTGTCCGGCAGGCGGGTTTCGAAAGCGGCGTGCGCGCCACCGCCGTATGCCCCGGTTTCGTCGCCACCGATATGGCGACAGCCCTGTCCGAACGGCCGGCAGATCAAATGACCCAGCCCGCCGATCTTGCCCGCATCATTGCCATGCTGCTCTCCCTGCCGAACGAGGCTTCCGTCGCCGAATTCGCCGTTAATTGCCAGCTCGAGGAGTTTTTCTGACATGCCCGGTCCTTATGTCGTTCCCGTCCATGGCGATGCGGAATTGCCGAAAGAAGTTGATGTCGTCGTGATTGGCGGCGGCATTATCGGCACCTCCACCGCGCTCGAACTTGTCGATCAGGGACTGCGTGTCGCGCTGTGCGAAAAGGGTGGGATTGGGCACGAACAGTCCAGCCGTAACTGGGGCTGGGTGCGTATTTCCCGCCGAGACCCCCGCGAAGTGCCCTTGATGGCGGAATCGCTGCGCATCTGGGCGGATCTCAATCGCCGCACGGGGCGAGAAACCGGGTTCAAGCGTTCCGGCATCGTCTTCACCTGTGCCAACGAAAAGGAATTTTCCGAGCACGAACGCTGGAACCGCAATCTGGAAGGTTACCAGATTGAAAGCCGTATGCTCAGTGCGAAGGAATTCAAGGCGAAATATCCTGACTCAAACATGGATGTCGCCGGTGCGCTCTATACCGCCGGCGATTGCCGGGCCGAGCCGCAGCGCGCTGCCCCGGCCATTGCGGAGGCTGCCCGCGACCGAGGTGCCTTCATCCTGACCGAATGTGCCGTGCGTGGCCTACAGCTTTCCGGCGGCAAGGTGTCTGGTGTCGTGACGGAGCGCGGCGAAATCGCCTGTAAGGCGGCAGTGATGGCGGGTGGGGCCTGGTCCAGCCTGTTCCTCGGCAATAATGGTCTAGACCTGCCGCAGCTCAAGGTCATGAATTCCGTGCTGCGCACCAAACCGCTGGAGGGTGGTCCGGAAGAGGCGATCTGGTCAAACGGTTTTGCAGTCCGCAAACGTCTGGACGGCGGATATACGATCGCCAATGGCTTCCAGAACATCGTCGATATCGTGCCGGCATCTTTCCGTTATGCGCTGAAGTTTCTGCCGGCTCTGCGCCATGAATGGCGCTCGCTTGACCTGCGCCTCACCGGCCGCTTTTACGATGAATGGCGCATCCCGCGCCGCTGGGCGCTCGATGAGGCCTCGCCCTTCGAATATAACCGCGTGCTCGACCCGGTTCCGGCCATGGACATGACCGACGGCGCCCTTGCCAAACTGAAGAAGGCCTTCCCGGTCTTCGAAAAGGCCGAAATTTCCCAGCGCTGGGCAGGCATGATCGATGTGACGCCCGACGCCATTCCGGTCATCGACAATATCGACGCCATTCCGGGTTTCCATGTCGCAACGGGCTTTTCCGGCCATGGCTTTGGCATCGGCCCGGCGGCGGGAAAACTCATGGCTGATATCGTCACCGGCCGTGATCCGATTGTCGATCGTCACGATTTCCGTTTCAGCCGCTTCAGCGACGGTTCGAAGATCGAGCTGGTCAGCGGCTTTTGAAATGAGAACCCCGGCGGCCTCGTGCCGCCGATCCTTTTGACGCATGAGGCAGGCAACTGCTGATGGGAGTAGTACCGCCCAGAGAGGCGGAAGCAAAAATAATCGTCGTGTTCAACCATCGGAACAAGGGGAACTAAAAATGTCCGACCAGAACAAGCCGCTTATCAATACCACTCGCCGCCAGGCACTTGGCCTTTTGGCGCTCGGCGCATCCGGCGTCGTCCTTTCCGGTCTTCCGGGTTTTTCCCGCGCCATGGCGCAGGGCAAGGACGCCAAAGGCCAGCTGACGGTCGGCTTCTCGCAGGAGCCAACCGTCTTCAACCCGCACATGCCGCATATCGAAGTCGATGAAGGTATCCATTTCAGCATCTTCGACCCGCTGTTTTATGTCGATGAGAAGGGCGCCTTCGTCGCGGCTCTTGCGGCTGAAGTGCCGACGGTCGAAAATGGCGGCATTTCCGCCGATGGTCTTAACTGGAAGGTCATGCTGCGCGACGGCGTAAAGTGGCACGATGGCAAGCCGTTCACCGCCGAAGACGTCAAGTTCACGCTCGAACTTCTGGTCGATCCGAACTTCCGTTCCTGGCGCAAGACCGGACATGAATTCGTGCGCGATCTGACGGTGGTTTCGCCAACGGAAATCACCTGGAGGATGGAGAAGCCTTTCGCGCCCTATCCCTCGATCCTTGCCTCCACCTTCATTACGCCGAAGCATCTTCTCGGCGCAGAAGCCGACCGTAATACCGCCGCCTATAACAACGCACCGGTCGGAACCGGCGCGTTCAAGTGGAAGGAGAGGGTTGCAGGCGACTACATCCTGCTCGACGCCAACACGGATTATTTCGGTGATGGCCCGCACATCGAGCGTCTGGTCTACAAATATGTGCCTGACCTCAACGTCATGTACACCCAGTTCAAGACCGGCGACATTGACGTTGTGGGTCTGCAATGGATCACGCCCGACCATTATGACGAGGCGAAGGACCTAGCCGGCAAGGTGGTCAATGTCGTGCCGGGCTCGACGATTGAATCGCTCTCATTCAACATGGAGCGACCGCAGTTCAAGGATGCGGCGGTAAGAGAAGCACTCTATGCGGCGATCGACAAACAGTCGATTATCGAGGCGCTCTATTACGGTCTGCCGACACCCACCGAAAGCTACGTTCCGCAGCAGTCTTTCTATTACAATCCCGATCTTCCCAAGCATGAATATTCCATCGAGAAAGCGAAAAAGCTGCTGGATGATGCAGGCTGGGCGCCCGGCGCCGATGGCATTCGCGCCAAGGATGGTGTGAAGCTCGCCTTCACCTGCTCCACGACAGCCGGCAATCATATCCGCGAGCAGGTTCAGCAATACATGCAGCAATCCTTCAAGGATATCGGCGTGGAGATGACCATTTCCAACCTGCCGCCGGCTGTCATGTGGGGTGACTACTGGATGCTGTCGAAGTTCGATTCGGTTATCGTCGGACTCGATTTCCTAACCGGCCCGGACCCGGACACTTCAGACTTTTTCCGCTCCACGTCAAGCGGTGCAAAAGGCGGCTCGGGCCAGAATACGTGGCAATTCGTCAACAAGGATGTCGATGATCTCCTGGCCAAGGGCGGCAGCCTCTTTGTGCCGGAGGAACGCAAGGCCGTTTACCTGAAGATCCAGGAAATCATGCGCAGGGAATTGCCGCTTTTGCCGCTGTTCCAATACGCAACGGTGCGTGGTCACAAGCAGGGCGTCGAAAACGTGACGCCAAACGTCAACACCCGCATTGATACGTGGAACGTCGCTACCTGGCGCGTGGCATAAAGCCTGCCGCGCAGGGTTTTCCGCTCAATCGACGCGATAGTGCCGGCTTTGAAACAGCCGGCACTCTGACGGCTATTCGTGGATGGTTTTGAGCCAGTTCCACGATGCGACCTGGAGCCTCATCATGCTGACCTTTCTTCTCCATCGGATATGGCAGAGCCTTGTGCTTCTGCTGCTCGTCTCGATCATCGGTTTTGCGATCCTCAATCTCGCGCCCGGTGGGCCATTGTCGCAATTTGCCCTGACGCCCGGCATGACGCGGGAGGCGCTCGACCGTATCGCCCACCAGATGGGCCTCGACCGACCCCTGCCGGTGCAATATCTCGAATGGGCCTGGCGTCTGATGCAAGGCGACTGGGGGAAATCCTATCGCGACCAGCGACCGGTTCTCGACATCATCTCAGGGCATCTGTTCGCGACGCTTCTGTTGATGGTCTCATCAACGGTCATATCCATCCTTGTTGGCACGTGGCTCGGCATCAAAGGGGCGACCAAACGGTATACGCTGTTCGATTACACCGCGACGGTCGGAGCGATGGTGGCCCTGTCTATTCCCACCTTCTGGTTCGGGCTGGTGGCCATCTATGTTTTCGCGCTCAGGCTGAAATGGCTGCCAGCCGGAAACATGTACACGATCGGCGATCAGTCCTTTTATGACTATGCAATCCACCTGATCATGCCAAGCCTGGTACTCGCCCTTGTCAACATCGCTGTCTGGAGCCGCTATATGCGCACCGCGACGCTTGATGTCATCAATCAGGACTTCGTTCGCACCGCCCGTGCCAAGGGGCTGACCCCGCGCCGGGTGCTGATGAAACACGTCGTCGGCAATGCGCTATTGCCGATGATCACCCTTGCCGGTCTCCAGCTTCCGACAATCCTCGGCGGCGCGCTTGTCACGGAGACGGTGTTTACCTGGCCCGGCATGGGCCGCCTGTTCCTCGATAGCCTCGGTTATCACGACTATCCCGTCGTGATGGGACTGCTGATGTTTTCCGCCATTCTCGTGCTGCTGGGAAGCTTGCTCGCCGACCTCCTGGTCGCTCTCGTCGATCCCCGTATCCGGCTCGGATAGGGCCGGATCGACGAAACGCCGCACCCAACCGAAGGAAAGACCATGTCCGCTGCAACACCTCATCCCTCATCGGCCGCACCGCGATTCCACTGGTGGCAGAACCGCACGCTGCGCCGTTTCGCCCGTCACAAGCTGGCCGTGCTCGGCCTCGTCATGATCACCGTCATGATTTTTGCCTGCGTGGTCGGGCCCTATCTTCTGCCCTATGATGAGCTGTTCATCGATCTGCGCGCCCGTTTCGCGCCGCCGATGACCGGCTCCCATATTTTCGGCACCGATCCGCTCGGGCGTGACATCGCCGCGCGCCTGTTCAATGCCGGCCGCATCTCGCTGCTTGTCGGCTTCTTCGCCATGGTTCTGTCGACGCTGATCGGCACCATCATCGGCGTGGTTGCCGGTTATTATGGTGGCCGTGTCGGCGCGATATTGATGCGCTTCGTCGATGCGTTTCTGTCTTTTCCCAGCATCTTCCTGCTTCTGGCCCTTGCCGCTTTCGTCAAGCCCAGCCCCTTCATGATCACGGTCATCATCGCCGTCACCAGCTGGATGGAGATTGCCCGTCTGGTTGAGGCCGAAGTACGGTCTCTGCGCGAGCGAGATTTCGTCATGGCGGCCCGCATGCTCGGCCTGCCCAATGGCTGGATCATGTTCCGGGAACTGCTGCCGAACGCCGTTGGCCCCATCATCGTCGCTGCCACGCTCACGGTTGCGCGCGCCATCCTTCTGGAAGCTTATATCAGCTTTCTCGGTTATGGCATCCAGCCGCCGCTGCCAAGCTGGGGTAATATGCTGAACGGCGCGCAGCAATATCTCGAAAAGGCGCCATGGCTCGCCATCGTGCCGGGCGTTGCCATCACCCTTGCCGTCACCAGCTTCAATTTCATCGGCGACGGGCTTCGTGATGCGCTCGATGCGCGCAGCGACCTGAACTGAGGGCATGGGCGGATGGTCTCGTTCTCACCCTTCGACGTGACGCTGTGGTATGCGACAGCAGCTTCTGCGCCGCATACGGAGCCTCTATCCGGTCGCGTGCAGGCCGATGTCTGCATCGTCGGCGCAGGCTATACCGGCCTGACAACCGCTTTGGAACTGGTGAAAGCCGGCGTCAACGTGGTGCTTCTGGAGCGACAGGAAATCGGCTTTGGCGGGTCCGGGCGCAATGCCGGGCATTGCACGCCCACTTTTACTCATTATAGCCTGCCCGAGCTGCGCGGCATGCTGGGCGAACCCTTCGCGGAACGGTTGATCGAGCGGCAAACGCGGGCGAATGACCGCGTCTCCAGCATGATCCGCGACTACCAGATCGACTGCGAATGGGTGCAGAACGGTTATGTGATGGGCGCACCGCATAAGGGCGCGATGGATGAGATCAGGCGCAAGGTCGAAACCTATAATGCGGCAGGCGCAAAAACCCGGCTGCTCGACCGTGACGAGGTGACGGCGGTCACCGGCAGTCCGCGTTTTCACGGTGGCTGGCTGCATGAGGAGGCAGGCCATCTCAATCCGCTGGGTTACGCCCGCGGTCTTGGCCGGGCTGTGATCCAGGAACGGGGGAAGATATTCACCTGTACGACAGTGACGGGTTGCGAGCGCGACGTCAGCGGCGGCTGGAAGGTGACGACGGATCGCGGAGAGGTGATCGCGTCGAAAGTGATCTTTACCACCGGCGCTTATACGGTTGGCGGCTGGCCCAAACTCGACCGAACCTTCAAAATTCAGCGCGTATTCGTTGCCGCCACGCAAATCCTCTCCGAAGAGACACGCCGGACCGTCCTGCCGCAGAACACGACCATTCATGATGGTCGCGGCGATATCTACGTCTATAAATACAATGCCGAAGGCCGGATCGTCGCATCGATGTTCCCGATGGGACGCCGTGGCCGCGATATGACCTATACTCGACAGGTCATGAGCGACCGGCTCAAATGGCTGCATCCACAGCTTCGCGAAGAAATCCGTTGGGACTATTTCTGGTTCGGCGAACTCGACATGCAATATCGCACTGTTCCCCGTTTTTACGATCTGGCGCCGGGGGTTGTGGCATTGACCGGGCTTTCGGGCCGCGGCGTGCCAACCGGCTCGATGCTCGGTTCCATTCTTTCGGAGTGGGCGTTCGGCCTACCCGAAAACGAACTGGGCCTGAAGCTGGAACCCCTGAAGGCTGCGCCCTTCTACATGGGTTTCGCACCGAAAATGATGCTGCGTTACTACCGGCTGCGCGACAACATATCCACGAAACTGGCTGGGGCGGACCTGCCACCCCATGCCTGAACCAGCACGGCCATCAGACCCATGCCAACATTGACAGAGTAAGGAGAATTCCCATGACCATGCCGATTTTCAATATTTCCGATGACGTAGATCTTGTTCCGGCCATGCCGGCCGAAGGCCGTGACGGCGGGTCCTATCGTCGCCAGATATGGCAGGATCAGGTCGAAAATGGCACGATCGTCGCCGTCTGGAAGGCCGAGCCCGGCGTCTACAACTATCCCGGTCGCGACCTCGAGGAAACCTTTGTCGTCGTAGAGGGCGAGGCAATGTATTCGCAGGCCAAAGCCGACCCGGTGAAGATTGGCCCCGGATCGATCATCAGCATCGCCAAGGGCGTGCCAAGCCGTCTCGAAATCCTCTCGCCGTTTCGCAAGCTCGCAACCGTCATTCCGAAGCCATGAGGCTGGGGGGATAGTGCCGAAAACTGCGATGGCATGACGTCGTCAGCTTGCGTGACCTTGAGCAAAGGATTGCCGGGCTTGGCCACGCTTCCCCCGCACCTTATCCAGTAGCAGATAGATGACCGGCGTCGTATAAAGCGTCAACAACTGGCTGACCAGTAGGCCGCCAACGATGGCGTAGCCGAGAGGCTGGCGCAGTTCCGACCCCGAACCATGACCGATGGCGAGCGGAAGGCCTCCGAGAAGAGCGGCCATCGTCGTCATCAGGATCGGGCGAAACCGCATCCGTGCCGCCTTCATGATAGCATCCTCGCTGCTGAGGCCTTCTTCGCGCTCCGCCTGTATCGCGAAATCGACGAGCATAATGCCGTTTTTCTTGACGATGCCGATCAATAGGATGACGCCGATCATCGCCACAAGTCCGAAGTCGAAGCCGGCAAATTCCAAAGCGAGCAACGCCCCGAGACCAGCGGAGGGCAGGGTGGAGAGAATGGTCAACGGGTGAACAAGGCTTTCGTAGAGGACGCCGAGAATGATGTAGACGACGACCAGAGAAGCAAGGATGAGCAGCGGTATCGTTGCCAGCGATTCCTTGAACGCCTTGGCGCTGCCGGAGAAGCTCGTCTGCAAGGAGCCTGGCGGATGCATCTCGGCAACTGCGCTCTCGATTGCTGCGGTCGCTTGCCCGAGTGCGACCGATGGCGAAAGGTTGAAGGAGACGGTCACCGCCGGCGATTGGCCCTGATGGGAGATCGAAACGGGAGCCACCCCATCCGTTGACCACTTGGCGACAACCGATAATGGCACCAGAGTTCCGTTCGTCGCCCTCACCGAAAGCCTGTCGAGCGTCGAGAGATCGCGCTGCAGGTTTGGCAACACCTCCAGGATCACCCGGAAGGTATCTGTCTGGGTCGAAAAAGAGGCTACCTGGCGCTGGCCGAAGGCGTCGTAAAGCGTGTCGTCGATTGTCGATGGCAGAACGCCATAGAGCGTCGCAGCGGCCCGGTCGATCTTGACGAACAGGTTCGGGGCTTCGGCCTGCTGGTCACTGCCGACGTCCCGCAGCGCAGGCAGGCCTTGCAGCTTGCTGGTGATCTTTGTCGCCCAGTCGCCCAGTTCCTGGATGTTAGCGTCCTGCAGCGTGAACTGGTATTGTGTCTTTGCCGGCCGGGCTCCGATGTTTATATCCTGTGCCGACTGCATGAAGAGTTTGATGCCTTGCTGGGCGTTGAGTGCGGTACTCAACCTTGCGATTACCTCCTTGGCACTGACGTCGCGTTCTTCAAGCGGTTTCAGAGTGATATTGAGGTGGCCCTGGTTCATCGCGTTGCCGCCATTTCCGCCGCCAATGTCCATGAAGACGCTGTAGACTGCGGGGTCCTTCATGATGATCGCGCTGACCCGCTCCTGAAGCTTTGCCATTTCCGTAAACGAAATATCCGGCGACGCCTGTGACAGCCCGCCGATAAAACCGGTATCCTGCTCCGGGAAGAAGCCTTTGGGGATGACGATAAAGAGATATGCGGTTGCTGCGACCGTTCCCAGGAAGAATGCGAGGGTTAGATATTTGAAGCGGATCACGGGCGCCAGACTGCGAACATAGAGGTTCGTGATCAACTCGAAAAACACTTCACCCGCCTTGTAGAACCGGCCGTGGCTGGTCTCGTCGACATTGCGGATGAAGCGCGATGCCAGCATCGGGGTCAGGGTCATGGAGACGACGGCGGAAATGATGATCGCGACGGTCAACGTGACGGCGAACTCGCGAAACATTCGTCCGACAATCCCGCCCATGAGGAGGATGGGGATAAGGACGGCGATCAGCGAAAGGCTTATGGAAATGATCGTGAAGCCTATTTCGTTGGCTCCGCTGCGCGCCGCCTGCAGCGGCTCGACACCATCCTCGATATGACGGGTGATATTTTCCAGCATGACGATTGCGTCATCGACAACGAAGCCGACCGCCACAACCAGGGCCATGAGCGACAGATTATCGAGGCTGAAGCCGAGAACCCACATCGGTGCAAGCGAACCGGCGAGCGCGATCGGCAAAGTCACCACGGGAATGATCGTAGCACGCAGGTTTCGCAGGAAGAGAAAGATCACGACGACCACCAGCCCGATCGTCAGCATCAAGGTGAACTGGACATCGGTGACGGATGCGCGGATCGTCGTGGTCCGGTCTGTGACGAGTTCGAGCTTGATGGATTTCGGCAGTGACGCCTGAAGGGCCGGAAGCTGCTCCTTTACCGCTTCGACGACCGCGATGACGTTTGCGCCGGGCTGGCGGAAGACGTCGAGCGCGATCCCCCGCTCACCATTCGTCCAGTGCGCCATCTTGTTGTCTTCCGCGCCATCGACCGCCTGGCCGATATCGCGGATGCGCACCGGGCCGCCATTGCGATAGGCAATGACCGCGTCGTTCCATTCGGCACTGCTACCGATCTGGTCGTTGGTATAGATCGGGAAGGTTCGGGTCGGGTCGTCTATATTGCCCTTGGGCGCGCTGAGGCTCAGCCCCCCAATGGCCGACCTGACATCTTCAAGCGTGACGTCTGCCTGTGCAAGCCGACCAGGATCAACCGCAATGCGGATCGCCGGTTTCTGCTTGCCGCCAATGTTGACATAAGCGACGCCCGAGACCTGCCCGATCTTGGAGGCGATGTTGCGCTCGATATATTCGTCAAGCTGCGGAAGCGTCAGGGTATCGGAGGTTGCCGAAAGCTGCATGATCGGCGCATCGGCCGGATTAACCTTCCTGACGGTCGGAAGCGTCGTCATGTCCTTTGGAAGCTTTCCTGCCGCTTCGCTGATGGCGGTCTGCACGTCGCTCGCCGCCGTCTGGATATCCTGGTCGAGACCGAACTGCACGGTAATCGAGGTGGTGCCGAGCGAGCTGTTCGATGTCATCTCCGAAATTCCGCTGACACGGGACAGAGCTTCTTCGATCGGTTGCGCGACGCTCGACGCCATGGTTTCGGGTGAAGCGCCGGGAAGACTGGCGGCGATCTGGACGGTTGGAAAATCGATCTGCGGCAGCGCCGACACCGGCATGAACGGATAGCATATCGCCCCGACCAGAAAGATGCCGGCCATGATCAACCCGGTGGCAACCGGATGCATGATGAAGAAATCGAAAAAGCCTGAAGCCGACGACTGTTTTGTGGCGCGGACATCCTCGCTCATGGCGTTGCATTCCCGGCTAACTCGCCGGTCGCCGAACCTATCCATGGCGTCACCTCGACCTTGTCACCGTCGCCGATGCGTGACTGGCCATCCATAACGACCTGATCGCCATCGGCGATACCCTCTGTGACCAGCGCCCTGGCGTCCGTCACGAAGGCCGTCTTGACGGCGTGTTTTGCGACCTTGCCGTCCGGGCCGACGACGTAGGCGTAGAGCCCGTCGCGGCCGCGAGCCAAAGCCTTGTCCGGTACGACCACGCCTCTCCGCTTTTCGACAGTTAAAATAGTCGCGACGGGGAGGCCCGGCCACAGCGCACCCTCCTTGTTGTCAAAAGTCGCCTTGAGGTGGATAGACCCGTTTGATCCGTCGACCGCGTTGTCCATCGTCGTCAAGCGACCCTTGGCAAGCGTGCGAGACCCGTCGGTCGTCACGAGCGTCACCTCGGCCACGCCCTCGCTCAGCGCTTGCCTGATGTCACCGAACCTGTCGCCGGGTGCGACGAACGAAATCCCGATCGGATCCATCTGCGTGATCGTGACGATGCCATCCGTCGAACTTGCGCTGATGACGCTACCGACATCGACCTGTTTGAACCCGGTTCGTCCCGAAAGCGGCGCCGTGATCGTCGCAAAGCCGAGTTGTGTTTCGGCGTTCTTGATCATCGCGTCGTCGTATTGAACGGCTGCGGCGTATTGTTCGCTTGATGCGGTCTTCTGTTCGAGTGTGGCCGCCGACGCTATTCCTTTTTCGGCAAGGCTTGTATAGCGTTGCGCGTCGGTTCGCGCGCTGTTCAACTGTGCCTCGTCCTGCGCCTTCTTGGCCCTTGCTGACGCAAGTGTGGACGTCAACTCTCGATCGTCGAGCGTCATCAGCACGTCACCCTTGTTAACAACCTGACCTTCGACAAAGGAAATCCCGGTGACCTGGCCATCGATACGGGGCCGCACGACCACGGACTGCAGTGCGGCAACCGTCCCGATGCCGTTGATGACGCGTGGGATGGTTTCCGTGTGCACAGTCACGGCGGTGATGGGCACCGCGCGGACCTCATCGGCGGACGCAACGACTGGAACGATCGAAAGGAACGCTGTCGAAACACCGAACAGCACAAGGCCGCGGGGAGCGGCAAGCACGTCTAACGTCGGCTTCTTCATGTTTGCCACTCCATAAAAACCGCCATTTAACGCACGACGACGATTTTGGTTCAGGGCGAGTCCGTTGATTCAAACCTTACGGTTTGATGGACGCCAGGTGTCTACCTAGGGACCGCCA
This sequence comes from Agrobacterium sp. El2ro-1b, assembly GCF_048298475.1. Taxonomy (NCBI): domain Bacteria; kingdom Pseudomonadati; phylum Pseudomonadota; class Alphaproteobacteria; order Hyphomicrobiales; family Rhizobiaceae; genus Agrobacterium; species Agrobacterium sp. El2ro-1b. The sequence continues at coordinate 353,246 of NZ_CP103459.1, read as the reverse complement.
TGCCGAGGCGGTGTACGGTTGACCTTCGCAACGCCGAAGACGAGCTATTTAGCATTGAAATATTCTCTGACGGCTATTCGCCCCTGCCGGCTGCGGGCAGACGTTACATCTGAGGCTATAAAAGAAGGATGATTACAAAATTCACTCGGCGCGAACTTGGTAGGCGTCAGAAAACCCAGAGAAATCAATTCCGCGTTTACGGATGATGCTGTAGTCTTCCAGCGACTAGAGCGCAGCAAACAGGCACGGCTATTCTTCAGATCGACTGCGTGGGGCAGGCTTTCTGTTCGCACCGTCCGAAGAAAAGTGGTTGGATTTCCCCTTTATGAAAATAGACCGGAAAACGACGCTTAAGGACGTGGCGCGGGAGGCGAATGTTTCGCTGAGCACGGCTTCGCATGCCATCAATGGCACCGCTCCGTTGACCACGCAGGTTCGCGAACGGGTGCTGCAGGCGGCGCGTACGCTCGGTTATCTCGAAAACCGCCGGCAGAAGGCGACGATCGCTACTCTGCGTGTCGTGCTGCTGGCCATGACCAATGACGCCGCCCCGCAGAGCGACCTCAACATGGTCAGCTGGACGATGCTGAACGGTTTTCGGCGCGAATGCGAGCGGCGCGGCATTCGCATCGTTCCCTATGTCAGCACAACGAGCCGGATTGATCCGGTTGCCGTGGCGGCGGCAGCGGATGGCGACAATGTCGATGGGGTCGTGGTTCTCAATGATGACAGGCCGCAACTGGTCCAGGCGCTGTCGGCGCTCGGGCGGCCGGTGGTGCTCATCAATGGCGAAGACCCGGCCATGATCGTCGATACGGTGACGGCGGAAAACCGTTTTGGCGCGCGGCTCGGCATCGAGCATCTGCTGTCACTCGGGCATCGCAATATCCTGCATATCACCTGGAAGGGGCGCACGACGATCCGGCGTCGTTATGACGGTTATAGCGACGCCTATCTCGCGGCGGGCCTTGCCGTACCTTCGAATATGGTTGTCGAGGTGGAAAGCTATGAGCCGCAATGGGGCGAGGCCGCCATTCGCCGGCTGCTGGCCGAGGAGCGTCCGCTTCGAAAAGCAACGGCGATCTTCTGTGCCGCCGACAATCTGGCGCTCGGCTGCCTGAAGGCGCTGACGGAGGCTGGAATCAGGGTGCCGGATGATGTCTCGGTGCTGGGTTTCGACGATATCATGCCGGCGGCCTTCAGCGCGCCGCCGCTCAGCACCATCCAGCTGCCGGCCGACCGGGTGGGCGGTGCGGCCCTTGCACTGCTGGAGCAGCGGCTGGTGGCAGCCGATCCGACACGTCCGGCGCATCGGCTGGAACTTGGTTGTCGGCTGGTGTTGAGGGGCAGCATCGCGCCGCCCCCCAGGTGATGTCCGGGATTACTTCATCCCCGTGCCGGCAATGCCTGTCGTGATGTAACGCTGTAGAAACAGGAACACGACGGTGACGGGTGCGAGGCTGAGGAAGGTCATGGCGAGAATATAGTGCCATTGCACCGAGAACTCGCCCTGGAAGGCGTTGAGGCCCACCTGCAGCGTGAAGTTTTCGCGGCTGCTGAGAACGATCAGCGGCCAGAGGAAGTCGTTCCAGCGCCACAGCACAGAGAAGATCGCGAGGACCGCAAGTGCGGGTGCCGTGAGCGGCAGGATGATGCGCCAGAAGATGCGGAATTCGCTTGCCGCATCCACACGCGCCGCCTCGATGAGCTCGTCCGGGATGGTCAGCATATATTGCCGGAGCAAGAACACGCCCGTCGGTGTTGCGACGGTGGGGATGATGACGCCCCAGAGATTATCAACGAGGCCGACACCGACGATGACGAGATAGGCCGGCACCATGACGACGGTGAGCGGGATCATCAGGGTGGAGATGATCAGCACGAAGATCGCCTTTTCGCCGCGGAAACGGTACTTCGAGAGCGCAAAGGCCGCCATGGCGTTTACGATCAGCGTCAGGACCGTTGCGACGAAGGTGACGAAGACAGAATTCTTGAGGAAGGTCAGGAAGCTGAACTGGGTCAGGGGATCGGTAAAATTCTCCGTTGCGATGGTCAGTTTCTGAACCGGCGTTATTTCGCGGGTATCGACGCTGACGGGCGGACCGGGATTGGCCGGATCGACCATCTGGGCTTTCAGGCCGACGCGGCGGACCATGGCCATTTCCCGCTCCACGTCATTGATGGTGGCTTTCCACAGGCTGAGCGGCTTGTCGTAACCCTGGACTTCCACCTGCACGGCGGCGCGCGGCAGAAGGCTCGGCGGAAACCTTGTGATTTCGGCTTCCGGTTTCAGCGATGACATGGCGGCCCAGACGACCGGGATGAGGACGGCAAGCGTGCCGCCGATGAGCCAGACCCAAGAGAGGATATCGGTGAGGCCGATCCGGCCGGGGCGGCGGGTGCGTGTGAGGAAAGAGACGGCGTTGGACATGGTCAGGACTCCATCTTTTTGCCGAGGCGCAACTGCACGAGGGTGAGTGCAAGAAGCACCAGGCCCATCAGAACCGATGCGGCGGATGCCAGGCCGAAGAGCCTCAGATCGCTGCCGAAGGCCATCTGGTAGATATATTGCACCACGAATGTATTGGCCGTGCCCGGTCCGCCGCCATTGGTCAGAACCCATGCTTCATCAAAGATCTGCACGGAGCGGATCATCAAGAGGATGAGCACGACGAGCAGGTTGGGGCCGAGAAGCGGGAGGGTGATGCGCAGGAGGGTGCGCCGGGGTGAGGCGGCGTCGATGGCGGCGGCTTCATAGAGGTCCTTCGGGATTGCCTGAAGGCCGGCGAGCAGGATCAGCGTATAAAAGCCCATGTGGAACCAGACCGAGACCACAACGACGAAGAACCGCGACCAGCCGACATCCAGCAGGAAGATTTCCGGCGGCACGCCCAGCATCTGGAAGAAGGCGTTGAGCAGGCCGTTGCGGTCCAGAAACCATTTCCATATGAGGCCGATGACGACGGGCGACAGCAGCACGGGGTAAAAGAACATGGCGCGGAAGAAACCGCGCGCGGCGATCGCCCGGTTGAGGATGAGCGCGGTGATGAGTGCCACCAGCAGCGTGGCGACGACATTGAAGGCGACGAACCACAGCGTGTTCCAGATTGCCGTCCAGAACAGCGATTCCCGGCAGCTTCCGGGGTCCATATAGCTCTGGCAATCCAGCAGCTTGCCGAAATTCTCAAAGCCGACGAAGGGGCGGTCGGAGATCAGAAGTTCGGTGCCGCCGGTAAAGGCGTAACCGACGGCAATCGCAATGGGCAGGAAGGTGAAGATGCCGAACAGGACGAGGTTCGGCATCAGGAAGATATAGGGCATGCGCCTTTTGCCGATCAGCCGCTCGATGAAGTTGAGCGGCACTTCGGCAATCGCCATCACGGCATCGAGCGCACGGTCGGACAGTCTCGCCAGCGTCGGATTGGCCATGCTAACCTCTCCCTTCGCTCGCGATGCGCGGAAGTGCCAGTTCGGTGGCCGGATCGAAGACATGCACTTTTTCCCGCGCTGCCATGATCTTCAGAAACGAGCCGGAAGCGGGGGAGAAATGGCCTGCCTGGTGCACGATGATCTGTTCTTTCTCGCCCTTGATATTGCCGTAGAGATAGGTCTCGGTGCCGAGGCTTTCATGATACTGAACCTCGAACGGCAGGCCGGTATCCGCGATGGTGAAATGCGAGGGGCGGATGCCCGCAAGAACCGCCTGCCCGGGACTGACAGCCGCCGGATCGACAAGGCAGGGCAGGGACACGCCGTAACCGGCATCGATGGCGATGCCGCCGTCTTCGCCCTTGGTGATGGTGCCCTTCAGCATGTTCATGCGCGGCGAGCCGAGGAAACCGGCGACGAAGAGATTGCGCGGATTGTCGAAAAGCTCAAGCGGGCTGCCCACCTGCTCGATGCGCCCGGCGCGCAGCACCACGATCTTGTCGGCCATGGTCATGGCTTCCACCTGATCGTGGGTGACATAGATCATCGTCGTTTTGATATCACGGTGCAGCCGGGTGATTTCGGCGCGTGTCTGCACGCGCAGCGCCGCATCGAGGTTGGAAAGAGGTTCGTCGAACAGGAAGATGTCAGGCTCGCGCACGATGGCGCGGCCGATGGCGACGCGCTGGCGCTGGCCGCCGGAAAGCTGTTTCGGCTTGCGGTCGAGATAGGGCTCGATGGCGAGCATACGCGCCGCCTCGTTGATGCGGCTTTCGATTTCGGCCCGCTTGAAGCGCAGGTTTTCCAGACCGAAGGCAAGGTTCTTGCGCACGCTCATATGTGGATAAAGCGCGTAGGACTGGAAAACCATGGCGATCTTGCGCTCGGCCGGCGACAGCGCGCTGACATCGCGCCCGCCAATGCCGATGGTGCCGGAGGAGACGTCCTCAAGCCCCGCGATGATGCGCAGCAACGTCGATTTTCCGCAGCCGGAGGGGCCGACGAAAACGACGAATTCACCGTTTTCGATCTGAAGATCGATATCATGCAGCACATGAACGGCGCCGAACGCCTTGTTGAGGTTTTCGAGTTTCAGACTTCCCATCACATGCTCCCTTCATCAGAGCCCGTCGTCGCGACGATCTCTTTGATATTCCAGCCCTCGGGCAAGGGCATCGCTCTTTTAATGGCGACATTATCAGCCGAAAATCCGTGAACGCCGGAAAGATAGATCGCCGGCATGCCGCCGGGATAATCCTCCATGCCGACAATCCGGCCCTCAGCATCCTGTGTCCAGGCATTGGCGCGGCCGGCCGCATCGGCACTTGGCGCTATGTCGGCATTGGTGGGGCGCAGATCATATTGCAGGCCGGTGCCGAGCTTGCCGGGCTGCTGCCCAAGCGTGATACGCTCCAGCCTGACATAATGAATGCCCGCCTTTGAGGTGGAGACGAGGTTGATCGCCCCTTCCATGGAGCCGCCAAGATCTTCCACCACGAGGTTTTCCACCCGGCCGGCCTGCCGTTCGGGACGGCGGTCGACGACGGTGACGGTGATCGCTTCACCCGAACCCCAGAAGCCGCCCGGTGTCTCGTGGCACTCGGTCTCGATCCGCGAAAAGCGGATGTTGCGCATCGCGCCGCCATCGCGGGAGAAAAGACCCATGCCGCGGTTGGACTGCACGACCTTGCAATCCTCGAACACCACATTGGTGAAATCACCGAAGGACTCCGTGCCGAGTTTCAGCGCGCAGCTCATGCTGGAAACGGTGCAGCGGCGCACGGTGATATCGGCGCAGACCCCCACGGCCTTGCCATCCGGCCCCGCGCTGGTTTTGAGGCAGATGCCGTCATCGGCGGTCGAGATAAAGCAGTCCTCGATCAGCGCGCGCCGGCAGGCATCGAGCACGATGCCGTCCGTATTGGGCAGGCGGCGGTCGTTTTCGATGCGCAGGTTGCGGAAATGGAGGTCCTCGCAATCGACCATGTGCAGCGTCCACATGGGTGAGCCGCTGACATGAAGGTTTTCGAGGCGCACGTTGCGGCAGGCTTCCAGCACCATCACGCGCGGGCGTTTTTTCGCCGGGACATAGGTTCCCATGGCCGCGTCATCGCCGATGATGAAGTTTTCACCCCCGGCCTCGATACGGCCGGGACCGGTAACGGCAATATTGCTTGCGCCTTTCGCGATGATCATGCCGCGATCGGAGTCTTCGGCAATCACCGAAACCCGGGTGAGCGCGTAAGCGTCGTAATCGGAAACGGGAGCAAGCACCGCATCTTCGGCAAGGTGCAGTTCCACGCCGCTTTTGAGATGGAGACCGGCGCTGACATGACGCCCGGCCGAGAGAGACACGCGCCCGCCGCCTGCTGATGACACGGCATCGATAGCCTGTTGGATGGCCGCCGTGGCATCAAGGCCACCTGCTGCAACTGTGATGTCCTGACTGGTGTTCATGATAGTCACGATGCTCTTGGCCTTTTCAGAAAAACGTCGATCAGAAGCAGCATCGTCAGCGCTTGCCCATAGGGCGTGGGCAGATTGGGGATGCGGCGGTAGAAATCGAGGTCGTGTCCCATCGGCGTGCCGTCGGAGACACCGTGAACGACGCCTTCATCATCGATATTGCCGAGCACCGCCTTCAGTGCGCGCTCCGCATGCGGCCGGTTCTCCTCGCCGAGAATGCCGGCCTCGATTCCGCGCAGGATGCCATAGGCAATGCCGGCGGTTGCCGATGTTTCGACCGGTGAGGTGGGGTCATCGAGCAGCGTATGGAACATGCCGTCTTCGCGCTGATATTTTCTCAGCGACCGCACCTGGCTTGAAAGCACATTGGCGAGGAAACGTTTGTCCTTTCCGGCAAGTGTCGGCACCAGCTCGAAGAGCTCGGGGATGGCGACGGTGATCCAGGAATTGCCGCGCGCCCAGAAGGCGTCCGCGAAATTGTGGCGGCCGTTGAAGGTCCAGCCGTGATACCACAGCCCGGTGACGGGGTCGGAGAGATACCGCGCATGGATCAGGAACTGGTAGACGGCCTCGTCGATCCAGTCCTGACGTTTGCAGACCACACCGGCGCGGGCGAGGAACAGACAGGCCATGAACAGCGTGTCGTCCCATAATTCGCCTTCATTCAGCCGCTCCTTGACGACATGCTGGAAACCGCCATCTTCGGTTTTCGGCAATTCATGCACCAGCCAGTCGGCCCAGTCTTCCACCAGTGCGCGGAAATCCGGCCGGTCGACATGTTCTGTCAGGATGACGAGCGGCAGCATCGGCGCGGAACTGTTGATCTGGCGCGGCGGCAGGCCACGGTCGATCTGCCAGCCGTACCATGTCACGAGATCGTCCAATGCCTTCTGGTCATTGGCGGCGAGCGCCCGGCGAAGGAAGCCGTAAAGGCCCACACCCACTTCCCAGTCCCATTCGTCGAACTGGATTTTGCCATCGGAACCGCCGCTGACCAGACCTTCCTGTATACCCTTGAGGCGACTGAAGGCGGCGGCGACATTGTCGATGGTCGTCCGGAGAGTGTCTTTTTCCATGCTTGGCTGGTTCATCTGGTCATTCCGCTTAGGAGTAAAAGGGGCGTGCCGCGCCGTCCGAGGTGGGATCGGCGCTGTCGAAGGTGATTTTCGGTTGCGGTTGGTCATGGTCAAAGGCCATGGCCTGTCTGCCGATGGTGAAGCTGCCGTCCCAGGTGAGGGTGAGGTCTGGCCCGCCGCGTGGCGTGACTTTGAGCAACAGGCTTTCGGCATCGAAGGTGACCTGTGTGGCGAGAATTTTCTCACGGAAACCGGCGAAGGCCTGCCCGTCGCCGCAGCCGATGACGCCGATCCAGCCGGCCCTACGTCCGGGCGATCTGATCTCGCGGTTGGCAGTGGCGCCAGAGGTGACGGGTTCAAGCCCGTTTGTCGCATATAGGGCGGCAAACCCGCGGCCCGAACGGGTGATGAGCCAGTTACCGTCCATCACCACCTCGTCCAGCCCGTCGCGGCCGAGATAGGCATGGGTCCAGTCATTGCGGTGATCCCCGGTATCGAAGATCATCATCGCCACATCGCGGTGCTGCGCCACGCGTGGCAGGATACCGCTGCCGGCCCAGTAGGAAGGGCGCTGCGTGCCCCATGGATCGTCCTCACCGGGATGATTGACCCAGAGCCGCGCCATCGGGTGGCCGGCAAGCTTGATGTCCATGACATGCTGCTGGTGCCCTCCGCGACCGGTCTTGTGGTCAACAACGGTGGAAAGCTGGGCTGCTTCGTTCTTGAACAGCACGAGCTTGCCGGGCTCCAGCCCCTGCGCATACCGCGCCTCTACCATGCGGCCGCTTGTCAGCTGGGAAAGGGCGGCAAGATGCGCCGGTGGCAGGTAATCGCCGCAGCAGAACATCGGCAGCGAGGCGACGCCGTTGTTGAGCCAGCCCTTGCCGAAGGCGACCTCGGCAAAGGGCGCCAGCTCCGTCAGCGGCCCGGCGCGCAACTCCTTGTCATAGGCTCGCCCTTGAGAACCCGAGGGAACGCCGTCGAGTGTATGCAGCGCGATCATTTCGAAAATGAGATCAAGCTGGTGGCGCGCGCGGGCGGCAAGTTCCGGCCCTGCCCAATGTTCGATGGCCAGCAGGCCGATGAAATCCACGGGGTAATAGGCGGCCGAATTCCACTCCGCGAGGCCATGCGCCTCGACGCTGTCGAACCAGCGCCCCAGCCGGTCCGCCGCCAGCGCCGCCTGTTCGCGTCCGGTACGGCCAGAGGCGGTGAAAGTGGCCTCCGGCAGATAGTCGCCGGCGAGCAACTGGCTGGTATGGAAGCAGAGGACGTGGTTTTCGCTCCAGAACCACATGACGTCATTGCCCGGCTCGTCCACCCAGTAGCGATAGTCGAGGATCGAGGCATCGATGCGCGCCCGCATGTCCGCCGGCAGCCGATCACCATAGGCGCGCACCAGCCAGAGCAGCGGGATCATGATGAAATCGGAGCAGTCTTCGCGCCGGTCGATGGAGTGCAGCGTCGCGTCAACGATGCCACCGATCGTCTTGATGTCATCGCTGCCGGTCGCGACCATGGCGAGCGCGCGGCCGATGCGCCAGGCGCCGAAACGGGCGCTGAAGGAGAGGGCCGCCTTTTTCCGCTCCTTGATGTCACCGCGGGATGCTTCCGGCGCGATATCGCGCATGAAGGCAGCGTCGATGACGCGGGTGACGGTGCCGGCTCCCGATCCGAGGGTGATCCTGACGCCGTGATACCCGTCGGCAATGCCAATCGTCTCGGGGATCGTCAGCGAGGATTGCCCGGCCTTCAGCACGGTCTCGACATCCGCAAGTGCGGCGCGCTCATGGCCATGGCTTTTGACTGCGATGTGCACCGGCAGGTCGCTCGTGGGTGCTGCGCCGAAGACAAGCTCGAGGGCGCTGCCGGAAAATACGTCGCGGGCAGGATGCACGTCACGCACCAGCGCGGCCAGACGTTTCGTCTCCTCGCGATCGAGAGGGACCGGCAGCACGACGGTCAGCGGCACGGCATCAATGACCTCAAGCTCGAAGAACCAGATGATGTCGCGCTCCGCAAGATCTTCGCAGAGCAGCAGCACCTCATTGTCGCCGGCCGCCAGATCAAGTGTGATATCGCGGCTGCTTTCGACATTGCGGATGAAGGGTTCGAAGCGCAGCTGTTCGACGCCGTTTACCCAGATGCGCACGCCACCGCAGGTGCGAAGCCGCAAATGCGCCTGCCTTGCCGCATCGCTGCGGAAGGTGCCTTTCAGCCAGCGCTGCACATGGGTGGGAACATGCCAGAAGCCGGTGAATTCAACGCGGCGGTTGGAACCCGGCAGGTTGAGATGCGACACCGGCCAGTCCGTATCAGGCTTGATGTCGCGGCCGATCATGGTCTGCTGGAAAGCCTTGCGGCAGGGCAGGTCACCCACATCAACGAAACCGTTGATGAAGCGGTAATTGACCCGATCTTCTGCCGGTGCCGGGGTGCCCGGAAACGATGTCTCCACCAGATCCGAGACGATCCATGCCGTTACCGTCTCGCCGTTGCCGACACTATAGGTCGGCTGCGAGGCGCTTGCCGCTAATGCTGCATCCGTCATATGGATCGCCTCCCGTCGATCGATAATGAAATTATTTTCACGACCAGAATTTCGCTTATCTGCGTCGATCCGTGCAATTTACGCAAAACAAACAGCTTGACGTTTATTCTGTCAAGCCGCAAAACATTATAAATCGAATTTGGCAGAGGAGCTTTTATTCGATTTGTGAAAATGTTTTCATTGGGAGGATGAGCATGATGAAATTGTTTTCGGGGGTCAGCGCCCTTGTATTAGCCTCCGTCGCCGGTCTGGCGGCTGCCCAGGCTGAGACCCGCACGATCACGTTTCTTTTTACGGATGACGACCAGGGTTACGTGCAGCGCATGGCCTCGCTCAGCAAGGAGTTCGAGGCAGCCAATCCTGATGTGAAGATCAATTTTGTATCGTCGGGTTATGATGCGGTTTCCAAGCAGCTGCCGGTGCAGCTGGCGGTGGGCGAGGGCCCTGACATCGCCAAGATCACCGACTGGCAGCTGGCGCCCTATTATCTCGACATGCGGCCTTATATGAAGGATGCGGAAGCCTTCGCGAAGCTGCACGGTGCAAGCCTCGACCAGCTGCGCCTGCCCAATGTCAACGATCCGAAGTCGATCAATGGCTATATGGCGTCGCAGACGCTGAACCTGCCCTTCGTCAACAAGACGCTGTTCGAGCAGGCCGGTGAACCCTTGCCTGGCCCGACCGCGAAATTAGGCGAGATCGTCGACGCATCCGCCCGTGTCGCCAAGGCGACGGGCGTTCAGATTCCCTTCACCATGGACCGTTCCGGCCACCGTTTCTCCGGCGGCGCCTTTTCGTATGGGTCGACCTATGTGAAGGACGGCAAGTTCAGCTTCCCTGATGATGCGGCGAAGAAATATATCGCCGATCTCTTTTCATGGACGCAGAATGGCAGCTTCCCCAAGGAAATGTGGGGTGCTGCCGGCGGTTCTCAGTACAAGAACATGGGTGACGAGTTCGTCAACGGCAATGTCGTGACGTATCTGGCCGGCAACTGGATGGTCAATCCGTTCCAGAACAAGATCGGCGATAGCTTCGAGTGGACCGCGATCAATGCGCCCTGCGGCGATGCCGGCTGCTACGCCATGCCCGGCGGCACCGCGATCGTCGGCTTCAAGCGCACCAAATATCCTGAAGACGTGGCCCACTTCATCGAATTCCTCGGCTCCGAGAAGGTGCAACGGGAAATCGCTGAAAACTACGTCATCTTGACGGGTGCGGAGATCGCCGATCCGCAATACAAGCTGAAGAGCGAAAACGCCAAGGCGGCGATGCAGGTCTTCCTCGACAACAAGAAGAACGTGCCGCAGGCCGCCCGCGAATTCGAGCGCGCCAAGGGCGGCAGCGCCATGTATCAGCAGATCGTCCAGCGCATGAGCCAGCTGATCGTCGGCGAGCTGACGCTCGACCAGACCTACAAGGTTCTGGAAGACGATGTCGCCAAGATCAACGAGGCGGTTGCGGTCAAAAAATAATCGGCACTCATCCGGCCTTGCCGGAAGAATGCAGCCATCGAAGATCATGCCCGTAGCCTTTCTTCGGGCATATCCATCCCCTCCTTGCGAGCGGATATTGCCGCATATGCGGCCTCGATCATTCCCATCGAAAAACTGAAATAAGCGCCGTTTAAACCTGATGACAAGGCGCGCGGAAAACCGAGTCGCCTGTTTTCGTCACGCGTCATTCGCTTAAAATCATAGGATTCGTCATGGCCAAACTGAATATGTCGTCTTTTCCGTCCGCACGCTCGACCCTGCTTGCCTCCGCCGCATTGCTGGTTCTCGTTCAAGGCGCTGCGGCATTCGATAGCAACGGACCGGCTGGCCAGGGTTATGCCATCACGGTGCCGGAGCTGGCCGCGTCCTATCCGCTGCCGCTTGCCGACAATTACCGCAACCAGACCGGCAAGAATGCCAAAGGCGAGGAGGTCCGCGCCTATGACGACCGGGACAATCCGATCATCGAAATCCTCTCGGGTTTCAACCACATCTGGACACTTGGCGATGAAAAATGGGCCGATGGCGGCGCCAACGGCGATGGTCCGCCGGATTTCAGCCATGTGAAGATCGTCGATCCCGTCGTCTGGCAGGAAAACATGCGTTATGTACTGTCCGTGACCGGCGACAACCGCACCCGCGCAGCGGCTTTCGAAGCCTATATGAACGACCGCCGCTCGCAGGGTTACAGCGTCATCGACGGCATGGGCCCGCTTGCCGACTGGTATCGCGAAGGGGCGGGTGCGACGACGACGATCAATCATACGCTTGCCGATTTCGACCCGAACGACGTCATCACCCGCAAGGAAGACGATAAGGGCACCGAGGCGGGTGCGGCGGATAGCGAGCTGAAGGATTTCGTCGCCTTCATGAAGGTAATCCGCGGCCCTGAGGGTACGACATCGCCGGCGAAATATTTCTATTCCACACCGCGACCCTGGCGCATGAATGACAAGGGTGAGGTCATCGAGACCGGCAAGGAAACGATTGGCGACCGCTCATTCGAAAGCTACGACAGCAACCCTGGTGTCATCGTGCCGGCACTGAAATATGCCCGCGAAAATCGCGGCCGCGGCAAGGATGGCGGTTTTCCGAGCGGGCACACCAATGCCGCCTATCTGGCCGCCATCGCCTATGCCTATGCGGTGCCGGAGCGCTTTTCCGAATTGCTGACGGCGGCCTCCGAACTCGGGGAGAGCCGCATCGTCGCCGGCATGCATTCGCCGCTCGACGTGATCGGCGGCCGCATCACCGCAACCGCCATGGCTGCCGCCATGTTGCAGGACCCGAAAAATGCCGAGGTGAAGAAGGCCGCGCATGATGCCGTGCAGGCCTATTTCGCCAAACGCCTGCCGCAGGGCCAGTCCCTCATCGATTTTGCCCATGGTGCAAAGCCTGATGTCGACCGCTTTGCCGATGCGGCGAAGAACGGTGCGGATTATCGCCGGCGCATGACCTTCTCCTTCAGCCGCGACAAGGCCGCGGGTGACGCGGCGATGGTGGTGCCGAAGGGGGGCGAGGTTCTGCTGGAAACGCGTCTGCCCTATCTCGATGCCGCCCAGCGCCGCGCCGTGCTGTTTTCCACCGGCATCGAGGCCGGTTATCCGCTACTTGACGACAGCAACGGCTGGGGCCGGATCAATCTCGTTGCCGCCGCCGGTGGTTATGGCGCGTTTAACGGCGATGTCGAGGTGACCATGGATGCCGCAGCCGGCGGCTTTAATGCGGCGGACATCTGGACGAACGATATTGCCGGGTCAGGGCGTCTCGTCAAATCCGGCAGTGGTGTGCTGACGCTCAGCGGCAATAACAGCTACAGCGGTGGTACGATCGTCAGGGACGGAACGCTGGTGGCCTCGTCCACCGATGCCCTTGGAACCGGCGGCGTGCTGGTGAGCGGCAGCACGATTTCGCTCGGCGGCGGGAAGGACGTTGTTATTGGTGGTGATTATCAGCAGTCGGGCGGCACGCTGGCGCTTGATCCGCAAAAGGCGCCGCTGCACGTCAATGGCAATGTGGTGCTGGAGGGCGCAACGCTGAAGCTCACTTTTGATGGCGGCGTACCGGCCGCCGGCACGCGGCTCGACGTGATTTCCGCCAACGGCCTGACCGGAACCTTCACCGCGATCGATGCGGGCAATGTGCAGGTGCGGCCGGTCTATACCGGCTCGGCACTGTCGGTGGTGGTCGAATAGGCCGATGCAAGAGGCCTGCCGGGCGTGGCTTGAGCCGCCGCGCCCGGAGGCTTCGGTTCAGGAGTTCTGCCGTCGCATCAGCAGGAAGATGACCGGTGCGGCGAGCACCGAAACGATGGCGGCGATGATGAAGGAGGCCTGATAGCCGAATTTTTCGGCAATCGCGCCGGCGCCCAGCCCGCCGATCATGCCGACAACGCCATCCATGCACTGGAACAGGGTGAAATCGACGCCTGCCTGCCGGGGATCGGACCAGCCCATGAAGCAGGCGTAAAGTGCGACGAAGCCAATGGACATGATGCCCGACGAGCTTGCCACCGCAACCGCCATGACGACCCATTGCGAAATATCGCGATGAACGCTGAAATAGGCGAAAAGGCACAACAGCGCCGTCTGCATGAAGATGGCGATGAGCAGGATTCGTGACGCCCCGTAGAGCCGTACCAGCGTGCCGCCGAGCAGCGCGCCGGCGAAACCGACGATCATGCTGCCGACGCCATTCAGCGCGCCGATGGTGGCGAGATCGAAGCCATAGTCGACCAGAAACGGGCCGAGCATGGCGAGACCCCATTTCTGCGCGGCGACATAAACCGCCGCAACGAGAAGGCCGGTGCGGACTTCCCGCCGCTTGAGCGCGTTTTTGATTGATGGCAGGTGTTCCCGTGTTTGAGTGACCGTTCTTGCCGCCGGGCCGAACAGGAAGGGGAGCGCGAGCAGGATGACCAGTCCGGCCATGACCAGCGTGGCGCTCATCCAGTCGGCGCGTTCCACCAGCACCAGAAACAGGCCGGCGCCGATGGCGGAGCCGAGATAGGAGCCGCCCACCTGTGCGGCATTGCCCCAGCCATGATGCTCTTCCGCCAGCGTTTCGACCGCGTAGCCGTCGCAGGCGATGTCGACGGTTGCCGTCACCAGTGCGATCACCGACAGGATGGCGATTGCGACGGCAACCGGCGACGGGCCGGTGAAGGCAAGAACAGCGAGGCCGCAGGCGCAGGCGGCGATGCCCGTGCCGACGATCACCCGCGAGCGGTTTTTGCCGACGGGCGGCAGCCGGTAACGCTCCACATGTGGCGACCAGAGGAATTTCAGCGCCCAGGGCAGAACGACGAGGTAAAGCAGGCCGATCTGGTCCAGCGGCAGCCCGGCGGTTCTGAGCACCGCCGGCAGGCCGAGAAAGGTCAGCCCGCCAATCACGCTCTGGCCGACATAAAGCCCGCCGACCGCCACGAAGACGGCGGCCGGCGAGGGCTTGGTTGTGGCAGGGTTCTGCTGCAGCATCAGAAGCGATACCGGATGCTGCCGACGACCTTGCGGCCTTCGTCATAATAGCAGAAGCCCGTGGTGCAGACCTGTTTCACCTCATCGAGAAGGTTGGTGGCATTGATCTGCAGTTTCACGCCTTCCAGCGAGGGCAGGGCCTTGCCGAGATCGTAGCGCAACGATGCATCGACGAAGGTGCGGGCCTCATTGTCGAGAATGGGCGTGTGCTGGTTGTCGCCGAAGCTCGATCCGACATAACGCAGGCCCGCGCCGATGCCGAGGCCTTCCAGCGCGCCTTCCTGGAACTCGTAATCGGCCCACAGCGAGAAGGTGTGATAGGGCGAGGAATTGAGCTGCTTGCCCACCGTTTCCGATGTCAGTTTGGTGATTTCAACGTCGTTATAGGAATAGGAGCCGATGAGGCTCCAGCCATTGTCGAGCGAGGCCGTGGCTTCGAGTTCCATACCGCGCGAGCGCAGGTCGAGCTGGCGCAGCAGGTTGATGCCGGAGGAGGTCTCGTAGACCGTGGCATTGTCCTGATCGAGATTGAAGAAGGCGGCGCTCAGCAGGGCGTTATATTGCGGCAGGGCATATTTGACGCCGAGTTCATATTGCTTGCCGACCGTCGGCTGCGCCTGGCCCGTTACCGTTCCCGTGGTGATGATGACGCCCGGATTGGCAACGAAGGAGGTGCCGTAGCTGACATAGGGCATCACGCCGCTGTCAAAGACATAACCGAGGCTGGCGCGGCCGGTCGTCTTGGTTTCATCGCCGTCATAGGTGGGAGCCGTTGCCGCGCCGACCGTCTGGGCCTGATATTCGGTGTCCAGCCAGTCGTGGCGGATGCCGGCCGTCAGGCGCCAGCGGTCGATTTCGACCTGATCCTGCGCATAGATGCCGAGCGTGTTCATCCGCTGGGTCAATATCAGCGATACATCCGGCGTATAGGTATAGGTGTCGGTGAACAGGTCCGGCCCGCTGCCCTGTTTCGATGTGTAGGACATGTGGCTGAAATCGATGCCGGTCAGCAGCGTATGTTTCGCCGGGCCGGTGTCGAATTCGGTCTTGAGGTAATTATCTGCGGAAACGCCTTCATTATCCTCGATGGTGATGCCGGGATAATTGGCGAAAACCCATTGCTGGTCGGCCGAAAGGGCCGAATAACGCGCCTTGCTGTAGAAGGTGACGTTGTCGTTGATTTCGTGCTCGAACTCATAGCCGATACGCCATTGTTTCTGCTCGAAATCATTAAAACGGGAATCGCCGCCATATACCGATGTCGCACCGATGGAGGTGCCGCTGGCTCCATATTTGTTGATGTATCCCCAGGTGCCGCCGGTGGTGCTGTCCATATATTCGCCGAGCAGCGTCAGCTTGGTGCCTGCATCCGGCTGGAAGGTGAAGGCCGGCGCGATGAACAGCCGGTCGTCCTTGATGGCGCTGATTTCGTTGCGGCCGTCGCGGGCAACTCCGGTCAGGCGGTAAAGCATGGTCTTCTCGTCATCGACGGCGCCGGAAAGATCGAAAGCGCCCTGCACGCGGCCGAAGGAACCATATTGCAGCTCCACCTCGCGCAGCGTCTCTTCGGTCGGGCGTTTCGAGATGATATCGACGATGCCGCCGGAGCTGCTGGCGCCATAGATGGAGGCGGCGGGACCGCGCAGGATGGAAACCGCTTCCACGCCATAGGGCTCAAGCCGGGCGCTGCCGTTCTGGCTGCTGACCTGCCGCAGCCCGTCGCGGAAAATGCCTGTCGTGCTGAGATCGGTGCCGCGCACCTTGAAGGCGTCGAAGCGTGGCTCCGCGCCATATTGGCCGATGCGCGCACCGGGCGTGTAGTTCAGCGCTTCCGAGAGGTTCTGCGGTTTCAGGTCGTCGAGCTGCTTGCGGCTGACGGTGGTGATGGACTGGGCGGTTTCGGCAATCGGCGTATCGGTCTTGGTGGCGGTGCGGCCGGATTTGCCGACATAGCCATTGCTCTCGATGATGCCCCTGGCGCCCTCAAGGCCGGTGCCCTGCACGGTGACCGGCGCAAGCAGGGTGCTGCCGGCGGCAGCCGCGCCGCCGCTTTCACCGGTCTGGCTGGCGGGGTCGAAAATGCGGACGGTGTTGCCGCCGGCCAATGCATAGTTCAGCCCCGATCCGGCCAGAAGCCCGCTGACGGCCGTCGATACGCTGAGCGTGCCCTTGACGCCGGCAGTGCTGCGGCCCCTAGTGATCGCGGACGGGTAGACCATGCGCAGATTGGCCTGGCGGCCGAAAGTGAGCAGGGCGTTTTCCAGCGGGCCGGCGGGAATGGAGACGGTGACGGTGGCGGGCGCACCGCTTGCGGCCGGCGGTGTCTGCGCTCTGGCGGTCGTGGCGCCCGGACCTGCCGCGACGATGCCCCCGATGATCGCCGTCGTCGTCAGCCAGAACCAGCCGCGTGCCTGCTTGCCCAAATTCATGTCATTCCCTCTCACTCGTGATCTCATGCCGCCCGTAAAAACGGGTCCTGATTGCCTAGTGTGAAAAGGCGGGCCGACTCCTGACGTCGGATTCGCGAAAAAAAGCTATTTTATCGCGAGCGGACGAAAACCAGCATTCCGGAGAGCCGTGATACCGAAACGGGAAGGCTTTCTTCGAGAATGGTGAGCGCCTGATCCGTGTCCTTCAGGTCGAAGATGCCGGAGACGTGCTGCCTTGCCGCCGCCTCATCAAGGATGACGATGCGGCCCCCGCGATATTGCGAGAGAATATCGAGAACCTCGCGCAGCGGCTGGCCGGAAAAGACGAGCTTGCCTTCGCGCCAGGCCGTGCTGTTGGCGACATCCTTGCGGGCGCGCACCAGCCTGCCATCGCCGCCAAGGGTCACGGCCTCTCCGGGCGTGAGCACGGCGATCTCGGCGCCTGTCGTCACCTCGACGCGGCCTTCCTCCACCTGCACCTCCTGCGGCAGCGCGCCATTGCCGGTGCGCACCGAATAATGGGTGCCGAGCGCCTTTGCCGTCAGCGCTCCATCTTCGACGATGAAGGGCCGCTCCGGGTTTTTGGCGACATCGAAATAGGCCTCGCCGCGAAGAAGGGTGATGCGCCGTTCCTTTTGCGAATAATGAACCGCAATTGCCGTGTCGGTGTTCAGGCTGATGCGGCTGCCGTCTTCCAGCGAAAGCATGCGTGTTTCGCCGATTTCGGTGTAATAATCTGCCTGCCAGCGGTCCTTCAGTCCGCTTTTCTCCGCAAACAGCGTCGCAAGCCCGATGAGGCAGAGACCGGCAACACCCGCCAGCATTGCCCGGCGAGGTCCGCGCCGTTTTCGCTGTTCGGTTGGCGCAAGCTCGATATCGCCAAGCTCGCCCCAGAGGCTCCGCATGTCCTCATAGGCGCTTGCATGGGCGGCATCGGCGCGCAGCCAGACATGAAACGCCTCGCGCTCCGCTTCCGTCGCATCTCTCGATTGCATGCGCGCCACCCACAGCGCGGCCTCTTCGGCCAGACCGTCATCGGTCAAACCGTTATCCTTCAGACCGTCCGGGCGCTTGTTCATGTCCTGATCTGCCGTTGTTGCGTGCTGATGTGGATTCCTTTTCCCTTATAGAGTGAAAAAGGATGCGAACACCTGATGCCGGTTTACATTTTTATTTGCGCGCGGACCTGACGGCAGTGCAGCAGCGCCTTGATGATGTGTTTTTCCACCATGTTGCGGGAAATGCCGAGCCGGACGGCGATCTCGCCATTGGAATGGCCATGCAGACGGCTGAGTACGAAGACCTGCTGGCAACGTTTGGGCAGGGCCTCGATGGCCCGCGCCATTAAAATAAGGTGCTGTCGGCCGGCGACGATCCGTTCCTGTCCGGGGTCCTCGCAGGCGACGGCAAAGCCCGCCTCGTAAGGGGCGAATAACGGCCGCTCGCGCGACTGGCGGATGACCGTCAGGCGGGCGACGGACCGGGCGATCTGGAAGAGATAGGCCTGGGGATTTTCGATGAGCGTCGCATGCGAGACTTCCAGCGCCCGCAACAGGGTTTCCTGCATGGCGTCGGCGGCGTCTTCGCGGTTCTGCAGCTGCCGGCGGAAAAACCGCATCAGGCGGTTTTCTTCCTTGGCGTCAAGAACCTCAAACAGGGCTTTGCTCATCAATCGACCCGGTGGCGTATTGGTCTGGCGCATAAGGCGGGCGGAGGCACCGCTTCATGTCAGAATAAACATGATATTTGTAATCATATTTATCGCCTTCGGATGCAAGCTGCCAACCAGTAAAAAACCGGGGGCGAAATCAGGCTCACGTTTCCGTGATGATTGTTGCGGGATTACATCAGGCCGCTTGGGCTGACCTAGAGGAAATAGCGCACCCTGAGCGGCAGCAGCGCAGCACCGATGGCGGAGGGATCGCCGACCGTCTCGCTGAGAACCAGCTTCGCTTCCTTTGGCCCGACACCATAACGATGTTCGCGCTCTGAGGGCATGTGCGCGCGTTCGATCATCATCTGGCCAAGCGGGCGCGGCAATTGCCCGCCAAAGACGATGGCCTGTGGATCGAGCACCGCGATCAGGCTTGCCACCAGCCTGTCCACCTGCGGCATGGTCTCGGTCAGCCATTCCTCGACGCCCGGCCATGCGGGGTCGAACTGCTGATAGAGCGGTTCGATGGAATGGATGTCGACGCCGTTTCTCTGCAGCGTGGCGATCAGATATTGCAGGGCCGGCCGTTTGGGGGCTTCATCCGGGCTGTATATGCCGCTGAATTCGCCGGCATTGCCATGAAAGCCGTGAAACGGCTGGCCGCCAAGGATCAGCCCGCCGCCGAAACCATAGTTGAAGGACAGATAGGCGAAGGTCTGGCACCAGGAGCCGACACCGCGAAGGCTTTCACCAATTGCGCCCGTGGTGGCGTTGTTCTCCAGCCAGACGGGCAGGTGGAACCGTTCCTCAAGGATCGGCTTCAGGTCCATTAGCGACCAGTCGCGCAGGGGCTCGGGCGCATTGAAGGCGCGGTCTTCCGACACGAAGAAGCCGGACATGGAAAAACCGAGGCCAAGCAGGCGCTCGCGCGGGATGCCGTGTTGCGAGAGCAGCCTTTCGAGGGCCAGCGACAAGGCCGCAAGCGTCTCCTCCCGGTTTTCCGGAAGCATGTCAAGTTTTTCCTCGACAATCACGTCGCAGCGGAAATCGGCGATGCAGATGACGACGGAGTCGGTGTTGATGGAAATGCCAAGCGAATAGGCTGCCTCCGGCACCAGCTCGATGGTGGGGCTAGGCTGGCCGCGCGTGCCCTTGAGCGGCGCGCCGGTCTGCAGAAGCCCGCGCTCCAGCAGGCCTTCGATCAGCCGGTGCACGGATTGCTGCGTGAGGTTGGTGTGGCCGGTGATCGAGGCGCGGGCAATGGGGCCGTGACGGCGCACGATATCCAGAATGAGACGCTCGTTTTCGCTGGCAAGCGGCTGGCGGTCAAAGGTCCGGTGCGGCGTCTGATCTGTGTTCATGGTCTTGGATAACGGCTGCGCGGTGCGGCGGCAACACGGGCCACCGGTTTGCGACAGCATTTTTCACTGGACTGGCACAAATATTACACTTAAAGTGTATTAATAAGAGGCCGGTCAACAACGGGTCCCCAGGAGGAACCATTCTATGCGCATGAAATTTTTTGCGATCGCCGCGCTTGCGCTGGCGACGACGGCAGCGCCGTGCCTATCGGCGGACAGCAATATGAAAAACCTCGACTTCGATCTCTCGAAGGTCACGCGCGACAATTTCTACGACATCGTCGTTCCCGCCGCCAAAGCGGAAGGCACGGTGACGATGTATAATTTCGCGGGCAGCTTCGCCGATACGTGGAAGGAGCTGATCAGCCGCTTCGAAGCCAAATATGGCATCAAGGTCGCCTATAGCGACGTGAAGGGCGATCAGGCGAACCAGCAGTTGATCGCTGTACAGGCGGCAGGTCAGGATTCGCCCGTCGATGCCTATTTCGCCGGTGGCGGCAGCTATCCGCTTCTCTCTGCCAAGGGTGTTGTCGGCAACATTGCGCTGACGAAGATCCTGCCGAACATGGCCAATTACAATCCGGAACTGGCCGAGACCGTTTTCGGCAAGGCGCATGGCGGCAGCTTCCCGCTGGTGCATCTCAACCAGACGGCTATCGGTTATGACTCCGCCTTCGTGAAAGCCGAGGATGTGCCGAAGAGCTTCGAGGATCTTCTCGTCTGGGCGGAAAAGAACCCCAAGCGGCTTGGTGTTACCCTGCCGGCCAAGGGCGGCTCGGGCGGCGGCTTCATCTATTCGGTCGCGCTCAACTACCTCACCGGCGACTGCCGTGCAAAGCTCACCGACTATAACCAGACGCTGCAGCAGGCCGAAGAATGGGCTATGGAGTCCGAGTGCCTCACGCTTGTCTGGGATTATTATCGCCGTCTTCTGGCCGTGGCTGAACTGACCAATGGCAATGCCGATACGCTCAACCTCATCAACAACCAGCAGCTTCACATGGGCACCGTCTGGGAAGATCAGGTCATGAGTTTCCTCGGCACCAAGCAATTGCCCGACAGCTTCCGCGTTACACTTCTGGAAAAAGGCCAGGTCGGCTCTGGCGACGCCATGTTCGTGCCGGCTAACGCCAAGAACGTCGCCTCCGCGCTGCTGCTGATCGATATGGCGATGAGCAAGGAGTTCCAGCTCTGGAAGCTGGAAAACAAGGCCTCCCGCTCTCCGCGCGCCGATGTCACCAATGATCTGATGCCGAAGGCCGTGCAGGAGCATGTCCTGCCGCAGAGTGTCTATCCGCGCCTGTCGCTGCCGGCTTTCTGGGACATGTCGACAGCGCTTGCCGAAGCGCTCGATGAAAAAGTCCTCAACCAGTAACGCCGTCGGGATCACCGGACTGTGCGGGCGCAAGTGCCAGCACGGTCCGGATAGCCTTGGTCAAAAATATGAGGGAGGCTCGTCATGAGTGAACTCGAGATCAGCAATATCAGCAAGGATTATGGCGCCAGCCGGGCGCTTCATCCCGTGTCGATCACCGTGGAGCGGGGCGAATTCGTCACCATTCTTGGGCCCTCCGGTTGCGGCAAGTCGACGCTTTTGCGCATTCTCACCGGCATCAGCCAGCCATCGGGCGGCGAAATCCGGCTGGGCGGCAAGCGCATCGATCAGGCGCCGCCGGAAGCGCGTGATATCGCGATGGTGTTCCAGTCCTATGCGCTTTTCCCGCATATGTCGGTCGCCAAAAATCTCGGCTTCGGCCTGAAGATGAAGAAGGTCGCGAAGGACGAGCGGGTGAGGCGCATCGCCCATGCGCTGGAAATTTGCAATCTCACCGGTCTGGTGGATCGCATGCCGCGGCAATTATCCGGCGGCCAGCAGCAACGCGTGGCGCTGGCGCGCGCCATCGTCATGCAGCCGAGCCTGCTGCTGTTCGACGAACCGCTCTCCAACCTCGACGCCAAACTCCGCGATACACTGCGCCATGAGCTGACCGAGCTTCACCGCCGCATCGGCGCGACCAGCCTTTATGTGACGCATGATCAGGCTGAAGCCATGGCGATGTCGGACCGGATCGTCGTCATGAATGCCGGGCGGGTGGTCGAGATCGGCACGCCGCTTGAGCTTTACCGCGCGCCGAAACACGCCTTTACCGCCGGTTTTCTCGGTCAGACCAATCTTCTGCCCGTCTCCGCCCAAGGGACACAGGCGCAATTGTCGTGGGGCCAGTCCGTGACATTGGATCAGGCTGCTGCCGGCAATGTCCAGATTTCCGTTCGCCCGGAAAACATCCACATCTGCGCCGATCAGGGCGGTGACGGCACGGTTTCCGCCGTTTCCTTCATGGGTGCGAATGCGCTTTACACCGTCGAGATCGGCGGCCGCCAGATCCGGGTCAGCCAGTCCGGCGCGGAAACGCTGATCGATGCCGGACAGAGGGTCGCGCTGCATTTTCCCGGCTCAGTCCATCTTCTTGATGACAGGATGGCGGGGGAGGCGGCATGATGGCCGGGCTTCTCCGCGACAGGCGCGCCCAGCTACTCCTCCTGCTTTTGCCGGGTGTTGGCTATCTTCTAGTCTTCTTCGGCGGGCCGCTGCTGTCGGCGCTGATCGGTAGCTTCAGGCAGGAAGATGGCAGCTTCACGCTGATGTTCTATCAGCGGATTTTCACTCGCGCGTCAATGATCCGGGGTCTCACAACCTCCATCTATTACGGCGTCATGCCTGTCATCGTCTCGCTTGCGGCTTCGGTGCCGCTGGCGCTTTTGATCCGCAGGAGCTTTCTCGGGCGAAAACTGTTCAGCGGCCTTTACAAACTGCCAATGGCCGTGCCGGGCATCATCGTCGGCCTGATGGTGATCGTCGTCTTCGAAAGAGGCGGGTTCCTCGACCGGCTGGTCGCGCCACTCGGGCTGGAACTGCCCAAGCTCGTGCGGGACGATTGGGGCATCGGCGTCATTCTCGCCAGCGTCTGGAAACAGATACCCTTCATGACGCTGATCATCACCAGCGCCTTTGCCGCTATACCCGAGGATATCCGTTACGCTTCGCGCACGCTTGGTGCCTCGCGACTGAAGACCTTCTTTTTCGTGGAGGTGCCGCTCGCCATGCCCGGCATCACCGCCGCCATTCTTCTCACCTTCATCGGCTCCATGGGTTCTTACGCCATTCCTGACATCGTCGGCCCGCCGACTGCCCGGCCGCTTTCGGTGCTGATGATCCAGGAGTTCAATCAGGGGCGTTTTAATCAGGTCTATGCCATGGGCATGATTTTGAGCCTCTTCGCCGTCACCGTGCTTATTCTTTATTATTCCCTGACATCCCGCATCGGCCCCGGCCAAAACCGAGGAGACGCATGATGAGTGTTATCACCATTGAACCTGCCATCACTCCCCGCCGCCGCGCCTTCACGCCGGAGGACCGGATTTTCGTTTCGATCGGTCTCTATGGCGCGCTGACGCTTGCCATTGCTCTGCCGCTGGCGTTGATGTTTCTCTGGAGCATTGCCGATGGCTGGTCGCCGCCGCTCGTCGTGCCGAAGGATTATACCACGGCGCGCTGGGCGGGCATTTTGGGCGATGCTAGCCTCATCCGCGCCGCCATCAACAGCATTGTCATCGCCATCGTCGTCACCCTCCTGACGGCCGCCATCGCGTTACCCACCGCCTGGGCGATGGCGCGGTTTCCCTTCCGGCTGAAACGGCTGGTGGAGATTTTCATTCTGGCGCCGATCATCATTCCGGGGCTGGTTGTTGCCGTCGGCATCGGGCAGGTGTTTCTGCTTTTCGGCCTTGCCTATTCGGTGACGGGGGTCATTCTCGTGCAGATCGTCGGCACCCTGCCGCTGATGATCCGGCTGATGACGGCGGCGCTGGAAACCATTCCCGACGATCTCATCCATGCCGCGCGTTCGCTGGGAGCCGGAACTGTCGGCATCGTCCTCCACATCATATTGCCGCTGGCGGTGCCCGGTCTTCTCGCCGGCGGGCTGATGTCCTTCATCGGCAGCTTCGAGGAATTCGACAAGTCCTTCATCGTCGGTGCGCCTGTCGTGGAGACGCTGCCGATCAAGCTCTACATGTATCTCGACCCCTATTCGATGCAGCTGCCGCTCGCCTCGATCGTCTCCTTCATCCTGCTTCTTCCCGCACTCATCGTTTTCATCATTGCTGGCCGCATTCTGCGCGACGATCTGATGGCGGCGGGTATGGGGAAAATCTGATCCGGGCAGCCAAACCCGGTAATTGCAACGTCCGAAAGTGAAAACCATGCACCAGACACTTGCTACCTCCCGAAAGACCTCCAATGCCTGCAATGTTCTCGCGCTCTGCACGCGCGACAATCCGGCCATCCTGACCATCGCCCATCGCGGTTTCTGGACGGCCACCGCCGAAAACTCGCTCGCCTCCGTCCGCGCCGCGGTCGCGGCCGGTGTCGAGATGATTGAGATCGATACGCAGGCGACGGCCGATGGCCGACTGGTCGTCATTCACGACGAAACGCTGGACCGAACCACGACGGGCAAGGGAACCGTGAGCGCGCTGCCCTTCGAGGTGGTTCGCGCAGCGAAGCTGAAGGCAGGTGCGGGTGGTGACGGTGCTGACGTGACCGATGAATGCGTGCCGACGCTGGAGGAATTGCTGGAAGAGGCGCGTGACAGGATCACGGTCAATATCGACACCAAATTCACCCGCGATCTGCCGCAGGTCATGGAGACCGTGCTGCGGCTCGGCGTCGAGGATCAGGTGCTGGTGAAAACCGACATCGATCCTGAAGCTGCCCGTTTTGCGGTGCTGGATACCGACTGGTTCGGCAAGATCCCGCATATGCCGATGTTCCCGGTCAGAAAGGGCAAGTTCGCCGAGGATCTGCGCTGCATTGAGGCGTTGAAGGCGCCGATGATCGAGGTGAAATTCACAGATATCGCTGATCTGGCCGAAGGCCGGGCCGAGATGGAGCGCCAGAATATCCGCCTCTGGATCAACTCGCTTGATGTCTCCCACTGCCTCGATTTCAACGATACGCGCGCACTTTCAAACCCCGAAGCCGTCTGGGGCGCTCTTGCTGAGGCTGGCGTTGGTGCCATCCAGACGGATGAAGTCGAAGCCTTCACCGGTTGGCTGAAGACGGGCGCCGGCGAGACGGGCAAAGCATGGACACGATGAGCGAGCGTCTCGAACGCGCTGTCGCCATCATCGAAGAAGCGATGGGCCTTGCCCTTCGTTTCTTCGAGGCGCGCGACGCCATTGCCACCCGGACGAAGGGTTTTCAGGATTTCGTTTCGGAAGCCGATACCACAGTCGAAAAGCTGGTCCGCGACCGGCTGGCGGCGACGTTTCCCGGCGAAACCGTGCTGGGTGAAGAAATGGGCGGTGTGGCCGATGACGCCTACTGGATCATCGATCCCATCGACGGCACCGCCAATTTTCTGCGCGGTTCGCCGCTCTGGGGCATCTCGCTCGGCTTCGTGCGCAATGGCCGGCCGGAACTCGGCGTCGTCGCCATGCCGGTCTTTAAGGATATCTACGCGGCGGCAGACGGAACCGGGCTGACACTAAACGGCAAACCGCTTGCCCGCGTACCCTTCGAGGATGTGCAGGTCATGTCGCTGGGCGACAGCGCCGCCGCCGATGCGGAGGAAGTCGCTGCTCTCGGCGTCGGGCTCAGACACGCCGGCTGGGTGGTGGAATCCATCCGCTCGACATCGATCGGCCTTGCCTTTGCCGCGCGCGGCATTTTTGACGGCCATCTGCAGAAGTTGACGACCATGTGGGACATCGCCGGTGGCGTCGTTCTGGCAAGGGAAGCGGGTCTTGATGTCCGCATCGGAACCCGCTCCGGTAGCGGCATTCCCTGGGTTGCTGCGGGAACGTCGGCGCTGATGGCGGTGACGGAAGGGCTCTGGCCGGAAGTCGTTGAAAAGGTGCCGGCGGAACCTGCGTGAAATTCGAGATAAAGCCATTGCCGGGCAAGACAACATATGGACGTCCGGCAATGTCGACCGATTATCGGACGAAAACGCTCCGGACGTATAATGGCTAAGCCCATCCCTTCAGCGCCCGGCCGGAATAATAGCTCGGTGTTGTGGCGCGGTAGATCGGTATGCTGGCGGCGCCGAGATGGGGTAGGTCGCTCATCATCGATTTGCGTATTTCCGGGGGCTCGACGAAAAAATCCTCGCCCAGCATTTCCAGCGAACCGATGCGCTGCACGATATGTTCAAGAATCCAGTCGGGTAGCGATCCGCCAAAAATGATAGCACCGGGGTCGATCGTTCGGGCAACGGTCAGTGCGAGCAAGCGAAGCTGATCCGTTGCCCTTTCAAGCCAGGCAACCACGGCCGGATGATCCGAATAGCTTTCATCGATATCCTTCAAACGCCTGATATCCATGCCGTGAACGGCCAGCGTGTCGCAAAGGTCCTGTCCCGAAGGACGCGGATGGGATTTTGGAAACAGACCGCCAAACTCACCCGCATTGCCGTTCGTCCCGCGATAGAGATGGCGCTGCACCACCACCGCACCGCCTATGCCGTAAGTCAGCCAGATCATCGCAAAATTGCGGATGCTTCGGCCTGCGCCGTAATACAGCTCCGAGAGAATAACGGTATTGCCGTCGTTTTCGTGAAAGACTGGAAAGTCGAAATAGGGCTGGAAGTCCTTGTCGACATCGATGTCATGCCAGCTCTCGAATTGCCTGATGCGGAAGACATGGCCACGGTCTCGTTTGAAGTGGCCCGGAAAGCTGATGCCGCAGCCAAGCACATCCTTTTTTTTGACCTTTGCTTTTTCAAGCACCTGGCGTGCGGCGGCCTTCGCCGTCTCCATGATGTGCTCGAAGCTGTAGTCTTCCAGGTCAGATCTGACTTCGTGCCGTATCGTGCCATTGAGATCTGCGATGCAGACCCGCAGGTCATCTGGATTGAAGTAGACCCCGAGTGTGAAAAGGCCGTTCGGATTGATCTCGATGGCGGTAGACGGTTTACCGCGCTTGCCGTCGTTGCGTGCTTCCTCAGCTTCGACGATGAGGCCGGATTCAAGAAGGCTGGATGTCAGACGCGTGAGCGTCGGTGCCGACACGTCCATCTCGCGCGCCAGCTCGATACGGGACATGCCACCCTTGCCGCGCAAAATCTCGAGCAGACGCCGTTCATTGTAGCCGAGGTCGATCAAGCCATTCTCCCGCGAGACGTTACGTTGGATTGAATAACGAAAACGACACAATTGTACAGCAAATTTCCCGGCCTGGGGTGAGGGGCGATGCTGTAAATTTATCAAAATACCTTTGTTTATCAGGGCAATAGTTCATTTTAATTTTTGTAACGAATTCGCGCTTGACTTATTAATTTACGTAAAGAAAATAAATAGCAGACAACGGGCTGTGACGACAAAAAACAGCGAAAAATTAAGTCGCGGGACATCGTGTGTCAGGGAACAAAAAAACGGAGCACCCTTTATGCGTCAATCATGCACTATTTTCGCGCGCCTTGTTGCCGGCGCAACCTTCCTTGCCAGTGCGGCTTTCGCCCACGCGGAAGGCACCGTCGTGGTCTATTCGGCCGCGCCGCAGCAGCTCATGGATGAATTGTTGCCGCTGTTTGAAAAGAAAACCGGCACCAAGGTCGAGCTTGTCAAAGCCGGGTCCGGCGAGCTGATGAACCGCATCAAGGCGGAAACCGGCAAAGCGGCGGGCGACGTGATCTGGAGCGTTGATGGTACCGTCATCGACTTTTCCGCCGACCTCTTCGAACCTTACAAGCCTGTCGAGGCAGCATCGATCAACCCTGCCTTTTCGCCGAGCACCAACTGGGTTCCCTTTACCGCAGTTGTTACGGCCTTCATCGTCAACAAGGAAGCACTGAAGGGCGCGCCGGTTCCGACATCCTGGGCCGATCTTGCCAAGCCTGAATATAAGGGCCTGATTTCCTCGGCCCGTGCCGATCAGTCCGGTTCCGCCTATATCCAGATGGCGACGGTTTTGCAGGATTTCGACAGTGAGGAGAAGGGCTGGGAGGTCTATACCGGCATTCTCGGCAACTCCGTTCTGTCCACGTCGTCAGGCGCGGTTCCACGTTTCGTCAATGATGGCGAGCAGGCGGTCGGCATTACGCTCGAAGACGCGGCGCTGCGCTACAAGCTGGGCAGCGCCCCGGTAGAGATCGTTTATCCGAAAGAAGGTACGGCAATCGCGCCTGACGGCATGGCGCTCGTCAAGGGCGGGCCCAATTCTGAAAACGGCAAGGCCTTCATCGATTTCATCGTCTCCAAGGAAGCGCAGGAAGTCGTCGTGAAAGCCGGTCGTCGTTCCGTCAGAACCGACGTTCCGGCCAATGAGGCCCTCGTGCCGCTGTCCGATGTTCCGGATGCGAAATATGACTTCAAGTGGGCTGCGGACAACCGCTCCCGCCTGATGGAAAAGTGGAACGAGATCCTGCTCGACGTCCAATAAGACGTTGAGGGCGGCGGCGAAGGCCGCCGTCCCCACGGTACCGCATTCATAATCGCATTTTTGTCTCGTCCACCGTGGTCGCGTGCCGCGCAGGATATGTCATGGAGCAGCACATGGCCGCCGTAGAAATTACCAGCATCAAGAAAAGTTACCGGGATGTCGTTGCTCTCTCCGACATCAATATCTCCATTCCATCAGGATCGTTTTTCACGCTTCTTGGACCGAGCGGCTGCGGCAAGACCACGCTTCTGCGCACGATTGCCGGTTTTCACCAGCAGGACAGCGGCAGTATCAGCATCGAAAGACAGGCAATCGAGCATGTGCCTGCCCACAAGCGCGATGTCGGCATGGTGTTTCAAGATTATGCAGTCTTTCCGCATATTTCCGTATTCGACAACATTGCCTTCGGTCTGAAACAGCGCAAGGCATCTTCAGCCGAGATCCGAGAACGAGTCGGCAAGATTCTTGATGTCGTGCAGCTCGCTCCCTATGCCAAGCGCATGCCGCACGAACTCTCCGGCGGCCAGCAGCAGCGTGTGGGTCTCGCACGCGCCCTCGTCATCAACCCGAAAGTGCTGTTGATGGACGAGCCTCTGTCCAACCTCGACGCCAAGCTGCGTGTCGATCTGCGGCGGGAACTGCGGGAAATCCAGCAGGCGATGAACATCACCACCGTTTATGTGACGCATGACCAGGAGGAGGCGCTTGCCATGTCCGATCTGGTTTGCGTCATGTATGGCGGCGTCATTCAGCAGGCTGCCCCGCCATGGGAAGTCTATAACAATCCCGCCAACCGCTTTGTTGCGTCCTTCGTGGGAGCCAACAATTTCCTGACGCTCGACCGCACGGGTGGGCAAACATCCATATCCAGCCTCAAGGTGACGCTGCCGCAGGCGGATGCGATTTCCAAGGACCGGAAGATCGTCGCTGCGATCCGCCCGGAGGCGATTTCTGTTGGTCCTTCCATAGGCAATTGTGATGAGCGCATCGAACTGCCCGTGACCATACGGCAGGTCAGCTTCACTGGTCGTGAGATGAACGTCGCCGCCGTGCTCTCGTCGGGTGAGGAAATCGAGGCGATCACCAAGCCATCGCCGGAGATCATCGCGCTTCAGCCAAACCAGAAAACGACGTTCTCCTGGTTTGCGGGCGATACCCAATTGTTCGGTGACGGTGTAACCGGGGAGCGCCTGTCATGACGGATATGGCTGCGACTGCAACGACGAGCGGTTTCCGCCTGCGACTGCCGGGTTTCTGGACGAGCGTGACGGTGTTCGCCGTCATCCTGCTGGCGATCTTTCTGATCCTGCCGATTTTCAGCGTGTTCTTTATCAGTTTCTTCGACGCCAAAACCGGTGCATTCGGTTTCAGCAACTATGCGGAAGTGTTCACACGGCGGTTTTATACGGTCGCACTCTGGAATACGCTTGTCATCGGTGTGCTGGGCATGCTGGGCGCCTGCCTTCTCGGCATTCCGCTTGCCTTTTGTACATCCCGCTATCGCATCAAGGGGCGTACTTTCATTGCCACATTTGCGGTGCTGGTTCTGTGCGCACCGCCGTTCATCGGTGCCTATGCCTGGATCATGCTGTTCGGTGCCAATGGTGCTGTCACCAATCTCCTGTCCTTCGCCGGCATTTCCCTGCCGACGATCTACGGGATCCCTGGCATCGTGATGGTCTTCAGCCTGAAGTTCTTCCCCTACATTTATCTGATGACGGAAAATGCGCTGAACACTATCAACAAGTCCTATGAGGATGCGGCGGAAAATCTCGGCTGCACAGCGTTCCAGCGTTTCCGCAAGATCACCCTGCCGCTGGTCTTTCCGGCCGTCAGTACCGGCGCGATCATCTGCTTCGTGCTTTCCATCGCCGACTTCGGAACGCCGGCGATCCTCGGCAAGGGCATCCGAACGCTTTCGACCATCGCCTATGCGCAATACACCTCCGAAATGGCCGGTACGCCGACCATGGCCGTGACGATTTCGATGGTGATGATCGCGATCTCCATGGCGGCACTTCTGTTGCAGCGGCACATTCTTGCCAAGCGCCGTTACGCGAGTTCGCTGACCAACCGGCCGGTCAAGCAGTCCATGCGCCCGCTGAAATCGTTCATCGTCCACGGGTTCTGCTATCTGGTGGTGTTCATCGCCATGCTGCCGTCGCTCACGGTGATCTACACCTCGTTTCTTGCGACCAGTGGCCCGGTTTTCACCGGGGGCTTCGGGTTGGACAGTTATGCCCGCATCCTTCGGGATTCACCGCAAGCGATTGCCAACAGTTTCATGTTTGCGCTTGCCGCCGTCGTGCTTATTGCCATCGTCTCCGGCCTGCTGTCCTTCATCGTCGTTCGACGCGACAATGCGGTCTCCGGTTCGCTGGATCTGCTATTGATGGTGCCCTATCTCATTCCCGGTGTCGTCATGGCGATCGGTTATGTCACGACGTTCCGTTATCCGCCCTTTGATATCACCGGCACGGCGCTCGTCATCATCCTTCTGGTGTTTATTCGCCGGCTGCCCTATGGGGTCCGCTCGACGACATCGATCCTCAGGCAGATCAAGCCGTCCATTGAGGAGGCCGCGGTCAATCTCGGTGCTTCGCCGGCAAAGACCTTCGTGTCGATAACTGTGCCGCTGATGCTGCCCGGCCTCATCATCGGTTCGCTGATGAGCTTCATCACTGCCATCAACGAACTATCCTCGACGCTGATCCTCTACACCGCCCGCACGATCACCATGCCGGTCCTGATTTATATCCAGGTGATCGATGGGGAATTCGGCACGGCGGCGGCGCTGTCCACCCTGCTTCTGGTCAGTACCGGGGTCTGCGTCTTCGTGGTCTTCCGCCTTTCGGAAGATAAGGAAGCCTCGTTCGTCTGACCACTTGAAACCCTCGTGAAAGACTAAAGCAGCGGCGACCGGCGTGTCGCCGCATGCTCCCCTCTGCAAGGAAACAATACGATGAATATCGCGAGTTTTTCGCAATCGAAATACAAGAATGCCGCAACGCCGGGGGACGATGTGGCAATTCTTCTTCCGGGACAGGTTCTCGCCGTTTTCGACGGTGCGACCGACCCGACCGGGGCAAACTACGGCGGGCTTAGTTCCGGCCGGATCGCAGCCCTTGCTGCCGCAAATGCAGTGGCGGAGATGAGCATCAAAGGTATTTTGCAAAATTGCGAGGCAACCACGCTGTTCCAGACCATCAGCGATATCCTGAAAAAGGAAGCTGAGCGCATCAATGCCAGCCATCCACCATCGACCACGCTCGCCATCGTTGCCGATATGGGTGAGAGCTTGCGGCTGCTTCTGGCTGGCGATTCAGGTATTCGGATCAATGGAGACAGGCTCCTGCAACATTCCAAGCTCATCGACCGGGTCAGCACCTCGGCGCGCATCCACGTCTTTAAACAGCTTTTCGCGTCACTTGGAGACGGTGATGCAGCGGAGGCGAAAACCCGCGCCACAATATTTTCCGGCCTTCGAGCCGCGGTCAAAGCCGGGATCATGAGTGGGGCGGACGCGGAAAAAGTGGTCATGACAGCTGCTGCCGCAAGTGGCCTTCAAAACGAGATCGAAGCCGTCGAAGAGTTTCTGATGGGCGGTATTCGCGTTCAGCCACACTATGCAAACAGACAAGGCCATGTATTGGGCTACGCCTCGATCAATGGCGGGATGGTGATGGAGGAGGGGACGGTTGACCTGTCGCTCGCCAAGGACACGGTCAACAGCCTGGAAATCTTCACTGACGGCTATCTCTCACTGCCCACCGGGATCGACGTCGTTGACTGGGAAGCCGAATTCGCCCGCGTTGAAGGGGTGGATTTTCACAAGCTCAATGACTATCCATCGGTAAAGGGGTCAACATCGAGCGAATTCAGCGATGACAGGACCGTGGTGTGCATGAAGGCGCGGTGAAGAGATATCCGTGCAGACTGGTATTTAGCGCTGCTGGTCTTCCGAAGCGACTGTCGCTAAAATATCTTAGCTGACTGCCAGTGCGGGTAGTCAGTTATTGCCGCTATTCGAAATGTCCGGCCCCGACTTTGAACGCGAAAAAAGACGCTGCGGATCTGAGATCGTCGGAGAGAAAATCTCTAGTTGAGCTAACGACTTGCCTCTGCGCCTTTATAGTTGCGTTCACTCCAGAGCAGGACTTCGCGCAACGGATCGGACGTCGCTTCGATGATGGCGCCGACGAAGAGGATGTGGTCGGCGGCATCGATGGAGCCGACGAGTTCGCAATCCATGGAGAGCAGTGCCGCGGCAAGCCTTGGGCTTCCCGAGGGCCAGACATCCCAGCGGCCAACGGCAAACCGGTCCGGCAGGTTTCCTTTCCCGGCAAACACGTCAGCGATCTCCTCCTGCCCTCTGGAAAGCGCCGCGACGGAAAATCGCCGGCTTGCGGCGATGAGATCGACCATGCGGCTGCTGGCATCGATGGAGATCATCAGAAGCGGCGGCTCGGCGCTGAGCGGCATGAAGGATGTGATCGTGCGTCCGATGCGTTCTCCGGCATGAGAGGCCGTTGCCACGGCCACCGTGAAGGCGAGGCCCGCCATGGCGTCTTTGAATTCACGCGGCGAGATCGTCGGAGAGGTGGAGGTTTTCAGCGGAATATGCGCGTGATTGACCACACCGCCATCGATCAGCCTGAGATTATGAGACATGCAGTGCCGGGCTAACCGCCCGCTCCCGGGTTCTTCGAAAAAATGGAAAACTTGGCCGCAGCACCGTTCATGGTATCGGCATTGTCAGGCGGCGTTCTTTTCTGGTGCACGCGCGGCCAGATGCCTGAATAGTGGCGGTTGAGGTCGAGCCAGACATGCAGCCCAGCTTCGGTATCCGGCCTGATCGCCGCGGCCGGACATTCGCGCTCGCAGATGCCGCAGTCGATGCATTGATCAGGATGAATGACGAGCATGTTCTCGCCTTCATAAAAACACTCGACCGGGCAGACTTCCACGCAGTCCATGTATTTGCAGGCGATGCAGTTTTCGGTGACGACATAGGGCATGGCGTTGCTCGAATGGAGTGGCAGCCGGACAGCGGCTGTCCGGCTGCGCCCGACCCGGCCGACGGCCAAGGGCAGCGGGACCAGCCGGGTCGGTAGGGCTCAAATCAGAGGCGGGCGGCCACTGCCTGCCAGTTCACCAGATTGTCGAGGAAGTTCTCAACATAGGCCGGACGCTTGTTGCGGAAATCGATGTAATAGCTGTGTTCCCACACATCGCAGCCGAGAAGCGCCTTCTGTCCGAAACACAGCGGGTTGACGCCGTTTTCCGTGCGGGTGATCTTCAGCGTCCCATCGGTATCCACCACCAGCCACGCCCAGCCCGAGCCGAACTGTGAGGCGCCGGCAAGCGCAAAATTCTGCTTGAACAACGCAACCGAGCCGAAAGACTGCGTCAACGCATCTTCCAGCGGGCTAGGGATAGCGTGGTTTTGTGGCCCCATGATCTCCCAGAAGAGATTGTGGTTCCAGTGCTGGGAGGCATTGTTGAAGATGCCGGACTGCGCCACAGCGCCCTTCTCATAGGTGCCGCGGACGATGTCCTCGAGGCTGCTTTTTTCCCATTGCGTACCTGATATCGCCTTGTTGAGATTATCGACATAGGCCTTGTGGTGGAGATCGTGATGGAACTTCAGCGTCTCCTCGGACATGCCCGAAGAGGCGAGCGCATCATGGGCATAGGGGAGGTCGGGAAGCTGGAAAGCCATGGGGTATTCCTTTGTCACTGTTTGCTCAAGAGCATGGAAAGAGCCTTGCGAAAACAAGGTGACAGTACTTCTAGGACCTCAATCACGGTTGAGGTCAAGCGGTTTTTTCGGGGTAAATCCACGAGCTGGCGGGCTTATAAAACATCCGCCCAATGGCGCAGTTCACCGCTCGTCGACGTTGACCGCGGCGACCCATTCTTCGAGTGCCCTACGGATTGCCGAGCCCGCATCTTCCCCGCGGACGAATGCCCACCACGTATGTGCGCCTTGCCACACGGCGGCCATCTGCCAGCCGAGCCGCTCGTCGCTAGCCTTGTCGTGGGTAAGGCGGCGGCCAAGCGCCTCGGCGAGTGTTTGTCCCCAGATGGCTCCTCTCGCGCGCAGCTTGGGATTGAGAATGTCTTCCCTAAGCAGCAGCAGCCCGTCACTGGCGTTCTGCTCTGCGGATTGAGGCGGCATGAGGCGCATGAGGAGGGATATGGCGCCCTGCGGCGTCAATGGCTCCTCCTCATCGGCCGTTTCCGTTTCCGCCTGCAGCCTGTCCCAGGCGCGCAGAAGCACGGTTTCGACAAGGTCTTCGCGCTTGCCGTAACGCTGCACCAGGGTTGCCGCCGATAAGCCGCAGGCCTTTGCTGCTGCGGCAAAAGTCAGCCCTTCGGGGCCTGTCTGCAACATGAGCGGCAGCAGGGCATCCAGCACCTGATCATCTGAAATCGACTTGTGTCTTGGCATGGCTCATATATAAACGTATATTCATTTATAAATCAAGGGGGATAATATGGCCTTCATTCGCGGATATATCGCGGCGAGCCTGGACGGGCGGATCGTTTCTGGAGACGGCTCTCTCGACTGGCTCTTCAAATATGATGATATGGACCTCGGCGAACACGATTACCGGCTTTTCCTGAAGGGAATTCGAACCGTGGTCATGGGGCGGGCGACCTATGATTTCATCGCCAGTGAACCGTCGCCTTGGGCTTATGGCGATCAGCGTGTCATCGTCGTCACCTCGCGGCCGATCGAGGAGCCAAAGGGACCTCTGGAGATGTACAACGATGTAGGCTCGTTGATCAGGGAATTGCGCGCTCTCAATGACGGCGATGTCTGGATGCTGGGCGGCGGAAAGCTGCAGATGGCCTTTCTGGAGCGTGGCGCACTCGATGAAATCGAGATTTACGTCATCCCGGAAATCCTCGGCTCAGGCGAGCCTCTTTTTCCTCTCACCGGGCATCGAGCCAGTCCCACTCTCGTCAGCGCAACGGCAATCGAAAAGGGCTGTGTTCGATTGCACTACCGCTTCTCGTGATGCTCTTCAGGTTCATGATGTTCGAGGGAAGGCAAGGAATGGCGGATACACACCTCGCCAACTGCTCCCTGCCTTACTGCGCGATTTGCGCTATCAAAGCCCGAGAAACTTGAAAGGCTTGGTGTCCTTCAGGCTCTCATTCGCCATGCCCGAATAGATGTGGATCTGATTGGGCCCCAGGTCGAGTTTCTTCACCCCACCGGTCTCTTTCGAAAGGTCGAGTTTTGTCATGTCGATCCAGAAGACATTCGGCGTCAGTGCGGATTCAAAGAAATAGAGCTTGCGTTTGTGGTCGATGACCGTGCGCCAGCGGGTAGAGGAAATATTCGGCTGGTCCGGCGTGGTGATGCCGTAGGGAACCGAAACATTGCGGATGACGCTGAAGACGCTGGCGATGGCTTCGACCGGATTTTCGCTTTTGGGAATGGCGTTTGCGTAAAAGGATGCACGCACGAAACGATCCGATGCGCGGTTCGTCCCCGGCAGCATCACGGTGCCGCCAATCTGGGTCCAATAGGCGTTCAGCGCCAGCTGCTCGTCGAAGGTCGGCGAATTGGTCATCACCTGGTACTGACGTCCATGATGGATGACCTGCTTGCCATCGATATATTCGACGATCGCGCTATCGCCACTCGCATCGGAAAGCGAGAGATGCAAGGTTGCCAGGCGCTCTTCGCCCGGCACGCTGTCGGTCACGATGGTGAACGGATTTTTCTCAAGGACGCGGACGGCTTCTTCCACCGTCGCGAAGTTGTCGAGCACATATTGCGCCCACGCGGCGATGGATAGACCCGGCGACTTCCCGTCATAATCGGGATAGCTCGACTCGACCAGCCAGAGGACATTGGCCGCAAGACCCGCCTCGTTCATGCCATCGGTCGTGGAAACATCATAACCCGATGCGATGACGCTGCCATATTTCGATGTCCATTTGACGGAGTTGGGCCCGGCTTCGCCGGACCTTTCCATGCCCCGAGGAAAGACCCAGAGATTGGTTCCCACATCCGTCTTCCAGTCCATGGATCTTGCCGTCATGACCTGGTTATTCTCACCCATATAAACGAAACGCGTGCAGGCCTCGGCAACCGATGTGGTGAGCGTCGCGATGGAGAAGATCGCAGCAGTGCAGGCGGAAAAAAACGGCAGGGTCTTCGGGCGCATGGAAAGCCTCCGGTGCTCGCAGTGTAAGATACAGCGTATGATAGAAAATCGGACTTGTTGAGGGGAGTCAAATAGGTTTAGCTATCAGGGATCCACCGGAGAGAAGCTATTGCTAAAATTCTCAGCTTTTGCGGCCCTTATGGCTTTTTCCGCAACCTCGGCCGCAGGCGCAGATCAAGTTGCTGCCACGCCCGCGGGAGTTGATGGGGCCGACTGGGCATTTCAGGCCACGGGATATTTGTGGGCAACTGGTTTGAACGGCAACATATCGCCGTTCCAGCGTGCGCCCACCCTTCACGTGGAAAAATCCTTTTCCAACGTCATGGACGATCTCAATTTCGGTGGGTTTCTCAATATCTGGGGCCGTTACGACCGCTTCGTCGTTTCCGGCGATATGATGTATGTCGATACCACCGACAGCAAGGCAGCCGGTCCGCTGCCCGCGCTGCAAATTCCGGGTTTGCCAACCTTGCCGGCCGGTGCCGCTATCGATGCGAATGTCGATACGCAGGAATTCATGGCGACGCTGCAGGCGGGGTACCGTATCATCGATGCAGACGGATTTTCGCTCGACGCGCTTGCTGGCGCGCGCTTCTGGCACATTTCCAACGACGTCGCGGTCACTGCCAGCCATCCCCTGATCGGCAGCGTTTCCGCCACCCATAGGGAGAGTTTCGGCTGGGTAGATCCCGTCATCGGCGCGCGGGCCTTTTTCAGCCTCACGGACAAGTTGTCCGTTCAGGGGCAGGTGGATATTGGTGGTTTCGGAGCGGGATCCGATCTCACCTGGTCGGCGCTCGCGACGGTGAACTACATCTTCACGGACACATTGTCGGTCGCCGCGGGCTACAAGGTGCTCGACGTGGATTATTCGCACGATGGTTATGTTTTCGATTCCCGGCTCAGCGGACCTGTGCTCGGGCTGACTTACCGGTTCTAGTTATTGATTCGCGTCGTCTTATCGCCTTTGCATACCCCTATTGGTGAAGCAATTTTAGCTTCCTCTTAATTTTGGTCGTCCTCTGCGTCGTGCGGACAGGTGCGCAATCCGCACCAATTATCAGGAGATGCAAGAGAAAACCTTTGCCGGTGTTACGGTTTCCGTACACTGCTGGACAGGTTGCCGAAGGCGCGGCACGAGTTCTCTGCTTTCGGTAAGGGTGATGCATTCCAGATTATCTTGCTGGCCGGTCGCTGAGGAGCGCTAACAATGCCGGATTGATATAGAGATTTTCCCGACCGGCTTTGATTTCATCGAGCAGACCGTTCTCGGCCAGTGCCTTGAGATACGCAGATGCGGATTGTCGCTTGGCAATCCCGGCCTCTACCAGGTCACCGATGCGGCAATAGGGGTTCACAAAGATCACCTCGGCGAGTTCTCGTGAATAGATTTTTGGAAGATCGCGCCGTATACGTTCGGCGGTCTGATCCAAAAGATCGCGGATGGCACGGATGCGGGCTGTTGACCACTGGGCTGTGTCTCGCACCGCTTCTAGCATGAAGATGATCCAATCTTCCCAGGCGCTGTCAGCCGTCACGGCAAGAAGCCTATCATAATAGGCGCGCTTGTTACCGATAATGTAGCGGCTGAGATAAAGTACCGGAATATCGAGCAGTCCCTTGTCCACCAGGTAGAGCAGATTCAGGATGCGGCCGGTGCGGCCATTACCATCAGTGAAGGGATGAATGGCCTCAAATTGGTAGTGCATTACCGCAAGCCGGATCAGCGGGTCGATTTCCTCCGCCTCATGAATATAGCGTTCCCAATTGGCGAGTTTTGTCCGCAGCAGTTCTTGTCCTTCCGGCGGTGTGTAAATCACTGTACCAGTTGTCTCATTCATCAGCGCGGTACCCGGCGTTGATCGAATGTCGAGATTGATGCCTTTGATCGTTCTACACACGGATACAGCCGTTGATGTCGAGACTGGCCGGTCTTTAAGCGACTGGAACCCTTCGTTGAGAGCTGTGCGATAGCGCAGAGCCTCCTTTGTCGCCGGATCTGCTTGGTTTCCAGCTTCCTTCGCAAAACGGAAAAGTTTGTCCGTCGTGGTGACGATATTTTCGATCTCTGAGCTTGCCTGTGCTTCGAGCAGTGGGATCGAATTGATCAGGACTGATTGATTTGGAATGAGTTGCCCGGACACCCGCAGTTCTGCGAGTGCGGCTCTCGCAGCGATGCAAGCCTTTAGTACTGTTTTGGTTTCGACGTCGTTGCGTGGTGGAAGTGCCGGGAGATCGTTGTAGGGACGGTTAGCGCGGAACGACATGTCGATGTTTCCTTATTTGGTCGACATGTGGGATTTAATATGTCGATGCGATCGACATATTTCTATGTAATGTCGATAAAAAGTAATTTTATCGACATATATCTTCCACTGCAAGAGGTTGTGCTTCCTGAGAGTAGTTTGTGGCCCTGTCGGCCCCGGTCTTTTGTTCCCTGAAGTATGAACCGATCCATCAGGAAATTGGGGCAAATCATATACAGCGGCAATTCCATCCAGTTCAGCATCGGGGTGCTCTGCGAGGATGCCGGTCCTGACAAGGCATGAGGCAATACCCGCGCTGGAAGCGCCCGCAATATCATGTTCCAGGCTATCGCCAAGTCGACCTCCGTGCTGTCGGCGCTGAACCGCCCCAAGTTTCTGGACCCGCGGATGGTAGATTCCCCGGCCTATCGACTCAGTCCAAGCCCCTGTGACCGGTTAAGCTGCCGTCTGAGTGCGTGGTCATGGCTGAGCTCGGCATGGCGTGTCCGATCCACCATGCGGGCGATTGTCCTTATCTGTTCGGCCTGTGTTACGAGTTCGGGGCGTGCTTCGAGTTCCTCGACGAACCTGCGAGGATCAGAACTACCAAACCGCCGCGTGAGTGCTTCGGCCACCAGCTTGGCCTCATCAAGCGCGGCTCGGCCCTCAGCTGACGATCGCAGCTCTGTGACGAACTTGCTTCGCCTCTCGACCGGCATCTTCTCCACCTGGGCAATGATCTCGGCGCTGCGCGGCGTGAGGCCGGGCACCTCGATCACATCACGCTGTTGCCGCTGCCATTGTTCGCTTTGACGTTCTTCGCCAAGCCGGCGCTCCCATGCCTCTGAGACATAGCCAATATGGGCCGAGAGGGATCTGGCATATTGCAGCGCCTCCTTCCGTTCCTTGTTGTATCCGAACAGACCTGACTTGCCGCGCAGCTCCCCGAACCGCTCGGGTTGCTCTGCCATGGCCTTCGCCATGATCTTGCCATTACCTTCCTTCTCGGTCATCGCGGTGCGCAATCTCGCCGCGACCTCGGCCGGGTCACGGAACACGTGCCGCACGAGAGATTCGACCGTATCGAATCTCTGCTCGATAACGGACATCGCCCTGATCTGCGCCACCTTTTCGATGCTGCGTTGGTATCGGGTGATGGCTGGCACCAGCGGAGTGGGCTTATCGGATTCCAGCGACGATTGCTGGCCGAGGACTTCTGTCGGGACAGGGACGGCGCCGCCTTGCGACATGAGGTCGGACCAACGGATGCGGCGATATCCTTTATTGTCCTCTGTCCGATCGTCCCGCCGTCCGTCATCGATCTCTCGGGCGAACGCATGGCGAGAATCTTCGCGGCGAACAGGGCCGGCCAGATCGCCGGCACGTTCCTCGTAAACCTGCTGACGCTCTGATGCCTGGCCCTGCTGCTCCCGTTGCAGATGGGCCGCACGGGACAAAACCTCTTGACGCCCATTTTGGGCGGAAGCAAGTTCTATCTCGCTTCTCCGCCCAAACTCCTGCGCGATCCATCGGTCGCTGGCGATCCCGCGCCGCTCGGCAAAATCGCTGATATAATCCAGCGTGGTTTCCTTGGCGCCGGAGCGCGACAGGCGGTTTGACAGCTTCTGGTAGGCCAGTTCGTCACCCGTAACGACACGCCATGCATTGCGCTCGGCCTGCGTGCCATCCGGAAGCGTGACGGGCGTCGCGCCTTCATGCTGAAGGGAAATCCTGTCTCCAATCTTTGGTGATGCCTCTCGCATGGCCCGCCTGAGATCAACGCTCCACACCGTGCGCTGATCGCCCTTGTCATTCTCCAGCGTCACAAAGTAGCTCCCCCGTGACTGCGGATTGTGTTCATAGGGCGCAGCGCCGTGATCAACCAGCCGGCCCGCCTTGGTGAACTCCTTGATGTCGGCATAGAGCTGCACGCTGTCGCGGTGCCTGGTCATGGCGACATAGGTCAGATGCCGGTCCATGGTGCCGGACGCCAGCACAAAGGCGCGATCCACCGTCGCTCCCTGGTTTTTATGGATCGTCGTCGCATAGCCGTGGTCGAACGCCTGGTAGGTGTCTGTCAGAATGCTGACACTTTCACCGCCTCGACCATCGATCCGGGCAACGATCTGATCTTGTTGGACATGCTCGACGGTGCCGAGCATGCCGTTTTTGACGCCGAGGTCGCGGTTGTTTTCGAGGAAGATGATCCGGTCACCGGCGGCAAAAGCGCGTTTGCCGTTATTGGTCTGGAACACGTGTTCTCCAACTTCCTCACTTTTCCCTCGGGCCTCACCATCCGCTTGCTCTGCACCGGCGCTCAGCTCGTCACGGCTCCCCAGCCTTTGTCTGTTTTGAAGCTCGGAGCGGATGGCGGCATTGAGGGCGTGCACATCGGCACGGCGATGCGCCATGGCAACCCGGGTGCCATCGGCACGCTTCTCACTGTCGGAAACATAATCACGCACGATCTGCGCCATCGCTGCGTCGCGGTTTTCGGCAAAGTGGATGTCGCCGTGATCGCGGTAGGCGGCAAGGCCCTCAGCCGTCTTGTGGGTCGCA
The DNA here is from genome assembly GCF_048298475.1 of Agrobacterium sp. El2ro-1b. Lineage (NCBI taxonomy): Bacteria > Pseudomonadati > Pseudomonadota > Alphaproteobacteria > Hyphomicrobiales > Rhizobiaceae > Agrobacterium > Agrobacterium sp. El2ro-1b. Next base: position 311,871 of record NZ_CP103459.1, on the reverse strand, counting down.
AAGGCAACCGATGCCTGTCTCTGCCAATCATGGCGCTGGCGGCGAATGTCGGAAAGTTCGACATGGCCAATCTGCTCGGCAATCGCCCTGAACGGGGCACCGGCTCCGATTGCCTGCAACTGCTCATGGTCGCCAACAAGAACGATCTTTGCACCGCGCTCTTCAGCCTCGCCGATGAACCGGGCAAGCTGCCGGCTGCCGACCATGCCGGCCTCGTCGATGACGAACACGTCACTGCGACCGATCATATCCCGGCCACGGTCCCAGCTGTATGACCATGACGCCAGTGTGCGGCTTTGAATGCCAGAACTTTTCTCAAGGCCCTCGGCCGCCTTTCCGGCCAGCGCCGCACCATGGACCTGATAACCTTCAGCCTCCCAGGCCTCGCGCGCGGCTGCCAGCATGGTGGACTTTCCAGCTCCCGCAAACCCGACCACGGCCGCGATGCCTTCAGGGGCCGTAACATGTTTGATCGCGTGACGCTGTTCGTCCGACAATCCTGCCGACGGAACGCTCGCAGCCGACGGTCCGCTGGAGCTTTTCCGAAGAGAGCGATCCTGCCTTTCCATTGCACGCTCGACATGGCGGGGATCAACCCGATGGCAATGCGCCTGATGCAACCTTACCGCCGACCGCGCCATTGCAAGTTCCAGATCGATCATGTCCCGCGTCGAATAGCGCGCGTTGGAAACCTCGTCCGTGTCAGGATCGATGCGCTCAGCCTGAAGCTCCACGAGCGCTGGTGATGCCATCACAGCCGCAAAAGCGTTCCGGAATGTCTGCCCGTCATCGTTGATGTAGCGATGCAAGGTTTTGGCAATATCATGTCGATCGAACACGCTCTTTTCATGACTGATCAGCAACAAAACCTGTTCCGGCTTTTGGCGGATCAGCTCGGCATTTCGCCGTGCTGCCTCGTCATCCAGCCGCCCGCGCTCGACGGCCATTCCTTGCTGCTGCATCTGCGACGCATGCACGCCCATATGTTCGGTCGGCGACAACTCAAGGCCACGCTCAATATGCGAGCGATGATCGATGCGAACATCCAGACCTTCGCGTTGAAGCTGACGGTTGGCGATGCCTTCCCATGATTGCCTGATATCACGAAGCTGCATATCGGTTGTCGCCATGCCATGTGCCAAGAGCCTTGCGTTCTTGTGCTCAAGACGGGTCTTCTCGCCAAGGCCGGCTTGGCGAACCTCTCGCGTCGTCATTAGCACATGCGCATGGTAGTTCCTGATATCACCGTGCTCGCCTGGCGAATGGATGGCAAAATCCACGGCCGCGCCATAGCGGTTTGCCAGATCCTGGGCGAAGGCGCGTGCAGCCTTCAGTCGCCCCTCTGGCGACAGCTCACGTGGAAGCGCGATTTCGAATTCGCGGGCGACGCGGGCATCTTTTCGCTTTTCTGCAAACTCGGCAGCTTTCCACAAAGCCGAACGATCCAAAGCCCAGTCGGCAGACACACCTTTCGGCAGCACGATCTCGATATGCTCGACACCCTCTTTCCGGGTAAAATCATGCACAAGGCCGTCGCGATGATTGGTGAGCAGAACCGCGCAACGGTAGGCGGCAGAAGCCACAGCGCTGCGGCCGGATGAGCGCGAGACAGGTTTGGTGCTGAGATGATAAATCGCCAAACGAGATCTCCGGTTCTCAACGGGGAAATTCAGCGCTCGATTGCGGTGCAAGTCGTAAGTGCGCCCTTGTCTGTTTACCGGTGGCGAGGCTAGCAACATCGAACGGGCATTTCGACTACTAAAAGTAGTAGTCGCCAAGTGGCAATTACTCGTGTTTGAATAGGGACACAAACGCATCAATCCGGGGAGGGCGATATTCGCAAACCGATCGCTCGACTGATCGGGGAGAAGGGAAGAGCGGAGGAAGACATTGCAGGCGCGGCTCGACAAACAGGAGGGCGCTGGTAACGCGCAGCGGATCGTCCCGTAAGACAGGCATTTGATTGGCGGCTGCCAAAAATCGGAGTTTCAAAGAAGTTTACAATGGACCATACAGGATACCGTCCAGAAACGGAGCACACATGAAGACCAGCCTTGAACATTTGCCGGAACGAAAGCAACGCGAGCTTGCGCGCGTCGTCGGAATTATCCAGGAAGAGTTTGCTGATCTGATCGAGCGCTCGAAGTCTGACGCCAAGAAGGATGGACGGATTTTCAAAATCATCCTGTTCGGTTCTTACGCGCGTGGCACCTGGGTGGATGAACCGCATACGTCGAAAGGCTACCGCTCGGATTTCGACATTCTCGTCATCGTCAGCAACAAGGAACTTGCCGATCCCAAATACTGGGACAAGGCGACCGATCGGCTGATGTGGGACAAGGAGATAGAGACACCTGTGGGCCTCATCATGCACGGCGCTCGCGAAATCAGCAATTTTCTAAATGACGGCCAACCATTCTTTGTTGATCTCGCCCGCGAAGGTATTGTCCTCTACGAATTCGACGAAAGGCCGCTGGCTGAACCGAAACCGCTTAGGCCCGCAGACGCGCTTAGAGTAGCCGAAGAGCATTTTCACGAAGAGATGGCTGCCGCTCGCTCGTTTCTCGATACGTCGTTGTATCTGAAAGACAAGCGGATCAAGCATGCTGTTTTCGAACTCCATCAGGCAGTGGAGAGCGCCTATAACTGCTACCTGCTGACACTGACAAATTACTCGCCAGCGTCGCACAACCTCAAATTCCTGCGTGGACTTTCCGAAAGTCGTGATCACCGTTTGATCGACATCTGGCCGCGCGACCGTCAGCGTTTTACCACATGGTACAACATTCTGAATGAGGCCTACGTCAAGGCACGTTATTCGAAGCGTTTCGAGGTTTCCGAAGAGGCGCTCACCTGGCTTCAGGAGCGGACGGCGGAACTTCACAAGCTGGTTGAGACGCTTTGCCGCGAGCACATCGAAAAGCTCAAACACGCTGCGGGACAAGCGGCAAATTCCAGCGACTGAGCGTCACCGGTGGCACAACAATCCTGAGCTCAGGCAGCAGCCACCGCAGCGTCAAGAACCAAAGGGTCCAACCACCTCCTACAATCGCTATGTCGATCTCCCCGTAGAAACTGGTCTGCATTCCAGGAGTAAAGCCGTGGTCAACAGCGGCAGCTCCGATGCGACCGCAATCGAAAGGAATAATCGTGGCAAGTAAAACCATAAAACAGCGCCTGGCTGAACTGGAGGCGCAGCGTTCCGCCCTCAAGGCCCGTCTCTCCAAAACCGAGCGTAACAACGATATGCGCCGCAAGGTTCTGATCGGGTCGCTCGTTCTGCATCACCTCGAAACCTCGGATGATCAGGAGTTTAAGCAGCAGCTCGGTGCATGGCTGCGCCGCGAACTGCCGGGCTTTCTGACACGCGACAATGACAAGGCGCTGTTTGTCGATCTGATCGGACAAGGACTTCCGGGCACAGGTGAGAATGATAACAGCGGGCAGGGCGCTCCATGAACCGGTTGCGACTTGCCCGGGACGCATTCAAGAACATGATGCGAGCCGCCGCACGTGATCCGCTTTGGGCGTTTCTGGCTTTGATCGCCATGCCGTTCCGGATCTGGAAACGGCTTCTTGGATTTATGTTCATCCTGTTCATCGTCACGTTCGTGATCGGCATGGGTGGCGTTCATTTCCTCGAGCAAACGGGTTTCGAGCGCGGCTCGCTTGTCTACATCATCCCAGGTTCCTTAACCCTGCTGGCGCTCGCCGCGATCACCTTCCGGTTCATCACCAGTGCGCTGATTTTGCATTTCGGGGAGAATGACGATGAGACCCATGGTTCCGCCCGCTTTGCGACAGACAAAGAGATAGCCGCTCTCACCTCATCCGGTTCCGGCCTCTTGATCGGTCGTGATAAGAAAACGGGCAAGCCCCTGCGCTATGATGGCCAGGCCCATCTTCTGACGATGGCGCCGACACGTACCGGCAAGGGCGTGGGCACGATCATCCCGAACCTGCTGACCGCCGACCGTTCGGTGATCTGTGTCGATCCAAAAGGTGAGAATGCAAGGATCACTGGCCGTGCCCGCCAAAAATTCGGGCCGGTTCATGTGCTCGATCCGTTCGGGGTTACCGACAGACCCTCGGCCGCCTTCAATCCGCTGGCCATGCTTGATCCTTACAGCCTTGATGTCGCGGAAGATGCCAGTAACCTTGCCGACGCTCTCGTGTTCGATGAACCGGGGATGGCGGGGGAGGCGCACTGGAACGAGGAGGCAAAAGCGCTGATTGCCGGAATGCTGCTCGAGATCGTTGCAGCGGAGCCTTTGCGATGCAGGCACCTTGCAACACTTCGCGAGTATCTCACCCTGGCTCCGGAACAGTTTGCAGCGCTGCTGAAACGTATGCAGGACAGTGATGCGGCAAGAGGTCTTGTCGCGCGCGCCGCAAACCGCCACCTCGGAAAATCCGATCGCGAAGCCGCAGGCGTTCTCTCCGCAGCCCAGCGCCATACGCATTTTCTCGATTCACCGCGTATGACAGCCGTGCTCAGCCGCTCGGATTTCCGGTTTGCCGATCTCAAGCGCAGTAAAATGACGGTGTTCCTCGTCCTTCCGCCTGATCGCCTTTCGACCTATTCGCGCTGGCTGCGCCTGCTTGTCTCCCAAAGCCTGCTCGAAATGGCCCGCGATCCGCCAAAACCGGCGACACCGGTTCTCTATCTGCTCGATGAGTTCGCATCCCTTGGGCATCTGGCGCCAGTCGAACGCGCGATGGGTCTGATGGCGGGTTATGGTGTCCAGCTTTGGCCCATCCTGCAGGACATCCATCAGTTGCGTGCCACATACGGTCACCGCGCCGGAACCTTCCTGTCTAACTCCGGCGTGCTGCAGGTCTTCGGCGTTAACGATCATGACAGTGTCCGCCTTATCTCTGATTTGCTCGGACAGGAAACGGTCGTGTTCCAGACCATGGCGAGAGCCCTCGATTCCGATAGGACCGGGATCTCATAAAGCCAACAACATACCGGTCGGCCGCTACTCACCCCTGATGAGGTACGCAATCTGCCGGCGAAAGGACAATTGCTGTTCCTGGCCGGGCAACGACCAGTTTTTGCTGAAAAGCTTGCCTACTTTGCCGATCTGGAGTTCAGGGAGATGTTCGACGCGGTCTAACGCGCGACGAAAGGGCATACCAGCATCTGAGACCTCGTGTGCGCGGCCCTCGAGCTCGCGTCGGCGCAACTGGAAGCGGATAGATGAGCCTTCGTCCAAATTGCAGTCCTGTGGCGACGGCGGCATCGCGGCGGAGGGATCGTTTCGACTGCGAGGTCTAGCAACGCGGTAATGACCTTGACAGGACACCACAGGAGTCTAGAGGGGTTTTCATGATCATGTTGGGAGTATGTAAATGAAGACGCTGGCAGCCGTTTCGGCTTTCGTGGGCAAGACTTTTGCCATCTGGGTCATCCTGTTTGCCGTCCTCGGCTTTTTCTTTCCGGATACGTTCAAGCAGATCGCGCCCTGGATCGTCACGCTTCTGTCAATCATCATGTTCGGTATGGGCCTCACCCTTTCGGTCGATGATTTCAAGGAGGTCGTGAAAAGGCCGTTCGATGTGACGATCGGCGTGCTCGGCCAGTTTCTTATCATGCCGCTTCTGGCGGTGCTTCTCACCCGCATCATTCCCATGCCGCCGGAAGTCGCGGCGGGCGTCATTCTGGTCGGCTGCTGCCCGGGCGGCACATCTTCCAATGTCATGACCTATCTCTCCAAGGGCGATGTCGCCTTGTCCGTTGCCTGCACCTCGGTCACCACGCTTGCCGCGCCGCTGGTGACGCCGTTCCTCGTCTGGCTGTTCGCGAGCCAGTTCCTGCCGGTTGACGGCTGGGCCATGTTCCTCAGCATCGTCAAGGTCGTTCTGGTTCCGCTCGCTCTCGGCGCCGCCCTGCAGAAGCTGCTGCCTGGTCTCGTCAAGACCGCAGTTCCGGCATTGCCGCTGGTAAGCGTCATCGGCATCGTCCTCATCGTTTCGGCGGTGGTGGGAGGATCCAAGGCGGCCATCGCCCAGTCCGGGCTGATGATTTTTGCCGTTGTGGTTCTGCACAATAGCCTTGGCTATCTGCTCGGTTACCTCGCTGCAAAGGCAACGGGCCTGTCGCTTGCCAAGCGCAAGGCCATTGCGATCGAGGTCGGCATGCAGAATTCGGGCCTTGGTGCAGCACTTGCCACGGCCTATTTTTCGCCTCTCGCTGCCGTTCCGAGCGCGATTTTCAGCGTCTGGCACAATATTTCCGGTGCAATCCTGGCAAACTGGTTTTCGGGCCGGGTGGATGCAGGCTCCGCCAACAAAACCGCCTGAAGCTCCGCATTTGTCAGGCCGCCTGTAGTTCAGGCGGCCTGACCGTGCCTTAGAACGGCATGGTCCGACATGCTACGGCCGGTGGATTAAGCCGGGCGAAGCCCTCCTGGCGCTGATACGGGAAATGCGGATAGGGAGCAGTCGTCTCGCTGGCCTCGTCCAGCGTGGCTACCTGTGCTGACGTCAGTTCCCATCCCACGGCGTTGAGGTTCTGGCGAAGCTGTTCCTCATTGCGCGCGCCGATGATGACCGTGGAAACAGTCGGGCGTCTGAGCAGCCAGTTGAGGGCGACCTGCGGCACTGTCCTGCCGGTTTCCTCCGCGACAGTATCGAGCGCATCGATCACGCGGTAGAGATGTTCATCATCGACCGGCGGTCCGAAGCTGGCGGTCTCATGCAGGCGGCTGCCCTCGGGCAGCGGCATGTCGCGGCGGATTTTTCCGGTTAGGCGCCCCCAGCCCAGCGGGCTCCAGACCATGGCGCCAACGCCTTGATCCGCGCCGAGCGGCATCAAATCCCATTCGTAGTCTCGGCCAACGAGAGAATAATACACCTGGTTGACCACATAACGCGGCCAGCCATATCTGTCCGCGACATCAAGTGATTTCATGATATGCCAGCCGGAAAAATTCGACACACCGGTGTAGCGCACCTTGCCGGACCGGACGAGCTTATCGAGCGTCGACAGCACTTCTTCAACCGGTGTGAAGGCATCGAAGGCATGGAGCTGAAGGATGTCGATATATTCGGTCTTTAGGCGGCGCAGGGCGTCGTCCACCGCGCGCAGCAGTCGGAAACGGGATGAGCCGGCGTCGTTTGGCCCATCACCCATCGGCAGGCCGGTCTTGGTCGAGATCAGAACGCTGTCGCGCCGTCCCCTGACGGCTTCGCCCAGCACCTCTTCCGACGCGCCGTTGGAATAAACATCGGCCGTATCGAACAGGTTGACGCCGGCTTCGAGGCAGATATCGACAAGACGACGGGCCTCGGTGGCATCAGAGGTGCCCCAGTTGCTGAAAAGCGGGCCGGAGCCTCCAAAGGTTCCCGTGCCGAAACTTAAGACCGGCACTTTCAGGCCGGATTTGCCGAGATAGCGATATTCCATGGGGCATTGCCTTCTTGCTTCGGGATGGTGCCGCGCCGGGCGTGTGGCCGCGTCGTGTCTGTCCATCCCGTGGTGGGTTGCGATGGCCCTGAAGATAGACGCTCGCGCTTGCATGAAATAGAATGCCGAAAATACTATCACTTGTGAGATGAAGTCATCATGGCGCGACTGGAAATCAACCGGGCAGGGGAGATGGAAATCTTCGTACGGGTTATCGAACTCGGCGGCTTTTCACGCGCGGCGGCCGCGGCGAATATGACGCCTTCAGCGGTGAGCAAGCTCATCGCCCGGCTGGAAAGCCGGCTGGGCGCGCGTCTGCTCAACCGATCCACCCGGCAGCTTCAGATAACGCCGGAGGGCTGCGCTTTCTACGAAAGGGCCACCCGTATTCTCGCCGATCTCGAAGAGGCCGAACGCGCCGCTGGCGAAGGTGAGCGGCCCATCGGCCGTGTGCGGATCAACACCAGCGCTTCTTACGCAACACATATCCTTGCGCCCATCCTGCCACAGTTTCTGGCGCTTTATCCTGATATCACGCTTGATATCGTTCAGACGGATCTGGTGGTTGACCTTCTCGCAGAGCGCATGGATGTGGCGGTTCGCGCCGGGCCGTTAAAAAGTTCAAGTCTGGTCGCCCGGAAGCTCGGGGAGACACGCATGGTCATCGCTGCCGCCCCGGATTATCTGGAGCGCTGCGGCACGCCGCAAACCATCAGCGATCTCGAGGGACATAATTGCCTTGCACTGGGTTACGCCCGGTCAATCGATGGTTGGCCTTTGCAGGACGGTGGCAAGACCGTCGTCATTCCCGCGACGGGACGTGTGCAGGTCAGCGATGGCGAGGGCCTTCGTCGTCTGGCGCTTGCCGGTGTCGGGTTAGTGCGCCTGGCGGCTTTCACCGTGCGGGAGGATATTGCCGCCGGCCGGCTGGTCTCCGTTCTCGATCATCTTGATACCGGCGAAACTGAGACCTTTCATGCCGTCTACGTCGGCCAGCGGGGACCGCTGCCCTCACGCATCCGGGCATTGCTCGATTTTCTCGGTGAACATGGGCGGGTGAAATGACGCATCGCAAACTGGTCGTTCACCCGATAGGCGTGAGGCTTATTCTTTCGGACCTGACAGGGTGAAAGCACCGACCGATTCGAGCTTGATGTGGGTATCGCCGGAAAGTGTGCCCGGAATCGCTCCGCAGAGGCTGCCCGTCGTCACCACATTGCCTGCCTTCAGCATGCCACCCGTGTTGAGTGCCCCGTTGGCAAAGGCCAAGAGCGGCGCAAGCGGATCGACATTCGGGTGTTTCACCGCGGCATTGAAGAGTTCCACTGATCCCTCTGTGACAATGAGCTGCGGCAGGGCATCGCCATTACCGGCAAAAACCTCCACTATGCTCTTATCCACCTGCGGGCCGATGGCAAAGCCGTGGTTGGCAAGGCGATCCGCTAGAAAAAGCGGAAACGGCACCTGATTTTTCTCCGCCAGCCTATAGCGGAGAAGTTCGACACCCAGATGGACCTCATCGATATAGCGCATCAGATCGGCTCTGGTCAGCGGCCCTTCTGCCGCGGCGGGAATATCGGCGGAGAGCGTAAAGCAGATCTCGACTTCGATGCCTTCCGTGCCATGAAGCGGAAAGGAAGCGATATTGGCTTCATTGACTTCGCAGCAATCGAACATGGGCGCCCCAACGGCCTCGCCATCCGGGCGTATCGCCAGCTTCCAGCCGGCAACCGGTTTTCCCCAATATCCGGCAAAGTCCCGCTGCACCGCCATCGCCTCCGCCAGCGTGCCGGGAATGAGGCCCTCCGCCTCCAGCTTCGCCAGAGGAATTCTCGCACCCTCCCGGTTTGCCTTTGCAAAACGCTCTGCCAGTTTTTCGATCGCCGTCATTCCGCTCATGTCTCCTGATGATCTCATGCGCCAAATGCTGTCACGATTTGCCGCTGTCTGCCAAGGCCATCGATGCCGAGTTCAACCACGTCGCCGGCTTTTAGGAAGACCGGAGGTTTCATGCCAAGGCCAACACCGGGCGGTGTGCCTGTGGTGATCACGTCACCTGGCATAAGACGCATGAAACGACTGATGTAAGACACAAGCGTCGCTATCGGAAAAATCATTCTGGATGTCGAGCCGGTCTGCATGCGCTTCCCGTTAACGTCGAGCCAAAGGTCAAGATTCTGCACATCGCTGATTTCATCCGGGGTCACCAACCATGGGCCGAGGGGGCCAAATGTTGGGCCGCTTTTGCCCTTCGTCCATTGCCCACCACGTTCTATCTGGAAGGCGCGTTCGGAGACATCGTGGCAGACGCAGAAACCTGCGATGACGGAGAGAGCGTCTTCTTCCCGCACATGGTAGGCGGGTTCACCGATAACGAACGCAACCTCTACTTCCCAATCGGTCTTTTCCGAATCCTTCAACAGGCAAATCGGATCATTCGGTCCGGAAATGCACGAGGTATGTTTGTTAAAAAGCACCGGCTCGTCAGGAATAGGCGTATTGGTTTCCAGCGCATGGTCGATGTAATTGAGGCCGACCGCCACAAAATTGCCCACGGCACCGACGCAGGGGCCAGTGCGCACATCTGATGGTACGCTCGGCAATGACGAAAGATCGATTTTCGCCAGCTTGTCGAGGGAGCTGCGTGAGAGGCTGTATCCGGCGATGTCGCTGACTACCGAAGAGAGATCGCGGATGTTGCCTTCGGCGTCGAGCGCTGCCGGTTTTTCCTGCCCAAGGGGGCCGTAACGAAGAAGTTTCATGTTGTTTCCTATGCGGCTGATTGCTGAAGCGCATTCTCGGCGAGCGCAAATTCAAGGCGGTAAAGGCCTAGTTCCAGCGGTCCTGTGAGATCGACTTTAGACAGCTGTTGCTGCAGGCCCTTTGCAGCATCGGAGACGGTCGCGGCAGAGCCGCCCTCAATCATGACAATCCAGTTGGGTACGCCGACCTGTCGACCCTTCCGCTCGGCCGTTTCGAGATTGCTCGCACCATTGTCTGCGATGCACAGATGCACGCCGCTGATGCCGTTGAGCTTGCCGGCTTTTGCAAGTGCGTCGATGAGCATGGACTGGATTGTCGCCTGGTCGGCCTCCGTCGCATCAAAACGGAAGGTGGCGATGAAGCCGCCGTCACCGCATCCATAGGAATAGTTGGTGCTGCAGACCCCACGGGTCGTGTTGCGGAAGTCGGCAGTTGAACGCTTCGTCCAGGGCGTGGGATTGTTCAGCCGCTCAAGATAAGGCTGGCCGACGAGCACTCGGGCATCTGTCGCCTCATAAAGCGTGAAATATTCAGGCGTTCCCTGCTCGCCGATGTAACGGCGCCCCCGCAGGAAACCCGGGATGGACACCCGCTCGGGAATATGTTCGCGATTGTGCCACTCGATGAAATTGTCGCGACCTTCCGGCAGGATGTCGTTCCAGATGGCGACGACGGCTTTTCCCAGGAGAGACATTGGTTACCTCAATATGTTGCACGACCGCCGGACAAGTCGAAAACCGCGCCGGTCGAAAAGCTGCATTCGGAAGAAGATAGCCAGGCCACCATGTTGGCGACCTCGGCAGGTTCGAGAAAACGACGCATGGGGATGCGGGACAGAATATCGTCCAGCCGTTCCTTCGGTGCATCGATGCTCATCGCCGTCATGGAAGCGGCGGGAGTGATGGCGTTGACGAGAATGCCCGCCGTCGCCAGTTCCTTGCCGAGACTTTTGGTCATGGCCACAAGCCCTGCCTTGGAGGCGCTATAGGCGGCTGCCTGATGCATGCCTTCCTTGGCCTGAATGGAAGCGACATTAACGATGCGGCCGAAACGGCTCGTTCTAGCCGTTTCGATCATTAATGGCACCAGCGCGCGGCAGACCAGAAAAGAGCCGAACAGATTGATGTCGATGATCCTGCGAAACTCCTCGATGGGAGTTTCCCACAAAGGAGCGACATTGCCGACAATACCTGCATTGTTGACGAGAATATCCAGCCTGCCGAACCGCTGCTTCAGATCGATGGCAGCCGTTTCGATGCTTTTTGCATCGCTGATATCAACACCGGCATGTGGGAGATCGCCAAGGGCCCCATCTTTCACGGCAGCCGGCAGGTCCCAGTGAATTACCGTTGCCCCGCAGTCGCGCAGTCGTTGACTGATGGCGACACCGAAGCCGCCGGTTGCGCCACTGACGACCGCCACCCGGCCGTCGAGATCATAATGTGTGGACATGTTTGAAACCATTGTTCCGCAGTGAGCCCGGCAGAGCTGGCCGGGCTCCTGGCGTTGCGCCTATTTCGCGATCAGGCTGTTGGTAAAGAAGGCGTCCGCCGGCATATCGGTCTTGATGTCCTGATATTCCTTCATCAGATCAAGCGTCTGCTGCCAGTCTGCCTCGGCCATTTCGCCGAGTGGTGCAGATGGGGCAGAAGGTGATGGAAGAAGCTTGAGTGAGATTTCGAGCTGCTCCTTCAGAAGCTTTGGATCCCCTGTCGGCTTGTCCTTCACCGCTGCCGCAACGGCGGCGTCCGGATCCGCTTTGGCCGCCTCGATCGATTTCAGCGATGCGGCAACGAAGCGCTTAACCAGATCCTGATTGCTGTCGATCAGCTTCGCGTTGGTAATGATTGTCAGGCCTTGCGTGTTGACACCGAGCTCTGCAAAGGAAAACACGTTCTGCTTCAGACCCTTGGAGTTTAGAACCACGACCTGGTTTTCAAGTCCGCCAAGGATGCCTCCGGCGCGGTCCTGCATAATGGCGATGATCTTGCCAGGGCCATCGACGTTCAGAATATTGACCTTGGACGCATCGACGCCGTTTTTCTTCCAGAGGGCGGGCAGGAGGGCAAGTGAAGCTTCGCCAGCACTGGCCGCAACAGTCTTGCCTTCTACATCCTTGATGGACTTCACACCCGAATCTGCGCGAAACGTCATTGCATAAGGAGAGGTGTTAAGCAGGCCGAGCACGGATTTGACAGGTGCGCCTTTAGATGCACCAGCAATCACGCTCCCGCCATCGGCAATGCCGAACATATCACCACCGGTTGCGACCGACTGCACAGTGCGTGCAGAGCCCTGGCCTTCGCCGATTTGCAGATCGATGCCGGCGTCCTTGTAGAAGCCTTTTTCAGCGCCGTAATAAAAGATAGTATGGACACCACTCAAAAGGAAATTGAGACGGAGCGTCACCTTGTCTTCAGCCGCGGCTGACTGAATGCCCGCAAGACCAATGGCGAGCGCAACCACGCTACCCGTCAGTGTTTTTCTCATGGTATTGAACATTTTACCCTCCCGTTTTTGATTAAAGTCCGAATTCAGGTCGTGCTTTTCCCAACCGTGAAGTCCTCCCGGCGCTGGGACACGTGCCATGGGATCGCGAAACGCTCGATCAGTTCCACGATGCCGTAGAGAAGCAGCCCAAGCAGGCTGAGAACGATGATCACGGCAAACGTCATGCTGGTGTTCATGTTGCCGTTGTAGTTGAGCAGCAGGTAGCCAAGCCCATTGTCCGAGGCGACGAACTCCGCCACGACTGCCGCTGTTGCAGACAGTGCTGCGGCCACCTTGAAACCCGCAAAGAGCGAGGGTAGGGCGCCGGGTAGTTCCACCTTCCAGAAAATCTTCAGGCGTCCCGCCCGATAGCTTTTGGCGAGATCGTAGACATCCGGCTCGATGGATTTGAAGGCCACGATGGAGTTGACGACGATCGGGAAAAACGAAAGCAGGAAGACGAGCAGGATTTTGGACGGCAGGCCGAAGCCGACCCAGATGATGAAGAGCGGTGCGATAGCGATCTTCGGGATGATCTGAAGGATCACCAGCAGCGGATAAAAGATCGCCTCGAAAGCCCGCGAATAGACCACCAGAAGCGCAAGAAGCGTTCCCATGACCACTGCCACCAGAAAGCCCAGTACCATTGGCTGCAGCGTATAAAGCGATGCCGTGAACACCACCGGCACGTTGTTATAAAGGTCCGCAAACACTTTGCTTGGAGCTGGCAGAATATATTCTGGCACCTTGAGTGCCCTAACCGCGATCTCCCACACGATCCCAGCGCCCACGAGGCTGCCAATCGTGTGGGTCTGGCCTTTGACGGCCCCCAGTATTTTCGAAAACATGTGTCCTCCCGAAATTGCCCAGCTGTGCGGAGAGCAATTTTTCATTATTGGAACAATGTTCCATATGGACTGATGTTTCGTCAAGTGGTAATTCAGCTGGAACACGAGAATTGGAATGCAGCGGGAGGAATGCATGTTGCAGAAGAAAAACGACAGGAAGGCCTACGAGCCGGGCGTGTTACTGGAGGGCGTCAGCAAATATTTCGGGCATGCCGATGCGCCGGTCGTGGCGCTGGAGAAGCTCGACCTGACGATCGGGGACGGGGAGTTCGTGGCGATTGTTGGCCCTTCCGGCTGCGGCAAGTCAACAATGATGCGGCTGATCTCCCGGCTTTCTCAGGCCAGTACAGGCCAGATATCCGTCTTTGGTGACGTGTCAAAGGACCCGCCGCGCGGCATGAGCATCGTTTTCCAGAATCACGTGCTTCTGGCCTGGAGAACGATTATCGACAACGTGCTTTTCCCGGCTGAAATGACCGGTAGGAACCGTGAGGAGCTGATACCCCACGCGTTAGCGCTTCTTGAATCCGTTGGCCTTAAAGACTTTGCCAACCGATATCCGCACGAACTGTCCGGCGGGATGAAGCAGCGCGCATCCATTGCGCGCGCGCTGCTGCTTCAGCCGCGGCTTCTGCTGATGGATGAACCTTTTGGTGCTCTGGATGCACTGACGCGCGAACAGATGCGTATCGATCTCGAAGCGCTCTGGCTGAAAAATCGCATGACGGTGGTGTTCATCACCCATTCCATCGACGAGGCGGTACTTCTGGCAGACCGCGTGATAGTCATGACGCCGCGGCCGGGCCGGATTGAAAAAGTGCTGGAGATCGACATGCCGCGCCCACGCGGACTGGCGGCACGGCGTGAGCCGGAATTTATCGAAAAGTCCGAGGAAATCACCGAGATATTCCTTTCGCGCGGCATTCTGCAGCGCCATGCCTGAACCGGCGGCGTCTCTTGTCTTTCGGTAGAAGCAAGAGCCGCCGTAACAACCCATTTGCGCATCGCCCCGGATTTTCTCCGGATAGTGGCCGTGCCCCTGCGACCGGAGAATGAGATGGACAGGACGATAAACGTACCAAGCGGCGGCGTCGAGCGGACGATCGCCATGCTGGAGCTTCTCGCCCTGGCCGAGGAGCCGCTGAAGCTTTCCGATGTCGCGCACCAGCTTGATATTCCCAAAAGTGCCTGCCACCGTATCCTGACGTCCCTTATCGAAAGCGGATGGGCGTGGCAGAGCCCGGAAAGCGATTGCTACGCGCTGACCATGCGCATGGCGCTGGTGGGTCAGAAACAATTGGCGCGGCTCCAAGTCTCAGATCTGCGACAGCCGATCCTGAATGCACTTGCCGAACGCACGCGCGAGCTCGTTCGTTTGACGGCTGTGCAGAACAATTCGCTTGTCTGGATCGGCTCCGCCAGAGGGCGCCGCTCAGGCCTGGTGTTCGAGCCCGATATGAGCGCCGGTATCGTGCCCTATGCGACGGCCAACGGAAAAATATGGCTCGCGAGTCTGGAGCGGGAGAGGGCGCTAAGAATTGCGCTCGACGCGGGGCTCGGTCAGCCCGGCCAGCGGGCTGCCAACGCCATCAATACGATCGATGCGCTCAACAGAGAGCTCGATGCCGTTGCTGGTCTGGGTTACGGCCGCGCTTTTGGCGAGGCCGAGGAGGGAGTGGGGGCAATTGCTGTGGCCATCCTACAGGGTAAAGAGGTCGTCGGCACCATGAGCGTCGCAGCACCTCTCACTCGTCTTACTGATGAGCGTGTGGCGGAAATGTTGCCGCTTCTGGCGAGGGCTGCGAAAGACATGGAAATCGCTTGGTAGCCTATTCGGCTCCTTTTTCGCTCAAGCTTAAGCCAGCGGGAAAACAGATTCGGGCGCCAACGTTCGCCCGTCTTCAGCGTCAGGCGACGTCTGCGTCGAATTGGATGCTATGAAGGCGTTTATAAAGGCCGTCATTTGCCAGCAATTCGCGCCGGCTTCCCTCCTCGACAACCTGACCATTGTCCATGACGACGATCTTGTCGGCGCGGTTGATCGTAGATAGACGGTGAGCAATGACAATCGATGTCTTGTTGAGCGTCAAACGCTCAAGCGCATCCCGAACAAGGGCTTCGGATTCCGAATCGAGCGCGCTCGTCGCTTCGTCGAGGATCAATATGTCCGCGTCTCTCAGCATCGCGCGGGCGATCGCAACACGCTGCCTTTGGCCGCCAGAAAGGCCGGAGCCGTTTTCGCCAAGCTTGCTGTCATACCCGTCAGGCATGTTCATGATGAAATCATGTGCATTGGCCGCTTTGGCCGCAGCGATAATTTCCTTATCGGTGGCGTTGTCGCGACCCACGGAGATGTTGTGCTTCACCGTTCCCGAGAAGAGGAAGGTTTCCTGGCCGACGTATGAAACATGCTCGCGCAAACTGGCGAATGACACATCGCGCAAATCCATTCCGTTGATCTCGACGGAACCGCTCTGTGGATCATAAAGGCGCATTATAAGGTTGATGATCGTCGATTTGCCGCTACCGGAAGGTCCGACCAACGCAGTCATCTTGCCACCCTCGAAGAGAACACTGACGTCCTTCAGAACAGGCTGGTTAGCAACATACTCGAAGCTGACGTTCTTAAGTTCCACATTGCCGCTCGCCTTAGGGAGCGGCTGGGCATCCTTTTTCTCGGCAAGTGTCAACGGGGCGTCCAGCACTTCGAACATCATGCGCACGCCAATCATGCCACCTTCAATTTGAACTCGCATGCGGGCCAAACGTTTTGCTGGTTCGTAAGCAAGGAGCAACGCGGTGATAAATGCCATAAGGTCACCTGGCGAGCCACCTTTTTCCAGGACGGTATAACCAGAAACAGCGATGACTACCGCAATAGCCAGACCGGAGAGTGTCTCCATGATTGGGCTGGTTGCCGCCTCAAGTTTTGCAATGCCATTGGCCCGATGTTCGACGTCAGAGACCGCTTTGTTCATGCGTTGACGCATCAGCTTTTCGAGAGAGAATGCCTTGATGACGCGAACGCCGATACTGGTTTCCTGTACGACGTTGACAATTTCTCCCAGCGAAGCGAGTTCTGCTTCCATTATTTTGCGAACCCGACGCAAAACAAGGCGAACGCTAAAAATTGCGATAGGGCCGATAATCATGGAAATCGCACTCAGAAGAAAATTCTGGGCGAACATCACGATGATCAAGCCTATCAGGGAAAATAGGTCGCGTACAAATGATGTAACGATAGTATCTATGACACTCCGAGCAGCCTGCGCATTATATGTAACACGAACAAGCAACTCCGATGACGGGAGGTTCTGAAAGAAGGAAACTCCTTGTTTCAACAGCCGATCATAGATTTTCCGTTGCTGTTCTGCAACAATACTATTGCCCGCCTTACTAAGATAGTAGCTTTGAACAAAAGTGGCGAGGCCTTTCACAATAAAGATAATGGCGACAGCAAACGCTATTTCAAGAACGACATCGAAGCCCTGCTTCAAATAGACGCTATTGACAATATCGCGCATGATCCACGCACTGAGCGATGTCGTTCCCGCCACAACCAACATGGCAGTGATTGCCGCAGAATACCATCCAACGTGTTTTTTGAAGTTCTCTTTAAAAAGCCGCGTCAGCAACTTCTTGTCGTCTGGCGACAAAAACGATCCAATCAAGGAAACATCCATCCTATTTCAACAGTCATACGCCAATGAATAGCCATGCCACTCTCTAATCGAAGGCAACCCCACGCACAGACCGTCTGGTTATGCGCAAAAGCCCAAAAGCGGACAAGCGTGCGGAACAACATATACAGGAATACTATAATTCCGCATGCTATCGAAAAACATGTGTTATAGCATCCACCTTTTCGAGTTAGGTCGGCTTCGATTGGTGGCTAGCAAATAGTCCTGTGTTCCTTGTCTGTCAACATTGGTACCATGGTAAGCGGAATCGTGGTGGAATAGTGCCTCTTTTAAAAAAAAGGTCCCTTGGCGGGTAGCTGGTTTTTCCAGCCGTACAATGCCGGGCTTGACACGCTCAGTCGGTCAGCTGTTGGTTCTTGACTGAGAAGTGACCCGGTACCGGGGTACTTCTCAGTGGCAATCAACAGTCCTTACGGTCTTGTTGAGACAGACCAAGCCACGAGACGTTTTTTCCCGCCTATCAAAATTCCTGTTAAAAACAGTGCAGGGCTGCTGTCAAACGGGAGCATAAATTCTCAAATAATATAATGAGGTTTTGTGTCTTCGAGTCAAATGTGCCTGAGCCAAAGTTTCGGACACAAGTTCCGCGCTGGGGGAAGAGTTTGCTTACTGTTATTCTTGATGTTTTTGTGTCTGCGTTTGCGATCCTTCTCCTGGTGACGACGGGTTCCGCTGTGCTGGCTTTGTCGAGCAAGGGACGTCAGGTTGAAGGCCTGACGTTACTTGCCTATTCCGTAGCTTTCGGAATAATTTGCTTTGCCCTGCTCGGTGCTGTGATCGTTTCGTTGCCCTCGCCGTACGGAATTAACGCTCGGATCGCCTTGGGTGGCGTGTTGGTTTTCTCTGTTCTACAGTGCTGGCGAAGAAACGTATTGGCGCGGCTGTGGGCTGGATGTCGACGCTGGACTCTCTTAGGACTTAGTAGTTGGGCGAGCGTAGCTTGCCTCGCACTTGGCGCGAGCCTTGTTCCTGTTACAATGCCAAATCCGCTTCCCGACGGTGCCTATGTAATAAAGAACGAAAACTTGCATGTTAAGATACAACGTATCCTCGGGGATTTTCCTGCAGACAACTATATCCCTTTTGTTGCAGCCGAGTTTCTCCTTCGTGACATTCAGTTTGCTAAAGAGCGTCCGCTAATGCCAGGCCAAGAGCTTTCTAACAGGCCTATTCTGCTTTCGTTGGCGACCATTCCCATTCACGCCGCATTATACCCGCCATCCCCGCGCGTTGAGCCGTTACCAAAATTTCGGTATGTGGGAACGCGTTGGCCTAACGTCGGAATTCTCGGCGATAACGTAAGCTATCGAACTTTCCTGAGGCTTGCGGTGGTGTTTAACGCCGCGTTGATTCTGGGGTTTGTGCTGGTTCTGCAACGCCTGAAAGTACCTATTGAATTGGCCACGCTTTCCTGCGTCGTGTACGCTACTAGCCCATATTTCTTGGGGCAGACTTTGTTCGCGTGGCCAAAATCCCTCGGAGGATTCTTTTTGATTTTAAGTGGATTGATGCTGCTGAAGCGACATCACTACTACGTTGCTGGCATACTAGCCGGAGCGGCATATTGGTCTCACCCTTATGCTGTAGTATATTGCTGCTGTTTTTTCTTATACTTGATCTGTAGCAGTCGGTCCTTTTCATTCGCCAAGCAAAGTGCTGTTCCATTTACTATAAGTTTGTCGTTAATTTTGATTCCATGGTTCATATGGACTCGGATATACCTCCAAATTCCTTCGGATTTGGTCAGCCAGAATTTACATGCTGCCAGTCTCTACGATGCTGTCGTTGCCCGACTATTAAATTTGCGAGACGCATTTTTTCCGATGCCGATTTCGTGGACTAATCCGGACGCTTGGGCGCAAATAGCAATCGTCGGAATGGTGGGAGCCGTTGGCCCCTTCGTGGTTGTGCAAGCTTTGCTCGGCGGGTTGCAGGCTGTTCGCAGAGCCCCAATGGAAGGCATCTTATTAGCTGCCCTGCCTTGCAGCATGTTGATTGCTGTCTTTGGCGTGAGAGCATTGCCTGCGCTTCACGGATTGCAACCTTTAGCCGCGGTTCTTTTGGCGATTTCATTTTGGTGGATGTACATGAATCTCCCTAAAAGGACTGCTATGTGCCTTGGGGTTGCGCAAATATCTATTAATCTACTAATGATTGCGTATAGGGTGAATGCGCTAAGTATGAGTGTTTGATGTATTCGAAAAGGAGTTTGGCCTTATGCCTAAAAAGTGGGCGGTAGTAGCATTAAACCTCGTTCTTGTCGGTTGCAATCAGTATCCTGATAATTGCCCTATTCCAGGCGACGGTGTCGTGGAAATCAGGGCATCCTTGGACGATAGCTCCAATGCCCCGTTGCCGCTGAAAAAGGGTGGGGGTTTAGTAGGGGCAATAATTGCGCCGGCAACCATGCGAGTGGACGCAGTCGCAATTCAGATTGCGAATGGTGGTGGCAAAGCGGATGGTAGCCTTAAAATAAAGATCTGCCAGGCCGAGCTTTGCTCAAGTGGCGAAAGCCAACTGGTAGGTTCGCAGGACAACGATTATCTTTCGATCAACTTAAATCCGAGCATGCTCATTAATTACGGTCGTGGACCTTTAAAGTACACGATCACGTATGAATCTGGCGTTGAACAAATGTCGGTGTGGACTTATCCCACATATGGTAATATCGCGCATATTCAGGTCGGCGATCAAATACAACGACGAACTATCAATATGCTTCTTATTCAAAACTAACGTGCGTTGCGTTTTGCCTAATTCGTGCGACGCGCTTTTTCTTAATCTAAACCCTTCAAGTCGGACCGTTTTGGGTTAGAGTTCTTCGGCGCAATTTCCTAACGGAAAAGGACGGGAAATGACAAAGGCATGGCAGTTTTAGGATCCGCAGTGGGCTTGTGCGATTGTGGGTCATTGGGATCAGGTTACGATATCGGCGGGGGGCTAAGTTTTTGATTGCTAGAGATCCTCAAGATGGCTAATCGACTTACTCTGGAATCTTTGGATTAATGCGCGTGGGAGGCAGACTTGAGCGACGGTTTTTTACATCGATATTTTTTGAATAACGGCCATAAACGGTTGCACAAGTGGATGCATTATTTCGATGCCTACGAACATCACTTCGAACGCTTCCGCGGAAAGAAGCCAACCGTGCTTGAAATAGGTGTTTTTGGCGGGGGCTCACTCGCAATGTGGCAAGAGTATTTTGGCGATGGCGCAAACATCATCGGTCTGGACATCAATCCAGAATGCAAGGGACACGAAGGTGACGGCATCAAGATTTATATTGGTAGCCAGGACGACACGACCGTCATTCAAACCATCCTGAATGAAAATCCGAAGATCGATATCGTGATTGACGATGGAAGCCATCGTATGGATCACCTGTTGGCGACGTTTGGCCTTCTGTACGATCGAATTTCGCCGAAGGGCGTCTATTTCGTGGAAGACACCCACACATGTTATTGGCCGGAATACCAAGGCGGACTCAGTGAGCCGAAGTCCTTCATGGAATTCACGAAGTCAAAACTTGACGAGATTAATGCCGTGCACACCAGAGGCGCCCTAAATGTGTCTGAATTCACGAAATCGACCCGTTCGATAACAATCTACGACAGTATCTGTGTTTTCGAAAAAGCTCCTCAAGGAGAGAGACAAGCCCCGATTACAGAACCTATGCATGCGTAATCACCGCCTCAAAGCCGCCCGCGACTCTAAACCTTCGGAGAATTCGATGCTTGCCCTGCGACAGTTGACACTCCGGCTGCGATTAGACACCCGACCAGTCAAGAACGCAGTGTTTTTTAACGCGGTGAAAACGTAAAATACCGATGCATAAAGTAGCTAGTCGCTACTGGGCTCACAACTCCGATTATATGACCGACCGTTTCTGCATGGCTTTCAAAGCCGATCATCGGCAATAAATGCTTCGCTAAGCCCATACTCACCAGCCAGACCTGCAAGAATGCTATGGCGTTCACGACGGTGAAGCGAATATACTCTTGGTGAACGCGTTGCCCTGACGCTTCGAACACCATTACCTTCATTAGAACATAGGCCGTGGTCATACCGAATAGATAAGCGATCGTCACTGCTATGGAATACGGCGCGATCTCCGACAGCAAGATTCGACACGCGATGTTCACGCCCGCCGCAATACCGCCGGAAATGGCGAAGCGAATAAACGGTTTCGAAAAATAATTTTCCATCAACACTTTCATTTTCTTATCGCTTCCGCCATTAGGCGGCCGCAACGGACACTTTCTGCTATGCCGCGATCTTCTGGGTAGTAATAGCAAGTATCAGCAATCTGCAGGCCGGAGATCGGCGTCTCGATTGGCGGCAGCTTTTTGCGAAAATCCGGTTCGCAGACCGGTTGCGCATGTTTTAGGCGGCCGACCTTTGCATCAATCAGATCGCTCTGCGCAATCTGCGGGTTCACCCTGCGGATATAACCGAAAGCTTCGTCTATGAACTGTTGGTCGCTCCAATGCCATTTTGCCTGTGTCACCGGCATATAATAGGGTACATAGACGACCGTGTTTTCGACTGGGCGGAGATTGGAAAACTCGATTACTCCTGGGATTTCGATATTGTCGTCGACGATATTGATCCAGAAATGCTTGCTCATCGACTTTTTCAGACGAAAGATCAGGCAGACCACGCCAATATTACGAATGGCGTCATATTGCGCTTTCGACGCCTCCGGCAGATCCGGTATCATCTTCGAGATCAGAGGCGTTGGTACGGTGGATATAACCGCGTCGGCCTCGAAGAAGCGGCTGCCGACGGTGACGCCGGTGACCCTGCCGTTTTCTGTCTCAACCTTGTTGACCGCAGTCCCCAGATGCATGCGGCCGCCTTTTTCCGTATAGGCGGACACCAGCGCATCCACAAGCGTCTGACTGCCTCCGTCAATGTAGCCCAGTTCTTCCTGAAAAATCGATCTGCGTGAATTGCCTATGCGGCGCACGCGGGTGGCGATCCACGAAGCTGAAATGCTGTCAGCTAGTTCGTAGAATTTCAGGTCCATAAGCCGCTTCCAAAGCGTGTTATAGACTTCCTTGCCTGAGCCGCCCTCCAGCCACTTGCGCGCCGTCTTGTGCTCGATGGAGGCAAAATTATTCGTCTTGGTCGTCAAAAACATCTGCAAACCGGTACGAACTTTTGCGATCAGGCTCAGATGCGGGAAGCGCAGCAAGGAAAACGGATCACCCCATGGGTGGATTTTTCCTTTGATGAAATAACCCATCGAAGTTGGACGCCACCGCATCTTCCCGCCAATACCGAGTTCGTCCATTAGCTTGAATGTCGGCTCGTCGGATTTGCAGACGAAGTGATAAAATCGTTCGATAGACAAGCCGCGGAAATCGAAGTGCGCCGCCATGCCGCCCGGTACGGAATCAGCCTCGATCAGATCGACCTCATGCCCTAGTTGCGCTGCACGATGCGCGGCTGCAAGCCCCATGGCGCCGGCGCCGATGATTACAACACGGCTCATAGTCTTCTCCTAAAAATCCAGCACGATCTTGCTGTAACGAGGATCGAGGTAGCTTTCCGCAATTGCCGTCTTAAGTGGCGTTGCCTCCACGTTAAAAATTGCCGGCCAGTCGATCACTGCGAAAGTCTCGGGTATCACAAGCGCCTCAAGCTGGCTGGTGGTGAACGGCGGTTTTTTCGAAAGCTTTCCATAAACGAACAATAGCCACCAGAAAAGCCGATAGGGAATGTGCACGATACGGGCTTTTGGTTTTACCGTGTGGTGGATCAGCCGGATGACATCGCCGTAGTCGGTCTGTTCCAGACCGGAGATGTCGTAGGTGCCGGTCTTTTTATTATTGATCGATGAAATGATGATCTTGGCAAAATCGCCCGCGTAAAGCGGTTGGCGAATGAACTTACCATCGCCTGGGATTGGAAAAACGGGCACACGATCCATGAAACGGCGCAACCAGCCGAGATGTTTGCGGTCAAACCAGCCAAACATCAGCGTCGGGCGCAATACTACATGCGGTATGTCGTTTACGGTGTTGATGAATTGCTCCTGCGCGGTTTTCGACCGTGTATAAAAATCGTCGGCCTTCGAATTGACGACGGAGGATGAGATGTGGACAAAATAGGGCGTGCGGTGTCGGCGCATCGCCTTGACAATTTTCTCCGTGGCCGTGATGTTGTTGTCAATAAATTCCTGCTCTTCCAGACCACCGATCTGGGCTTGATTAAGAAGCACACAATCCGCGTCTGCAAACGCATCCATCCACGGGCCTTCGACAGCAAGATCAGCATTGATCACTTCGATTTCCGGATGAAGTTTACGCAGCAGCGCCGTATTGCCCGGGTGTTTATCGATCCCGACGATTTTCAGGTCGGGGTTGGTCTTGAGCCGGGCAATTACGTTTTGGCCGACAAGGCCTGCGGCGCCAGTGACAACGATCTTCGGCATTAGAGTTCCATTCTATTGAATAGCGCTGTCGGCAGATTGCGGATGATCAGCATAATGTAGCGCCAGAAACCCGGGGCATAGGTGATAGGCCCACCACGATAAGCACTGGCATGGATTATAGCGGCAATCTGTTCAGGCTTTGCCCAAAGCACACCCTTGCGGTCCATCCCTTCGGTCATCGGCGTCATCGTCGGACCGGGTTTTATCAGAACCGCACGGGGGCCCTTGTTGCCAAAGCGATGGGCGATGCCCGCCACCAATACTTCCAGTCCAGCCTTCGCCGAGCCATAGATGAAGTTTGCCCGTCGGCCACGATCGCCGGCAACTGAGCCGATGACGACAAGGCTGCCACGCCCTTGGGCCTCAAGCACATTGGCCGCCACCAGCGACCATACCGCCGCGGAATTAAAGTTGACCCGCAAGATTTCTTCTGCAGCCAGGATATCTCGTTCGGCTGCGCTTTGATCCCCGAGGATACCGTGGGCGATGAGCACATGATCGACACCGCCTAGCTGTTTTACAAAGCCGCCGAACAGGCTTGTTACATCGTTACAGGCCGCAAGATCGCTAATGGCAACGGCCGTATTTTCCGCACCCCGTGCCTTCAAATCAATAGCGATCTGCGACAGACGGTTTTCGTCACGTCCGACGAGAAGGATCGACGTCCCTTCTTTGGCGTAGAGGCGAGCCGTGCAAGTCGCGATCGCCGAGGTCGCACCCAAAATGATGACGCGCAATTTTTAGTCCTTTATATTTGCGATACGCGCCGCCAGAAATGCGAGCTGAATCCGTTGTCGACGTGTTTAGCGAATTCTTCCCATGCGGGATAACCCTTTTGGAACATCTCTGCCGACATCCGCCCGTCTTTTGCGGGGTAAAGTCGACCACCGGCTTCCAACACGATAGCATCGAGCTTTTCCATTAGCTTTAATGTATCTTCGCCATAGTTTGGGAAATCGAGCGCCAGCGTGGTGCCCTCCTTGGGAAAAGACAAAAGACCGGGCGATTTGGCTGAGCCAAATGTCTTCAAAACGGCGAGAAATGAGCCTTGTCCGCTATCGGAAATCGCCTTCAGCATCGCCCTGCTGGCATCGACCTGGGCGTTCGGTGGTACAACAGACTGATACTGATACATACCGCCCCTGCCATAAAGGCGGTTCCAGCGACCAATCGAATCCAGAGGGTAAAAGAACGGGTGCAGGCCTATCCGCGCAGGGCCGGCTTTACGCTTGCCGTTCCAGTAATAGAGTTCATTAAAGATTTTTATAGAATAGCTGTTCATCGCGAACCTGGGTAGATTCATCGGAAAGGTAAATTTAGTATTGCCATTGTCCGGCAAGCGTGAACCATGCTTCGCATGGTTGCCACGCGAGAAGACGCCACGCCCCAGCGATGCGCCTCTAGCCAAGCAATCTACCCAGGAGACGGTGTAATCGTACCTATGCTCACTTTCCTTGGCTAGCGTGAAGAAGGAATCGATGTTTTCAAACGGAATCTTCTCCGCGTCGATCATCGCGCTCTCAACCGCAAGAAGTTCCAACTCCACCCAAGTTATTAGACCCGTAAGGCCAAGTCCTCCAATTGTTGCAGCAAACAGGTCAGGTTTCATCGTTGATGAAAGTTCGAGTTCTTCTCCGTTTGAACGCAGGAGTCCAAGTCGCCGAACCCAGCGCCCTATCGTGCCATTGATGTGATGGTTCTTGCCGTGCACGTCATTGGCGACTGCGCCGCCCAGCGTTACAAAACGTGTTCCGGGGGTCACGGGTAAGAAGAAACCCTGGCGCACGATGATCTGAAGCAGGCTATCGAAGGATATGCCGGCTTCCGCACGCAGAACGCGGGTCTGTGGATCGAAGTGAATTATCTTGTCGACGCCGGTCATATCGATCATACCGCCGCCTGGATTGAGGCCGCTGTCGCCGTACGACCGCCTCAAACCCGCACCAAGTAGAAACAGGCCTTCTTGCCGGCCATTCAGCACCGTGGCTTTCAGCTGATCGCGCCAGATGGGGTACGCAACATGATGGCGGGCTTTAATGACACTGCCCCAGGAACGGAAGTCATCTTGCCGGCTGAACTTCGTCATAAAGCCACCAGAAACAGCAAGGCGATCAATACGCCGAGCCCGATGCTCACGCGATCGCGAATGGCGAAGCTGACAGGATCATCGTTCATCTGACCTCGATGTGATAAAAGCCATATACGGCCGAGCCAGATTGCCAGAACCAACGATATGCCCGTGAGAAAAACCGGATATGTATAGGCTATCCCTGGCGTCAATTCCTGAAGAATGAAGATCATGAAGACGACGAGTGACGCCATTGCAGAACTGACACCCAGAGCCAGCGTCAATGTGGCGTCCTCGAGTTCATAACCGCGGCTCTTCAAACTTGAGGCCCCACTTGATGCGGCGCGCACAATTTCAGTGTGTCGCTTGGCGGTTGCCAAGGAGAAAAAGAAAAAAACGGCGAATGTAAGGAGCCAAGCCGGTCGAGGATTGTCGAGAAGCGTGCTGCCCATGATGAGGCGAGTGGTAAATAACACACCTATGATCATGGTATCCAACAACGGCACCCGTTTGAGTCTCAGCGAGTAGGAGCCGGTGATCAGAAGGTAGGCGAAGAGAACGGCGGCAAACTCCCATGACACCAGACACGCAACGAGAAATCCCCCAAGCAGCAGTCCGAATGCCATCATGAAACCCGAGGAAATGGAAAGGCGTCCGCTAGCCAATGCACGGTTACGCTTCGACCAATGCTGTCGGTCGGCATTGAGGTCTGCAATATCATTCAGTAGATAGGTCGCGGAGGTAACAGCCAGCAGGCAAAAAAATCCCAGTATAGTTTCCAGTATCAAGGGCAGGTTCGACCACTCGTGCGCCAGTACTAGGGGCACGAACATCAGTATGTTCTTGGTCCAATGATGGGCGCGTATTGCCTTCAGGAACTCCTTAAGTGTGAGCGGCGGCGTCTCGAACTCCTTGATAACTGGTTTGCCAAGCGACCTCGCCTGTCGGGCAACTTCGGTACTTACTCCTGCGAGTACTATCCCCTGCGAGGCCTCCCAGACCGGCATGTCAACCGCGTGATCGCCGACATAAATGAACCCTTCAGGAAAACGCTCCGTTAGGTACTGGGCCTTTGCTTTGCCCTTCAGATTTGTTTTTGCCGAGCCAGTGGCCGAACTGAAAATACCGAGGCGCTGTGCTATCTTCTCAACGATTGTCTGGTCTGCGGCAGAACACAAATGTAGTTCATGGCCTTCGGCAGCTTTCTCTCGCAGCCATTTTACAAGGTTTTCCCGCAGTGGAAAAATCTCCTCTGTGACATCGACCTCCTTTGAAAGCGTGCCCTTGAAAATATGACGCCCTTTGGCAAGCGCTGGCAGCGAGCGTAGAAGCCCGAGCGGGCGACGGAACAGAGCGATCGCGGCTGTCTCGTGAAGCGTATCGGAAAGAACCAATGTACCATCAAGATCTACAGCGATAGGTAGCAGATTCGGCATATCAAATCCGGCTTGCATGGATGAGATTGAGTTGTGCATACGATTTCGTATCGTGCGCCGCGCTTATGCCCCCTATAAGGCCAAAACAAATAAAACTCTATAGAGGCGGCGTAACTTTCCTCAGATGTCTTGGGAGCAGGCAACGCTCACACTTAACTTTAATCATTAAATTTGCCATTGAATTGTCTGTTGAAAAGCAGGCTCTTCAATGCCGAAAAAACAGAAACTACTCCAGATTTTCGCAGGCAACTTTAGTTTCTTCCGAGATCAATGGCCTGAGCGGTCGGGATCGCGTTTCATCGCTGAACGCCGAAACCTTTCGGCAGATGCCACCGAAATAAATCGCTCAGCCTTTGCGAATAGTCGCAATACTTTGAACTCCATTTTTGCTTTTAGTTGTCGTAGTGGATAACGTCGGGCTTGAGCGAGTTCCGATCTAGCCCCGGCAAGTTCTTCTTGTGCAGAAGTTAGCGCCGACGTCAACTCGGTTAGATTTTGCTGGGTAGCTTTAAGCTCGGAGCGCAACCTGTCCGCGCTAGCCGTGAGTTCTTGAGATAACCGTTCGTGTCCGCGTCTTTGTACGAACGCTTCCCCTTGCGCTTCAAAATAGTCCGCAATTAGCGTGCGTGAATCTTCATCACCAATCAATGCTGCAAATGACTTTAAGCCATCTGCGATCTGTTCCCCCCAAAAAAGGACGCCAAGACCATGTTGATAAGTGAAGTTCAACGAGGGATGTTTAGGTGCAAGCTCTGACCAGTATCGCCAAACCCCAAAATCCCGTTCACGCACTTCGGTATCATGGAAAAGTACGATCGCACGGTTCGATAGTTTCGGGATCCATGATTCAAAATCTTCTCTTACGTCGTTATAAAAGTGTCTCCCGTCTACGTGTAGCAAATCAACAGATGCATCTGGAATGTCTTCTAGTGCCTCAGCGAAAGTTTTTTTCAAGAGCGTGCTAAATCTACTATATTTCTCGTTTTCTGCGCGAACTGCGGTGTATACGCTGTCGTCATAATAGCCAGCATGTTCGTCGCCTGCCCAAGTGTCGACTGCAAAGCAGTCTGCTGCTAGGTTGTCGGCCTCTACTGCCTGACAGAAACAAAAATAGGAATAGCCGTGATGTGTTCCCAACTCAACTATGCGTCTCGGTTGCATAGCGCGCACCAGCCACATAGCAAAGGGTCCATGTCGCATCCACGCGGTGGCTGGGACATAACTCGGCGTGTCAGTTGGGATGTTCAACATACTCATAGTCACCTTAATTTGTTGCATCCGGAATGGTCTAGTTAAGTCACATTCCGGTGCTGTATATATCTTATTGAGCTTACATGGCACTCGTTGCCGTTCAATTAGAAGACGTCTACGGGGTTGTTTACTGCACAACTGACATTATTGTTGCGTCCATCCTGAGATGTTGGCCTCTACTAGTGCCATGAAATTTCTCGCGAATTTCTCTTGAGTCAGCTCACGTTCATATGTCTGCCTAGCCGCGCGTCCCATCTCTTCAAGTCTCGCTCGATCTTCGTAGGCCTGTATCATCCTGTCGCGTAACTGGTCGGCATTGCCGGAGGGGAACACGAAGGAGCAAACATTATCTAAAATATCGCGTGCGCCGACATGGTCGCTGAAGATCATTGGTTTACCGAGCTGTGCAGCCTCTATGGCAACGAGAGAGAACGAATCATCACGTGAAGGAGCGACCAACACGTCGCAAGATGCGATCAGTGAAATTGTCTGGTCATGGGAAAGATTTCCAACATAGTTTATCTCCGGATACCTGGAGATTTTGGCTTCAATTCCTTTCCAAAACGCGCCATGGCCGGGCCATAGCTTTCCTGCGATAATAAATCGACAATCTTTTCGAATCAATTCCGGGAGGTCAATAATCGCTTCAACAAAAACGTCCTGCCCTTTGCGAGGCTCCATCGTCCCTACCAAGACAAATCTCAGTTCTTTTGGAGATGAGCAGTTATTTTCTAGGAAATTGGCCGAGTGGTCCGGCGCGCCATTGACGAGAATACTCGCGGCTACGCTCTTGGGCAGAAATTTTTTAGCATAATTACTGACGCACACGACGCCGACTTTATTCCAGAGGCCTGCTGGTACGTTTGATAGTTGTGACAATAGTGCCTCACCTTCGTGAAGCCACCAGATCGTCCTCAGAATCGAAATTGACGCGAGTTGCTCTACAACCGGCCGGAGAGCAACAGTATTCACAATCGCAAGATCGAAATTCCGTGCGAAGCGCTCGAAAAGGAAATGGTAGGAGGTAACAGATGCATCTATGATAACAACAATACCGTTGTCTTCCAATGCTTCGCGAAGCGGTCCGTCTGCGGCTGCAACAACGACTGGGAAGCCGCCAACAGCTTTAACAGCTTTGGCTGCTTCAAGTAGCATGTGCGGTGCGCCAGTATTAGTGAGTTCATGTGAAACAAAGAGAACATCAGGGCCAGTGTAATTCAAGCCGGAGGCGATGTGATCCGCGTGTATATGATACTTGAAGGTAAAGTCGGGATAAAGCGTTTCACGCATGGAGTTTGTGAAATAAGGGTCGCGTGACACATAGCGGCCCCAATGCTTAAGGCAAAAAATGTCAGCCTTGTATTTCGTTTCCTTCGCGTTCCACGAATGATTGCCTATATGTGTCAGGAGAGAGTACGGCGTGTATACGCAGCGCAGACCGGTGGCGAGGAGTTTGTAGCTCAGGTCGAGATCGGAGTGTCCGTCCGGGGTGTTTCTCGCGTCAAATCCACCGAGTTCAAGAAAAACATCTCGTTTCAATGCGCAGCAAGCGCCAGATAAAATCGAAATGTTACGGACAAGCCGGTTCATCGAAAGAAATTCATCGGTGTGGTCCAGAGGGAGCGCGTGATAAGCGGTTCCGGCCATGCCCGGTGTACCTGAAATCATCCCGGCATATTGTATTGTGCCATCTTTATAAAGGAGTTGCGGTGATACTCCGCCGACACCCGGGACCCATAGATACTCTATCAGCCGTTGAACCCAGTCACGGCCGATGGGGAAGACGTCATCATTATAAAATACGACTATGTCGCCGTTCGCTGCTCGTGCGCCCTCGTTACATTTGTCCGAGAAATTGTAGATTTTATCATAGTGAACAAATCTTGCCGCCGGCCAGTTAGCATATTCATCCCTCAGTTGCGCAGCAACGGTGCTATTGCAGACGATGAGTACTTCGTAATTGTCGTAATCAGTACCCTCGCGAATAGCGTCGAGTGCAAGACGAAGGTTTTTGGCCGAGTCAGAAGGTACGACAATGGATACGCGCGACCCTTCTTCGGGGATCGGAATTCGAACGCAGTTTGCGTGAGGCAACATCTCGACATTGCCCCGTATACCCCGTCGATCAAGTGCATTTTGAAGCGCGGCGATGTTACTTAGTCGAGCAAAGTCCTTCCCACCCGACGCAGCGGAGCCTTGGATCGCTCGCCAGAGATAAAGAATACGTTCGACATGTACAATCTCGCGCGAAACCTCAGCCATGCGCAATGCGAGATCGTAGTCTTGTGAGAAATCGTATTCACTTCGAAATCCGCCGATCTCACGCACAAGCGCAGTGCGATAGACTGTAAGGTGCCCGGTGATCATGAAATTGAACATGATCTCGGGCGACCAGTCTGGTTTCAGGATGAAACTAGAGAGCCTGCGATCTGGCGTGTCGTCAATCTTGCATTCGTCGCTGTAGAAAAAATCGGCTTGCGGATTGGTATTGATTGACTCAACCATACGAAGCAACGCGTCAGGAGTAATCTCGTCATCGTGATCAACAAGGGCCACGTACTCGCCCCGCGCCATTTCGAGCGCATGGTTTGACGCGACTGAGATTCCTCCGTTAGCAGGTAGTGCAGCAAACCTGATCCTCGGATCGGTTTTTGCCAACTCCGTCAACAAAAGGCGTTGTTGATCTTGTGTCGAGCAATCGTCCACAACGCAAAGTTCCCAATTCTCATAGAATTGCTCTTGCAAAGATTCAATTGCTCGTCGCAGCCAGATGGTAGGAGTATTGTACACTGGCATGACGATAGAGACTAAAGGCAAAAATTGCAGTCGCGCTATTAGCTCTCTTGCATCATCTGATGTCAGTTCAGACTGTTGACGCGAGAAAATTTTCCGAGGTGTATCGTTTGCGTCTACTGAGAGCTGAATTTGCGCGATAGGAAAAACGCTTTTGAAGTAGTGGGGGGTTAGGTTTACGAAGGCTGCAAAATCTGGCCTAAGATTCCCATTCTTTTTATAGAAAGCTCCGCGAAAAAGTGGTCTCACGTCGCCCGATTTCTTTGAAAATGCGATAGAGCGAAACCATCCTCGTGGTTTTCCGCTGCGATGGAATGCCATGCGTCGAAAAATGCTCTGATGGAACCGCAATGTGCCAGTCGTATTGTCTGAGTTTCTTTCATTCGCCATAAGTGAGAAACGCCCGTTCATATGCTTCTAAGTTTGCTATCCAGCGCCGAGCGCAGACTTATCGGTTGCCGACGGCACATTCATGGATTAATCTCTCGTAGAAGTCGAGATACATGAGCCATTCATCCCTGCATTACCCACCATCAATGTGGCAGAGGTAAGCCAACCAGCTCGATCTGAACCTGATCAGATCAAGCTAAACGAACGCTGCGCTTATCTCTATTCGATGTCTTGGGGAAACGCGTTTAGAGTTTGCGCTTCTGCTTGGATCTCATCGCCAACGGGACCTTCGATACGGTCGATCAGCCGCAGGCTTGTTGTAGCGCCAGCAGGAGAAAGCCAAAGCGGAGACTTTTTCAAAAACTGAAATCCGCGACGCAATGCATAGCCGGGGAGGGCATAGGCGCTTGCACGACGAGATACGGCGGTAAGGATCAGCGCGATACGATCTGTTCGCCCCTGAATAGTTCTGGGATCTTGAGCCATAACCCTAGTGTGAACAGACTCAAGCAAAGCGTCATCTGGAATAACAAGCTCGCGAGCTATTCGATCAACCTCATCGTCGTTGTAGCCTGCTAGCTCAATATCCAGTTCATCGATTTTATAAGTTGCGTCATGGGAGAATCCGTGGCGCAGTACCCATTGGGACAGGCCTATTTCTCCGCGTCGAACAGTCCGCGTCTTGTCGTTGCTGATGTTTAGTTTCCTCCAATACTGAAGAAAAGCAGGACATTGCAATATGCCTTTTCCAAAACCCAAGGCGTAGGAAGCATAATGAAAATTTTTATGGTTTGGGCTATGTTGCCAAGATATTTCACGGAATCTGTGAGGATCTACGCGCGGCATGGCGTAGTTCGACGTTGCCGCCATAAAATCCGTCCCAAGAGCCCGCGCCTGGTCGAACCAGCTCACCGGTTGCGGTACGAGCCACACCGAGTCATTCAGGAGCCACAAGTGTGTTAAATCTGGCAAGTGTCCGGCAATATCCAATACGCCATCTCGATATCCCCCAAAATCATAGCCAACGTTGGGCCGTTCTATAATCCTCGCTGTAAGAGGCTTTAATAGCGCTTTGTCCGCCTCAGCTAAAGGAACGTTGGTGACGACGATCGGCGCTATCCCTGCTTGCCGCATCTCCCTCAGCATGGTTAAATGAGAGAGTTGAACGCCGTTTCGAGGGAAAATGAGATAAATCCCGACTTCGTCAGTTAGGGGTAAGTCCCCTAGGCTTCTATTTATAGATCGTGAAGTGACGGTATCATACCATCGCCGCAACACCACTAATTTCACCATCTCGACGGGAAGCTGGAGCAGTTGATGGCCCACCCTATTTATTTCGCGACCGATTTTCCACCAATGCAACTTGATCATATCTATCTTTGGCCAATAATTTGAGAAACCGCCAATATCTTATCAGGCAAGCTGACGTTATGTTTTGGACATCGTTTTTTTTCGCCACGATGACCGTAACATCATCGCTGAACCGACCACCATGCCCAGAGCCTTCGCTCTTCGACGGCTGGAAACAATATTTACAGGCGATCCCAAAAGCAAAACCGCTCTAAAGAAAGTTGTCAGCGCAGGAAAAGGCCTGCCATATTTACGCCCTGTATAGACACGTGACTGAGCCATATGCAGCGCCTTAAGATAGGCAACATTTGCGGAACGCCCTGATGAGTGCCCACCTGCATGAATAACTTCAGATTTTTGAACGTAAACCAGCGTGCCGAATTCTCGCAATCGCAACGACAGATCATCGTCTTCGTGGTAGAGGAATATTTCCTTATCGAACCCCTGCGCGGCATGGAAGTAACGTTTGGAAACCATTAACGCCGCTCCGGACAAAACTGGAACTTCGCAATCTTTTGGCGGCCATCCCCTTTTCATCCATGCCCTGCGCGGCAGCAAGTACGACCGCCGTTTAAAGTAAGCGCTGCCATCGCTGTTCACGATACGTGGATTGAAGGCTGAGGCACTCGGATATTGGTTGGCGGCATCAACCAGCGCTTGAAGAGCGCCGTCACTCAGACGAGCGTCTGGATTTAGGAACATCAATAAAGATGTCTTAGCGAGTTGGGCACCCGCATTGCATCCCCGTCCGAAGCCTTGATTCTCAGCAATTTTGATGATGCTGACAGTCCGATCCTGAGGTAATTGGTCAAACTTATTAGTGCAGCCGTTATCGACCAATACAATAGGAGTGACCGTTGGAACGGACGCGATCATGTCACCAATGACCATATCGCTGTGATAGCAGACAGAAATGACTGTGACATCTGAAAGAGAATAGGTCGACAAGTCTAACAGCACTCTAGTTGCGGCTGAAGAATAGGAAATTCCCATTCAACCCTATGAAGAACCGACAAGACGGTGGCAATTTAAGCTAGCAATAAAACTTACAAAAAGATCATTGCGCATGTCTAGGCGATAGAGCGCGACCCTTTCAGCCTTTTCACATAGGCAGCCTCTAACATCACAGTTTGGCTCAATCAAGCGATTTTGAATAAATCGCTAAGGGGATTCGCTATTAAAAATATCGCCATCATAAGCGTTTTATAGTTGAAGAATGCCTTACAGCGGCACATCCCACATTTAGAAGAAACTGCATGAAAAAGCTAGTTAGCTTTTCACAAGCCCTCTGAGATATGTTCCATAATCACCTTTTCCCGCACTATCAGCAACTTTCGAGAATTCGACATCGGTTATAAAACCCTTAGACAAGGCGATTTCTTCCGGGCAGGCAATCTTGAAACCCTGTCGCTTCTCCAGCGTCCGCACAAATTCACCTGCCTCAAGGAGGCTGTCCGGCGTACCAGTATCAAGCCACGCGTAGCCGCGTCCCATGATGGATACTTTTAGCTTGCCCCGCTCGAGATAGGTCCGATTGACGTCCGTAATCTCGTATTCGCCGCGTGGCGACGGTTTGAGATTGGCGGCGATGTCGACAACATCGGCATCGTAAAAATAAAGACCCGTGACCGCCCAGTTGGATTTGGGTTTTGCCGGCTTTTCCTCGATAGACAGCGCGCGCATTTCGCTATCGAAATCGACCACACCATAACGTTCGGGATCGTTCACATGATAGGCGAAAACCGTCGCTCCGTCGTTGACGCTCGTGCCTGCCTGCAGAAGCTCCGGCAATCCGTGACCATAATATATGTTGTCACCCAGGATGAGGCAGGATGGCGAACCCGCCACGAAATCGGCGCCGATCATATAGGCCTGCGCCAGACCATCCGGGCTGGGCTGGACCGCATATTCAATGGAAAGACCCCATTTTGAACCATCACCCAAAAGGGACTGGAAAAGAGGCATGTCATGGGGTGTCGAGATAATGAGAATCTCGCGGATGCCAGCCAGCATTAACGTGGTCAGCGGATAATAGATCATCGGCTTGTCGTAGACCGGCAGGATCTGCTTCGAGACCGCCAATGTCATCGGATGCAGGCGTGTGCCGCTGCCACCGGCCAGAATGATGCCCTTCATGGCTTTTCCTTTTTCCTCTGCGCAAGAGCGGTGACCACCGCGCGCGTTGATTGTTGCCAGCTCGGCAGCTTTATACCGTAAACCTCTTCAAGCTTGCTGCAATCAAGCCGCGAGTTTGCCGGGCGTCGGGCCGGGGTAGTGTATTGCGCAGTCGTGATGTCGTTGACGGCAATCGACTTCCCGCCGGTTTCCGCAGAAAAGGCGAATATCTGTTTAGCGAAATTCGCCCAGTTGGTTTCACCGGTTCCAGACAGATGAAACACCCCACGAGGAGGGGCCGAGGAATCTTCCACGAGCTTTCTTGCGATTGTTACCACCGCGGCAGCGATATCGTTGGCCGAGGTAGGGCATCCTAACTGGTCCGCAACCACATTGATCTCGTCGCGGTTCTCGCTCAGCCTCAGCATGGTCTTCACGAAGTTGTTGCCATACTCCGAATAGACCCATGCGGTCCGCAGAACCACGTAATTGTCGGTGGCCCCCGCAACGGCTCGTTCGCCTTCGAGCTTCGAGCGGCCGTAGACGGAAGTGGGGCCTGTCGGATCGCTTTCGACATAAGCGGTGTCCTTAGCGCCGTCGAAAACATAATCCGTAGAAAGATGAATGACGGGAATGCCGAGGTCACTTGCCGCTTGCGCGACAGCCCTTGCTCCATCCCGGTTAACGGCAAAAGCGATGTCAGGCTCGCTTTCTGCCTTGTCGACGGCGGTATAGGCGGCAGCCGATACCACGGCATCGGGTTTTGCCTCGCGTAGCGCCTTCAGAACAGTTTCAGGCTGCGCAAGGTCGAGTTCCGGCCGACCGAGAGCCACGATTTCCAGCTCGGCGCTCGCCAGTGCTAGAAGGGCGCTGACGACCTGACCATTTTTGCCTGTAACTGCCAGCCGCATTGACTCAGCCCTTCGTCAGAACGCCGAGGCGTTCTCCGGCGTAAACTCCCTCGCGAAGCGGCTGCCACCACCACGCATTGTCGAGATACCATTCCACGGTCTTGCGGATACCGGTGGCGAAGTTTTCCTGGGCTTTCCAGCCGAGTTCGGTTTCGAGCTTCGTCGCGTCAATGGCGTAGCGCGCATCGTGTCCGGGACGATCCGTGACGTATTTGATGAGCTCGGCATAGGGTTTGGATCGCGGGCGCAGCTCATCGAGAATGGAGCAGATGCAGTTCACCACATCGATATTCTTTTGCTCGTTTCTGCCGCCGACATTGTACTTCTCGCCGGCAAGACCCTTCTGGACGATGAGCCACAGGGCGCGGGCATGATCTTCGACATAAAGCCAGTCACGGATGTTCGCGCCGTTTCCATAGACCGGCAGCGGTTTGCCTTCCAGCGCGTTGAGAATGATCAGCGGAATGAGCTTTTCCGGAAAGTGGAAGGGGCCGTAATTGTTGGAGCAATTGGAAATGACGACCGGAAGGCCGTAGGTGCGTTGCCAGGCCGTAGCCAGATGATCGCTTGCGGCTTTCGAAGCGGAGTAAGGCGATGAGGGATCGTAAGGGGTTGTCTCTTCAAACAGACCGTGATCGCCGAGAGAGCCGTAAACCTCATCGGTTGAAACATGCAGCATGCGGAAATTCGCCTTGGCGTCTTCCGCAAGGCCGCTCCAGTAATGCCGCGCGGCCTCCAGCATCGTGAAAGTGCCGTTGATGTTGGTTTGAATAAAATCAGCAGCGCCGGTTATGGAACGGTCGACATGGCTCTCGGCGGCCAGATGCATCACGTAATCCGGCTGGAATGTCGCGAATGCCTCATTCATCGCCACCCGGTCGCATATGTCTGCCTGGAGAAAGCGGTGGTTAGGCGCATTTTCAATAGGCTTGAGGGAAGCCAGGTTCCCTGCATATGTCAGCTTGTCTACGGTGAGAACATCCGCGCCAACCTCGCTCACGAGATAACGTACGAGGGCTGAGCCGATAAATCCGGCGCCGCCGGTAACTAGAACGCGCATCATCAGCTCCCAGTTTTTTGATAGGTGAAATATTCAGGCAATTCGGACAGAAGGGGCTGCTTTGTATCCTTGTCGGAAAGGATGCAGCCTTCCTGCTTCGGCCAGTTGATGCCTATGGCAGGATCATCCCATTTAACGCCGCGGTCATTGGCTGCGCTGTAAGGGGCCGTCACCTTGTATGCGATGACCGTGTCGTCCGCGAGCGTCATGAAGCCATGCGCAAACCCTGCCGGAACCCACAACTGTTCGCCATTTTCGGGCGAGAGCTCTACAGCGGCCCATTGCCCGAAGGTGGGCGATCCTTTTCTGATGTCGACAGCGACATCCAGCAGCCGCCCACGAATGCAGCGAACGAGCTTGCCCTGTGCAAACGGCTCTGTCTGGAAATGAAGCCCACGTACAGTACCCGCTTGAGCAGACAGGGATTCATTGTCCTGTACGAACTCCACGTCCGATACATTTTCGCGAAACCAGTCCTTCTTGAAAACCTCGCTGAAGTAACCCCGGCTGTCTCCGAAACGAGCTGGAGTTATCTTTTTCAAGCCTGGTATCGAGAATGCTTCTACTTGCACTATGCGGATCCTGTCTGGTCTGCCTACTCTGAGGTGATATGACTTTATCGGCAGGGACAGTCAATAACGCTTTATTGACCGCCCACACAAGAGCGATCGAATCTCGGTCGAACAGCAGGCTAAAGGCGTGTGCCAATGCCAGTTTTCATACTTTGATGATCGACGGCAGGGAGACGCCCTGAAGCCGAGCCTGCCGATATTGTCCGGCGGGCCCAAACGAGGGAGAGATCGACTATTGATCAGGCCGTCGGTTTCGTTCGGTCGCGCGGTTTGAAATTTGTGATCCCCGGCAGCCTTATTTCCACATCGCCCGCATCCGCGCGCCCACATCGATGCGGATCTGCTGCGCGCTGCGTTCCGAAGCGGCGGCTGAAACGAGTGGCCAGGTCATCGTCTCAAAAAACTGCAGCAAGGTCGCCGGTATGAAGCGGGTTCTTGCGGCATAGACATGTCGGTCGCCCTGCTGGTTCTGCCCGCCGGTGAAGAAACGTTGTGGCGTGATCAGCGCGAGGCTGTCCTTGGCGCGCGTCATGGCGACGTAAAGCAGCCGGCGTTCTTCCTCCAGCTCCTGGGTGGTGCCGACCCCGAGGTCGGAGGGAATGCAGCCGTCGACCACATTCAGGATGAAGACGGCACGCCATTCCTGGCCTTTTGCCGAATGGATGGTGGACAGGCTGAGATAATCTTCATCGAGCAGCGGCACCCCGGCCTGATCGCTGGTGGCGTCGGGCGGATCGAGGGTCAGCTCGGTCAGAAAGCGCTCGCGCGAGGGGTAGCCGCCGGCGATCTGTTCGAGCTGCAGCAGATCGGCCTTGCGGGTGTCCGCATCCTCATGGATGCGTTCCAGATGCGGTTCGTACCAAAGCCGTGCCAGGCCGATTTCGCCCGGCCAGCCATTCTGGCCCTGCCGCAGCCCCAGCAGCATTTGCGTGAAGGTCGTCCAGTCGTCACCGGTCTTCGGCGGCGGTGGAATTTCGGCAAGGGCAAGCAGCGGCTCAGGGTCCGACGCGATCGTATCGAGAATATTGCCGGCCTTCTTCGGTCCAATGCCGGGCAGCATCTGCAGCAGCCGGAAACCGGCGACGCGGTCGCGCGGGTTCTGCGCAAAGCGCAGCACGGCCAGCATGTCCTTCACATGGGCGCTGTCGAGAAATTTAAGGCCGCCGAATTTGACGAAGGGGATGTTGCGACGGGTCAGTTCCACTTCAAGCGGCCCGCTATGGCTGGAGGTGCGAAAAAGCACGGCCTGCTGTTTCAGCGTCATGCCGGTTTCGCGGTTGGCGAGAATCTGGTCGATGATGAAATTCGCCTGTTCGGTTTCGTCCTTCACTGTCACGAGTTTCGGGCGCTCCAGCGACTGCCGCTCGGTCCAGAGGTTCTTGGTGAACCGCTCGCGCGCCAGATCAATGACGCCGTTGGCGGCCGCCAGGATCGGCTGCGTCGAGCGATAGTTGCGGTCCAGCGTGATGATGTCGGCCGCCGGGCTGAAGGAAGCCGGAAAATCGAGGATGTTTCGCACCGTCGCCGCCCGGAAGGAATAGATCGACTGCGCATCGTCACCCACCACGGTCAACCCGCGGCCGCCGGGTTTGATCGCCATCAGCACCGAGGCCTGCAGGCGGTTGGTATCCTGATATTCATCGACCATCACATGGTCGAAGCGGTTGCCGATATCTTCCGCCAGAACGGGATCGCTCACCATCTGCGCCCAATAAAGCAGGAGATCGTCGTAATCGAGCACGTTTTGGACCTGCTTTGCCTCCACATAGGCAGCAAAGAGTTCCTTGAGTTCGCTCTCCCAGCTGGCGACCCAGGGATAATGCTGGCGCAATATCTCCTTGAGCGGCGTCTGGGAATTCACCACACGCGAATAGATCGCGAGACACGTACCCTTTGTCGGAAAACGGCTTTCCGTTTTGGAAAAACCCAGCTCGTGTCGGGAAAGGTTCATCAGGTCGGCACTATCTTCGCGGTCGTGGATGGTGAAATCAATGTTGAGCCCGATCTGCTCGGCATAGATGCGCAACAGGCGCGCGCCAATGCCGTGAAACGTGCCGGACCAGGCGAGCGCGTCGGTCATGATTGCAGAATTTGCCCCGATAACGTGTTTGCAGATACGCTCGACCCGCCGCGCCATTTCCGTGGCGGCACGTCTGGAAAACGTCATCAGCAGGATGCGGCGGGGATCGGCGCCGTTCACGATCAGATGGGCGACACGGTGGGCGAGCGTGTTTGTCTTGCCCGAACCCGCGCCGGCGATGATCAGCAAAGGCCCCGCCGTATGCCCGTCAGCGAGCCCAACGCCATGCTCGACCGCCTTGCGTTGCTGTTCGTTGAGCTTTTCCAGATAGGCAACCGCCATGCCAGCAATCCTTTAGATAACCTGCCTGTCCCCACGGATGAGAACCCTGTTCAGAAATGGCAGTCGTCGCGAAGCTTCGGCCACTGTCTGCTCGTTGTTGCCATGATTAGCAAAGACTCAAACAGCAATCCAGAACAAATGCTGAACGCGCCGTTCCGTGGTTTCAGGGGGCTGCCAGATACAGTTTATCTCTTGACTCGGCGTCCGAAAATAATGCTAATGCGCATTAGCAGCTAATACGTATTAGCAAATATCGGATGTCGGGGAGGGCATCGGATGACTACTCACAGACGTCTCACCCAAAACGATATCGCCAAGCTCGCCGGTGTCAGCCAGGCAACGGTGTCGCTTGTTTTGAACGGCGCGCCGGCAGCGATCGCCCGCATCCCGGAGGAGACCCGGGAAAGGGTGCAGGCCGTCATTCGCCAGACAGGTTATGTCGCCGATCCGATTGCGCGGCGCATGGCCAAGGGGTTGAACCGTATCCTCGGTGTGTTCACCTATGAGCCGGCATTCCCAAGCGCGCAGGCTGACTTCTTCACGCCCTTCCTGCTCGGTATCGAAGAAGAGGCGCAGCAGCAGGCTTACGATCTTCTGCTGCTGACGAGCGCCGGTGTCGGCGATAACCGTAAGATATTTTCGGAAGGCAACAGGCTTCGGATTGCGGACGGCTGTCTGGTTCTCGGTCGCGAGTTCGATCGCAAGGAACTCGCCCGGCTGGTTTCGGAAGACTATCCCTTCGTCGCGATCGGCCGGCGTGAAGATGCCGGCGGGCCGGTTCCTTATGTCGGCGGTGACTACG
Source organism: Agrobacterium sp. El2ro-1b (assembly GCF_048298475.1). Lineage (NCBI taxonomy): Bacteria > Pseudomonadati > Pseudomonadota > Alphaproteobacteria > Hyphomicrobiales > Rhizobiaceae > Agrobacterium > Agrobacterium sp. El2ro-1b. The sequence goes on along the minus strand of NZ_CP103459.1, from coordinate 271,109 downwards.
CCGCGGGCACGCGCCAGCTCGTCGAAGACGCCATCGCGCTGGGGCACACCAAGCTTGCCTATATCGGCCCGAATGGTCCGGCAGAATCGATTGTTGATCGATGGCAAGGTTTCAGCGCGGCGCTGGGGGGCGCGGCCACGCTCGCCCTGCATATCAAGGCGGTCAACCGCCCTGCCGAGAAAATACTCGATGCGATCCTTGAGAGCAGGGCCACAGTGGCCTTCTTCATAGAATTGGCCGATGCCGTGCGTGTCGAGACGCTGGCGCGGGCGAGGGGGCTTGTCGTGCCTGACGCTTTTTCGATGATCGTGCTCGGCAGTCATATCAGAGCCGCCCGCAGCCCGGTGGGCTTCACCTCCTATGAAATTCCCCGCGAGGAGATGGGGCGGCAGGCGACCGCCATGCTGGTCAATCGCATCGAAACCGGCAGCGCCGGAGGGCAGATCCTTCTCAAATGTGAACCGGTCAAGGGAGAGACGCTGGGGCCGGCCCCGACCGGCCCGGCAAACAAGTCCTCAGTCAACAAAACGGATGTGACGTCGTGAAAGACATGAAAGCAGATATTCTCGTGGTCGGTGGCGGCCTTGGCGGCGTGGCGGCGGCACTGGCGGCTGCAAAGGCCGGAAAACGCGTGATCATGACCGAGGAATATGACTGGATCGGCGGCCAATTGACCAGTCAGGCCGTCCCTTCGGACGAGCATACTTGGGTCGAACAGTTCGGCATCACAAGGTCATACCGGGCGCTGCGCAACGGTGTGCGGCAATTTTATCGTGACCACTATCCGCTGACGGAAGGTGCTCGGGCATGGGGCGATCTTAATCCAGGCGGCGGATGGGTTAGCCGCATCTGCGCCGAGCCGCGCGTCAGCCTGGCGGTCATGGAAAGCATGCTGATGCCCTATATCGGCGCAGGTCGCCTGACGGTGCTCAAACCCTGGCGTCCCGTTGCGGCTGACGTGGACGGCGACAGGGTTCGCTCGGTGACTGTTCGCCATCGTGACAGTGGTGCTGAAATCTCCATTTCCGCCGATTACGTTCTCGATGCCACCGAACTCGGCGACCTGCTTCCGATGACGGGCACGGAATATGCCAAGGGATTTGAGGCGCAGTCAGATACAGGCGAACCCAGCTCGCCGGCGGAATCCCAGCCGGACAATGTGCAGGCTGTCTCGATCTGTTTTGCCATCGACCATGTGGATGGCGACCAGACAATCGACAAGCCCGAGAATTACGATTACTGGCGCTCTTACCAGCCGCATTTCTGGGGCGGGCCGCTCCTTGGTTTCACCGCGCCAAACCCACGCACGCTGGAGCACACCACCCGCTCATTCACGCCCAATCCCGATGACGATCCGCTACTTGTCGATGCCGACCAGCGCAAGGGCGGCGGCGATGAGAACCTGTGGATTTTCCGGCGCATCGCGGCGCGGAAAAACTTTACGCCCGGCTTCTACCAGTCCGATATCTGCCTCGTGAACTGGCCGATGATCGATTACATGGACGGCACGATCATCGACGTGACCGAGGAAGAAAAAGCGCGCCATCTGAAGGCGGCGGCAGATCTTTCCTATTCGGTCTTCTACTGGCTCCAGACGGAAGCGCCGCGTTTCGATGGCGGGCAGGGGTTCCGCGGGCTGCGGCTGCGCGGCGATATCACCGGTACCAACCATGGGCTCGCTATGGCGCCCTATATTCGCGAAAGCCGCCGTATCAAGCCGGTAACGCGCATTGTCGAGCAGGACCTGTCCTACACGGTCCGCGGTGAAAGAGGCGCTGTCCGCTATCGCGACAGCATCGGCATCGGCATGTATCGCATCGATCTGCATCCATCGACCGGCGGCGACAATTACATCGACGTGCCGTCCTGCCCGTTTGAAATTCCGCTCGGCGCGCTGATCCCTGAGCGGGTGAAAAACCTCATCCCGGCCGGCAAGAACATCGGCACGACGCATATCACTAACGGTTGCTACCGCCTGCATCCGGTCGAATGGAACATTGGCGAAGTGGCGGGAATGCTCGCAGCGCATTGCCTGGAGAATGGCCTCACGCCGCACCAGGTGCAGGAAGACGACAAGCACCTGCACGCCTTCCAGGCGCAACTGACCCGCGAGGGCATCGAGATTCGCTGGCCGGATATCGCAGCATACTAGGACGGCGGTTTGCCGTCTGATCGAACCCATCTTTGGAGGAGGACCGGGAATGAACAAAGGTTTTAAACTGAAATCCACCGCCTGTGCGCTTGCCGTCATCGGCTCGTTTACGCTTGGCGGCGCTGCAACGGCGCAGGATGCACTGAATTTGCGCATGACGATCTGGAGCGCGAATGAGGCGCATCTGAAGCTCTTCAACGACATCGCAGCCGGTTTCAAAAAGGATCATCCAAATGTCAGCGTGACCTATGAGTCCCTGCCTTTTGATACCTACACGACGGCGCTCACCACCCAGATCGCGGGTGGCAACGCTCCTGACATGGCGTGGATTTTCGAAACGTCGGCCTATGATTTCGTCAAGTCCGGCGCGCTCTACCCGCTTACCGACACGCTGAAGGCCTCGCCAGGCTATAATCTCGAGGAAGTCAGCGCCGGGGCCACGGAACGCTGGTCGCAGGACGGTACGCTTTACGCCTATCCGTTCTCGACCTCGCCCTTCGCTGTCTTCGTCAACAATGATCTTATCAAGGCTGCCGGGGCCAAAACCCCGGCCGACATGATCGCTGCCGGCGAATGGACCTGGGACAACGCCATCGCCACGGCCTCTGCCGTCGCCAAGACCGGCAAGGGCGGGCTCGTCATCCGCGATTTCAATTACCAGAGCTGGCAATATCTCACCTCGGTGTGGAATGGTTGGGGCGCTTCCCCCTGGAGCGCTGACGGCGCCACCTGCACCATGGCGGAAAAACCGATGGCGGACGCCATTTCGTTCATCCACGACGCCATCTTCGACAAAATGGCCATCCCTGGTCCCGGCGAGACGGTCGATTTCTTCGCAGGCAATGCGGCAATGACGATTACGCAGATCAGCCGCGCCTCGCTTCTGCCGAAGGACAAGCCGTTCGGTTGGGACCTCGTGCCTCTTCCGAAAGGCCCAGCTGGAGATTATGCGCTGATCGGCCAGGCGGGCATCGGCGTCATGCAGTCCGGCAAGAATGCGCAGACCGCGGCGGAATTCGTGGCTTACATGACCAATCCGGAAAATTCCGCCAAGCTCAGCCAGTTCTTTCCTTCGGCGCGTAAGTCTTTGCTGAATGCGCAGGTGCTGAAAAAGACCAATCCTCTGCTCAGCGAGGAGCAGATTGAAAAGGTCGTCATATCGGGCATCGCGACCGGCAAGGTCATGCCCGGCCACACCGGTTTTGCCCAGATCCAGCAGATGGTGCGGTCAAACCTCGACGCGGTCTGGCGGCCGCAGGCCGATGTCGCCGGTGCGCTTAAAAAAATCTGCGGCCAGATCGGGCCGCTCTTGAAGCGCTGAGGAGAAAACGATGGCTGTCGCGCAGGAAGTTACCCGGCGTCCAGATCGCCCGGTGTCGGCGTTCTGGACCATCGCGCGGCGCGACAGCCTTGCAGGCTTTCTGTTCATCGCCCCGCAACTGATCGGCATCGTTATCTTCGTGCTGATCCCGCTCGGGCTGGTGTTCTGGTATTCGCTGCATGAATGGAATGTGCTGGCCAATACCTTCACCTATACGGGCGCCCAGAATTACCGGATGTTGATCGAGGACGGAAATCTTCGCGACGTGCTGGGCGCGACCGCGATCTTCTCGGCCGGGCTTGTCGTGTTCAACCTCTCGCTGGCGCTGCTTCTGGCCGTATTGCTGAACCAGAAACTGTCCGGCATTGCCATCTTCAGGACCCTGTTCTTCTCGCCCGTCGTCGTGTCTCTGGTTGCCTGGACGATCGTCTGGGGTTTCCTGCTGCAGAAGAACGGCGGCATCAACGGCATGTTGCTGATGGTCGGCATCGAAGGCCCCAACTGGCTGCGCGAGGAGACGACAGCGATGATTTCGGTCATCGTCGTACAGGTCTTCAAGAATGTCGGGCTCAACATGATCCTGTTCCTGGCGGCACTTCAGGGCGTGCCGAAGGAACTCTATGAGGCCGCCCGCATCGACGGTGCGCCAGCCTTCAAACAGTTCCGTCGCATCACCCTGCCGCTCATCAGCCCGACGATCCTGTTAACCTCGATCATCACCATCGTCGGCTCGCTGCAGGTCTTTGCGCAGATCGCTGTCCTGACCCAGGGCGGTCCGGGTCTCTCGACCACGGTGCTGGTCTATTATCTCTATCAGCAGGCCTTCCAGTTCCATTTCTTCGGTTATGGCTCGACGCTTTCCATTCTGCTGTTCCTGATCGTCGCGGTATTGACCTTCGCCCAATGGCAGATGCGCAAGAGGATCGTCTTTTATGAAAGCTGACCTTTCCCCCCGTATGCAGGTGGCTCTTTACGGGCTGTTGTGCATGCTGCTGATCCCCTTCGTCTTTCCGACCTGGTGGATGGTGACCTCGTCCATCAAGCCCATCAGCGACATCTTCGCCTTCCCGCCGCAGCTCATCCCGCAGAGCTATGACTGGACGACCTATTCGAAGGTCTTCGAGCTGCAGCCCTTCGTGCGGCAATATTGGAATTCCGCCTACATTGCCGCTGTGGTGACAGTGGGAACCATGGTCATTTCCTCCATGGCGGGATATGCTTTTGCGCGGATCCGGTTTCCGGGCGCCAACGCCATCTTCATGATCGTGTTGCTTGGCCTGCTCATTCCGTCGGAGGTGACGATCGTGCCGCTGTTTCAGATGTTTCTGAAGGCGGGTATGGTCAACACGCACTGGCCGCTCATCCTCGTGCCAATATTCGGTGCGCCCAGTGTCTTTGCCACCTTCGTCATGCGGCAGTTTTTCGTGACGCTTCCCGGCGAGTTGGAAGAGGCGGCGCGTGTCGATGGTCTCGGGCGTTTCAAGATCTTCCGCAAGATCGCGCTGCCGCTCGCCAAACCGGCGCTGGCTTCGGTTGCTATCTTCACCTTCCTGCACTCCTGGAACCTGTTCCTTGAGCCTATCGTCTTCCTCTCCAGCGCCGAGATGTTCACGTTGCCGCAGGCGCTGACGCAATATACCGACGCCTATGGCGGACCGATGTGGAATATCCAGCTTGCCGCAGCGACGCTGACGGCACTGCCCGTGCTCATCGTCTTCGTGATTGCCCAGAAGCAGTTCGTCGAAGGCCTCGCCCATACCGGCCTCAAGGGCTGAAGAACCGGATTTAATCGATGGCTAACGTAACCCTGTCCGACATCCGCAAAAGCTATGGCGCGGTAAAAACCATTCACGGCGTCGATCTCGACATCAAAGATGGCGAATTCGTCGTTCTTGTCGGCCCCTCCGGCTGCGGCAAATCGACCTTGCTGCGGATGGTCGCCGGTCTTGAAACCATCACCGGCGGCGAACTCAGGATCGGTGAGCGGATCGTCAACGATCTCGATCCGAAGGATCGCGATATCGCGATGGTGTTCCAGTCATACGCGCTTTATCCGCATATGACGGTCGCCAGCAATATGGGTTTTTCGCTGGAGCACCGGGGTTCGAACAAGCAGGAAATTGCCGAGAAGGTGAACTGGGCTGCCGAAATCCTTGGCCTTACCGCCTTACTCGACCGTTATCCACGCCAGCTTTCCGGCGGCCAGCGTCAGCGTGTTGCCATGGGCCGGGCTATCGTTCGCAATCCACAGGTGTTCCTGTTCGACGAACCTCTGTCCAATCTCGATGCGAAACTGCGCGTCGTCATGCGCGGCGAGATCAAGGCGCTTCACCAGAAGCTCAAAACCACCACAATTTATGTGACGCATGACCAGGTGGAGGCGATGACGATGGCGGACAGGGTCGTGGTCCTGAATGGCGGCAGGGTCGAGCAGGTTGGCACGCCGCTTGAACTTTACGACCGTCCGGCAAACCAGTTCGTTGCCGGCTTCATCGGTTCACCCTCCATGAATTTCCTGCCCGGCGTGATTTCGCCAGCTGGTTTTGAAACCGGCGGGGTGGTCCTGCCGCTGCCAGCCGCTGCCGCCGCTCTTGCGGGAAGTGGAGCCATTTATGGCATCCGCCCGGAGCACTTCGCGCTTGATCTCTCCGGCGTGTCCGCCGAGATCCTGCTCGTCGAACCGCTGGGATCTGAAACGCAGGTCACCATGACACTCGGTGGTTCGCGGGTGCTCGGCGTCTTTCGCGAACGTATAGCCCAGGCCGTCGGCGAGGAGATAAGGATTTCCCCGGCTTTAGATGGCATTCATCTGTTCTCGGATGAAGACGGAGATCGGATGAACTGATTATCGTGCCCGCGGCTGGCCGAGCCACGGACCCAATATCCGTCGGAACGGAGCCCCGTCGCGGTTCAGGCCGTTGCCGACCACGCCGCGACGGCGGATTTCAGAGAAAACTGCTCTCGAACAGCTCGCCTGAATAGGGGGCATGGGTCACGCCCGCTTCAAGATCAGCCTTGGTCAGCTCATCGACAAAAATACCGTTCTGCATCACCAGCACTCGGTCGCACATATGGGCGATGACAGCCAGATCATGGCTGACGAGAACGAAGGTCAGGTCCCGTTCCTCGCGCTGGTCGGCAAGCAGGTTCAGGATTTCCGCCTGGATCGAGACGTCGAGCGCCGATGTCGGCTCGTCGAGCAGCAGGATCGGCGGCTCGAGTATCAGGGCGCGGGCGATTGCCACGCGCTGGCGCTGGCCACCCGACAGTTCGTGCGGAAACCGTTCGGCGAAATGTGCGGGCAGGCCGACCTGCTGCAGGGCAGCGGGCACTTTCGACCAGCCGTCGCCGAGACCCATGGCGCGGATTGGTTCGGCGAGAGCCCGGCCGATGCGGTGGCGCGGGTGCAGCGAACCGTAAGGGTCCTGAAACACCATCTGGGCCAGTTTCAGTTCCTCGCGGCCGCGCAGCTTTCCGACCGGCTTGCCGTTGAAGCTGATCGATCCGGTCCAGCCGGCCTCCAGCCCCGCCAGCGACCGCAGCAAGGTCGACTTGCCGCATCCGCTCTCGCCGACGATGCCGAGCGTTTCGCCTTTATTGACCGTGAGGCTGACGCCGCGCACGACGTGGTTTTGGTGTTCTTTCATGCCGTAGACGACATCAAGCTTGTCCACCGTGATCATCGCAGCACCTCCGCGTCGATTGCCTGACGGTCCAGCACCTTGAGACGGCGGACCGGGTTGCGGGGATCGGGCATGGCCGCGATCAGGCCCCGCGTATAGGGATGTTGCGCATCTTCCAGCTTCGTCAGCGTTTCCACGACGCGCCCGCCATACATAACCAGCACGCGCTCGCAGAAGGCCGCGACCATGCGGATGTCATGGCTGATGAGGATCAGGCCGGCGTCGTTCTCGCGCACCATCTCGTCCAGCAGCAGCAGGACATCCTTGCGTACGCTCACATCGAGAGCCGAGGTCGGCTCGTCGGCGATGACGAGCTTTGGTTTTGCCAGCAGCATCATGGCGATCATGACGCGCTGGCCCATGCCGCCGGAAATCTGATGCGGGTAGAGCCCCATCACCCGGTCGGGGTCACTGATGCGGACGCGCAGCAGCATATTGCGCGCGGCGTCTCTGGCCGCCGCACCCTTAAGCGCCAGATGCAGTTCTGCCGCCTCCGCCACCTGTTTTCCGATCGGCAGCACCGGGTTCAGCGAATAACGCGGGTCCTGCATGATCAGCGCCATCTCGCTGCCGCGGATCGCTCCCATCTGGCGCTCGGATTTTTCGAGCAGCGGTTCGGAGAGGAAATCCATGCGCTCGGCGGTTACCGTGGCGCTTTTGGGCAGAAGCCGCATGGCGGCCCGGCCGGTCGTTGACTTGCCTGAGCCGGACTCGCCGACGATACCGACCCTTTCGCGGCCGACATCGAAACTGACATCGGACACGGCCGGAATGCTGTTGCGGCCGAACCGGACATTGAGGTTGCGGACCGAGAGGATGGGGGAGCTATCAGGAGCGGGCATGGCGCGGGTCCAGAAGGTCGCGCAGCGTATCGCCGGCGATGTTGAAGGCAAGGCTCGTGAGCAGGATGGCGATGCCGGGCATGACGGCGACCCACCAGTAGTCGAGCATGAATTTGCGGCCGCTCGAGATCATGGCTCCCCACTCCGGCAGCGGCGGTTGCGCCCCGAGGCCAAGGAAACCGAGTGAGGCCGCGGTCAGGATGATGCCGGCCATGTTCAGCGTCAGTCGCACGATGACGGAGGGAATGCACATCGGCGCTATGTATAAAAACAGGATGCGCAGCGGCGAGGCGCCATAAAGGCGGGCGGCGGCAACGTAGTCGGTATTGCGAACGACCAGGGCTTCCGCACGGGCAAGGCGCGCTATCGGCGGCCAGGCCGTCAGCGAGATGGCGATGATCGCCGTGCCGAGACCGGCACCCATGGCGGCCGCAAAGGCAAGGGCCAGAACGAGAGACGGGAAGGACAGCACGATATCGGTGGCACGCATCAGGATCGCATCGGTGCGCCCGCCGAAGAAGCCGGCCATCACACCGATGGCAAGGCCGATCGGACCAACGATGATCGAGACCGAAAGCACGGTCTGGATGGTGATGCGGGTGCCGTAAACGAGCCGGCTGAAAATATCGCGGCCGAATTCGTCGGTGCCGGCCAGATGCGCCCAGCTTGGAGGCTGAAGCGCGTTTTCGAGAACCTGGCTTGCCGGGTCAAACGGGGCAATCAGCGGCGCGAAAACGGCGACCAGAACCAGGATGGCCAGAATTGCAAAACCGAACATGCCAAGCGGTTCGTCCGCGAGCTTGCGCAGCGTGCGCCCCGTGGTGGTTGACAGGCGTGAGAGGGCGCTGCGGCGAGGAACGGGATTGGTGTGGGTGATGTCGGTCATCGTGCGACCTCCCGCGTCCGCGGATCGAGCGTTGTATAGGCGAGATCCGCAAGGAAATTGAGCAACATGAAGATGAAGCCAATGACGATTGTGGCCGCAAGGATGGCATTCATGTCGCCGATGAGCAGCGCGTTTGTCATGTACTGGCCGATACCAGGCCAGGAAAAGACGATCTCGGTAACGACGGCGCCTTCCAGCAGGTTGCCATAGGAGATTGCGAGAACGGTAATCAGCTGCACGGCGATGTTGGGAAGCACATGCCGGGTGATCGTCCGTGTCGGGCTTACGCCCTTTGCCCGTGCGGCGATCACATAGTCCTGGCTAAGCTGCTCAAGCGTGAAGGCGCGGGTCATGCGGGTAATATAGGCCATTGCCATATAGGCGAGAATGATGGCCGGCAGAATGATGTGCGACAGCGCGTTCCAGAAGATTTCCGTTTCGCCCGCAAGCAGGCTGTCGACGAGCATCAGTCCCGTTTTCGGTTCAACGATGCCTTCGTAGAAAACATCGACCCGACCGGGTCCGCCGACGAGGTTGAAGCTGGCGTAGAAAATCACAAGGCCGACGATGCCGAACCAGAAGACCGGTATCGAATGTCCGACCAGCGCAAAGACGCGCGCGAACTTGTCGATGAACGTATCCCGGAAGAGGGCGGCAGCGAGGCCTAGCGGAACACCGATGATGGTGGAAATGATGATGGCGAGCGTGGCGAGCTCGAAGGTGGCGGGGAAGGCCTGTGCCAGATCGCGGGTTACCGGGTTTCCTGTCAGGATCGCAATGCCAAAATCGCCATGAAGCAGGCCGCGCAGATAAATGAAGAACTGCTGGTAGAGCGGCAGATCGAGACCAAGCCGCGCCCTCATCGCCTCATAGGCTTTGGGATCGGCAAGTTCGCCGACGATCGCGCCGACCGGATCGGTCGGCATGACGCGGCCGATGATGAAGGTGATGCAGAGCAGGATGAAGAGGCTGACGATCAGTTGCAGGAAACGATGTCCAAGCCCGCGCAGGGAAATTTCCGTCATTGCTGGCCGCGCTTTCCTGCAGGAAGCCCTTCAGTGCCGGAGAATGCAAACGCCGCTCGCCGCAGACGCGCAATTCTCCTCTGTAAAAACTCTTGATGGTACTTCATCCCAACTCCTCCCTGAGCTAACATGAAAACATATGACGTGCTGTCATGTCATCATATGAGTAACGAAGGGATTCGTATTCTGCAAGAGGGAAGAGTGGCATGATTGGCGATAAGGCGAGGCCGCGGGAGAGGCGGGCACAACAGATCATCGATAATCTCAGCGCAGAAATTCGCAGTGGAAAACTGAAAAATGGTGACCAGTTGCCCACCGAACCGCAGCTTGAGCGGACCTATGGCGTGAGCCGGACGGTAGTGCGCGAGGCAATCGCCGACCTTCGGTCTGCGGGTTATGTCGTTCCCATCCAGGGCAAGGGTGTTTTCGTCAGCAATGCCAGCGAATGGACCGGCGTGAAGCTGACGCAATCGGAAGTCGGCACGATCGCCGAAACCTTGGAAATGCTGGAATTCCGGCTTGCGACGGAAGGCGAGGCGGCGGCGATTGCCGCTTATCGCCGGACCGCCCAGCAGGAGGCTGCAATCTCTGCGGCGCATAGGAAAATGGCGCGCGCCATCGACGCCGGCGAAACCACTGTCGATGCCGATTACGAGTTTCATTCCGCCATCGCGATTGCCACCAATAACCGCTTTTACCTTGAGGCTCTTCGCCAGTTCGGCTCGCGCTCCATTCCGCGTGGTCAATTTCCGACGCTGCCGGAAACCGGCAATGCGAATTATCTGCGCAAGGTGCAGGCAGAGCATGAGGCTATCCTGCGGGCCATCGTAGAGCAGGACCCCGAGGCGGCACGAAAAGCCATGCGTGAGCACATGCTTGCGAGCCAGCGTCGATACCGGTTGCTTTCGGAAGCGCAATAGCATCTCGACACTCATCTTATTTCATGCGATGTCATATGATGACTTGTATGGGAGAGGAGAGAATCGATGTATGTCGGTACCCAGGTTGCTGCGCGCGATGATGAGGATTTCAAGGTTTGGGCGCAGCTTGGTGTCAAAAACATAAGCGCTGACCCGCCCGGAAAACCCGCTAGCTGGGTTCTGGATGACTTCGAGCGTCTGCGCGACAAGGTCGAAAGCTTCGGCCTCGTTCTGGACATGGTGCAATTGCCGCTGCCGTCCCGTCCCATCGAACAGGCATCGTATCCGGATATCCTGCTTGCCGGTCCGGAGCGTGACCGGCAGATCGATGCCGTCTGCACGATGATTGAAAATATCGCCAAAGCCGGCATTCCGGCGGCGAAATACAATCTCAACCTCATCGGCATTCCGCGCACCGAAATGGAACTTGGCCGCGGCGGTTCGCTGAACGAAGCCTGGCGGTGGGACAAGGCTGACCACAATGCCGATCCGGGGCTGGCCGGCGTTCTCTCCGAAGACGAGAACTGGGAGCGCATCGATTATTTCCTGGAGCGCGTCGTGCCGGTTGCCGCGAGCAACAAGGTGCGTCTCGCCTGCCACCCGCATGATCCCTACACACCGCCCGGCTACAAGGGTGTCACCCGTGTGCTCGGCACCGTCGAGGGACTGAAGAAATTCGTGCAGATGCGTGAAAATCCCTATCACGGTCTGAATTTCTGCCAGGGGTCCATCGGCGAGATGCTCGACAATCCGCGCGAGGAGATCGATGAGATCATCCGCTGGTTCGGCAGCCGCGACAAGATTTTCAACGTCCATTTCCGCAATATCAGCGGCGGCAAGCTGTCCTTCATGGAAACCTTTCCCGATGAAGGCGACATGGACATGGTGCGCTCGCTGAAACTCTATCACGAACTCGGCTATCGCTACATGATTATGCCTGACCATGTGCCGACGATCGCTGGCCGTGATCCTGTCGGTGTCGCTTTCGGTTTTTGTTACGGCTACATCGCAGCGCTGATCGAAGCGCTTGATAACAAACATCTCTGACTTTTTGGGCCGGTGGCGCTGCGCAGTGCCGCCGGCCCTTTTCCATCTTGAATGACCGATCTGTAGGAGGAGCAGGTATGAAAAAATCTATGATCCGTCTCGCATTCACCACGGCTTTGGGCGCGATGCTGATGCAGGCGTCCCCAGTTTTCGCCAAAACACCGAACGACCAGCTCATTGTCGCAACGTCGCTGGCACAGGTGCTGTCACTCGACCCTCATCAGGCCACCGAAGCAAAAGCCAACGAAATCATGGCCAATCTCTACGATCGGCTGATTTCCGTCGACGGGTCGGGCAAGGTTTCTCCCCAGCTCGCCGAGCGCTGGGAAACGGACGAAAAGGGCATCACCTTCCATCTGCGCGAAGCGAATTTTGCCTCCGGCAACCCGGTAACCTCGGCTGATGTCGTGTATTCGTTCAGCCGGCTGTTGAAGATGAACCAGGCAGCCGCCGCGAACCTGAAGCGCGTTGGTTATAACGCCGATAATGTCGACAAGCTGGTGACCGCCCCGGATGAAAAGACCGTGCGGATTGGTCTTTCCGGGGAAACGACCTCTGAACTGCTGCTCTATCGCCTCGCTATGGTCATCGCCAGCGTCGTTGATAGCAAGAAGCTCAAGTCGCATGAAGTCGATGGCGATTGGGGCAATGGCTGGCTCAGAACCAATTCCGCCGGTTCCGGGCCGTTCACGCTCAATCGCTGGTCGCCGAATGAGATCATCATTCTGGAGGCAAACAAGGATTATGTGGCCGGCAGCCCGAAAATGCGCCGCGTCATCGTGCGGCATGTGCCGGAAAGCCAAGTCGAGCGCCTGATGCTGGACCGTGGTGACATCGACATCGCCAGCGCGCTGACCGCGGCCGATCTCGCCACCTTCAACAATAAGGAAGGCTTTCAGATCCAGCGCGTGCCGACGGGCGGTTTTTACGTCCTGTCCATGAATGCCGGCAAGGAGCCTTTGTCCAACCCCAAGGTCCGCGAAGCGATTGCCTATGGCATCGACTATAAGGGCATGGAAAAGACCATCATGGGTCCTTATGGCAAGGCGCGCACGGTGCCGGTGCCGGAGAACTTCGAATACGCCATCCCGAGCCCGGACTGGAAACTCGATGTTCCCAAGGCCAAGGAACTCCTCAAGGAGGCCGGTTATGAGAACGGCTTCACGCTCAATCTGAAGACGATTGCGCAGACGCCACGCATCGACCTTGCCACTGCTATTCAGGCCTCGCTCAGCCAGATCGGCATCAAGGTCAATATTCAGCAGGGCAATGGTTCTGACGTGATCGCAGCGCATCGTGCACGCGATTTCGATCTGCTCATTCCGCAGACCGGCGCTTATATGCCCAATGTACTCGGATCGATGGAGCAGTTCTCCAGCAACCCAGACAATTCGCTTGCCGCCAACAATGCCGGCAATTTCGTCTGGCGCTCGGCCTGGGACATCCCGGAACTCACGGCCCTCACGGCCAAGGCTTCGCTGGAGCCCGATGCCAAGAAGCGGGGGGAAATCTACACGCAGATGCAGGAGATGTTCGTTGCCCAGAAACCGGCAGTGCTGCCGATGTTCGAGAGATTCGAGCCTATCGTGCTCAATGCGCGGGTGAAGGACTATGTCGGGCATCCAAGCCAGACGACCCGCCTGGAAAACGTGACGAAGGAATAACGGGCAGGCAAATGCTTCCCTATGAATAGAGAGCGGGCGGTTTTACCGCCCGTTTTTATTTCAGTCTGCTTGGCGGCTTGCGGCGATCTTCGCTCGTTGGCTTGTACGGCTTGAAGAGCCAGCCACGATGTCGCGTGCATTTTCTGGAAATACGCAATTCTTGCGACTATCCCGTGAATTTTTGGGGTTTTCTCCAAGGCTTCACCGGATTAGACACCGGTGGTGACCATTCCTTCCGTCGGGTACGAGCCACAGGCTTCGCCCGCCAGTCTCTCGCAAATGTGTTGTCTCCCATGAATCTTGCCCAGATAAAACTTCCGTCGCGGCCGTTGAGCCTCAAGCGTGGCGTCATTTCGGTGCCCGGTGCCTATTATTTTTCCATTCCGGTGCTTGTGGCGATCCTTGCCGTCATGCTGGTGGCGGAAGGTCCGGGTATTCTGCGCGATTACCAGATCAGCAAGGATCCGCTGGAAATCGAAAACGGCGATATCAGCGGCAGCTGCAAGACGCGCAAGGCGATCTTCACGACCTGCGAGGCGGAGCTTTCCTACGATCATGGCGGCGTCAGCTACAAGAAGGACGTCGAGGTGATGTTCGTCGATTTCCATTCCGGTGATTACGAAACCGGTCTGGTGATTTCCGCGAAGAACCCGGAACTCGCAACGATTTCGCTGGGTCTCGACATGCTCTGGAACCGCATCATCACGCTTGGCGTGTTTGTTGCCCTGCTTGGTTTCGGCAGTCTCGCGATGTTGTTCACGCTTATCCGTGTGCTGCGGGTTCGCCTGCAGCTGCGGCATGCCGCACCTTTGACCGTCATTCCGGTGGCACTGACGGCGGTTGCCGAAAAACGCAGCCGTCTCTTCGTCACCTATGCCGATACGGTGAGGGACGGGAAAACCAAGCGGCAATCCTTCACCCATCTGGAGCGGGGTCGCATTCCCGTTGTCGTCGGTCACACCGACAAACACGATGTGGCGCTGGCGGTCCTGCATGGCAACAGCGCGTTGCCGGTTCTCATCGACGACCAGCTGGAGCGGATCGACCTGACTGAGCAGGAGAGGGCGGAGGCTCTCGCTTCGCTTGCCCCGCTGCTCGCGAATGAGACACAGTCGGGCGTCGCAGCCCAGGGCGCGGCAATAAAGAAAGGACCGAGCCTCCTGCGCAGACTGGGAACGTTCGTTGGCATCGTCGCCGTCATCATCGTCGCGGTCTTCGGTTACTGGCTGTGGTATGTCACCAGCGCGCCGTCGCAGTTCAACTCACCCGGCATGGACATCAACAACATGCTGCCGGCGGCACTCAATGAGTGGGGTTGTGCGCGCTTGCAGGAGCGTTTCTCCGACCGCCCAGCACCTTTCGGATGCGCCGCGGCTGATTATCGAAGCTGGAAATAAAGCCTCTAGCACCATTTTCTTCGGGCCGGTTTGCCGAAAGTGTTACAGCTTGGCACGCCGGCCCGAACACTTTTACTGCGCGAAAAAATATTGACACAATTATCACTAGTTGCATTAGAGATTTATAAATAAAGCACTTCCATAGTGCCACCGTGAGCGGTTCTTCGAAGGCTGGGAGAGTGCAGCATGTTCACGGTTTTGGAATGCGTTGCCATACAGCACGACCATGCGGTCGTTCTTCTTGCAGCTGTTATCTGCCTGCTTGGCATGTTTGCTTTTTTCCATCTTCTGTTGCGCGCGGATGAAAGTCCGGCGGGCCGCAAGCCCTATTGGGTGCTGGTTGCGGCCTTTGCCGCGGGGCTGAGCGTCTGGGCCACCCATTTCGTCGCCATGCTCGCCTATAGGGGCGCGGTTCCGATCGGTTACGACTTCTTCTTCACGGCTCTTTCAGCCGCTTTGGCCGTTTTCGGTTTCTGGCTGGCGCTCATGGCCCGCTCGCAGGCCATCTACTCCTCGCTCATCGTCGGAACGCTGGTCACCCTGTCGGTTGCCGTCATGCATTTCGTCGGGATGGCGGGAATGGATGTCGCGGCTTCGATCAGCTATCGGTGGGCCCCGGTTTTTGGCGGTTCTGCGGTCTCCTGGGCGGCCTTTGTTCTCGCCTTTTTCCTTTTCCGTCGTCTCGCCTCATGGAAGCGCATTGCGGCCCCGGCCGGAGCGGCAATCTTCGGCATCTGCGCGCTGCATTTTACGGCCATGTCGGCCACGGTTCTCACGCCGGATCCATCCATGTCAGGGCCTGATCCCGATAATGTCGGCAGGCTAATCATGATCGGCGCCATTTCCGGTGTCACCTTCCTCATCCTTTTTGCCACTGCCGTCGCTGCGCTGGTGGATCGTTACCTTGTCGATCTCAAAGGGCTGGTGGATGCGACGCTGGATGGTCTCGCCGTCGTCCGTGACGGGCGGATCGTGGAACTTAACACCCGTTTTGCCGGCCTTCTCGGTCGAGAGGAGGCATCGCTTGTGGGACGGAATCCCGACGATCTCTTCAAGGCCGTCGATGGACAGCCGGCCTATCTGCCGCGTCCTGCGCCGGTGGAAGCGATCCGCGAGCGGGGCGGGCAGGCACAGATATTCGAACTCGGCGTGCGCACCATCGAATATCGCGGCCGCCCCTGCGAAGTGATGGCCATTCGCGACCTGACGGAAAAGCGGGAAGCGCAGCGCGAAATCGAATATCTCGCGCGCCACGATGTCCTGACAGGCCTCTCCAACCGCACCATGTTCCAGACCCGTCTTCACCAGCAGATCGACAATGGCGACGAGGAGGACGAATTTGCGCTGCTGGCGCTCGATCTCGACCGGTTCAAGGCGGTCAACGACATATTCGGCCATGCCGAAGGTGACCGCGTCTTGAAAAAAGTCGCCGCCATTCTCGATGAATGTGCAAGGGCAGGCGATGTGGTCGCCCGTCTCGGCGGCGATGAATTTGTGATATTGACCGCCCGGCATACCAAGGCGGACGAAGCGCGCCTGCTGGCCGAAACGATCCTAGGCATGTTCGCCCTGAAGATGAATGTCGTCAACGACCCGACCGCCGTCGGCGTCAGCATCGGCATCGCCGTGTTCCCCCGCGACGGGCAGGACCATGAAAGCATCATGCATGCCGCCGATCTCGCCCTTTACCGCGCCAAGGTGGGGGGACGTGGCATCCTCGCCTTCTACGATCCGCTGATGGACCAGGAAGCCCGCGAGCGCCGCCAGCTCGAGACCGATTTGCGGCTCGCCATAAACCGGGACGAGCTGGTGTTGAATTATCAGCCGGTCCTGTCAGTCGAATGCGGTCAGGTCGTCGGTTACGAAGCGTTGGTGCGCTGGCAGCACCCGACAAGGGGCGTGGTGCCGCCGGATGTCTTCATTCCGATTGCCGAGGAAAGCGGGATCATCATCTCGCTTGGCGAATGGGTGCTGCGTGAGGCCTGCCGGCAGGCAAGCACCTGGGCGCCACATCTGAAGATTGCGGTGAATGTCTCGCCCCTGCAGTTTTCGCTGGCCAATCTCGGCCATGTCGTCTGCACGGTGTTGATGCAGACCGGGCTTTCGCCCAACCGGCTGGAGCTGGAGATTACCGAGGCAGCACTTCTCAAAGACCGCAAGGCGACGTTGGTCATCCTCAACCAGTTGAAGGCGCTCGGCGTTGCTATCGTCATGGATGATTTCGGCACCGGTTACTCGTCGCTCAGCAACCTGCAGAGCTTCCCCTTCGACAAGATCAAGATTGACCGCAGCTTCATCGCCGCCATGAGCGAGGATGACAATGCCCGCGCCATCGTGCGTGCGGTGATCGGCCTCGGCCGCAGCCTGGATCTGCCGGTGACGGCGGAGGGGATCGAGACGGACGCGCAATACCGCATGGTCGTTGATGAGGGTTGTGCCCAGGCGCAGGGTTATCTCTTCGGACGACCGGATGTGGCGCCAGCCCCGGCTCCCGCCGCAAGCACCGCCAAACGGACGAAACATTCCGTTTGACGAAGATGCGGCCGCGCATCGCGCCCGCGCGCAGACTTTCCCATATTCTTTGGAACGAGAGCAGAGGCAGATCGTTAGGGTTGCATGTGGCGTGTCCATGCTGCCGCTGCCTCTGGGGCAGCGTTGATCAGTTTGACCTGAGGTTTAGACCTCCTGTCGTGAACGCGCCTTGAATGAACCTCTATCGATGGGAGAGTCCGCGATGACAGACCGCCTAGAGCCGCAAGACCCGCGCAGCCAATATCCGCGTCCGCCGTTTTCAACCCCGACCCAGGAAATGCCGGGTCTGGTGACGAATATGACGCCTTTCCCTGATCATGGTGAAAAGAGCTACATGGGCACCGGTAAGCTTGCGGGGCGCAAGGCACTGATTACCGGCGGCGATTCCGGCATCGGGCGCGCAGTCGCAATCGCTTTTGCCCGGGAAGGTGCCGATGTCGCGATATCCTATCTGCCGGAGGAAGAGTCGGATGCCGAGGAAGTTGTTGCACTGATCGAGGCGGAAGGTCGCGTGGCGGTAGCGCTCCCGGGCGATATTACCGATGAAGCATGGTGCCGTGAACTGGTCGAGAAAGCCGTCAGCGACCTCAACGGGTTGGATATTCTGGTCATTAACGCCGCAAGGCAGCAATATCGCGAAGACATCGAAGAGCTCTCGACCGATGATTTCGACCGCACCATGAAGACCAATCTTTATGCATTGCACTGGATTGCGCAGGCGGCTGTTCCCTATCTGAAGCCGGGTTCGTCTGTTATCACCACCGCGTCCATCCAGGCCTATGAACCATCGGCCATCCTTCTCGATTATGCCACGACCAAGGCCGGTATCGTCGCCTATACCAAGGCGCTCGCAAAGCAACTGATCGAAAAGGGCGTGCGCGCCAATGCGGTAGCGCCAGGTCCGTTCTGGACGGTTCTTCAGCCGAGTGGCGGCCAGCCCGATGAGAAGGTGAAGAACTTCGGCAAGGACAGCGATTTCGGCCGTCCGGGACAGCCTGTGGAACTGGCACCTGTTTATGTGCTGCTCGCCTCGCAGGATGCGAGTTTCATCAATGGTGAAGTATATGGCGTGACCGGTGGGAGAGGTATTGCCTGAGGCAATCTTCGCTATTGCAGGGTGGTCTTTGAGGGTTTCGACATGAAACAGCAGTCAGAACGTTCAGACAAAGGCTTGAAAAACTTCGATGTCCGCGACCGGCTGATATTGGCGCTTTATGCGCAGTTGAAAGCGGAACGGCAGACACGCGAGGCCATGGAATGGGTCATTCGCAACGGTGGGCTGTCGCCGGAGGTACTGGAAGCCATGGCCTCCGATCCAGTACCGGTTCTGGCGCAAGACGACGTGCCGGCGATCGAGCGCATTCTCTCCGGTGGCGGACGCGGTGAAGCTTCCTTCCGTCACGCTGGTGAGGGGCGACGGCCATGAATCGCCGCGCGAGTTGGAAAGGGCATCTCTCATTTGCCGATTTCAACTGCGAGATCGGCCTTTATTCCGCGCTGACCTCGGCGGAGAAGATTTCGTTTAATATCGTCAACCGCAAGACCGGTCACCGCGTCGAGCGGCAATATGTCGACAGCGATACCGGCGAGCCGGTGCTTCGTGATGATCAGGTCAAGGGTTATGAACTCGACAATGGCGACCATATCGTCATCGAGGGAGACGAGATCGCAAAGCTGATGCCTGAAAGCGACAAGGTCATTCACGTCAAACACTTTCTGCCCTGTGACGAGATCGACAAGCTCTATTTCGACAAGTCCTATTATCTCGCGCCGACCGGGGAGGATGGCGAAGAGGCGCTGACGCTTCTCGCCAAGGCCATGGACGATGAAAATGTCGTGGCCCTCGGCGAAGCCGTGCTTTTCCGCCGTAACCGCATTCTGCTGATCCGCCCGAGCGGCAAGGCGCTTGTCGCCACCACACTGAATTTCAGCTACGAGGTTCGTTCGGAAACATCCGTCTTCAAGTCGATCCCCGATATCGAGTTCGACGATGAAATGCTCGAACTTGCCGGCCACATTATCGAAAAGCGGGCGGGTACATTCGATCCGGCCGATTATAGTGATCGGTATAATGATGCGCTGGCGGAATTGGTGAAAGCCAAGATCGAAGGCCGGGAAATCGCCAAGCCGCCACCGCGCAAGGAAGACAACATCATCGATCTCAAGGAGGCCCTGCGCCGCAGCGCCGGTGCCGGAGCAGGCAGCGGGAAAAAGGCCACGGCATCAGGCCGCAAGGCCTCGCGGAAAGCGAGCTGATCCATGGGATTGCAGACCTACAACGCCAAGCGCAGTTTCGACAAGACGCCCGAGCCCAAAGGCACAACGGCTGAAAAACCGGGATCGAGCTTCGTGATCCAGAAACACGATGCCCGCCGCCTGCATTACGATTTTCGCCTCGAAATGGACGGGGTGCTGAAAAGCTGGGCGGTGACGCGCGGCCCAAGCCTCGATCCTGAAGACAAGCGCCTTGCCGTACATGTGGAAGACCATCCACTGAACTACGGCGATTTCGAAGGCGTCATCCCCAAGGGACAATATGGCGGCGGCACTGTGATCGTCTGGGATCGCGGCATCTGGCAGCCGATTGGTGATGCCGGGAAAGGATATCGAAAGGGCCATCTGGAGTTCGAGCTCGAGGGAGAGAAGCTGAAAGGCCGCTGGCATCTTGTGCGCATGCACGGCAAGCCCGGAGAGAGCCGGGAGAACTGGCTGCTGATCAAGGGTGACGATGAGGAGGCGAGGCATAAAGGCGGTGCTGATATTCTCGAGGAAAGGCCGGAATCGGTAAAGACCGGCCGCAGTGTCGAGGAGGTCGCAAAAAAACCGGAAGACACCTGGAATTCAAAGCCGGTCTCGAAAAAGGCCGTCGCCTCGACATCCGGCCAGAAACAGGCACATGCGCTGCCTAAAGGAGCACGCAAACAGGCCTTGCCATCTTTCGTGCCGCCCGCACTCGCCAGACTGAAGCCGAAACCGCCGGAGGGATCACGCTGGCTGCACGAAATCAAATTCGACGGTTACCGCCTGCAGGCGCGAGTCGATCAGGGCAAACTTCAGCTGCTGACCCGCAGCGGGCTGGACTGGACGGAAAAATTCGGCGCCGCCGTGGCGGCTGCACTCACGGCGCTGCCGGCGGAAACGCTTTTGATCGACGGCGAAATTGTCGTGGAGCGCGACAGCGGCGCCTCTGACTTTTCCGCCTTGCAGCAGGATCTGAGCGAAGGACGCGACGACCGGTTCGTCTTTTATGCCTTCGATCTCCTTCATCTCGATGGCAGCGATCTGCGCGGTGCTGCCTTGAGTGAACGAAAGGCATTACTGGAAAAGTTGCTGCCGGCCGGCGACCCCCATCTCCGCTACAGCCAACATTTTGAGGAAAGTGGCGCGCTGGTATTGGACCATGCCTGTCGGCTCAGCCTCGAAGGCGTGATTTCCAAGGTCAGGAGCAGCAAATATGCGTCCGGCCGCAAGGGCGAATGGGTAAAGTCCAAATGTTCGATGCGACAGGAATTCGTCATCGGCGGTTATACAGTCTCCTCGGCGTCGGAGCATGCCATCGGCTCGCTGGCTCTCGGGGTCTATGAAAACGGTAAGCTGCGCCATGTCGGTCGTGTCGGTACCGGTTATTCCGGCGACGTCGCGGAGATGATATTTTCTCGTCTGAAGCCGCTGGAACGCAAGGACAGCCCCTTTGGCGACAAGCTGACCGCGCTTGCCCGCCGCGATCTCCATTTCGTTACGCCGGAACTGGTGGCGGAGGTGGAGTTTCGCGCTTGGTCAGGAGATGGCAATCTGCGTCATGCATCCTTCCGGGGTCTACGGGAAGACAAGCCGGCACGAGAGATCGAACGCGAGGAGAAGGCCGTGTCGGATAGCAATGCGCCGCAGTCGAAGATCAAGTTCACTCACCCCGACCGGCTTTACTGGCCGGATGACGGCGTGACCAAGGAGGGACTGGCCGACTATTATGCGCAGGTTTGGCGGCATATGGCGCCCTTTGTCGTCAACCGGCCGCTGGCGCTGTTGCGTTGCCCCGAGGGCATAGAGGGACAACGGTTTTTCCAGAAACACGCCTGGCGCGGCATCAACAAGGCGATTGAGCAGATCAAGGATCCCAAGGACAAGGGCGGCGAACCGCTGATCCGCATCACGGATTTCGATGGCCTGATGGCGCTCGTGCAATCCGCCGCGCTTGAAATCCACCCCTGGGGCGCGACCACCGCCAATTGGGAAAAGCCTGACATGATGACCATGGATATCGACCCCGGTGAGGACGTGGCCTGGGATGCGGTGATCGAGGCGGCGCAAGAACTCAAACGGCGCTTCGAAGATGTGGGACTGGCAGCCTTCGTCAAGACGTCGGGCGGCAAGGGGCTGCATGTGGTCTCGCCGCTGAAACCACAGGCAGGCTGGGCGCCCGTCAAGGCCTTCGCCAAAGCCATGGCCGCGGATATGTCGAAGGCCGAGCCGGAGAAATATCTCTCCGTCGCCACCAAGGCCAAGCGTCAGGGTCGCATTTTCATCGATTATCTGCGCAATGGCCGGGGCAATACGGCGGTCGCAGCCTATTCCACGCGGGCCCGGCCGGGTGCCGCCATTTCCGCGCCGCTGGAATGGTCGGAACTGACAGCCGAGATCGGCCCGGCGCATTTTACCGTCGATAATATCGGTGCGCGGCTCTCCGCCCTGAAGAAAGATCCGTGGGACGGCTTCTTTGCCGCCGCAGAACCGCTGCCGAAAAAGTCGCGCTGATCCTCAGCTTCGTTTTTCAGCGGCGATGCTCTTCTTCAGCGCATCCATGATGTTGATGACATTGCCGCCGGTCTTGGCCTTCGCGCCAGTCTTCTTCTTGGAAGAAGAGACTTCGTCTCCTTTGGACTTCAGCAGCGATTTGATCTTTTTCTGGATCGGGTCCTGCACCAGGGTCGGCTTCCAGCCGGTCACCTGTTTGCCGATGCGTTTTTCCATCGCCTGCAGCAAAGGCGTTTCGATTTTCATCTTCGGCTCCAGCGCGTCGATGCTTTCGCGCACTTCCTCGCCGTAATGCAGCGTCCAGAGAATGATGCCCTTACCGGAAGGTTCGAGCAGGACCGCCCTTTCGCGGCGATAGATCACCAGACGCGCGATGCCAAAGACCTCGTTCGCCTTCATGGCTTCGCGGATGACGCTGAAGGCTTCGGTGCCGATCTTGTCTTCCGGTCGCAGAAAATGCGGGCGATCATACCAGATCCAGTCGATCGACCCCTTGGGCACGAAGGTCTTGATATCGATGGTGCGGGTGCTTTCCAGCGCCACCGCATCGATCTCGTCATCCTCCAGCAGCACGTAATCGTCCTCGCCGCGCGGAAAACCCTTCACCTGATTTTTCGCGGCGACCGGTCTGTGGGTGACGCTGTCGACATAACGGCTTTCGACGCGGTTGCCGGTTTTACGATTGAGGATGTGGAAGGAGTATTTATTGCTCTCGGTGGTCGCGGGCGTCAACGAAACCGAGGCCGTCACCAGCGACAGCTTCAGATAACCTTTCCAGAAAACCTGCCGTGCCATTGTCTTGCGATCCGCTTCGCCATTCGTCTCCCGGGACAACAGCCGCAGGGCAGCTTTTGTTCCGGGAGAGTAGCAATCGGCAACGATCAGCCGAACAGTGACGTCAGTCCATAAACACCGGCGGAGATGAGCGCTGCGGCCGGCATGGTCACGACCCAGGCGATGACGATATTGCCTGCTAGCCCCCAGCGCACCGCAGAGACGCGGCGGGCGGCACCCACGCCAATAATGGCGCCGGTGATCGTGTGGGTAGTGGAGACCGGAATGCCGAGCCATGTGGCGCCAAACAGCGTCAGTGCGCCACCGGTTTCAGCGCAGAAACCCTGCATGGGGTTCAGCCGTGTGATCTTCGAGCCCATCGTGTGCACGATGCGCCAGCCGCCGAACAGTGTGCCGAGCGCCATGGCCGACTGGCAGGAAATCACCACCCAGAAGGGCACGTAGAAGCTCTCGCCGAGATGCCCCTGGCTGAAGAGCAGCACGGCGATGATGCCCATGGTCTTCTGCGCGTCATTGCCGCCATGGCCGAGCGAATAAAGCGAGGCGGAAATGAACTGCATGATCCGGAACGTGCGGTCGACCGCAAAAGGCGTCTGCCGCACGAACAGCCACGACACGGCAAGGACGAGAAGCAGTGCCAGGAAAAAGCCGATGGCCGGCGACATGAAGATGGCGCCGACGGTCTTCAGCAGGCCGGACCAGACGATGGAATTAAAGCCCACCTTCGCAAAACCCGCACCGACGAGACCGCCGATCAGCGCATGCGACGAGCTGGAAGGAATGCCGAAAATCCAGGTGACGATGTTCCAGACGATTGCCCCGATCAGTGCCGCAAAGATGACCTGCGGTGAAACGATGGCCGGATCGATGATGCCGGTGCCGAGCGTTTCGGCCACATGCAGGCCGAAGAACAGAAAGGCGATGAAATTGAAGAAAGCCGCCCATGCGACCGCATATTGCGGCCGCAGCACACGGGTGGAAACGATGGTCGCGATGGAATTGGCGGCGTCGTGCAGACCGTTCAGGAAATCGAAGAACAGCGCGATGGCGATGAGGCCGACAAGCAGCGGCAGGGCAAGTGCGACATCCATCAGACGTTCTCGATCACGATGCCGCTGATCTCATTGGCCACATCCTCGAAGCGGTCGACGACCTTTTCGAGTTCGCCGTAGATTTCGCTGCCGATCATATAGGCCATGGCATTGCCGTTCGCGCCATGGCGGCGGAAGAGGTCTTTCAGCCCCTGATCGTGGAGATCATCAGAGCGGCCTTCGACACGGGTCACCTCTTCGGCGATGGCGGAGAGGCGCTGCGCGTTCGCGCCGACCTTGTTGAGCAGCGGAATGGCTTCCGCGATGAGGCCGGCCGCGCGGACGATCTCGTGGCCCATCTCCTTCATCAGCGGGTCGAATTCGCTTTGTTCGAACAGGCGAATTGTCTTGACGGTCTTGTGCATCATGTCGATGGCGTCATCCATGGACTGGATGAGATCCTTGATGTCGCCACGATCGAAGGGCGTGATGAAGCTGCGCCTGACTGCAAGCAGAACCTCGCGGGTAATGTCGTCCGCCTGGTGTTCCAGCGCGACGATGAGGTCGCAGTTCTTCTCGACGTCGACGCCGCTCAAAAGATGATCAAGGGCTTCAGCCGCTTTGATGACGGTTTCGGAATGTTTGCTGAACATGTCGAAGAAACGGTCCTCGCGCGGCATCAGCTTGCGAAAAATACTCATCATGCGAATTGGCCCTCAATGGCGCTATATTAGTTGTTGGGGGTGATTGTCATAAAACTGTCATAAATGCACGCGGGGCATTGATGCAACCCGGAAAATCGGCACTATCAACGGATATGAAACCCGCCAAGAAACGTCGGCAGACCCGCCCGGCCCGTCCACTCACATTGCTTCAGCAGCTGGCTGCTGTTCCGGAAAAGCTCTTCACCGGCGCTTTCCGGCAGCAATATGCCGCGCTCTGCTTCCGTTATGTCGATGGCGGGACTATCGAAATCCTCCTCGTTACCTCCCGGTCCAGCGGACGCTGGATCATTCCGCGCGGCTGGCCGATGAAGCGCAAGAAGCCGCATCAGGCGGCGGCCATCGAGGCATGGGAGGAGGCGGGCGTGCGCGGCCGGGTGCGAAAGGAGGCCATCGGTCGCTATACCTATCTGAAGATGCTCGACAATGGCGATGTCGTGCCCTGCATGGTCGATGTGTTCCAGATCGAGGCGACTGAGGCTGATGCCAGTTTCAAGGAAAGTGGACAACGCGTTTCGGAATGGGTGCTGCCCGACGAGGCGGCAAGGCGCGTTCGCGACATCGAGCTGAAATCGCTACTGGTTGATTTCCGCCCGAAAGGCAAAAAGAAGCGGGAAGGCAGTGTCAAGCTCTAGCCGCAACCCCAAGGGTGGCGGATTTCTTCAGGTGGCGGCCGTCAGCTTCTGAAGACCACACTCGCGGACGATCTCGGAAATATGGGCGAACTGCGCCGAAAGCGGATTGCTCTTTCGCCAGACGATGCCAATGGTGCGGGATGGGCGCGGCTCCGCCAGACGGAACACCGAGACGGTGGATTGCCGCGTTTCCATATCGACCGCCATCTGCGGAATGAGCGTGACACCGATGCCCGCGCCAACCATCTGTACCAGCGTCGACAGCGAGCTGCCTTCCATCAGCACGCGCGGCGGTGCATTCGTGGTGCTGCAGAAGGAAAGCGCCTGGTTGCGGAAACAATGGCCTTCCTCCAGAAGCAGCAGGCGCATTTCGCCCAGCTTGTCGGCGCTTGGCACAGGCATGCCGGCATCCTCCATCGGTCGCACCAGAATGAATTCCTCCGAAAACAGCGGCACTTCTTCCAGCGCGGGCTCCGAGACCGGCAACGCGACGATTGCCATGTCGAGCCGGGCTTCGAGAAGGTCTTCAATGAGCTTCTGCGTTACCGCCTCGCGCGGGCGCGCTTCCAGTCCGGAATAATGCCGGGTCAGCGTTTTGATCACCTGCGGCAGAAGATAGGGCGCGACGGTTGGAATGACACCGATGCGCAGGCGGCCACTGAGCGGGCCATGACCTGCGCGCGCCAGATCCTGCAATTCGTCCACCGAACGCAGGATTGCCCGGGTGCGCTCGGCAAATTCTTCACCCAGCGCCGTCAGCCTGATCTGGCGGCTACCACGTTCGACGAGCGGCGCACCGATCAATTCCTCCAGTTCCCGGATCTGTAAAGATAGTGCAGGCTGGGAGATGGCGCAGGCTTGCGCGGCGCGCCCGAAATGGCCGATTTTGGCCAGCGCATCAAAATAACGGAGATGTTTCATGGAGAGGGCAATCATAAGCTCAGCATATCGCAGCCTTTAGAATATACAATTGGAAATTATGGAACCCGACTGTTAGTCATCTTCATGACAGAAAGAAGCTGTAGCTGTGGATGATCATCGGCATCGCAGCGGGTCGTTTGAGACCTGCCGCCGCCTCTGGCTCGGAATGCTGCACATGTCGAACTGATAATTTGTTTAATTGCTAAACCCATCGGAGGGCGAAATGGACGCAACTTCAAAACCGGCTGGCAAGTGTCCCGTCATGCATGGAGGCAATACGGCCTCCGGTAAATCGGTGACCGAATGGTGGCCGAACGCGCTGAACCTCGACATCCTGCATCAGCACGACACAAAGACCAATCCGCTCGGCACCTCCTTCAATTACCGGGAAGCGCTGAAGACGCTTGATGTCGAAGCCCTCAAGGCCGATCTGCGTGCGCTTATGACGGACAGCCAGGAATGGTGGCCGGCCGACTGGGGCAGCTATGTCGGCATGATGGCCCGCGTTACCTGGCACGCGGCCGGTTCCTATCGTGTCACCGACGGTCGCGGCGGCGCCAACACCGGCAACCAGCGTTTTGCACCGCTCAATTCCTGGCCGGATAATGTCAACACCGACAAGGGCCGCCGTCTGCTGTGGCCGATCAAGAAGAAATACGGCAACAAGATTTCCTGGGCCGACCTCATCGCGCTCGCCGGCACGATCGCTTATGACGTCGCGGGTCTGAAGACATTCGGTTTCGCCTTCGGCCGCGAAGACATCTGGGCACCGGAAAAGGACACCTATTGGGGTGACGAAAAGGAATGGCTGGCGCCGAGCGACGGTCGTTATGGCGACGTGAGCAAGCCCGAGACGCTGGAAAACCCGCTTGCCGCCGTGCAGATGGGCCTCATCTACGTCAACCCGGAAGGTGTCAACGGCAAGTCCGATCCGCTGGCGACGGCGGCGCAGATGCGCGAAACCTTCGCCCGCATGGGCATGGACGACGAAGAAACCGTTGCCCTGACGGCCGGTGGACACACCATCGGCAAATCGCATGGTAATGGCAGCGCTGCCAATCTCAGCCCCGATCCGGAAGCTGCTGGCCCGGAATATCAGGGCCTCGGCTGGATCAATACCAAGGGCCGCGGCATTGGCCGTGACACCGTGGTGTCGGGTATCGAAGGCGCATGGACAAGCGAACCGACCAAGTGGGACAACGGCTTCTTCGACATGCTGTTCAAGCACGAGTGGACCCTGACGCACAGCCCGGCCGGTGCATCGCAATGGGCGCCGATCACCATCGCCGAAGAAGACAAGCCTGTTGATGTCGAGGATGCGTCGATCCGTACCATCCCTATGATGACCGATGCCGACATGGCCCTGAAGGTCGATCCGATCTACCGCGAGATTTCGCTGAAGTTCAAGGACGATCAGGACCATTTCTCTGATGTCTTCGCCCGCGCCTGGTTCAAGCTGACGCATCGTGACATGGGGCCGAAGTCCCGTTACATCGGCCCGGATGTTCCCGCTGAAGACCTGATCTGGCAGGATCCGATCCCGGCAGGTTCCACGAGCTACGATGTTGTTGCCATCAAGGCGAAGATCGCCGCTTCCGGCCTTTCCGTTGCCGATCTGGTTTCGACCGCATGGGACAGTGCCCGCACCTTCCGTGGTTCGGACAAGCGCGGCGGCGCCAATGGCGCGCGTGTTCGTCTCGCACCGCAGAAGGATTGGGAAGGCAATGAGCCCGCCCGTCTTTCCCGCGTGCTTTCGGTTCTGGAGCCGATCGCCCGCGAAACCGGTGCAAGCATCGCCGATGTGATCGTTCTGGCTGGCAATTACGGCGTGGAGCAGGCTGCGAAAGCGGCCGGCTTCGATATCGCCGTGCCATTCGCGGCCGGTCGTGGTGACGCATCCGCCGAACAGACGGATGCCGACAGCTTCGCGCCGCTTGAACCGCTGGCGGATGGTTTTCGTAACTGGGTCAAGAAGGATTATGTCGTCAGCCCCGAAGAACTGCTGCTGGATCGCGCGCAGCTTCTGGGCCTCACCGCGCCGGAACTCACGGTCCTCATCGGCGGCTTGCGTGTCATCGGCGCCAATTACGGCGGTGCGGCGCACGGCGTCTTCACCGACAAGCCCGGCGCGCTGACGACGGACTTCTTCACGACGCTGACGGACATGGCCTATTCCTGGGTTCCGACCGGCAACAATCTCTATGAGATCCGTGACCGCAAAACCGGTGCAGCCAGATATTCGGCAACCCGCGTCGATCTCGTGATCGGCTCCAACTCCATCCTGCGCGCCTATGCCGAAGTTTATGCGCAGGACGACAACAGGGAAAAATTCGTGCCTGACTTCGTCGCCGCCTGGACGAAGGTGATGAACGCCGACCGTTTTGACCTTCTGTAAGAAAAGTCCGGCTGTTTAAGAATAAACACCTCCCCGAAAAATCGGGGAGGTGTTTTTCGTTCTATCGACCGCCAAGGCGCAACGTTTGCCGTGACGGCGCAAGATTGCTGGACGCCTTATAGGCCCGCATTATCTTGTTTGCGCAGGACGGTTTTCCTATCGCCGGTTCGAGGACGGAACCGATTTGCCGGCCGGGGTTTTTCCGGCGTCTGGCGACGGGGCTTTGCCGTCCTTCTCGTTTTCATGCGCGTCCGGCCCAGCCACGATCACGCCACGGCCGTGCTCTTCGCGCTTCTTGTCTGCAAAGTCGCCCGGTTCCTTCTTGCTGTCCATGGTAATCTCCGTTGTTGCACTTCTGTCAGGAGTTCAACGGCCGTCATGAGCAGAGGTTCCAGCGCGGTCGCCGCAGCGAACGTTTTACTTTATAACAATCTTTGCTATTAACATGAATTGATAAGTCATGTTAATAGGGCGGAGCGCGTTGACTGTCGTGGTGCGCGCGTCTTTTCATACGCTGACCCCAGACCCGACAACCGGACGGTACCCGCATTGAGTTTCTGGCATTCCATGACCTGGCACACGGAAGGGATCAGCGTCACTGCGCCGGTGAAATGGCGCCAGTTTGACGGACTGGTCAGTGCTTTCTGGGAAGCGGAAAGCCAGATGGGAGCCAAGGGTTATTATCTGGCCGCCGATCCGCGCATCATGATCTTTTTCAACGATGTTTCCTCTCGCATCAGCATGTCCAACTGCAATGGTGAATTTACCAACCATTCGCGGCCGATGACACGGGCGGTTTATGTGCCCGCCGGCGTGCCGATGTGGACGAGCAGCAGCGCCACGCATCGGTTCTCGCATCTCAACCTGCATATTCACAAGGACCGGTTGTTGCGCTTCCTGTCACCCTCGGTCGGCAGTTCCGCGGCGATGACGGCGCTACGCCGGCCGGTCGAGATACAGGACATCGGTTCGGTGGAAACCCTTGCCGGCCTGCTTGTCGATGAGCTCTGCGAACCCTCGAAACATGCGGTCTATGCGGAAAGTCTTGTCGGCAGCATCGTTGCCGGCCTGCTGGATATTCCCGGCCCTGCGCCGGAGCAGGCCAATGGCAGGCTGACGCAAGCGCAGTTGAACAAGCTTCTTGCCCAGGTCGAAAAACGTGGTGACGACCGTATGACGGTTGCCGAGATGGCCGATATCGTCGGGCTTTCGGAAAGCTGGTTCGCCACCGTATTTCGCCAGACCACCGGCAAGACGCCGCTGCAATGGCAATTGGAGCGGCGCATCAATGCCGCCCAGAAACTTCTGCTGGAAGGCGATCTGACGGTGGCCGATATCGCCGCCCAGCTCGGCTTTTCCGATCAGGCCCATCTGACCAAGGCTTTCCGCCAGTCCGTGGGCAACACTCCCGCCGCCTGGCGACGTCTGCACAAGCTGCTTTGACAGGACGAGATCGGTGTCTTGATGCGGGCTCGTCAGATCCTCGGGATAAACTTAAGGATGACATGATGCGTTAGGAAATATAAGCAATATTTTGAAAAATATTGCTTATATCGATTTTTACCACGTTTTTCGCAAGGTCACGGAAAACGCCCGACCGGGATTATAAAAGTCAGCGCCGAACCCGCCATAAGAGACGTGTTTTTCGTTGAAGATGTTGGAAACATTGACGTCCAGCGAGGCGGTTTCCTGAATCTTGTAGCTGAACGCGGCATCCACGGTCACGCT
Organism: Agrobacterium sp. El2ro-1b; assembly: GCF_048298475.1. Taxonomy (NCBI): domain Bacteria; kingdom Pseudomonadati; phylum Pseudomonadota; class Alphaproteobacteria; order Hyphomicrobiales; family Rhizobiaceae; genus Agrobacterium; species Agrobacterium sp. El2ro-1b. The sequence goes on along the minus strand of NZ_CP103459.1, from coordinate 240,661 downwards.
GCTTCCGGTTTCGACCTTGTTGGCATTGTCGAAATAATAGGCGCCGGTGTAGCGGCCGCCGAGACCGAAGGTCATGTCGCCGAAATGGTCGTTGCCTGCAAGCGTATAATTGACCCACAGCGAGGCCTGATGCTCTGGCACGAATTGCGGCCGGTTGCCGACATTGCCGCCGGTACCGTTTTCCGTGATTTCCGCGTCGAGATAGGAATAGGCCGCCGTCAGGCTGAGATTGTCGGTCACTTCCGCCTTGGCTTCGAGATCGAGACCGCGCACGCGCACCTCGCCGATGGTCGTGGGCAGGCTCGTGATCGGGCTGGTGACGGTGATGTTGTTTTTCTTCAGATCGTAGATCGAGGCGGTGAACAGGGCCGGGAAAGCGTCCGGCCGGTATTTCACGCCGAGTTCGATCTGCTCGCCGCGTTCGGACTCTACCGTCAGGCCGGATGCGGGCACTACCGATTCGGCATAGCTGATATAAGGCGCGATTTCGTTGGTGATCTTGTATGACACGCCGATGCGCTTGGTCAGTTCGCTGATGTCGCCGCTTGCCTTCGTGCCATTCAGCCGATTGGTCTGCTCGGTGTCGATCCAGTCGTTGCGCAGGCCGGCGCTGACGATCAACCTGTCGAAGAAGGTGAAGTCCTGCTGGAGATAGATCGCCTTGGTCTTCTGGTCCGTCAGGGAGTCGGCATAGAGCGGCACGGACGCGGGTGCGCCGGTATAGACCGGGCTCATCCAGTTGATGCTCGGCGCAGCACCGAAGTAGCTTTTGCTGCCGGAGGTGTAGTCATTGTAGAAGACGCCGACGAGGCTGCGGCTTTCGACATTCTCAAACCGCGTGTCATATTGCAGGCGTGTGTCGATCAGGAAGTTTTCGGTCTCGGTGTCGTTTCCGAAATAGGACCGGTTGGCAATGGTCGAACCGTTGGTCGGTGTCGACGAGATATAGGCGTAACCGAAGTCCGTATTCGCTTTGCTGTAGCGCGCATTGGAACTCAGGGTCAGACCCGAGCCGAAATCGTGGTCGAACATCACGCTCAGCGAATTGCGGTTCGTGCCGCGATAATTGTAGTCCGGTTCGCCGAAGAAGCGGCTCCGGTCGAAATGCGAGCCGACGGGATGGCCGCCTCCGCCGGGAACGCCATCCTTGTTGAGATGATCGTAAACCACGGTAAGGCTGGTAACGTCCGTGGGACGCCAAGTCAGGCCGCCCATGAAGAATTTCTCGTCGTCGCGGGAATAGTCATATTCCGCATCGGCATTTCTGAGCTTGCCGGTCAGACGATAGGACAGCGTGTCGTCGCTGGTGATATTGTCGCCAAAGTCAAAGCCGGTTTCGGCGCGGCCATAGGAGCCGCCGGTGACATAGGCTTCACCGAAACGGGTGCGTTTCGGCACCTTGGTGGAATAATTCACCGAGCCGCCGGGATCCGAGACGCCAAAGGTGGTGGAATTGCCGCCCTTCAGCACTTCCACGCGCTCATAGGCATAGGTTTCTTCGCGCAGCGCGCCGAAGGGACGGCCAAGCGTCAACCCGTCGCGATAGGTATAGGCGTCGAAACCGCGAATCTTGAAATAGTCGAACCGGTCGTCGGAGCCGTAAAAATCTGTGGTCACGCCAGCGGTATATTGCAGCGCCTCTTCCACGCTCTGGACGCCGCGCTGCTGCATTTCCCTGGCGGTGATGACGGAAACGGAGGCCGGTGTGTCGAGAATATCGGTCGCCATCTTGCTGCCGCTCGTCGTGCGGGTGGCGACAATGGACTTCTGGTCATTGTCGCCGCTTTCGATGGTGATGCGCTCCAGAACCGTGCTGCCGCCCGTATTGGCAGCTTCCTGCGCCAGCAGGGAGCCGGGCAGGGTAGCGACAAGCGCCGTGCAGGCAAGCAGCGCCGCATCCTGATAATGACGTCGCGCGGTTTTGCGGTGTCTGCCTTCGGTTTCGATATTCATTGGTATGTTCCAGACCTTGATGCCCCGATCGCCGCTTGCACGGCCCACTCTCGAAGCGCCCAATAACTTGAGAAAGTTTGTCCGGTATTGTAACTTTTTGCGGTTTTGTACAAAACCCCGGAAATTTCACCGCTGTTGCGACGCCATTTCCTGCCTGGGCTTGACGGGGGCAATTGAAGCTGAGAGTTCAAGTCCACTTTTGAACTTTTGAGAGCTCGCCAATGCTTTGCCCGTTCCGCTGCCTCGTGCCGGTATTTGTGCTTTTCCTGTCGATGATCGCGCCGAATATGGCCTCGGCGGAGCAGACAACCCGCTATCCCATCGTCATCAAACATGCGTTCGGCACGACCACGATTGCGAAGAAACCGCAGCGGGTAGCGACTGTCGCCTGGGCCAACCATGAGGTGCCGCTGGCGCTCGGCATCGTGCCTGTCGGTTTTGCGGCGGCCAATTTCGGCGATGATGACGGCGATGGCCTGCTGCCATGGGTGGCAAAGCGGCTCACCGAACTCGACGCGGCAAAGCCTGTTCTGTTCGACGAGGGTGACGGTATAGATTTCGAGGCCGTGGCGGCGACGCAGCCGGATGTTATCCTTGCGGCCTATTCAGGCCTGAGCCGGTCCGACTACGATACGCTGAGCCAGATCGCCCCTGTCGTCGCCTATCCCGTTTCTCCCTGGGCAACGGACTGGCGCGAGATGATCCGGCTGAACAGCGCCGGGCTTGGCATGGTTGCGGAAGGTGAGGCGCTCATCAAACGCATCGAGGGCGAGATTGCTGAGGTCGTTGCCGTCCACCCGCAGCTGAAGGGCAGGTCGGCGATGTTCGTCACCCATCTCGACGCCACCAATCTCAGCGTCGTCAATTTCTATACGGCCAACGATACCAGGGTGAAGTTTTTCGCCGATCTTGGGCTTGCCTCGCCGAAAAGCGTCTTGGAGGCGACGAAGCCGGGACAATTCGCCGCCGGCGTCAGCGCCGAGCGTGTGGATGCCTTTGACGATGTCGATATCGTCGTGACCTATGGCAGCGAGCCGCTGCTGAATGCCATGCGGGCCGATCCGCTGCTCGCGCGCATGCCAGCCGTTGCCAACGATGCGATCGTCATGCTGGGCCGCGATCCGCTTGGCACCGCCTCCAATCCCACGCCGCTGTCGATTTCGTGGGTGTTGAAGGACTATGCCGATCTTCTGGCAAAGGCTGCCGACAAATCTTCCGGGAAATCGCAATGACAATTTCCGGGCCCGGCAATGCGACGGCCGTGCTGCTCGCCGGCCGCTCCAACCGCGTCCGAACGGCCTGGCTCGGCGCGGTGCTGGCGCTTCTCGCACTGCTTTGTGCTCTCTCCGTCGCCATCGGCACGCGTGACGTCTCTTTCGCGGATATTGTTGGTGGGCTCAGCGGCCGTGTCGAGACGGTTGCCGAGGCGGCGGTTGCGGTGCGCCTACCGCGCACCCTGCTCGCGCTCCTTTCCGGGGCCGCACTCGCGCTGGCCGGGGCCATCATGCAGGGCGTTACCCGCAATCCGCTTGCCGATCCCGGCATTCTCGGTGTGAACATGGGGGCGTCGCTCGCCGTCGTCATTGGCATTGTCTGGTTCGGCATCGCCACGGCGCAGGCCTTCATCATGGTTGCGATTGCCGGGGCGGGGGGATCTGCGGTTTTCGTTTATGTTGTCGGTTCGCTCGGGCGAGGCGGGGCGACACCGCTGAAACTCGCACTTGCGGGTGCTGCCACCTCCGTCGCCTTTTCCTCGCTCGTCATCGCCGTCGTGCTGCCACGCAGCGATATTGCTGGCGGCATCCGTTCCTGGCAGATCGGCGGCGTCGGCGGGGCGACTTTCGAGCGCATCGAGACCGTGCTGCCCTTTCTGGCCGCCGGCTTCATTATCAGCCTGCTTTCGGCGCGCAAGCTGAATTCTCTGGCGCTTGGAGACGAACTCGCCGCCGGGCTTGGCGAGAATGTTGCGGTGGCCCGAGCCGTAGCCTCCTTCGGTGCCATTCTGCTTTGCGGTGCGGCTACCGCCATTTGCGGGCCGATCGGTTTTGTCGGGCTGGTGGTGCCGCATCTTTGCCGCCTGCTCGTCGGGGTGGACAATCGCTGGCTTTTGCCGTTCTCGGCACTTGGCGGGGCGTGCCTGCTGCTTGCCGCCGATATTTTAGGGCGCATCGTGGCGCGGCCGTCGGAACTGGATGTCGGCATCGTCACCGCCCTTGTCGGTGCGCCTTTCTTCATCTGGATTGTCAGACGCCAGAGGGTGCGTGAATTGTGACCATATCCGCTCCCGTCATCGAAAATCTCGTCTTCAATCGCCATACACGTCAGCGCCGACGTCGCCTTGTCATCGCCGCCCTGTCGGTGATCCTGATTGCCGCTTTCGCAACAACGCTGATGCTCGGGCAATCCTTCACGCCGCCCGGCGATGTCATCCGCGTTCTGCTGGGGGACGATATTGCCGGCGTCACTTTCACCGTCGGGCAGCTGCGCCTGCCGCGCGCGCTGCTTTCGGTTATTGCTGGCCTGAGCTTCGGGCTTGGCGGCGTCGCCTTCCAGATCATGCTGCGCAATCCGCTCGCCAGCCCCGATATTATCGGCATCAGTTCCGGTGCAAGTGCGGCAGCCGTTTTCGCCATCGTCGTTTTGCAGATGAGCGGGCCGCTAATCTCGGTCTTCGCCGTCACCGCCGGTCTTGGCGTCGCGCTTCTCGTCTATCTCCTGTCCTTCCGCAACGGCGTGGCCGGCACGCGGCTGATCCTCGTCGGCATTGGCGTTTCAGCCATGCTGGAAAGCTTCATCGCCTATATACTCTCCGTTGCGCCGGCATGGACATTGCTGGAGGCGATGCGCTGGCTGACCGGCAGCGTCAACGGCGCGAAAATCGCGCAGTTGCTGCCGCTCCTCATCGCGCTCATCCTGTTCGGCGGCGTGCTTCTCAGCCGGGCGCGTGATCTGGAAGCGTTGAGACTGGGTGACGACGCCGCCGGAGCGCTCGGCGTGCGGGTGGGTCGAACCCGCATCATCGTCATCATCGCCGCAGTCGGCATGATCGCTTTTGCAACGGCGGTCTCGGGTCCCATCGCGTTTGTCGCTTTCCTCTCCGGGCCGATTGCGGCGCGCATCGTCGGCAGCAACGGCTCGCTGCTCCTTCCTGCGGCGCTGGTTGGGGCGGCGCTGGTGCTGGTGGGCGATTATTGTGGCCAGTTCCTGTTGCCGGGCCGTTACCCGGTCGGCGTCGTTACCGGCGCGCTCGGTGCGCCCTATCTGATTTACCTTATCGTGCGGGTCAACCGCAGCGGAGGCTCGTTATGACCGGCCACTCCCTTTCCGTGAACGGCCTGTCGGCCGGTTACGGTGAAAACCTCATCATCGAAGGGTTGGATCTCACCGTTCCACGCGGCAAGATCACCGTCATCGTCGGCGCCAATGCCTGCGGCAAGTCCACCTTGCTGCGCAGCATGTCGCGCCTCATTACGCCACGCGCCGGTCAGGTTCTGCTCGATGGAAAATCGATCCATCGTCTTGCCTCCCGCGATCTCGCACAGCGAATGGGCCTTTTGCCGCAATCGCCGATAGCGCCGGAGGGGATCGTGGTTGCCGATCTCGTCAGCCGTGGCCGGCACCCGCATCACGGCCTGTTCGCCCGCTGGTCGCGGCAGGACGACGAGGCCGTCGCCGCAGCCCTTGTCGCCACCGATACGGTGGAACTGGCCGAGCGGCCGGTGGACGAGCTTTCCGGCGGCCAACGGCAACGCGTCTGGATCGCCATGGCGCTCGCTCAGCAGACAGACATATTGCTGCTGGATGAACCGACCACCTTCCTCGATATCAGCCACCAGGTCGAGGTGCTGGATCTTCTGACCGACCTCAACCACGCCCGCGAGACCACCATCGTCATGGTGCTGCACGACCTCAATCTCGCAGCCCGTTATGCCGATCATCTCGTTGCCATGAGGGACGGGAAGCTGCATGTGTTCGGCACGCCGGAAGAGGTGCTGACGGAAGAGAATGTCCGTCACGTCTTCGGCATCGAAAGCCGGGTCATCGAAGATCCGACCTCGGGCAAGCCGATGATGCTGCCAATCGGGAGGCGTCGAACGGTGGCGGGGTGGTAATAGCTGTATCTCTTTGAGATACGGTTCTGTTGACTTCCGTGCGTATCGGTTTATGATACCAACATCGCGAGGCCAGCAATGATCCGCTCTTTCAAAAACAAGCTGACTGCGTCGATTGACGACGGATCTATGAAGAAGGGCTTTCCCGCCGATCTGGTACGCCGCGCCCAGCAGCTGCTCACGATCCTGGACGCGGCGACCACGGTAGAAGACCTTCGGTCACCGCCCGGTAACCGTTTGGAAAAGCGGTCCGGCGACCGTGAAGGCCAATATTCGATCCGGATCAACAAGCAGTGGCCCATCTGCTTCGTCTGGACGGAAGCAGGGCCGGAAAACGTGGAAATAACCGACTATCACTAGTCTGGCATTTTTTGTGGAGAGGCTCATGACAAATCTGCCAAGGAGGGCCAGCGAGCATGACAATCAGTAAATCGCCTCCGATCCATCCGGGCGAAATCCTGCGTGAACTCTATCTTGAGCCGCTGGGGATGTCTGCTTACGCTCTTGCAAGGCACCTCAATATTCCGCGCACCCGCATAGAACGCATTGCGGGAGAGAAACTCGGTATCACCGCCGACACCGCCTTGCGCCTGGCAAAATTTTTCAAGACCACACCGGAATATTGGCTGAACTTGCAGAACGCCTTTGACATTAAGGCGGCGGCTGCGAGGCTGGAAGCAGACCTTGCCAATATCAAAGAACTGGAAGCGGCTTAATTCTCAGCCGCCTGTCAGGTCACGGCCAGGCCGCATAAGATGGCGGCGGAACCTTCTGCATTCGCGTTGCCGTTCTCCTGAAACGGCCGGGAGACGTGCCCTCGTTGCGAGTGAAAAAGCGGTTGAAGTAGCCAGGGTCCTGAAAGCCCAATCGGAATGCGATTTCAGCGACTTGCAGCGATGAGTTCACAAGAAGGTCGCGCGCTTCGGACAGCAGTTCCCGGTGAATATAGGCCTGCGGCGAAAGCCCCGTCGCCTTGCGCACCGCAAATCCCAGCCGTTCGCGATTGACGCCGAGTTGCCTTGCATAGTCTTCCACGCCCCATTGATCACGTTTGTGCTGGCTGACCAGCAGCACAAAACGCTCGGTGAGGCTGCTAGGCGTGGAGACGGCTGCGGCAATATCGGCGATGGCGTGCTGGCATATGCGAATGAGGGTGACGGAGAGGAGGCTGGTGATGATCGTGTCTGAGCCGGTTGTCGCGCGGACATTTTCGCTGGCGATGGTCTCAAGATAACCCGCCAGTTCCTGCCGGTCCTTCTCCGCCGGCGTCTGCGTCAGAACACGTTGCAATATATTGCGAACAGCGCTTGCGCTCGTGCCGGTGGGCATCGCATGGGCAAGCCCGATTTCCGTCGTCTTAAGCAGCGATCCACGGCTTCCGGCATTCAGCCGTAGGCGGCCGTTAGGACCGATGGGCAGCCAGATCAGCCCCGGTGCCGGGACAGGCAGCGTCTTTTCACCCTGTATGATTTCCGCTTCCCCGGCGGACAGGAGAAGGAGATGGGCGCTATCCGATTCCAGCCGGAACTCGGATATGCGCAGCGTCGAGGCGAGGGTGCGCGCCGTGATCTCCACGCGATTGCCGGCAATCTGGCTGTGCAGCGGCATTCGACCTCCAAAAGTACAATAATGCGCCACATTAGTGCATTTTTTATGCGGCTGTCATTGCTAAACTTCGATCAGCGCAGGGGAAAGCCATGAGGAGAACGGCAACCCCGACAACGCGCTTTGGGAGGAACATCATGAATAGTCTGAAGCGCAGAACGCTGTTCTGCCTGCTCTCCAGTGCTGCCCTGTCGGCGGTATTTTTCGGTGACGCCAATGCGCAGGACCGCATCTCGGTGAAGATCGGTTATGCCGTCTCAAAAAGCGGCGCCAACGCCACGGGCGCCGGAATTACCACCATTCCCAACTACAAATTATGGGTGAAGGAGGTCAACGATGCCGGCGGCCTCACCCTGCCGGATGGCAAGCGCCTGCCGGTGGAAGTGGTGGAATATGACGACCGTTCCTCGGCCGAGGATGCGGTGCGGTTCACTGAGCGTCTGGCGAGCCAGGACAAGGTCGATTTCATTCTGCCGCCCTGGGGAACGGGCTTCAATCTGGCCGTCGCTCCGCTCTACGACCGTTTCGGTTATCCGCAGCTTGCGGTGACTGGTGTCACCGACAAGGCGCCCGATTTCGCGGCACGCTGGAAAAAGAGCTTCTGGATGCTGGGCGGCGGCCATGACTATGCCAATGCACTGGCCGATGTTTTGAAAGCCGCACGCGATGCCGGCCAGATCAACGACAAGGTCGCGGTGATTTCGGTGGCTGACGGTTTCGGCATCGATCTCATCAAGGCTGCGCGGCCGGCGCTGAAGGACGCAGGTTTCACGCTTGCCTATGACAAGACCTATCCGGTCGGCACCTCGGATTTCGCAGCACTTGTGAATGAGGCGGCGGCGAGCGGCGCCGACAGCTTCATCGCCTTTTCCTATCCGCCCGACAGTTTCGCGGTGACGAAACAGGCGCAGACCGCGCGATTCAACCCGAAGGTCCTTTATGTCGGTGTCGGCGGTGCGTTCCCGATTTTCCCGAAGGTCTCCGATGGCAAGCAGGAAGGCGTGATCAGCATCGGCGGGGTCGATGGCAGCAGCGACAAGATCGAGGATTATTTCAAGCGCCACGAAGCCTTCCTCGGCGCCAAGCCGGACAGCTGGGCAAGCGCCATCACCTATGCGAGCCTCGAAATGCTTGCCCAGTCCATCCAGCGCGTCGGCCTTGATAAGGCGGCGGTGGCGAATGAGCTTTCGACGGGAAGCTTCGAGACCGTCATCGGCCCGGTCAAGCTTGAAGACAACCAGCTCCGCCAACTCTGGTGGGCGGGGCAATGGCAGGGTGACCGTTTCGTGGCGATTGCGCCGGCAGACCGCGCGGGGGCGGCGAAGCCGGTCATTCCGAAGCCGCAATGGTGAGCCTTTGCCGGCCGGGGCCGTAAACCCCGGCCGGCAGGCTTCGGCCATGTTCCATACTGGAGACATTCCCTTGTTTTTATCCACCCTCATCTTCGGTTTGATGCTGGGAGGGACCTATGCGCTGATCGCGCTTGGACTTTCGCTGCAATATGGCATCGCCCGCATCATGAACCTTGCCTATGGCGAAGTGCTGATTGCGGCTGCCTTCATCACCTTCGTGCTGTTTTCCGCCTATGGCCTGTCGCCGCTCTGGTCGCTTTTCATCATCGTTCCGCTCGGTTACGCCCTGTCTTTCGTCATCTATCGGGTCATGATGCGGCCGCTGGTGCGCCGTTTGGGCGGCTCTGGCCGTCTGGAAGTCGATTCCATTCTGGCGACCTTCGGGCTGCTCTTCGTTATCCAGGGCATCATGCTGGTGGCGTTCGGCGGCAACTACCATTCCTATTCCTATCTCTCCGATGGCGTCGACGTCTTCGGCACGACAGTGGCGTTGAACCGGCTCTTGTCCTTCGGCCTGTCGGTCGCAATCGGTGGCGGGCTTTATCTGGCGCTCACCCACAGCCGCTGGGGCCTCAACCTGCGGGCGGTTGCGCTGGCGCCGAGGTCGGCTCCGCTGGTCGGCATCGATGTGAACCGCGTGGCCTCGATCGGTTTTGCGCTTGGCGGCGCACTCGCCGTGGCAGGCGGGGTGATGATCTCTATGTATCAGACTTTCTCCGCCTCCTATGGCGTGGTCTTCACCATGAAGGCACTTGTCGTCGTCATCATGGGCGGTGTTGGCAATCTGCTCGGCGCGCTGGTTGCCGGCTTGATGCTTGGCCTCGTGGAGACCTTCGTGCTCGTTTACGTCGATCCCGGCCTCACGCTTGCCGCCACCTATCTGCTTTTCCTTGTGGTGCTGCTCTGGCGTCCGGAAGGCATTTTCGCAAGGAGGGGCAAATGATCCCGCTTCTCATCGGCCTTGCCGCAGCCGCGCTGCTGGCGCTTTCGCCCTTCTTTTTCGATGCCTATGGTGTGGGCGTCGTCATCGGCCTGCTGGGTTATGCGACGCTCGCCTCCGCCTGGGCGATGTTCTCCGGCCCGACGCGGTATATTTCGCTCGCCACCGTCGCATTCTTCGGTGTCGGGGCCTATACGGTCGCGGTACTGAGCGAAGTTTTGCCATGGCCGCTCGTCCTCCTGAGTGCGGCCCTTGTCGGCGCGGCGCTGGCGCTCGTCGTCGGGCTTTCCACGCTGCGCGTCGCCGGCATTTATTTCGTGATCTTTTCCTTCGGTCTTGCCGAACTCATCCGCCAGCTCATTACCTGGTACGAGGTGAATGTGACCGGCACGCTCGGCCGCTATATCTTCCTGCCGCTGGAGCCACAGCATGTGCTCTGGCAATTACTGGCGCTGGCTGTCGTCACAATTCTGCTGTCGATCCTCATCGACCGCAGCAAGCTCGGACTGGCGCTGAAGGCAATCGGCGACGACGAGGTTGTGGCCGCCCATGCCGGCATTAATCTCGCACGCACCAAGTTGACGCTTTTCGTGCTGTCGGCCACGATCATCACGCTTGTCGGCGCCATTCAGGCCCCGCGCTGGGTCTATATCGAGCCAGCCATCGTCTTTAACCCGCAGGTCTCGTTCCTCACCGTCATCATGGCACTGCTTGGCGGAGCCACACGCCGCTGGGGACCGATCCTCGGTGCGGTGCCGCTGTTCTTGCTGTTCGAGTGGCTGGGTGCCAACTTCCCCAATCATTTTTCCATCATTCTCGGCGCTCTCTTCATCCTCATCGTCTTCGTGCTGCCGGAGGGCGTGCTCGCAGCGCTCGAAAAGTTGCGCAAAAAGGAGGAAGCCGCATGAGCGCCGTTCTCGAAATCACCGATATCCGCAAGACTTTCGGCGGGCTGAAGGCGGTGGATGGCCTTGGTCTTACCATCGAGGCCGGCGAGGTCGTCGGGCTGCTCGGGCCGAACGGTTCCGGCAAGACGACGCTGATGAACCTGATCTCCGGGGCGCTGAAGCCGACCGAAGGGTCTATCCGGCTCAAAGGGCAGGAGATTGCGGGCAGACGGCCGGATGTGATTGCGCGCGCTGGCGTGGCGCGCACCTTTCAGCTCGTGCGGCTTTTGCCGTCGCTTTCCTTGCTCGAAAACGTTGCCGTATCGGCCATGTTCGGCCCGCAACGGCTTTCGCGTCCCGAGGCGGAGAAGGTTGCGCGCGCCTGCCTTGAAAGGATTGGTCTTGCCGGGCGGGAGACGATGCCGGCTGGCGATCTCACCTATATCGACCAGAAACGCCTTGAACTGGCGCGTGCGCTGGCGGGTGAACCGAAGCTTCTGTTGCTGGATGAATGGCTCGCGGGCCTCAATCCCACCGAACTTCAGGAGGGAATAGCGTTGATCCGGCGGCTGGCATCGGAGGGTACGACGATCTTGCTGGTGGAACATATCATGGCCGCCGTGCGCGCCCTTTGTTCGCGCTCGGTGGTCATGGCGGCCGGTCGCAAGATTGCCGACGGGCCAACGGCAAGGGTGCTTGACGATCCGCACGTCATTTCCGCCTATCTGGGAGCGGCACATGCTTGAAATAGACGCACTGACAATCCGCTACGGCAAACATCTCGCGGTTGACGGCATATCGCTGAATGTCGCCAAGGGGGAAACGGTGGTGCTGCTCGGTGCCAATGGAGCCGGCAAGTCGTCGCTGTTGAAGGCGGTCGGCGGCATGGTTGCGGCAGCCGCCGGCGACGTACGCGTCAATGGCGCGTCGCTTGCCGATGTTCCAGCCCATCAGATCGTGGAGCGGGGTGTGGCGCTGGTGCCGGAGGGGCGCGGAATTTTCGCGGCCTTGACGGTGGAAGACAATCTCCGTCTCGGAGCCAATCCCCGCCATGCCCGTTCAGCGGAAAAGACGACAAGAGAGCATATTTTTTCGCTGTTTCCGCGGCTTGCGGAGCGGCGGCAGCAGCTTGCCGGCACCATGTCCGGCGGCGAGCAGCAGATGGTCGCCATCGGCCGCGCGTTGATGTCGGCACCAGATTATCTGCTGCTGGACGAGCCGAGCCTTGGCCTTGCGCCCATCCTTACACAGGAACTTTTTGCCGCTTTGGCGGAGATCAAGAAAAGCGGCCTTTCCATTCTGCTCGTGGAGCAGAATGTGCGCGAAAGCCTCGCGCTTGCCGATCGCGGTTATTTGCTGGAAGCAGGACGGATTGTCGGGGCAGGCACGGCTGAAGCCCTGTCCGCCGATCCCGCCGTGCAACGGGCATTTCTTGGCGGCACCACCGCCGCCATAGTCTGAATTCAGGAGGAAGATCATGCAGACTGTCAATCTTTTCATCGGTGGCGACCATTGCCCGGCCACAAGCGGCAAGCGCTTCGAACGCAGCAACCCCATTACCGGCGACCTGGCGACGAGTGCTGCGGCGGCAACGGTGGATGACGCTACCCGCGCGGCCGATGCCGCGGCGGCCGCTTTCCCGGTCTGGTCGGCAACGCCGCCCGGTGAACGCCGTCGCGTCCTTCTGGCCGCTGCGCAGGCGCTTCTGGCCGCAGGGCCTGATATTACCCAGGCGATGAAGGAAGAAATCGGCGCAACCGACGCCTGGGCCGGTTTCAACGTCAAACTGGCAAGCGATATGCTGGTGGAGGCGGCCAGTCTCACCACGCAGATCAAGGGGGAGGTCATCCCATCCAACCGCCCGGGAACCATGGCCATGGCGCTCCGCCAGCCGGCAGGGGTCGTGCTGTCGATGGCGCCGTGGAACGCGCCGGTCATTCTCGGCGTGCGCTCCATCGCCACCCCGCTTGCCTGCGGTAATACGGTTGTGATGAAGACCTCGGAACTTTGCCCGTGCACCCACGCGCTGATCATCGAGGCGGTTGCCTCCGCAGGACTGCCAAAAGGCGTGCTGAACGCCATTTCCAACGCGCCGGAAGATGCGGCGAAGATCGTTGAAACGCTGATTGCCCATCCGGCGGTCAGAAGGGTGAACTTCACCGGCTCCACCCGTGTCGGCCGCGTCATTGCGGAAACGGCGGGCCGTTACCTCAAACCCGCCCTGCTGGAGCTTGGCGGCAAGGCGCCCTTCATCGTGCTTGACGATGCCGATATCGACGCGGCGGTCTCTGCCGCTGCGTTCGGCGCCTACATGAACCAGGGGCAGATCTGCATGTCGACCGAGCGTATCATCGTGCTTGACAGCATTGCCGATACATTCGTCGACGCTTTCGCGAAAAAGGCCGCCAGCCTGACGGCGGGCGATCCGCGCGAGGGCAAGACACCGCTCGGCTCACTGGTCAGTGCCGAAGCAGCCTCGCGTATCCGGGCGCTGGTGGATGATGCCGTCTCCAAGGGTGCAAGGCGGGTTGCCGGTGGCGGTGGCGATGGCACGATGCTTGATGCGATCGCCGTCGATGGCGTCACGCCGGCCATGCGGCTTTATTCGGAAGAGAGCTTCGGCCCGGTCGTATCCATCATCCGGGCCGGCAGCATCGATGAGGCCGTGAGCATCGCCAATGAAAGCGAATTCGGTCTTTCCGCCGCCGTTTTCGGCAGGGATCAGGCGCGGGCGCTTTCCGTTGCCGCGCGCATCGAAAGCGGCATTTGCCACGTCAACGGCCCGACCGTTCACGATGAGGCGCAGATGCCCTTCGGCGGGGTCAAGGCTTCCGGTTATGGCCGTTTCGGCGGCGCGGCGGGCATTGCCGAATTCACCGAGTTGCGTTGGGTCACCCTGCAGGACGGGCCGTTGCATTACCCCATCTGAACGTCCTGATGCCTTGGCGGGCGGCCTCATCGCCGCTCGTCGATCAGCCAGGAGGTGAGTTTTCTCACCGCATTGTCGCTGTTCTTGGGACGCATCAGCCAGTAACCGCGGCCCGGAGCATCAAGGCTCGGACCCGCCGTCACCAGCACGCCCGCCTCAAGCAGGGGATCGACAAGCCCGGCCCAGCCGAGCGCAAAACCCTGTTCGCCGATGGTTGCCTGCACCACCATGGTGTAATTGTTGAAGCTGATATCGCCGCCATCATGCTCGGCGCCTCTCTGCACGCCGAAATGCTTGAAATAGGCCGCCCAGTCGAACCAGTGCGCCTGCGAGGTATTTTCGAGATGAATGAGCTTGCGCCGCGAAAAATCCGCGATGGTCGCGGGTGCCGGCGTTTCAGCCAGAAGGGCGGGTGAGCAGACCGGCGTCACCTTTTCCGAAAGCAGCAAGACTGCTCCGTCGCCCGCTTCCTGCCGCGTACCGAAAATGATCATCACGTCGCTATCGTGTTTGCCTTGCGCCATCGGGTCCTGCGTGGCGACGATCTGGATGTTGATATCCGGGTTGAGGACGCGAAAACCATGCATGCGCGGGATGAGCCAGAGAGACGAAAAGGCGTAGTCCGTATGCAGGCGGATGGTCTGTCGCTCTTCCGTCCGGCGAAGCTGCTGCGCCAAAAGGTCGATGGCGTCGACATTGCGTGAAACGATCTCGAATAGTCTTTGTCCCTCGGCCGTCAGTTCGATGCCGCGATGTTTGCGGCGAATGAGCGCGACGCCGAGCTCATCCTCCAGCCGGCGCATCTGATAGCTGACCGCCGGCTGGGTCAGTCGCAGGGATGCAGCCGCTGCCGTCAGGCTACCACGGCGGGCAACCTCGGTGAAAATGCGCATCCATCCCAGATCGAGCGGTCGGTCTGACATTAAAATTCCTTATATCAACCATCGAAAAATACCCGCTTCACAGGCAAAAGCAACGTGGTGTTCAATAAACTGGATTGATAAAAGGGGAGCCGCAATGAAAACCATTTCTCATCTGCATCGCATCGCCGCCGGTCTCATTCTGTCCGTGGCCGCCTTCTCCACCCCGCTTCAGGCGGCCGACGACGCGGCCTGCAAGACGATCCGCCTTAGCGATCCCGGCTGGACCGACATCACCGCCACCAATGGCGTCGCCGCCGTGCTGCTTGATGCGCTGGGGTATGAGGCAGACGTCAAGACGCTGTCGGTGCCGATCGGCTATCAGGCGATGAAGAACGGCGAGATTGACGTCTTTCTCGGCAACTGGATGCCAGCGCAGAAATCCTTCGTGGATGATCTGAACGCCGCCAAGGCGGCCGAGGTGATTACGAAGAACCTAGAGGGCGCCAAGTTCACGCTGGCAGTGCCGGCCTATATGGCGGAAAAGGGCGTCAAGGATTTCGCCGATCTCGCCAAACACGCCGATGAATTCGAAAGCAAGATTTACGGCATCGAGCCGGGTGCGCCCGCCAACCAGAATATCCAGAAGATCATCGACGCCAATGATTTCGGCCTCAAGGGCTGGCAGCTCGTTGAATCCGGCGAGCAGGCGATGCTGGCGCAGGTGGAACGGGCGGGCAGGGACAAGAAGGCGGTGGTTTTCCTCGCCTGGGCGCCACACCCGATGAACGAGAAGATCGATATCGCCTATCTCTCCGGCGGTGACGCCTATTTCGGCCCGAATTTCGGCGGCGCGGAAGTCTATACGCTCGCCCGCACCGGCTGGCCGCAGCAATGCCCGAATGCGGCGACGCTCTTCAAGAACCTGAAATTCGATATCGGCATGGAAAACAGCCTTATGGGTTCCATTCTCGGTGGCGAGGATTCCAAGGCGGCGGCAGCGGCCTGGCTGAAAGCCAATCCGAAAGCGCTGGATGGCTGGCTGCAGGGCGTTACCACGCTGGATGGCAAGCCGGGTGCGGACGCCGTCAAGGGCAAGCTTGGTCTCTAAGCCGGAAAGTCGAAATGCCGCGTCCCAATATCCTGATCCTGATGGCCGACCAGTTCAACGGAACGTTTTTTCCCGATGGTCCGGCTGATTTTCTCCACGCGCCACATCTGAAAACATTGGCGAAGCGATCTGTCCGCTTCGCCAATACCTATACGGCAAGCCCGCTCTGCGCGCCGGCCCGCGCGTCCTTCATGTCCGGGCAATTGCCGAGCCGGACGAGGGTTTACGACAATGCCGCCGAATTCGCCTCCGATATCCCGACCTATGCCCATCATCTGCGGGCGGCGGGTTATTACACCGGCCTTTCCGGCAAGATGCATTTCGTCGGGCCCGATCAGCTCCATGGCTTTGAAGAGCGCTTGACGACGGATATTTATCCGGCGGATTTCGGCTGGACGCCTGATTATACCAAACCCGGCGAGCGGATCGACTGGTGGTATCACAATCTTGGTTCGGTGACTGGCGCGGGTGTCGCCGAAATCACCAACCAGATGGAGTATGATGACGAAGTGGCCTATCACGCCACCCGCAAGCTTTACGACCTGTCGCGTCGTCTCGACGATCGACCGTGGTGCCTGACGGTCAGCTTCACCCATCCGCACGACCCCTATGTGGCACGGCGCAAATTCTGGGATCTCTACCAGGAATGCCCAGCGCTCGACCCCGAGATGAAAGCGCTTTCCTTCAGTGAACACGACCCGCATTCGCAACGGCTGCTGGAAGCCTGCGACCATCGGGCTTTCGATATTTCGCCCGAAGAAATACGCCGGGCACGGCGCGGTTATTTCGCCAATATCTCCTATATCGACGAAAAGGTCGGCGAAATCCTTGATGTTCTGAAGGCGACGCGGATGGAGGATGACACGATCATTCTCTTCCTGTCCGACCATGGCGATATGCTGGGCGAGCGCGGTCTGTGGTTCAAGATGTGTTTCTTCGAGGGCTCCGCCCGCGTGCCGCTGATGGTGGCCGCACCCGGTTGGCAGCCGGCTTTGATCGATACCCCTGTCTCGACACTCGATGTCACGCCGACGCTGTGTGGGCTTGCCGGCCTAGATATCACCTCGCTCAAACGCTGGACCGATGGCGAGGATTTGGCGACACTGGCTCACGGGACCGGCGGGCGCGGCCCGGTGCCGATGGAATATGCCGCTGAAGGCTCCATCACGCCGCTCGTCGCCATCCGTGACGGCCGCTACAAGCTGTCGGTCTGCGAGGCTGATCCGCCGCTGCTCTACGATGTTGAGGCTGATCCGCAAGAGCGCATCAATCTTGCCGGCGATCCCGCTTTCAGCGATGTGCTCTCATCGCTTTCGGCAGAGATTGGCCGACGTTGGGAATTGCCGGTGTTCGACGCCGCTGTTCGCGAAAGCCAGGCGCGGCGCTGGGTGGTCTACAAGGCGCTACGCAACGGCGCCTATTATCCGTGGGATTATCAGCCCCTGCAAAAGGCGTCGGAACGCTACATGCGCAACCACATGGACCTCAACGTGCTGGAGGAAAACCAGCGGTTTCCGCGTGGAGAGTGAAACGGGCAGGATGCCTCAAGCGGCGGAGGTCACCCTCGGTGCACCGCCTGCCGCCTGCACGGCAAGACTGCCCGCAGCGACCCCGGCTTTGAGGCATTGCTGTTCGTCCTGTCCCTGAAGCCATGCATCGAGAAAACCGGCATTAAAGGCATCGCCTGCGCCAGTTGTGTCGATGACCGGGACTTTCTGGGCCGCGCTGTGGTGAAGCCCGGCCCCAGAAGACACCCATGCGCCTTCCGCGCCACCTTTGAGCGCGACGGTGGGAAAAGCCTCCGCCAGTGTCCTGATGGCCGCTTCGGGGTCTGAATAACCCGTGATCGCTTCCGCCTCCTCGAGATTGGGCAAAAACACATCGACGCCGGCACAGGCCTTGAGCAGGCCTTTGTCGTAGATCAGCGCTGCATCCCAACTCGGGTCGAGAGAGACTGACAATCCGCTTGCCTTGGCCCGCGAAACCAGCTCGGGAATTTCGTGCAGAGTAGCAAATTCGGCGATGTGCAGATGCCGCGCTTTATCCCATGCAAAGGCGACATCCAGCGTCGAAGGCCGGGCGGCACCGGCGCGGCGTGTCAAAAATGCCCGGTCCTGACCGACCACTGTCGCTACTGTGACTTGCGGTCCGGCATCTGTTGCATGTTCCAGAAATTGCAGGTCCACGCCGCTTTGCGCCATTTTCTCACCGATATCGCGCGAAAACGTGTCGGTGCCGAGCCTTGCCAGCAGCGCAACCGAGCGGCCTATATGGGCAAAATGTGCGGCGGCAATGAAGGCTCCACCGCCGGCGGCAATTTCCATGTCGCGGGCAAACAGTTCCCGGCCAAGCACGGGCAATTCGTCAAGCCCGGTGAAAATGAGGTCGCAATAGATCCGGCCGATGCTGATGACGGCTGTTTTTTCTGTTGTCATCATGCGCGGCCCAGAAGCTTTTCCGTCTTCG
This sequence comes from Agrobacterium sp. El2ro-1b, assembly GCF_048298475.1. Taxonomy (NCBI): domain Bacteria; kingdom Pseudomonadati; phylum Pseudomonadota; class Alphaproteobacteria; order Hyphomicrobiales; family Rhizobiaceae; genus Agrobacterium; species Agrobacterium sp. El2ro-1b. Next base: position 222,446 of record NZ_CP103459.1, on the reverse strand, counting down.
CATCGAAAAGATAAAGCGAACCTGCCTCCGCCTGGCATTGCAACCTGCTACCGACAACGGGAATGGATTTTCCCCTCGCCGTGGCGATCACGGACGTCGTGTCGGTATCCAGATGAACCAGCGTTTCCGGGCCGAGGGGCTCGACGGCGGTTACGGTTCCCTCAAGCGTAAACACTCCCTGCGGGGCTTGGGTTTCATCAACCAGCAGGTCATGCGGACGAACACCGACCAGAAGGTCACCCGTGGCGGAGGGGGCAACGCCGTTACTTGTTCTTGAACCCCGCAGCAGGTTCATCGAGGGGCTGCCGATGAAGCGGGCGGTGAAAATATCGACGGGTGTTTCGTAAAGTTCCGTCGGTGTGCCGACCTGCAGGATATGGCCGTCCTTCATCACCACGATACGGTCAGCCATGGTCATGGCTTCCACCTGATCATGGGTGACGTAGACGGTTGTCGTCTTAAGACGTTGATGCAAGCGCTTGATTTCAATGCGCATCTGCGAGCGCAACTGAGCGTCGAGATTGGATAGTGGTTCGTCGAACAGAAAGGCGGCGGGATCGCGGACCATGGCGCGGCCGATGGCGACACGCTGGCGCTGGCCGCCCGACAGGGCCGCGGGACGGCGGTCGAGCAGTGCCTCAAGCCCCAGCACCCGGCCGGCCTCTTCGATGCGCCGGTTCTTTTCCGTCTTGTCGAGTTTTGCGGTGTAAAGCCCGAAGCCGATATTCTGGCGAACCGTCATATGCGGGTAGATCGCATAGTTCTGGAAGACCATGGCGATGTTGCGCTGTTTCGGCTCTTTCTCGTTGACGACGTTGCCGGCAATCTTCAACGTGCCGTCGGAAATCTCTTCCAGCCCGGCGATCATGCGCAGCGTGGTGGATTTTCCGCAGCCGGAGGGTCCGACGAAAACGACGAATTCACCGTCTTCAATGGTCAGGTCTATGCCTTTGACCGCTTCGACCTTGCCGTAGCGCTTCACGAGTTGATTGAGTTCGATTGTCGCCATTATCGCGCTCCCGTCAGGGCGGTGAATTTCTCGGCCAGTTCGGCGGCCTTCGCCGCTTCATGGTTGGTGGATCGTTGTGCCTCAGCCTCAAATGCACCAAGCTTGCCGCGATAGGCTGCAAACGCCTCCCGCATCGGTTCAGGCGCCGGGCCGCCGAAACGGCTGCGCACCGCGACGAAGTGCTCCGGCGAGACGATCTGCCTGAACTTTTCCTCGTCAATGCCGGTCTCGCGTCCTGTCAGTTCACTGAAAGCCCTGAGGAACGGTTGGTAACCGTCATTGGGTAGATCGCCTTTCAGCGCAACGACGCTTTTGGCGACGGTTGCGGCAATTTCATGCGCCTGGCGGAAAGACAGGTCTTCGATACGAACAAGCGAATCCGCCAGTTCCGTGATGGTGATGCAGGACCTGCGAATGTTCTGGTCGACCCTTTCAGGATCGATGCTGATCTGGCCAACGAGGCTGGCGAGAAGGTCGAGAACCCGGCCGGCGGAGGCGAAGGCTTCGTAACCCATGCCCTGTGTTTCGCCTTCGCTGTCGTTCATGTCGGTAAAGGGCGTATTGTGCATCACATCGAGCATGGTCCGTGCCCGCCCGAATGTTTGGCTGGCAAGGTGGCGCAGATGCTCGATCGGCACCGGGTTGCGCTTCTGCGGCATGATGGAGGAAATCTGCACCAGCGAATTCGGCACGTAGATCTGGCCGACTTCGAAGCTCGTCCAGAACTGGAAATCCTGAATGAGCCTGCCGAGATGCAGGAACATCAGTTCGATCGCGCCGTAGGTTGCTGTCGTATAATCCACGGCGGCAATGCAGGAATAGGAATTGCGCAGCGGAGCGGCAAAGCCAAGCAATTCGGCAACACGCGCCCGGTCGATGGGGAAGCCCGAGGTGGTGATGGCGGCGGCGCCCATCGGCGAGAGATCGACGATGCGTCGCGCTTCGGCGAAGCGGTCGATATCCCGGATCAGCACTTCGATGGCGGCGGAGAGATAGTGGCCGAAGGTGGTGGGCTGGGCCGGCTGCCCATGCGTATAGGCCACAATCAGGGTGGATTGATTGCGCTCGGCGGCGTCGATCAGCGCTTTTAAGAGAACGCGCGCCTTGGCGGTGAGCGTGTCGATCTTGTCCTTGAGGCCGATCTTGAACAGCGTGTGATCGATATCGTTTCGCGAACGGGCCGTATGCAGGCGGCCGGCCACATCGACGCCGATGCGGGCTTTCAGCTCCTTCTCGATCAGGAAGAAGAAATCCTCGACCTCGCCGGTATAGACCAGTTCCGATGGTTCGATGGTCCTGTCGATATCCTCAAGCGCGCCGGCGATTTCGGCCGCCGTTTCGGCATCGAGAATGCCGGTTTCGCGGAGCATGACCAGATGGGCGCGGTCTATGCGGCGAAACCCGTCGACATGGTGGTTCTTGGCGCCATCAAAAAGCGGACGCAGCACGGTTTCCTTGTAAACGGGATCGGGAAACTTGCTGGTATCCGACTGGCGCGGGTTGATATCGGCCATGATATTATCCTTTCAGACCCGCCAGCATCACACCGCGCACGATGTAGCGTTGCAGGACGATGAAGACGATGAGGGTGGGGATGGTCGCAATGGCTGCGCCCGTCATGATCATTTCCCACTGGATTTGCTGTTCCACCGCGAAGCTCGAAAGACCGACCGGCAGGGTGTAGAGTTCCTTGCTTGTCGTGACAATCAGCGGCCAGAAAAAGGCTGTCCAGTTTCCGAGGAAGGTGAAGATCGCGAGTGCGGAGAGCGCCGGCGTCACCAGTGGCAGGGCGACTTTCCACCAGATCTGGAATTCGTTCAGCCCATCGACCCGCGCAGCCTCCAGGAAGTCGTTCGGAACCGTTTCGAAGAACTGTTTCATCAGGAAGGTGCCGAAGGCCGTCATCATGCCGGGGAACATGATGCCCCAGTAGCTGTCGAGCCAGCCCAGCTGGCTGGACATCAGATACCACGGGATAACAAGCATTTCCGTCGGTATCATCAGTGTCGACAGGATCGCGAGGAAGATGAAATAACGGCCCCGAAACTCGAATTTCGCCAAGGTATAACCGACCAGACTGTCGAAAAAGCAGTTGGAGACGGTGACGAGAACCGCGACCAGCGTCGAATTGAAGAACCAGCGCAGGAAACGGCCATCGGCCATCACGGTCATGTAGTTCGCAATTGTCGGTGCCGCGGGAATGAGCCTGAGATCATAGACCTGATCCGCGGTCTTGAACGAGGTCGCGAACATGAACAGCAGCGGCGAAACCATGATCAGGCCGCCAATGAACAGCAGCGTCCAGGCGACGATGCGGCCGGGGCGGATGCGGGCGTGGGAGAGTGGCAAGGCTTCGCTCATTTCTTTTCCCTCAGCACCCAGAGCTGGACCAGCGACACGACAAGAAGAATGGTGAACAGGACGACCGTCTGCGCAGCGGCATACCCCATCGCATAGGAATTGAACGCAGTCTGGTAGATCATCAGCACCAGCGGTTTGGTGGATCCGAGCGGCCCGCCCGGATCATTGGTGGTCATGTTATAGACCTGGTCGAAAATCCGCAGGAAACCGATCGAGGAAAACACCACGAGGAAAACGGTGGTGGGCTTCAGGAGCGGAAGCGTGATCTTGCGCAGGATCGCCCATTCACCCAGCCCGTCGATGCGGGCGGCTTCGTAGAATGTTGTTGGAATGGCGCGCAGGCCGGCCATGAAGATGATGATCTGGAAGCCGAGCCCCGCCCAGATGGCGGTTACCATGACGGAATACAGCGCCTGATCGGTGGAGCGGATAAATGGCTGCTGGGGAATGCCGATCATGCCGAGCACGTCGTTGATGATGCCGATGGGCGGCGGCTGATAAAACCAGCGCCAGACCCAGGCCATGGCGGCGGCCGTCGTCAGATAGGGCAGGAAATAAAGCGCGCGGATGAACCCGTGCAGAATGCGCACCCGGTCGAGATAAAAGGCGATGACGAAAGCCAGCACAAGGCTGATCGGCGTGCCGACGATGAGATAGGTGAAGGTGTTCTTGAACACCTTCCAGAATTGCGGGTCCTTGAACAGCTTGACGTAATTGGCGATGCCGATGAACTTTGCCGGCCGCAGCAGGTCCCAGTTGGTGAAGGACAGATAGAAGGCCTGCAGTGTCGGGTAAAACCGGATGACGCTGTAAAACAGGATCGGGATCGCCAGAAAGCTCCAGATCCACAAAAGCCGTTTCGTGCGCATGGAAAGGCGATCTCCGAAGGAGCCGCCGGGGCGGCCGGATGCCGCCCCCTGTTGATCTATCGCTGTCATGTCTGAACCTGCGGTTTTCAGGGTTTCGCCGCGTCGATGATTTCCTGCTCGGCTTCAGCTGCCTGTTTGACGGAATCTTCGACCGACTGACCTTCGAGCAGGACCCGGTTGGTCATGTCGATGGCGTTCTGCCGCTGGGCGGCCTCATCCATGAACAGCGTCGTGTGGGCATATTCCAGACCCTTCAGGAACGGCGCGTAGATCTGGTCCTTCAGGTTTTCTTCGGTCAGCGCTGCGGAGCGCCGCGCCGGCAGTTCGCCCACCGTCTTCAGCCAGATCGCCATGGCTTCCGGGGAAGAGATGTAAGCGAGGAACTTCTTGGAGGCCTCGAGTTCTTCACCCGTTGTCTTGGCGCTGATGCCGTTGGCGAAGTAGCTCGCATAGTTGGAGCGGATGTTCTTGTCATTGGTGGGAAGCTCGGTCACGCCCCACTCGAAATCCTTGATGGTGCGGAACGAGCCCAGCCGGAAGGTGCCGTCGATGGTCATGCCGGCCTTGCCAGCGCGGAAGGCGGCCTGGCCTTCATCCATGAAGCCGACCTGACCGATCTTCTTTTCAAGCTGCAGGCTGGTATAAAATTTCAGGGCCTGAATGCCCGGCTCGCTATTATAGGTCACTTTCTGGTCGTTGTCGGCATAGGGCTCGCCGCCATATTGGCGAATGAGGACTTCACGCCACCACTGGTGGTCCTGGCCGCCCATGTCGAGCGTTGAACCTGCAACTGTCAGGTTTCCGGCGGCGTCATGTTTAGCGATCTTTTCCGCCGCGGCAACGAATTCGTCGAGCGTCTTTGGCGGATTGGCAGCGTCCAGACCGGCTTCGGTGAAGAGCTTTTTGTTGTAGAACAGCGCCAGCGAACGAACCGCTGTCGGCAGGCCGTAATAGTCGTCGCCGCGCTTCATCGCGCTGACGATCGGGAAGAATTCGCTTTCGATCTTGTCATGCGGGAAGGCATCTTTAGGTAGCGGCTGCAGGATGCCGCCGGCCGCGAACTTGTCCAGCCAGCCGTAGAACAGCTGCATCACGTCAGGGCCTTTGCCGGAAAGATTGGCGGCGATGACGCGCGTCTGGTAATCGGCGTATGGAAAGGTCACCTGCTTGACGGTGATGTCAGGATTGGCCTTCTGGAATTCCGCGATCAGCTCATCCATGGCCTTTACGCGGGTGTCGAAGACATATTGCCAATATTCGATTTCAACCGCCTGCGCGGCGTTGAATGCAAATGTGCTGAAACCGGCGACCAAGCCGGCGAACAGAGTTGCCCTGCGCATGTAACCCTCCATTTGCTCCGTCCGGTCTTCCGGATGCGGAGTGATCGTTCCCTTTATCCGCGCTTTCGCGCGCGCTCATTGGCTCGGCTGGTAACGAGAATTTTCCTGTCCCATCCCCATGCGAGCCTGACCCCCGGTCGTCCTCTACGGTTCTCCGAACACGGGCATTTGTCAATAAGATAATTTACTTGAATTATTGTATTGCGCTTATCGTCATTTGGACGTTATGAATTTTCTAAGGGGCGGGGAAATTGAAGAGATGACGGTGCACACGGTAGATACCTATCCCGTAGCAATCGGAAAAAATCCTGAGCGCAGCCGCGAGCACAACAGGCGAGTCGTCCTCGATCTTGTGCGCCGGCACGGCTCGCTCGGTCGCGCCCAGATCGCCAAGATCACCCATCTGACAGCCCAGGCAGTCGCTAATATCGTCGATGAGCTGGTGGGTGAGGAATTGCTGAAGGAACTCGGCCGCCGTCGCACCGGCAGGGGCCAGCCGCCGATCCAGTTCGCTGTCAATCCGGATGGCGGCGCGACGATCGGCGTGGAAATCGCCGCTGACCATATGGTCACCGTCGGCCTCGATCTGGCGGGAATGCTGCGCACCCATCGCGTCACGCCGCTCAAGGATACGACGCCGGAAGCCATCCTCAAAACCTTTGCGGTGGAACATGCCGCGGTTGCAAAAAATGTCGGATGCCGGCTGCTCGGCACCGGCGTCGTCATGCCCGGACCTTTCGAGATCGATGGCATGACCTCCGTCGGACCGACGACGCTTTCCGGCTGGGTGGGTATCGATGCCCGGCAGATGCTGAGCGAGGCCTGCGGCCAGCAGGTCGTGGTGGAAAACGATGCGACGGCCGCCGCCGTCGGCGAACGCCTGTTCGGCGCGGGGCTGGCGATCCCGAATTTCTGCATGATCTATTTCGGTGTCGGCATCGGTCTCGGCATCATTCAGGATGGTGCGCCCTATCGCGGCGCGTTCGGAAATGCCGGCGAAATCGGCCATGTCACCGTTTCACCAAAGGGCAGGCTTTGCCCGTCCTGCGGGCAGAGAGGGTGTCTCGAAGCTTATGCCTCGGCTTACGTGCTGAAGGAAAAACTTGGGCGCGCCGGTGTTGCCGATACGGAGCTTGACGATCTCGAAACCCTGTTCAAGGCCGGCCATCCTGTGGTGATGGAGTGGATCGACGAGGCCGCGGCCCATTTGGCGCCCATGGTTGCGATGCTGGAAAACATTCTCGATCCGCAGACGGTCATTCTCGGCGGCGCACTGCCTGAAGCTATCATCAGCGAGATCATTGCGCAGATGGGGCATCTGCCGACCTCGGTCGCAAGCCGCAGGCAGCGGGAACTGCCGCGCGTCATGCACGGCAAATCCGGACAGCTGACGGCAGCACTCGGCGCTGCCGCCCTGCCGCTGTTCGACATCGTCACACCAAAACTCGAGACGTCCTCGGGTGCCGCAACGCAGGTGCCCGGCTGAATATTGGAGGAGACCGCCCATGCTTAATCCCCGGGAGCGCATCGAACGGCAGATGGCCGATCCATGGCTCGTGCGTCTGCACCGCAAGCTGAGCGCGCTTAAATCCACCGTCACCGTCATGCATACCGGCGCGCATCCCGACGATGAGCAGAACGGACTTCTTGCCTATTTCCGCATGGAACTGGGCATGCGCACCATCATCGCCTGCTCCACACGCGGCGAGGGCGGGCAGAATGCGCTGGGTCCGGAGCGGCTCGGCGCGCTCGGCGTCATCCGGTCACGGGAGCTGGAGGAGGCCGCGCGGGTCATCGATGCCGACATCAGCTGGCTCGGCCATGGCCCGGCGGATATCATCTACGATTTTGGTTTCTCCAAGGATGGCGATCAGACTTTTGGCCGCTGGGGGCAGAAGCGCATCGTCGAAAGGCTGGTGCGCGCCTATCGCAGGGAGCGGCCTGATATTGTCATCCCGACCTTTCTCGACGTGCCGGGACAGCATGGCCACCACCGCGCCATGACGCGCGCGGCGAAAAGCGCAATCACTCTGGCCGCCGATCCTTCGGCTTATCCGGAACATTTTTCCGAGGGGCTCAAACCGTGGCGGGTGGCGAAGTTCTATCTGCCGGCATGGTCGGGCGGGGGCGATACCTATGACGATGAAGTGCCGCCGCCGGAAATAACGCTGACGGTGAAGGCGCCGGGCAAGGAACAGGCGACCGGGGCGCAATATGACCGCATCGGCGAGTGGTCGCGTTATTACCACGCGTCACAGGGGATGGGCCATTGGCCGAAGCAGGCGCAGGAAGTCTGGCCGCTGCATCTCGAACTTTCCAGCGGTGAAGTTGGCGGGGAAGGCTCGATCTTAGACAATCTGCCGTCTTCCCTTGCCGACCTTGCCGCTTTCCCGGGACTGGATGCCGAATTGGCCAATGCGCTGGTGGGGGCGGAACGGGCCATCACCGAGGCAATCTCGGCCTTTCCCGACAGACAGCGGATAACGGTACAACTCCTGAACGCTGCTGCGCTATTGCAGACGGTCGATGAGGCCGCGAGCGCGGATTTCAAGGCGTTGCATGGGCACAGGATCGCGCGCAAACGGGCGCAGGTCGATGCGGCCATTCTGACAGCGCTCGATCTTTTCGAGCGGGCATATGCCGAACCGGCGGAGATCGTTCCGGGTGGAAGGTCGGCCCTTTATGTGGAGCTGGCCGACAGGGCGGCTGAATTTGAAGTCGAGGTCGACCCAGTCCTGCCTTCCGGTGTTTCGTCGTCGGTTCAGTCGCGTGGTCAGACGCTGGTCTTTTCGCTTGCCGCCGATCAGGATGCCGCGGTTTCCGGGCTCTATCAGCCGGACTGGAAAGCAGCGGGTGGCAATGGCCATGCTTCGGTGCGCCTTTCCGCAAAGATTGAAGGCCGTCAGGTTTCCGCCCTCTACGATCTGGAGGAACCGTTTTTTGTGACGCCCGCGCAGTCGCTTATGATCTCGCCTGAAGCGCTGCTGGTTCCGCTTGGGCAAGGGCAGGGCGCACAGGGTTTTCAGGTTCACATCAAGGGTGCTGATTCACCGGTTTCGTTCCGCGCTGCCGGTGGCTGGAGCGTGCGCAAGAGTGGTGATGACTGGTTGGCCGAACGCACCGGAGAAACGGCGCCCGGCCTTGCTGAGATAGAAGCGAGCGTCGGTTCACAACCGGCCTTTCAGATTACCCCCATCGCCTATCCCCATATTGGCAGGGCGAGGTTTCTTGCTCCTTCCGCCCTCAAAATCCTCTCGCTGGACCTCAAACTGCCTGAGGGCGCCCGCGTGGGGTATGTCGGCGGCGGTGCCGACAGGGTGGGCCTCTGGCTTGCGCGACTGGGTCTCGATGTCACCGAACTCGATGCACAGGCGCTCGGCGGCGATCTCTCCTCCTTCACCACCATTGTCGTCGGCATATTCGCCTTTGGCATCCGCAGGGATCTGGCCGCGGCAACAGATAAGCTTCATCGTTTCGTGGAGAATGGCGGGCATCTGGTTACGCTCTATCATCGTCCGACGGATGGTTGGAACCCGGAGACAACGCCGGTTCGGCGTCTCGAAATCGGCAAGCCGTCACTGCGCTGGCGGGTGACGGACCCGAAAGCGGAGGTGACGGTTCTTTTGCCCGATCACCCGCTGCTGGCAGGCCCCAACGCCATCGACGCCGCCGACTGGGCGGGCTGGGACAAGGAGCGCGGGCTCTATTTCGCCTCGCGCTGGGATGATGTCTACGAGCCCTTGCTTGCGATGCATGATGTCGATGAACAACCGCTCAAGGGCGCGCTGGTTTCCGGTGTCATCGGCAAGGGCCGGCACACCCATACCAGCCTTGTGCTGCATCACCAGATGGACAAGCTTGTGCCGGGGGCGTTCCGCCTGATGGCCAATCTCGTGCAGCCGGCGTGAACGGCGACGCGCAAATCGAAGAACAGCAACGCCCACGCGAAACAGATACGCGCGCGGGCGTAGGCTGGCTGTTGCTGGACATGACCCTTGTGGCAGGTGGCATGACAGCGCTCGTGAAGGCGCAGGGCGTCACCTATCCCGCCTTCCAGCTCGTCTTTATCAGGGCGATGATCGGTCTGATTTTCATTCTGCCGCTGATCTGGCGACACAGGGGGGAGATGGCACGCGTCAAATATCCCTGGCGGAATATTTTCCGCATCTGCTGCAACGCCATCGCACTCACCAGCAATTTCTTCGCCATCACCCTGTTGCCGCTTGCGACCGTCAATGCCGTTGGCTTTTCCCGGCCGTTGGTGACGATGGCGATGGCTGTTGCCTTTCTTGGCGAGACTGTGAGCCGTTTTCGCTGGGCGGGGGCCAGTCTGGCATTTGTTGGTGTTCTCGTAGTCATCGGACCTGGGGGGGCGGAGTTTGGCGTGGGCGTGCTTGTCGTTTTGGTGTCGGTGGTGTTCGGCGCGCTGGCGGTGATCCAGACCCGGGCACTGCGACAGGAGAACACCACGGTCATGATGGTATTCTACACGGTTGGGTTGGCGGTCATCACCGCCGTTCCGGCGATCTGGACGTGGAAGCCGGTGGCCTCATTCGACTGGGTTGCGCTGCTCGGCATCGGATTGCTGGCGCAGATGGGGCAATATTGTTTTCTACGGGCCTATCGCATCGCCGATGCCAGCGTGCTTGCGCCCGTCAGTTACCTGTCGATCCTGTTCGTGATCGCTGTCGGGTATTTCCTGTTTGACGAAGTGCCGGAAAACCGCGTGGTGCTCGGCATTGCCATCATCCTGGTTTCGCTGCAGTCCACCGCACTTGCGGAATATCTTCTGAAAAGGTTGCGACGCAGACGGTGACCTTTACCGCTACTGCGCCAGAAGGCGCAGCCGGATCCAGCTCAGGGCCGAAGCCTTGGCGCGATCGTAAAAGGCACGGGCAAAGCGCACATAACGCATGATCCAGGCCAGCCAGCCATAGGTAAGCAGCTTTTCCTTGCCCGCGTGATAGATGCGCTCGACAATCAGGAAGGTTGAGAGATGGGCAAGGATCGTCAGAGCCACCCCCGACTTGAAAGCGCCATGGGCGATGAGAATGAGGCCGACGACCTTCATCGGCTCGGCAATCGCAAAGGGGACGGCAAGACAGAGAAGAATGGCAAGGCGCGGCAGCTGCGCGATCCTGTTTTCCAGCCGCTGAATGAATGTCAGGTTTGATATGGCCCTGATGACTGGCCGGTAGAGCGGGCGGAAAATACCGTCGAGAACGAGGGCGAAAACGATGATTGCCCTGATCGGAAAGATGAGGATCGTCCTGATTTTGCTGTTCACCTCGATCGGTCTCCAAAAACGGCGCAACCGTCCATCCTTAATCGCCTGAAACATGTCAAAACCAAGTCGCATTTCTTTCAACTCTGCTGGACGCTCGCATACATGCCGGTGGTGCGGAATTCGCTGGGATTGATGCCGTAAAGCCTGCGGAAAACCTTCGAGAAATAGTTCGGATCCTCGAAGCCACACAGCACCGAAACCTCCTTGATGGGGATGTTCGCGGCGGTGGTGAGAAGTTTTGCTGCACGCCTGAGCCGCCGCTGCAGGACGAATTCCGCCGGCGGCAGACCTTCGCTCGCCGTGAAGATGCGTGAAAAATGCGCCCGGCTGAGGCCAGCTACCGCCGCAAGGTCGCTTACCGAGAGCCGCTCGCCGAGATGACTGTCGATATAACTCAGCACCTGTTGCAGGGTGCGATATTCGCCGCCAAAGGAGGGGTGCGAGCCGAAGACATCGTCATAAAGCGTCATCGCCGCCTCATAGGCGACAGCGGAGGCAGCCCCCGGCGTTTCCGCGCCATTGACCAGGCGCGAGCAGCATTCCGCAAGATGATTGACGGTTTCTGGCTGGAGCTTGAGGATAGGGCCGGTAACGGAGAGGATATTGCGGTGAATTCGCAGGGCTTCCTCGCCGTTCATGGAAATCCAGAAGAACTCCCACTCCTTGCCCGCTTCAAGCCAGTAGCGGTGATTGTGAGGGATGAGCAACAGCAGGGTTTCACCCGGCTTCACAACATAATGCCGGTTTTCGTAACGCAGGTTGCCCTGTCCGGCGATGCAATATTGCAGGACGGTGAAGGGCGTCTGCCCACGCTTGCGCCCGTCCCAGTCATAATTACCGCCTCGGCGGATTTCATAACCGCTGCTGGTCGGCATGGTGTGCAGCGTCTGGCGGCCGCGCGGCAGCGAGACGGTGCGCATGCCGGGTCCCTGATCGATCAAATCCCGCAGCACAAAATTACCCATGAAAGCATAATCCTTCTCTGGTCCTCTCCCTCTTTATACGCATAATCCCGATCCGAGGAGACAGCCAGCGGGATATTGTTGCTGAAAAATTGGGAAGAGGGCCGGTTTTCCGGGATTCTCACGGGTATTTTTCTGTAGCGCCATTCCATGATCCTGCGGCCCGTTTCACCCGTTCGATTTGCAACAGAGGTGGCGTTATGAGTTTCAAAATCGCTATTATTGGCGCAGGCAGCGTCGGTTTCACGAAAAAACTGTTCACCGATCTCCTATGCGTGCCGGAATTTCGCGACATCGAAGTCGCGCTCACGGATATCAGCCAGCACAATCTCGATATGATAAAGGCGATCCTCGAAAAGATCGTCGAGGCCAATGGTTTCCCGGTGAAGGTGACGGCCGATACCGATCGCCGCCGGGCGCTGGAGGGCGCGAAATATATCATCAGCTGCGTGCGGGTCGGTGGTCTCGAAGCCTATGCCGATGATATCCGTATTCCGCTGAAATACGGTATCGACCAGTGCGTGGGTGATACGATCTGCGCCGGTGGCATTCTCTATGGCCAGCGCAATATTCCGGTCATTCTCGATTTCTGCAAGGATATCCGCGAAGTCGCCGCACCGGGCGCAAAATTCCTGAACTATGCCAACCCGATGGCCATGAACACCTGGGCGGCCATCGAATATGGCAAGGTCGATACGGTCGGTCTTTGCCATGGCGTGCAGCACGGTGCGGAGCAGATCGCCGAAATTCTTGGTGCTAAATCCCCGTCCGAGCTGGATTACATCTGCTCCGGCATCAACCACCAGACATGGTTCATCGATCTGCGCCTCAACGGCCGCAAGATCGGAAAAGATGAGCTGGTTGCCGCCTTCGAGGCGCATCCTGTCTTCTCGCAGCAGGAGAAGCTGCGCATCGATGTTCTCAAGCGCTTCGGTGTCTATTCGACGGAAAGCAACGGCCACCTCTCCGAATATCTGCCGTGGTATCGCAAGCGGCCGGAGGAAATCGCCCGCTGGATCGACATGTCGGACTGGATTCACGGTGAAACCGGCGGTTATCTGCGCCACTCCACCGAAACGCGCAACTGGTTCGAAACCGAATTCCCGCAGTTCCTGGCGTCTGCCGCCAAGCCGATCGATCCGGCAAAGCGTTCCAACGAACATGCGAGCCATATTCTCGAGGCGCTGGAGACGGGACGTGTCTATCGCGGCCATTTCAACGTCAAGAACAACGGCGTCATCAGCAACCTGCCGGCGGATGCCATCATCGAGTCACCCGGTTTCGTCGACCGTTTCGGCATCAACATGGTGTCGGGCATCACGCTGCCGGAAGCCTGTGCGGCCACCTGCATGGCCTCCATCAATGTGCAGCGCATGTCGGTGCATGCGGCGGTGAGCGGCGATATCGATCTCCTGAAGCTCGCCGTGCTGCACGATCCGCTGGTGGGCGCCGTCGCCACGCCTGAGGAGGTCTGGCAGATGGTGGACGAGATGGTCGTGGCACAAGCGCGCTGGCTGCCGCAATATGCCGATGCCGTGCCAGCAGCCAAGGAAAGGCTGGCGAAATCCACCGTCAAGACGCATGACTGGGCGGGGGCTGCGCGCCGCAACGTGCGCTCCATCGAGGAGTTGCGGGCCGAAAAATCTTCACTGAAAAAGGCTGTCTGAGAAAAAGCATGGAAACATGCCGGCGGCGGAAGGGAGTCCGCCGTCCGGTCAAAACGATCACAGAGGGTGGGCGCTCGAAGAGCTGCCATTTGGGAGGAAAAACGATGTTACTTCAACGCAGGATCGGTATCATCTCGGCACTGGGGCTCAGTGTTTCGATGATCGCACTCAATGCGAATGCCTTCGAGACCACCACGCCGCCCGAACCGCCGCAATTTCCGGCAGAAGGCAAGATCAACTATGTGGCGCGCGACTCGATCCTCGAATTCAAGGCGCTGCCAAGCTACAGCGAACCCGACTGGATCAGCGAAAAATTCGAGAAGGCCGGCAAGCTGCCGCCGCTGAAGGAGCGCCTGCCGGAAGAGCCGCTGGTCTACAAGACCGGGAATATGCTCGACGGCGTCGGCGTTTATGGCGACACCATGCGGCATGTGGTCGGCGGCAGGCCCGAGGGCTGGAACTACATTGCCGGCCAGAGCCAGGGCTGGGGCGGCATCGATATCGCCCTTTCCGAATGCCTGACGCGCACCGCGCCGCTCTTCCAGGTAGATGCAAAGGACACCGAACCCCTGCCCAATCTGGCCAAAAGCTGGGAATGGTCTGAAGACGGCCACAAGCTGACGATGCATCTCGTCAAGGGCGCGAAATGGTCAGATGGCGAAGCCTTCAACGCCGATGACGTGATGTTCTACTGGGAAGATGCCGTTATCGATCCCAACGTCTCGCCGCTTGGCGGCGGTGCATCGCCCGAGGCTTTCGGTGAGGGAACGACGCTCAAGAAGATCGATGACTATACCGTCGAATGGACCTTCAAGGCGGCGTTTCCCAAGCAATATCTTTACACCATGGCCTATCCGAGTTTCTGCCCCGGGCCGTCGCATATTCTGAAACCCCAGCACCCGAAATATTCCAAGAACACCTATAACCAGTTCAAGAACGCTTTCCCGCCGGAATATATGAACATGCCGGTCATGGGTGCTTGGGTGCCGGTTTCATACCGGCCCGACGATCTCATCGTTCTGCGTCGTAATCCCTATTACTGGAAGGTCGATGAAAAGGGCCAGCAGCTGCCCTACCTCAACGAGGTCCACTACAAGCTCTCCACCTGGGCCGACCGCGATGTGCAGGCCGTGGCGGGATCGGGCGATTTCTCCAATCTTGAACAGCCGGAGAATTTCGTCGCGTCGCTGAAACGCGCCGCCGATCCCAATGCGCCAGCCCGTCTTGCCTTCGGGCCGCGGCTCATCGGCTATAATCTGCAGATGAATTTCTCCGCCAATGGCTGGGGCAACCCGGATGAGCGCGGACAGGCGATCCGTGAGCTGAACCGCAACGACGTGTTCCGTCAGGCCGTCACTTCCGCTCTCGATCGCAAGGCGATCGGCGACTCGCTGGTGAAGGGGCCTTTCACGGCGATCTATCCGGGCGGCATTTCATCTGGCACCAGCTTCTATGATCGCGCCTCCACGGTCTATTATCCCTTCAACCTCGATGGTGCCAAGGCGGCGCTTGCCTCAATCGGCCTCAAGGACACCGATGGCGATGGCGTCCTGAATTTCCCGAAGGAAACGCTGGGTGGCCGCAATGTCGAAATTACCCTTCTGGTCAACAACGGCTATGCGACGGACAAGAGCCTTGCGGAAGGCCTCGTCGGCCAGATGGCGAAACTCGGGCTGCGCGTCGTCATCAACAGCCTCGATTCCAACCAGCGTGACGCCGCCCATTATGGCGGGCAGTTCGACTGGCTGGTGCGGCGCAACTCCACCGAGCTTTCATCCGTGGTGCAGAATACCGAGCAGCTTGCCCCTGTCGGCCCGCGCACCAGCTGGAACCACCGCTCGCCCGAAGGCAAGGAGCTGGATTTGATGCCGTTCGAAAAGGAGATGGCCGACATCGTGCGGAAATTCATCTCCTCGCAGGACAATGCCGAACGGGCGGACCTGATGAAGCAATATCAGAAGGTCTATACGCAGAACCTCTATACGATCGGTCTCACCGAATATCCCGGCGCGCTCATCGTCAACAAGCGGTTCTCGAATGTGCCGCAGGGCACGCCGATCTTCATGTTCAACTGGGCTGAAGACGCCATCATCCGCGAACGCCTGTGGGTGGCGGTCGACAAGCAGGGCAAATACGAACTCTTCCCGCAGCAGCTTCCCGGCAAGCCGGGCGAGGGCGGGCCGATCAACTAGAGCATTTCCAGTAAAAGTGCGCAGCGGTTTTACGTCCGGAAAATGCGAACTTGAAGAACTCCTCCCGGAGCACACCCGGTACCGGTCGCGCGTGAAGCGCGGCCGGAGACATACGGCCAATCCAAACCGAGGAAGACCGTTCGATGCTGAGATTTTTGACGATACGCGTGGCCTCCGCCATTCCGGTGCTGCTGATCCTGAGCGTGGTGACCTTCGCCATCATTCAGGCCCCGCCCGGTGACTATGCCGATTACATCCGCTCGCAGCTAATGAACCAGGGCGGAGCGTCCTTCGAACAGGCTGAAGCGCAGGCGCAGGCCTACCGTATTGAACACGGCCTCGATCAACCGCTCGTCATTCAATATTTCAACTGGATCGGCGGCATCGTGACGCGCGGCGATTTTGGCTACAGCTTCTATTACAACAAGCCGGTCGCCGATGTGGTTGGCGAACGCCTGCCGCGTACCATTGCGCTGGCGCTGGTCTGCCACATCCTTGCGTCCATTCTCGGCATCGCCTTCGGCATATGGGCGGCCACACGGCAATATTCCTGGGTCGATAATCTGCTCTCCACCATCGCCTTCCTTGGCATGACGATCCCGCGCTTCCTGATGGCGTTGATCCTCGTCTATCTCATGGTGTTTCATTTCGACGTGTCGGAGATCGGCAGCTTCTTCTCGCCGCAATATGGCGGCGCGCCGTGGTCGTGGGGCAAATTCGTTGATCTCGTCAGCCATGTCTGGCCGGTGGTCGCCATCGCCGTCTTCGGTGGGCTGGCCTACAATATGCGGGTGATGCGCGGCAATCTGCTCGACACGCTGAATGCGCAATATGTGGAGACGGCCCGCGCCAAAGGGCTTTCGGAAGGTGCGGTCATCATGCGCCATGCCGTGCCGAATGCCGTGCATCCGCTGGTCATGTATCAGGGTGTGGTGCTCCCCTACATGCTGAGTGGCGAGATCGAAACCGCCATTATCTTCGCGCTGCCGACCGTTGGCCCGGCCATTGTAGGCTCCATGGCGGTGGGGGATGTCTATGTCACCGCCACCTTCATGATGGTGCTGGCCGCCACGCTGATTGTCGGCAACATCATCGCCGACATGCTGCTCGCCATGCTTGACCCACGTGTTCGCGAATTCGGGAGGGCCTGAGATGATGGCGTTTGACGATGTGAAAAACGAAACCGCTGTCACACCGAAGCCCGAACGCGGCACGCAGGGTAACGAGTCCTATCTCGCGCTGGTGTGGCGGCGTCTGAGGCGCTCGGTTACCGGCATGGTCGGGCTGGTGCTGGTGGCGTTGCTGATCCTGATCGCCATTTTCGCGGATTTCTTCGCGCCGATGAACCCGCTGGAAACCAATGCCAGCTTTTCTCCTCCGCAAGTGGTTCGTTTCACCGACAAGGACGGCAATGTCAGTCCTTTCCCCCGCGTCTATGCAACGGCGGAAACCGCAGAACTCGACCCGGTTACCTTCCAGCCCATCGTCGGGCCGGATTACGACAATCCCGTCTATCTCGGCTTCTTCGTCAAAGGCGCGGAATACAGGCTTCTGGGTCTCATCCCGATGAGCCGGCATTTCTTCGGCTCGACGGATGGTAAGCCCGTGCATTTTCTGGGCACCGACAAGTTCGGACGCGACGTGCTGTCGCGCGCCATCTACGGCTCGCGCATCTCGCTCGCCATCGCACTCAGTGTCGTCGCCATCGTTACCATCATCGGTACCAGTGTCGGCCTGATATCAGGCTATTTCGGCGGGCCGCTGGATGCCTGGGTGCAGCGTTTTGTGGAAGTGGTGCTCGCTTTCCCGCAATTGCCGCTCTACCTCGCGCTGACCTCGCTCATTCCGGTTACCGCCCCGACGACTGTTTTCCTCCTTTTCGTGGTTGGCGTCATGTCCGCGCTCGGCTGGGCGCAGATGTCGCGGGAGGTGCGCGGCAAGACGCTGGCGCTGGCGCGTATCGATTATGTGCGGGCGGCCATTGCCGTCGGCGCCACCGACCGGCGCATCATCTTCCAGCATATTCTGCCGAATGTGATGAGCCATGTGATCGTTGCCGTGACGCTGCATATTCCGAGCGTCGTGCTCCTCGAATCCTTCCTCGGTTTCCTCGGTTTTGCGGTGAAGCCGCCGCTCATCTCCTGGGGGCTGATGCTGCAGGATACCGCCACCTATTCGGTCATCGGTTCCTATCCCTGGATTCTCGCCCCGGTCGGTTTCGTGCTGGTCACCGTTTTCGCCTTCAACGCGCTGGGCGATGGCCTGCGCGATGCCGTCGATCCCTATTGAGAGGAGCGTGCAAATGGTATCTGCCCAGAACAACGCCTACGCCCCCGCCATCCGCTTCGATGCCGATGACCGCCAGGATAACGCCATCATCGATGCCCGCAATATTGCCGTCACCTTCAAGGTGGAACACGGCACGGTGGAGGCGGTGAAGGATATTTCCTTCCAGCTTTACCGGGGGGAGACGATTGCGATCGTCGGTGAATCCGGTTCAGGAAAATCGGTCACGGCCCGCACGATCATGGGGCTTTTGACGAAGCGGGCCTCGGTTTCAAAGTCCGCGACTGTGCGGTTCAACGGCGACGACATCTTGAGGTTTTCGTCGCGACAACGCCGGGCGCTGCGCGGTAACCGCATCTCGATGATCTTTCAGGAGCCGATGAGTTCGTTGAACCCGATCTATACGATCGGCAGCCAGATCATCGAGGCGATCCGGGTTCATTCGCGGCTCAGCCGGAAAGAGGCGGAGGCGAGGGCGCTCGATCTTCTTCGGCAGGTGCAGATACCGGAGCCGGAGGCGCGGCTCAAGCAATATCCGCACCAGCTGTCCGGCGGCCAGCGTCAGCGCGTGATGATCGCCATGGCGCTCTCCAACGATCCGGACGTGCTGATTGCCGACGAACCGACCACGGCGCTCGATGTGACGGTGCAGGCGCAGATCCTCAACCTCATCCGCGACCTGCAGAAGAAGCGCGGCATGGCCGTGGTTCTCATCACCCACGACCTGACGATCGTGAAGCAGTTTTCCGATTACGTCTATGTCATGCAGCATGGCGAGATGCGTGAGCACAACACCACGGAGCGGCTGTTTGCAGCGCCCCAGCATCCCTACACGAAAAGGCTGCTTGCCTCCGAACCGCGTGGCACGGCGAAACCGCTGCCGGAAAATTCGGGCGTGCTGCTGACGGCAAGCGGCGTGCGCGTGTCCTTCATGATGCGATATGGCGGCCTGTTCAAACCCGAACTGAAGGAGCTGATCGCCGTCGACAGCCTCGGCTTGACCCTCAAGCGACACGAGACGCTGGGGCTCGTTGGTGAATCCGGTTCCGGCAAGACCACCTTTGGGCAATCGCTGCTGCGCCTGAACGAGCCGGTGGGCGGCGAGGTGGTCTTTGATGGCGAGAGGGTCGATGGCCGCTCTCGCGCCGAAATGCGGCCCTTGCGGTCGCGTATGCAGATCGTCTTTCAGGATCCCTTTGCCTCGCTCAATCCCCGCATGACCATCGGCCAGATCATTGAGGAAGGCCTCATCATCAACCGTCTCGGCAGAACCAAAGCCGAAAGGCTGGAACGGGTGCGCGACGCGCTGGAGGCGGCGGGCATGCCCGGCAACATCCTCTCGCGTTTCCCGCACGAATTTTCCGGCGGCCAGCGCCAGCGCATTGCCATTGCCCGTGCGGTGGCGCTGGAGCCGGAATTCATTCTGCTCGATGAGCCGACCTCGGCGCTCGATCTCTCCGTTCAGGCGCAGATCATTGATCTCCTGCGCAAGCTGCAGGACGAGCGCGGCCTGAGCTACCTGTTCATCTCGCACGACCTGAAGGTGGTCCGCGCGCTTTGCCACCGCGTCATCGTCATGCAAGGCGGCAGAATCGTCGAGGAAGGCCCTGTCGAGGATGTGCTGACCAACCCAAAAACCGAATATACTCAGCGGCTTGTACGGGCCGCCTTCGAAATCGCTTGAATTCCCAATGCCGGAGGTAGACATGGCAAGAGATCCCAAGATCACATTTATCGGCGCAGGCTCCACGGTGTTCATGAAGAACATCATCGGGGACGTGCTGCAACGTCCGGCCCTTTCGGGCGCCACCATCGCGCTGATGGACATCAACCGCGAGAGGCTGGAAGAAAGCGCCATCGTCGTCAACAAGCTGATTTCGACATTGGGGGCAAAGGCGAAAGCCGAGACCTATACCGACCAGAGAAAGGCGCTTGCCGGTGCCGATTTCGTCGTCGTCGCCTTCCAGATCGGCGGTTACGAGCCCTGCACGGTCACCGATTTCGAGGTGCCGCGCAAATATGGCCTGCGCCAGACCATTGCCGATACGCTCGGCGTTGGCGGCATCATGCGCGGTCTTCGCACCGTGCCGCATCTGTGGAAAATCTGCGAGGACATCCTTGCCGTCTGCCCCAATGCGATCATGCTGCAATACGTCAACCCGATGGCGATCAACACCTGGGCGATTGCGGAAAAATACCCGACGATCCGGCAGGTTGGCCTTTGCCATTCCGTGCAGGGCACGGCCATGGAACTCGCCCATGATCTCGATATCCCCTATGAGGAAATCCGCTATCGTTCGGCCGGCATCAATCACATGGCGTTTTTCCTCGAATTCGAGCACCGCCAGCCGGATGGCAGCTACAGGAACCTCTATCCCGACCTCGTGCGCGGCTACCGCGAAGGCCGTGCGCCAAAACCCGGCTGGAACCCGCGTTGCCCCAACAAGGTGCGTTACGAGATGCTGACGCGGCTCGGTTATTTCGTCACCGAAAGCTCCGAGCATTTCGCCGAATACACGCCCTATTTCATCAAGGAGGGACGCGTAGACCTGATCGAGAAATTCGGCATCCCGCTCGATGAATATCCGAAGCGCTGCATCGAGCAGATCGAGCGCTGGAAGGGGCAGGCGGCGGCCTATCGTTCGGCCGAGAAGATCGAGGTCAAGCAATCCAAGGAATATGCCTCCTCCATCATGAACTCCGTCTGGACCGGCGAACCCTCCGTCATCTATGGCAATCAGCGCAACAACGGCTGCATCACCTCGCTGCCATCGGATTGCGCGGCAGAAGTGCCCTGCCTTGTCGACCATAACGGCGTGCAGCCCACCTTTATCGGCGAATTGCCGCCGCAACTCACCGCCCTGATGCGCACCAACATCAATGTGCAGGAACTGACGGTGCGGGCGCTGATGAGCGAAAACCGCGAGCACATCTTCCACGCGGCGATGATGGACCCGCATACGGCGGCGGAGCTGGACCTCGACCAGATATGGTCGCTGGTGGACGACCTTCTGGTGGCTCATCGCGACTGGTTGCCGGAATGGACGCAGGCGGAGGTGAAGCGGGCGCGGGCGGTTTAAGCTCAGGTGCGCTAGGACAGACAAAAGGCCGTGGGTTTCACCTGCGGCCTTTCCGGTTTTCGCCCCGAAATCCAGCGCATTTGACTTGTGTCAAGGCCAAGAGCCACCGCGACGCTTAAACAGCCCATGACCCGGCCTACTCCCCAAACAGGAGAAATGTCGGGCGCAAATTCTAAACGTAAAGGTGGCTGGCTTCTTCGGTTTCATCGTATTACGGTTGAAACCTGAGGGTTCATGGGGAAGACGGATGTCTAAAAAAGGCTTGCTCATTGGTCTGGCGGTTGTGGTTCTTGCCGGTGTTGGCTATTTCGCCTGGTCAAAGTTGACGGCAGAGGGTCTGCCCTCCGGTTTCGTGGCCAGTAACGGTCGGATCGAGGCGGTCGAGATCGATATCTCCACCAAAACCGCCGGCCGCCTTCAAGATATCATGGTGCGCGAAGGCGATTTCGTGAAGGCCGGGCAAGTGCTTGCGCAGATGGATACCGCCCAGCTGGAGGCCAAAAAGCGTCAGGCGGAAGCGCAGCTTCGCCGTGCAAAGATCGCAATCGATACCGCCCATAGCCTTGTTGCCCAGCGGGAGGCGGAAAAGACCTCGGCGCTTGCGGTGGTGGAGCAGCGCAAAGCCCAACTCGATTCCGCCTCGAAGACCAATACACGTTCGAAACAGCTGCTGACCGGCAACGCCGTGTCGCAGCAGATCGTCGATGACAGCGAGGCGGCAGAGCAGTCCGCCCGCGCCACTCTTGCCTCGGCGCAGGCCTCGCTTGCCGCCTCTGATGCGGCAATCAGTGCCGCCAAGGCTCAGATCGTTGACGCGGAAGCGGCTGTTGATGCGGCGCAGGCCGATATTGAGAGCATCGAGACGGATATTGCCGATGCCACGCTGAAATCACCCCGCGACGGCCGGGTGCAATATCGTATCGCCCAGCCCGGCGAAGTGCTCTCCGCCGGCGGGCGGGTTCTCAACCTCGTCGATCTCGGCGATGTCTATATGACGTTTTTCCTGCCCACGGCCGAGGCTGGCCGCACATCCATGGGCTCGGATGTGCGCCTGATCCTCGACGCCGCGCCGCAATATACCATTCCCGCCAAAGTCTCCTTCGTCGCCGATGTGGCGCAATTCACGCCAAAGACGGTTGAAACCGAGGAGGAGCGCCAGAAGCTGACGTTCCGGGTGCGGGCGCAAATTCCGCAGGAGCTGCTGCAGAAATATATTCAATATGTCAAAACCGGTCTTCCCGGCATGGCCTATGTCCGGCTTGATCCGCAGGCCACGTGGCCGGAAAACCTCGAACGCAATCTTGTGAAGTGAGGGTGGCCGCGATGGTCACGACCTCCGCGACGAATGCTGAAAATCCCGGCGCGCCGGTAGCACGGTTGACGGATGTCCGGCTGGCGTTTGGCAGCACGGTTGCGCTTGCCGATATATCGGTCGAAATTCCCGCCGGCCGGATGATCGGGCTGATCGGGCCTGATGGTGTCGGCAAGTCCAGTCTGCTATCGCTCATCTCCGGTGCACGTGCCATACAAAAGGGAAAAGTGGAGGTTCTGGGCGGCGATATGTCCGATCCGCGCCACCGCGAGGATACTTGCCCGCGCATTGCCTATATGCCGCAGGGCCTCGGCAAAAACCTCTATCCGACCCTGTCCGTCTTCGAGAATATCGATTTCTTTGGCAGGCTGTTCGGGCAGGGCAGCAAGGAGCGGCAGGCGCGTATTGCCGAATTGCTCAAGAGTACCGGTCTGGAGCCTTTTGCCGACCGCCCGGCAATGAAGCTTTCCGGCGGCATGAAACAGAAACTTGGTCTCTGCTGTGCGCTGATCCACGATCCAGACCTGCTCATTCTCGATGAACCGACCACCGGCGTCGACCCGCTGTCGCGTCGGCAGTTCTGGGAGTTGATCGATACGATCCGTGCCGGACGTCCGGGCATGAGTGTGATTGTCGCGACGGCCTATATGGAAGAGGCTGCCGGCTTCGACTGGCTTGTCGCCATGGATGGCGGCAAGATCCTTGCCACCGGCTCCCCCGGCGAACTTCTCGAGCGCACCTCGACCGCCAATCTCGATGCCGCGTTTATTGCGCTTCTTCCGGAAGAAAAGCGCAAGGATTACCACGAGGTGCATATCGCGCCACGCAGGGTGACGGATGATGGTGACTATGCCATCGAGGCGTCACATCTCAGCATGCGCTTCGGTGATTTCACCGCTGTCGATAATGTCAGCTTCAAAATTCCGCGCGGCGAGATTTTCGGCTTTCTCGGCTCGAATGGTTGCGGAAAATCCACCACCATGAAGATGCTGACCGGGCTTCTGGCCGCCAGCGAAGGCGAGGCGAAGCTCTTCGGCCACAAGGTGGATGCCAGTGACATGGCAATCCGCCACCGCGTCGGTTACATGAGCCAGGCATTCTCGCTCTATTCCGAACTGACGGTACGACAGAACCTCGATCTGCACGCACGGCTGTTCAAGCTGCCGGAAGAAACCATTCAGCCGCGTATCGCCGAGATGGCCGAGCGTTTCGATCTGGATGCGGTCATGGAAACCATGCCTGACGACCTGCCGCTCGGCATCCGCCAAAGGCTGTCGCTGGCCGTGGCGATGATCCATTCGCCCGACATTCTCATTCTCGATGAGCCGACCTCCGGTGTCGACCCGGTGGCGCGGGACGGCTTCTGGCAAATCCTCGCCGATCTCTCCCGCAACGACAATGTCACCATCTTCATCTCCACCCATTTCATGAATGAGGCGGAGCGCTGCGACCGGATTTCGCTGATGCATGCCGGCAAGGTGCTGATCAGCGATACGCCTGACGCGATTACCAAGAGCCGCAATGCCGCAACGCTGGAAGAGGCTTTCGTCGCCTATCTCGAGGACGCCTCGGGTGTCAAAAAGGCGGAACCGCCAATTGCGCCCGCTCCGGCGGCGGCGGTGGTCCCGACGCAGCATGTTGCACCTGCCCGCAGACGGTTTTTCGATGTCCGGCGCATGTTCAGCTATACCCGCCGCGAGGCGCTGGAACTGCAGCGCGATCCCATTCGTGGCACTCTGGCGGTTCTTGGAAGCGTCATCCTGATGTTCGTGATCGGTTACGGCATCAATCTCGATGTCGAGGATTTGACCTTCGCGGTGCTGGACCGTGACGATTCCACCATCAGCCGCGATTACGTGCTCGACATAGCCGGCTCCCGTTATTTCATCGAGAAAGAGCCGATCCGCGACTATGCCGATATGGACCGGCGTATGCGTGACGGGGAGCTCAGCCTAGCCATCGAAATTCCACCCGGTTTCGGCCGCGATGTCTTGCGCGGCAAGACGGTGGAGGTGGGCGCCTGGATCGATGGCGCCATGCCGCAGCGGGCAGAAACCGTGCGCGGTTACGTGCAGGGCATGCACCAGACATGGCTGGCGCGCAAGGCGAGCGAAATTTACGGCAATGCAGCGACGCAAAGCAGTTTCAGCATCGAAACGCGCTATCGTTACAATCCCGACGTCAAGAGCCTCGTCGCCATGGTGCCGGCGGTCATTCCGCTGCTGCTGATGCTCATACCGGCCATGCTTTCGGCACTCAGCGTTGTCCGGGAAAAGGAGCTTGGCTCGATCGTCAATCTTTACGTGACGCCGACCACGCGGCTGGAATTCCTGATCGGCAAGCAGCTTCCCTATGTGGCGCTCGGCATGCTCAATTTCCTGCTGTTGACGGCATTTGCGATCTTCATCTTCCGGGTGCCGTTTACCGGCAGTTTTCTTGCTTACGCGACGGGCGCTTTGCTCTTCGTCATCATCGCCACATCCATCGGTCTCGTTATGTCTTCCTTCATGAAGAGCCAGATCGCGGCGATCTTCGGCACGGCCTTGCTAACGCTCATCCCGGCGACACAATATTCGGGCATGATCGATCCCGTTTCGTCGCTACAGGGGGCGGGGGCGTTTATCGGCAATATCTATCCCGCCACCTATTTCATGACGATTTCACGCGGCACCTTTTCCAAGGGACTGGATTTCGCCGGTCTTTCGGGTTCCTTCCTGCCGCTTCTCATCGCCGTTCCGCTGCTGCTCATCGCCGGTGCTGCTCTTTTGAGGAAACAGGCGTCATGAGATTGTTTTCGTCCAACATCTTCCAGCTCGGCATCAAGGAACTGCGCGGTCTGGCCCGTGACGGTATGTTGTTGCTGCTGATCGTCTACGCCTTCACGCTGCAAATCTATACCGGCTCCAGCGCGCTGCCGGAGACGCTGAACAATGCTGCCATCGCCATTGTCGATGAGGATCAGTCGCCGCTTTCCGGCCGCATCAGCACGGCGTTTTATCCGCCCTATTTCGCGCCGCCCAAGCAGATTTCCATTGCAGAAATGGACAAGCGCATGGATGCCGGGCTCGATACTTTCGCGCTTAATATCCTGCCGGATTTCCAGCGCCGGCTAATGGCCGGACAGCAACCCGCCATTCAGCTCAATATCGACGCCACCCGCATGAGCCAGGCTTTTAGCGGCGGCGGTTATGTGCAAAGCATCGTAACCAGCGAAGTTCAGGAATATATCAACCGCTATCGCGGCGCGACGACGGTGCCAGTCGACCTGACGCTGCGTTCCCGCTTCAACCCGGAACTGGACAAATCCTGGTTCGGCTCGATCAACAATATCATCACCGCCATCACCATGCTATCGATCGTGCTGACGGGGGCGGCGCTCATTCGTGAGCGTGAACATGGCACGGTCGAGCATCTGCTGGTCATGCCGGTCACGCCGCTGGAAATCATGCTCAGCAAGGTCTGGTCCATGGGTCTTGTCGTGCTGGTGGCCTCGGCATTTTCCCTTTTCGTTGTCGTTAAGGGGTTGCTCGCCATCCCCATCGAAGGCTCGCTTTCCCTTTTCCTGCTTGGAACGGCGTTGCAGCTCTTTGCCATGACGTCGATGGGCATTTTTCTGGCGACGGTAGCCGGCTCCATGCCGCAATTCGGGATGTTGCTGATCCTGTTCCTGCTGCCGTTGCAGGTGCTGTCCGGCGCCATGACGCCGCGCGAAAGCATGCCTGATATCATCCAGTACATCATGCTACTCGCGCCCAACACGCATTTCGTCATTCTGGCGCAATCAGTGCTTTTCAGGGGGGCGGGGCTGGATGTGGTGTGGCCGCAACTGCTGGCGCTGCTCGCCATCGGCTCGGCGCTCTTCATTTTTGCGCTTCGCCGCTTCCGGCGGTTCCTGCGCTGAGCAGCGGAAAAGAGTCCGTCTTCCAGCACTTCCGGACGAGTTGAATTAATTGTGTTCGGTAACGGTATGTTCGCCTTCGGGGAATATGCCTATGAGACGGCTGGGTAAAAGAGGGCTTTGTTCAGGAGTAGCAAATGAATATCGCAGCACGTCTGTCGCTGGCGGCCATGATCGCACTGGCCGCGACACCATCTTTCGCATCGGAGGACATGACTTCGGAGACGAGCGAGGCGATATTCGGTTTCGGCGGTGTGCTGACGAAAGAAGACATGCTGAAAAGCGCTGCCCTCATTCCCGTGGAATACGAAAAGAATGCCATTCTGGGCGGCGGTTACCAGTTTTATCCCTATAGTCTCGGCAATGTGAAACTGGGCGGCGAAATCGGCATTGCCGCAAGGTTCGGCAAGGGGTTCACCGGTGAGGTCTGGGCCGGCCCGGTCGCGCGCTATGAGCAGATCAGGCTCGGCGAGCGGCTGTTTATCACGCCGAGCTTTACCGCCGGTCTCAGCCTCGTCACGGATGCACAGCCGGGCCGCGAGCGCGAACAGGAAATCAAGGATGATGGCAATGCCAACGTCCTGTTTTACCTCGGGCCTGAGATCAACGTCTCCTTCAGCGAGGATTCCTCGACGGAATTCTTCTGGCGCCTTCACCACCGCTCCGGCGGCGGCAAGACATTGGGCAATATGAAGGGCGCGACCAACGCCAATGTCTTCGGCATGCGCTACAAGTTTTAAGGCGCGGGGCGTGTAGTCACGCCCTCCATGTGGCCGAATTTTCAGCCGCCAATCATTTCCCTGGAGAAGCTAAATTGGAACCCTTGCATACAGCGCATGGGTGGATTGCCTTATTCTGCCTGTTCATTGGGCATGATAAGGCGCATATAGAGGGCATCAAACGACGCCGGAACGAAAACGTTGCTGACGTCACCTAAACCTCAGAAAGGGTCATGTCATGAACGTAACACGCAGCTTCAACAATTGGCGCAAGTATCGTCAGACCATCAACGAGCTGGGCCGCATGAGCACCCGTGAACTGCACGATCTCGGTATTGATCGCAGCCAGATCACCAGCGTTGCCCGCGCCGCCGTCGGCAAGTAATACAGGCGATATCGCCACTTATGAATACTTCAACGCCCGCTTCGCGGGCGTTTTTGTTTTTGGAGCCCTTTGTTCCATGGCTCTCCGGCTTGGCGATGCGGTTCATGACGCGCGCGGTTTTGTCCTGACACAGGCAAAGGACTTGGCTCCTCCCGCGATCAGGATGATGCAATCTTCGGCGAATGGCGCGCCGTATTTTCGAGCGGGAAAATCGCCATGCATATAGCGCATATCTGTACTGCAACCTTGTGCCTGTGAAATGCGCAGAAAAATGCTATCTTCCAATCATCGAAACGGATGTACCTCCTCCCACATCCTTTCGGTAATGCGGGTGATCCTATTCCTCCTCCCAAAGGATTGCCCCGGGGACAGCGGTTTTCCTCCTCCCATATCGCTGTTCATCTTTTCAGAAAGCCTGCCGCACCTCCTCCCGCGGCAGGCTTTTTTGTTTTGGGGTATTTTCTTTCGTTTTCAGGAAATCGCTCAGTCGAAAGCCATCATGCCGATCGGCGTTACGGCGTGGGTGCCGGCGCGTTTGGCGAGCGCGTAGGAGAGGCATTGTTCGACGGCGTCCTGCGGTACTGGCTTGGCGATCACGCCGGCGCCGATACCGAGATTGACGACGACTTCAGGGTTTGCCGTCATGAAGATCACCACGACGCCATGATCTTCCGAAAGCCGCCTTCCGATCTCCGGTCCGGTCTGTCCATCGGCAAGATTGACGTCGACGAAGGCGATATCGGCACGGCTGCCAAGCGCCACGGCCTGATCCAGCCGGTTGGCGATACCGATGACGTTGGCCTCTTCTTCCGCCTGCATGATAGAATCTTCGATATCCATGGCGATCAGAAACTCGTCTTCAACGATCAGGACACGCGGCTGCTGCGTGCTGTAACCCGTTTCTTTTTGCAAGACGTCTGCCAACATATGCCTGTCTCCGTTCTAGGCGCCCCAGAGCGCTGTTGGCTAGCAAACACCTTGGGCCGTAACTCGTTCCAAAGTGAGATAAACATAGTGAATGGAGTGTAAACGGCGTGCCTTTTCGGCTATCACCATTCTATAGCGAAGCAGTTGATTCGGTTCGGTTTTCATCCGGGTAAGGGGTCGGAGAACGTCACCGTGGAGCATCTTTCGCCCCCTGGAGCGCCAGTCCTTCGCCATTTTGGCGCAATAGGCTGGCATGAAAATTCAAAGCGATACGGCCTTCTTCTCCTGTCGGGGCAGAGGCGCCGGGACCTTGCCGATCATTCGCGTGCCGCGGTCAAAACGGCGCCGGACCCTATGAGTTTAGAAAGAGATTAAGACGATGACCCAGTCTCCGCGCGCCACCATTGCCCGCAACACGCCCAATATCGCCGTCGTCGGCGTCGGTGGCGGTGGCGGCAATGCGATCAACAACATGATTGCCGAGGGCATTAGCGGGGTGGATTTCATCGCTGCCAACACGGATGCGCAGGCGCTGAAGAAAACCAATGCGCCGCGGCTCGTGCAATTGAGTTCCGAACTGACCGGGGGGCTCGGCGCGGGCGCCGATCCCGAGGTCGGCCGTCAGGCGGCGATCGATTCGCTTGATGAGATCATGGATCACTTAAGCGGTTACGACATGTGTTTCATCACCGCCGGCATGGGCGGTGGCACGGGCACGGGTGCTGCTCCCGTCATCGCCGAGGCCTGCCGCGCGAAGAATATCCTCACCGTTGGCGTCGTCACGCTTCCGTTCAGCTTCGAGGGCGCACGGCGCATGCGGGCGGCCGAATATGGCTTCGCCAACCTGCTCAACACCGCCGATACCGTCATCGTTATTCCCAACCAGAACCTGCTGCGTATCGCCGACGCCGGCACCACCTTCGAAAATGCGCTGAAGACCGCCGACAAGGTTCTGTCGCTTGGCGTGCGCTGCATCACCGATCTCATCCTGCGCGAAGGTCTCGTCAATCTCGATTTTGCCGATGTGCGTTATGTCATGAAGAATGGCGGACGCGCGCTTATGGGCACGGCGCAGGCCAAGGGTCCGAAACGCGCCTCGGAAGCGGCGGCTGCAGCCATCGCCAATCCGCTGCTTGGTGAACCTTCGCTGAAGGAGGCGCGGGGTGCGCTGGTGGCCATCTCGGGCGGCAACGATCTGACGCTTTATGAAATCGATGAAGCGATGACGCTGGTGCGCGAAGCGGTGAGCGAAGAGACCGACGTGGTGATGGGCGCTTCCTTTGACCCCACGCTTGACGGTGCTTTCAAGATTTCCGTCGTGGCCACCGGCCTGCGCAACTAAGGACGCACCCCGCAGCGTCACGGAACTATCGGGCAGCACGACGGTTCGACGCATTTCTTCTCCCCGCCGGGGAGCAGAAACAAGCGGCTCACTCCTCTTTCTTGGGATAAATCGAACCTCCCTGCGCTCACGCCACAAACCGAACGATTAAAAGCCGCCGCGGGTAATTTCCGCGACGGCTTTTTGGTTGTTTTTGAACAATTATTCCGCCATTCGAGAAAGCGAAGCGACCGCGCGGCGTTGATAACGAAAAAATATAATAGTACTCTTTATGTCGACAAGAGGGATTTGGTGATGACGGATATAATTGCTTCTGCCGAGCGCAAGCGCGGCTCCGGCGTGAAGATGGTCTATGATCTGCTGCGCGACGAAATTCTCGATCTGGTTCTGCCGCCCGGCAGCCCCATCGATGAGGTGCAGCTTGCCGAACGGTTCAAGATGTCGCGCACGCCGATCCGCGAGGCCCTGGTCAGGCTGTCGGGTGAGGGGTTGATCGATACGCTGCCGAACCGCTCGACCATGGTGTCGAATATCGATTTCCTCAACATGCACACCTATTTCGATGCGCTGGTACTGATGTACCGGGTCACCACGCAGCTCGCCGCACAATATCACCGTCCGGAAGATCTGGCCGGCATCCGGGCGCACAATGCGGAATTTGCCGTTGCGGTGGAAGAGCAGAATGCGCTGGCGATGATCTCCACCAACGCTGCCCTTCACCTTGCCATCGCCGAGGCCGGCCGCAACCCCTATTTCACCAGCCTGTTCAAGCGCCTGCTGGACGAGGGGCGCCGTATTCTGCGGCTTTATTACCAGTCCTACGAGGATCGCCTGCCGCGGCGTTTCGTCGATGATCATGAGGCGATGATCGCGGCCATTGCCGCGCGGGATATCGCTCTTTCTGAAAAACTGGCGCGCGAACATGCCGAACAGATCGTGCGCCAGGTGCAGAAATTGCTGGTGCGAAACGAGCGTCTTGAAATAAGTCTGTAGCTTGTCGATTTCTTGTCGACAAATAAAATACAAGATAGTAATGTCCTTGTCGAAAGGGTGGCGCGGAGCTGCGTCCATTCCTGAGAACCATATACCTTAGGAGCTCATAATGACGGCCAGCATTTTTTCCGGCGTAATCCCCGCTTTGATGACCCCGTGCAGACAAGACCGCACCCCTGATTTCGATGCGCTTGTCCGCAAGGGCAAGGAACTGATCGCCGACGGCATGTCCGCCGTCGTTTATTGCGGTTCGATGGGTGACTGGCCGCTCCTGACGGACGAGCAGCGCATGGAAGGCGTGGAGCGCCTGGTCAAGGCCGGCATTCCTGTTATCGTCGGCACTGGCGCGGTCAACACGGCATCTGCCGTGGCGCACGCTGCCCATGCCCAGAAGGTTGGCGCCAAGGGCCTGATGGTCATTCCGCGCGTTCTGTCGCGCGGTTCGGTCATCGCCGCCCAGAAGGCCCACTTCAAGGCCATTCTCTCTGCCGCTCCTGAAATTCCGGCTGTCATCTACAACAGCCCCTATTACGGTTTCGCGACCCGCGCCGATCTCTTCTTCGCGCTGCGCGCCGAACACAAGAACCTCGTCGGCTTCAAGGAATTCGGCGGCCCGGCCGATATGCGTTATGCCGCTGAAAACATCACCAGCCGCGATGACGACGTGACCCTGATGATCGGCGTCGATACCGCAGTCGTTCACGGTTTCGTCAATTGCGGTGCGACCGGCGCCATCACCGGGATTGGCAATGTCCTGCCGAAGGAAGTCATTCATCTCTGCAAGCTGTCGCAGGCTGCCGCCAAGGGTGACGCAGATGCCCGCGCCCGCGCGCTGGAACTGGAGCAGGCGCTTGCCGTGCTCTCCTCCTTCGATGAAGGCCCGGATCTGGTTCTCTATTTCAAGCACATGATGGTGCTGCAGGGCGACAAGGAATACACGCTGCACTTCAACGAAACCGATGCCCTGACGGACAGCCAGCGCGGTTATGTCGAGGCGCAGTTCAAGCTGTTCAACAGCTGGTATGCCGATTGGAGCAAGCTTCCGGGTGCGGTTCAGGCCTGCAAAGCTGCCTGAGTCATTACAGTAATAAAATAAAAGGCCCGCATTTGCGGGCCTTTTTCATTTCCGATCCTCAACGCGGTCAGGAGACCGCGTCCAGTCCCTTCTCCAGCAACCGATCGAGCCCGGCCATTTCAGCGGCCGTGAGAGTAATGCCTTCGCTCTCGGATTTTGCCCGTGCGGCAAAGCGGCGGCCGGAGGGCAGGCGGGCGCCTTGGCCGATAATGGCATCGAACAGCACTTCGGCGCGCTGGAAGGGATCACCCGGACGCCCCTTGGCGAAGGCTTCCGGGGAGAATGCAACGATCAATTCGCCATGGAAAGGCGCAAGCGTTGTGGTGCCGAGATAATCGAGCACTTCAGGGCTGGTAAGATCGCCGATCATGATGCCGGCGAGCAGTTCGATCATGGTGCCGATCGCTGATCCCTTGTGGCCGCCAAAAGGAAGCATGGCACCGGCAAGCGCTGCCTCCGGGTCGGTGGTCGGGTTGCCCGCAGCATCCACCGCCCATCCTTCCGGCAAGGATTTTCCGGCGCGCCGGTGCAGTTCTATCTCGCCGCGGGCCGCGACGGATGTCGCGAAATCAAAGACGTAGGGCGACGCGTCCTTGCGCGGCCAGCCGAAGGCAAAGGGGTTGGTGCCGAGCAGCGGCTTGGTTCCGCCTGTCGGTGCGACGGTGGAGTAACTTGGGCACATCACCAGCCCGGCCAGTCCGTTCGAGGTTAAACCTTCGACCTCGGGCCAAAGCGCGGAAAAATGCGTGCAGTCATTGATGACGAGTGCCGCGACGCCCAGGCGTTTCGCGCGCTCGGCCAGAACCGGCAGGCCAAGCTCGAAGGCGGGGTTGGCGAAACCGCCCTTGGCATTGACCTTCACAATGGCCGTGCCGTCGTCTTCCGCCACTTCCGGTATCGCATCGGGCTTCACCTTGGCCGCCTTGACGGTGCGAAGTGCGCCTTCAATGCGATAAATGCCATGCGATTTGCAGGCGTCGCGTTCGCCGGCAGTGATGACGCGTGCCAGCGCTCCCGACTGGACGGCATTCAGTCCCGCCCTCAAAAAAATCGACTCGACCCGCTGGAAAAGTGCCTCAATGGTCAAGGTGTTCGTGTCGCTCATCATAGTCCTCCGATACTGGCTCGCACATTTTGAATACATAAAGTATACAAAGAAGAGGGTAATGCAATCTGTCTTTTCACGTTGTGACGTCAGCAGGTGCAAATCGGCGTCAAGCCGGAAAGGTGGATGTATCTATAGGCACCGACATTGTTCTTACGCAGCTTTTTCCATTCAGGCCGCTCGACCAATCTCATTCGTCTGCACATGCAAAAAATTCTTTTTGTATACTCCTTGTATTTTTATATTGATTTATCGCTGCCATGGGGAAATAGTGATCGCGCCTTCAACGGCAGACCAATTGATGGGAGCAATCAACAATGAAAAAATCGGTCATCGTCGCCGGCCTCCTGGCCGCCACTTTCTCTATTACGCCGGCCAAGGCCGACAAACTTGACGACATCATTTCGTCCGGCACGCTGCGTTGCGCGGTCGTGCTGGATTTCCCGCCGATGGGTGCGCGTGATGACGCCAACAACCCTGTTGGCTTCGATGTCGATTATTGCAACGATCTGGCCAAGGTGCTTGGCGTCACGGCTGAAATTGTCGAGACCCCGTTCCCCGAGCGTATTCCAGCGCTGATGTCCGGCCGCGTCGATGTCGGCGTTGCGTCGACCTCCGACACGCTGGAGCGCGCCAAGACCGTCGGAATGACCGTGCCTTATTTTGCCTTCGAAATGGCTGTCACCGCCAACGACAAGTCCGGCGTCAAGTCCTTCGAAGACATGAAGGGCAAGACGGTTGGCGCAACCGCCGGCACCTTCGAAGCGATCGCTCTCGAGAAGACGGTCAAAGAATGGGGCGTGGGTGAATTCCGTCCTTACCAGACCCAGGCTGACGTGTTCCTCGCGCTTAGCCAGGGTCAGATCGACGCCACGGTCTCCACCTCCACCGTTGCGCAGTCGACCGTCAAGAGCGGCAAGTTCGCAGGCGTCTCCGTCGTCGGCAAGGCGCCTTATGATATCGACTACGTGTCGCTGTTCACCAACCGCGATGAATATGGCTTCATCAACTACCTGAACCTCTTCATCAACCAGCAGGTTCGCACCGGCCGTTACGCCGAACTCTACAAGAAATGGGTTGGCGGCGAGGTTCCCTCGCTCACCGTCAACGGCGTTTATCGCTGATCAGGACTTTTCGTAAACGGCGCGGTCAAAAATGATCGCGCCGTTGATCGTTTCTGAAAAGGCGGGACGCTTCATGTTCAACTATACATTCCACTGGAATCAGGCGCTGAAGGCTTTGCCGCAGCTTCTGGACGGTGCGGTGGTGACGCTGCAGATCGCCATTCTGTCGATGGTGATAGGCCTTTCCTTCGCCATCCTGCTGACTTTGTTCCGGCTCTCCGGAAACCGCATTCTCGGCGCTTTTGCCGCCGTTTGGGTAGAGATCGCCCGCAACACGCCGGCGCTGTTCCAGATTTACATGGCCCATTTCGGGCTTGGCAATTTCGGCATTCATCTCAGCCCCTATACAGCACTTCTTGTCGGCATCGCGTTTAACAATGCGGGTTATCTGGCGGAGAATTTCCGTGGCGCGCTGAAAGCGATACCGGATACGCAGACGCGGTCGGGCCGTTCGCTCGGCATGACCTCGATGCAGACATTCCGGCTGATCATCATGCCGCAGATGCTGCGCGTCGCCTTCCTGCCGGCCACCAACCAGATGGTCTGGGCGATCCTGATGACCTCGCTTGGTGTCACGGTCGGCATGAATACGGATCTCGCCGGCGTCACGCAGGCGCTCAATGCGCGTTCTTTCCGTACCTTTGAATTCTTCGCGCTTGCTGCGGTCATCTATTACGTGATCGCCAAGATCGTCACGCTTGCCGCCAGATTGCTGGCTGCACGTCTGTTCCGTTACTGAGAGAGGTGAGCCATGTTTGAAACCGCTCTCACCTGGAGTGATCTCGCCTTCCTGGCCAAGGGTGCCGGCATGACGCTTGCCGTCACCGCCGTCGCCGTCACGGCAGGCACCATCATGGGGATCATCTTCGGTGTCATCCGCTTCCAGTTCGGCCCTTACTGGTCGCTGCCGCTGACCTTCGTTCTGGATATTTTCCGCTCCGTGCCGCTGCTTATCCAGCTGGTGCTCGGCAATGCCTTCCAGTCGATCGCCAAGCTCGGCTGGCCGCCCTTCACCACCTCCTGCGTGGTGCTGTCGCTTTATACGGCAGCCTATTGCACCGAGATCGTGCGCGGCGGCATCGGTGCCGTGCCGTCCAATACCCGCCGGGCCTGCCGGTCGCTGGGCATGACCTGGTCGCAGGATATGCGCTACATCGTGTTGCCGCTCGCTACCCGCGTGTCGCTGCCGTCATGGATCGGGCTGACGCTCGGTGTCATGAAGGATTCGGCACTGGTGCTGTGGCTCGGCCTCATCGAGCTTCTGCGCGCCTCGCAGATCCTCGTGACCCGCCTGCAGGAACCGCTGACCATCCTGATGATCTGCGGCGCCATCTATTTCCTTATCAGCTTCCCCATCGCCCGTTTCGGCGGGTATCTCGAAAGACGGTGGTCCCCCAATGATTGAGATCGAAAACGTCCGCAAATCCTTCGGCCCGCTGGAGGTTCTGAAAGGGATCAACCTTACCGTCAATAAGGGTGAGGTCGTCACCATCATCGGCGGCTCCGGTTCCGGCAAGTCGACGCTGCTGACCTGCATCAACGGTCTGGAGCCAATCGACAGCGGCAAGATCGCCATCGACGGCACGGAAGTGCACGCCAAATCGACCGACCTCAACAAGCTGCGCCGCAAGGTCGGTATCGTCTTCCAGCAATGGAATGCGTTTCCGCATCTGACGGTGCTGGAAAACGTCATGCTGGCGCCGCGCAAGGTTCTTGGCATCTCGAAAGAAAAGGCCGAGGAAATCGCGGTCAAGCAACTGACCCATGTCGGTCTTGCCGAAAAGCTGAAGGTCTACCCGAACCGCATGTCGGGCGGCCAGCAACAGCGTATGGCGATTGCCCGCGCGCTTGCCATGTCGCCGGAATATATGCTGTTCGACGAAGTGACCTCGGCGCTTGATCCGATGCTGGTCGGCGAAGTGCTCGATACGCTGAAGATGCTGGCAGACGAAGGCATGACGATGATCTGCGTCACCCATGAAATGGCCTTTGCCCGCGATGTCTCGAACCGCGTCGCCTTCTTCCATCAGGGCGTGATGGCGGAAATCGGCACGCCGGACCAGCTATTTGGCGCGCCGCAGCACGCCGAGACACAGAAGTTCCTGGCGAGCGTGCGGTAATGCCTGCGAATGATGTCATTGTCATAGGGGCCGGCGTTGTCGGCCTCTCGGCGGCAATCGCCGCGCAGGGCCGTGGTCTTTCGGTCACGGTCATCGATCGCGAGGGACCGGCGGCGGGCGCTTCGGCCGGCAATGCCGGAGCCTTCGCCTTTACCGATATCCTGCCGCTCGCTTCGCCGGGCATTCTCTGGAAGGCGCCGAAATGGCTGCTTGATCCGCTCGGGCCGCTTAGCGTGCCGCCGGCCTATGCGCTGAAGATCGCGCCTTGGATGTTCCGTTTCTGGCGGGCCTGCGCCGCATCGAAGGTCGAGCATTCCACAGCCGCGCAGACAGCGATGATGGATCTTTCCAGGGCCGAGCTGGAGCCGTTCCTCAGAAAGACCGACACCATTGCCATGCTGCGCAAGGAGGGCAACCTTCAGGTCTATGAAAGCGAGACGGAATTCGAGAGCTCGCTTGCCGGCTGGAAAGCGCGCGAACGCCACGGCATCGAGTTCCGGCATCTGAACGCCGAGCAGATGGCCGAAATTCAACCCGGCATCGCACCGCGATTTACCTGCGGCACGTTCACGCCCGGCTGGTTCTCGATCGCCGACCCCAAGTTCTATACGCTGGCACTGGCCGACCATTTCCGCACCATTGGCGGCCGTATCGAATGCCTGGATGTGGCTTCGCTCAGACCGCTGGAAGACGGCGTCGAGGTGGTGAGCCATGATGGCCGCACCCGCAAGGCCGGTAAGGTGGTACTGGCGGCGGGTGCCTTCTCGCACCGCATCGCCCGTTCGCTTGGCGAAAAAATTCCGCTGGAAACGGAACGGGGTTATAATACTACCCTGCCAGCAGGCGCTTTTGATCTGCGCACCCAGGTCACCTTCGGCGGCCACGGGTTCGTCGTTACCCGTCTTTCCTCCGGCATCCGCGTCGGCGGTGCCGTAGAACTCGGTGGATTGGAACTTCCGGCCAATTTCGCCCGGTCCGAGGCGCTTCTGGCCAAGGCGAAAGCCTTCCTGCCGGGCCTCAAAACCGAAGGCGGCAAGCAGTGGATGGGTTTCCGCCCGTCGCTGCCGGACAGCCTGCCGGCCATCGGGCAAGCGCGGCATACGGCAAGGGTGGTCTATGCTTTCGGCCACGGGCATCTGGGGCTGACGCAATCGGCGGGTACGGCCCGCATCGTAGCCGATCTTCTGACGGGGCAAAAACCCGCTATCGATACAAGGGCATTTTCGCCGCAACGTTTCTGACGGGGATTTTTCAATGTCTTCTTCCGTTTCGACAACAGCTGCTCCTCAGGCGCGCAGCATTCTGGCCGGCGCCGCGCAAGGCAAGGTCATCGCCACGACCGAGGCGCTGAGCTTCTGGGGCGGGGTCGATCCCGCCACCGGCAAGGTGATCGACGTGCATCATCCGCTGCACGGCATCTGTCTCACCGGTGGCGTGCTGTTCATGCCGACCAGTCGCGGTTCCTGCACCGGCTCGGGCGTTCTGCTCGATCTCATCCTCACCGGCCGTGCGCCTTCGGCGCTGGTTTTTTGCGAGGCCGAAGACGTCCTGACGCTCGGCGCGCTTGTCGCGGCGGAAATGTTCGACAAGGCCTTGCCGGTCATCCGCCTCGATACCGAAACTTTCGCCCGCTTTTCCCGGGCTGCCCATGTCAGAATCGATCAAAATACCATCAAGGCCGACGGCGTCTCGCTTGCCATCGCCCCGCCGGCGACGGCACATCTCGACCTCACGGACGACGATAGGGCGATGCTTGAGGGGCGTGATGGCATCGCGGTGCGTCAGGCCATGCGCATCATCGTCGCCATGGCCGCCCAGCAGGGGGCTTCCGCGCTTGTCGATGTCACCCAGGGCCATATTGACGGCTGCATCTATGCCAGCCCCGCCAACCTTACCTTTGCGGAAAAAATGGCCGATATGGGCGGCAAGGTACGGGTGCCGACGACCATGAACGCCATTTCCGTGGACAAGGCCAACTGGCGCGCACAGGGCGTGCCGGAGGATTTTGGCGATCCAGCCGCAAGACTGGCGGATGCCTATGTGCGCATGGGATGCAAACCCACCTTCACCTGTTCGCCTTACCTGCTGGATAGTGCTCCAAGTGCAGGCGAATCGATCGGCTGGGCCGAATCGAATGCGGTGATCTTCGCCAATACGGTGCTCGGCGCACGTACCGCAAAGCACCCGGACTTTCTCGACCTCTGCATTGCGATGACGGGCAGGGCGCCGCTTTCTGGCGTTTATCTGGAAGAATACCGCCGGCCGCAGCGCATCGTCGTTGTGGCTCTGCCAGCCGGCATTGATGACGCCTTCTGGCCGCTCGTCGGGTATCTCGCCGGCAAGGCCGCACCGGATTGTATTCCGCTGCTGCGTGGTCTCGGGGCCGCAAAACCTTCCCGGGATGATCTGAAAGCGCTTTGCGCCGCCTTCGGTACCACTTCCGCTTCGCCCATGTTGCATATCGAGGGCGTGACGCCGGAAGCGGGACTTGCGCCGCTCGAAACGTCCGGGACCGTGACCATTTCGCTTGCCGATATGGCCGCAGGCTGGTCGCTTCTGAACGAGGGGCCTGAAGAGGTGCAGCTCGTCGCCATCGGCAGTCCGCATGCCTCGCTGGAGGAATGTCGGGCACTCGCGGCTGTTTTCAATGGCCGCAAGCGGCACGCGGATGTTGCCGTCATAGTTACCGCCGGCCAGCAGGTCATCGATGCGGCCGGGCAGGATGGCACGCTGCAAAGCCTGAAAGACAGCGGCGTGCAGGTGCTGCCGGATCTCTGCTGGTGCTCCATTTCCGAGCCTGTCTTCCCGACCAAGACCCGCGCGCTGATGACCAATTCCGGCAAATACGCCCACTACGGTCCCGGTCTCAGCGGCCGCGCGGTGCGCTTCGGCAGTCTTGCCGATTGCGTCGAAAGCGCGCTGACCGGCCGTGCCGTTTCCCGCCTTCCTGTCTGGCTTTCCTGAGGAGAACTGAATGCGCAGTATCAAGACCGTTCATGTCATTTCCGCCCATGCGGAAGGCGAAGTCGGGGACGTGATCGTCGGTGGCGTCAGCCCGCCGCCGGGGGAGACGATCTGGGAACAGAGCCGTTTCATCGCCCGCGATGAGACGCTGCGCAATTTCGTGCTCAACGAGCCGCGCGGCGGCGTCTTCCGCCACGTCAACCTGCTGGTGCCGCCGAGACATCCGGATGCGGATGCCGCCTTCATTATCATGGAGCCGGAAGATACGCCGCCGATGTCCGGTTCCAACTCCATCTGCGTTTCCACCGTGCTCTTGGATGGCGGCATCGTGCCGATGCAGGAGCCGGAAACCCATATGCTGCTGGAAGCACCGGGCGGGCTGGTGAAGGTGCGTGCCGAATGCCGCAACGGCAAGGCCGAGCGCATTTTCGTGCAGAACCTGCCGAGCTTTGCCGCCAAGCTCGATGCCGAACTCGAGGTCGAAGGCCTAGGTAAACTCAAGGTCGATACCGCCTATGGCGGCGACAGCTTCGTTATCGTTGATGCCGAAGCGATGGGGTTTAGCCTGAAGCCGGAGGAGGCGCATGAGATCGCCCGCCTCGGCGTGCGCATCACCAATGCCGCCAACAAGGCTTTGGGTTTCGACCATCCCGAAAACCCCGACTGGCGGCATTTTTCCTTCTGCCTGTTTGCGGGTAAGGTGGAGCGCACGGCGGAAGGCCTCAGGGCAGGGGCGGCCGTCGCCATCCAGCCGGGCAAGGTAGACCGTTCGCCCACCGGCACCGCACTTTCGGCCCGCATGGCGGTGCTGCATGCACGCGGCGAAATGAAGGAAGGCGAAACGCTGACGGCGGTGTCGCTGATTGGCTCGACCTTCACCGGCCGTATTCTCGGAACGACAACAGTCGGCGACCGCCCGGCCATCCTGCCGGAAATCTCCGGCCGTGGCTGGATCACCGGCATTCACCAGCACATGCTCGATCCGTCGGATCCGTGGCCGGAGGGGTATCGGCTGACGGATACCTGGGGGGCGAGGTAGGGGCGCAAAGGGTCACTCAGTCGGCATTGAGATATGCCGCGGCGATGCGGCATTTTTCTTCTCCCCGCCGGGGAGAAGGTGGCCCGAAGGGTCGGATGAGGGGGCTAGGTTGCCGGAATTCGGAGAGCTTGCCCCCTCATCCCGCTGCCGCGGACTTCTCCCCCCTCGGGAGAAGAAACAAGCGGTTCCCGCTCGCTCCAATAGGCTAAAGTCTCACTGAGCCAACCGCTTCGTCGTTTCCCGCACGATCAGCTCGAACCCGACATCCACCCGCGCCCCTTCGGGAACAGCGGCACCCTTCTCCGGCTCCAATATCGAAAGCAGCAATTCGCCAGCCTTGCGGCCAATCATCTGGGCATCGACGCGGATCGTTGAAATCGCCGGGTAACATTGCCGGCTGATATCGAAATCGCCGAAACCGAGGAGGGAAATCTGGTCGGGCACGGGAATGCCGCGGCGATGACATTCCATCAGCGCACCGACGGCCGAAATATCGGAGACGGCGAAAATGCCTTCGACGTCGGGCGCCTTCGCCAGCAGGGAGCCGAGCGTCTTTGCCCCGTGATCATAGGAGACCGGCGCGCTGCCCTCGCGGATGATGAGATCGTCGGAAATGCCGGCTTCGCGCAGCGCGGCGGCAAACCCGACAAGGCGGCTTTCGCCGCGCCAGTCGTTCACAGCGCCGTCAGCCCGGGAGCCGAGTGCACCTATACGCTTTAAACCAAGCGATATCAGGTATTTGGCGGCGTTTCTTCCCACCTCGTAATTGGAAAAGCCAACCGCATGGTCGATCGGGTGTTCAGGAACATCCCAGATTTCCACGATCGGAATGCCGGCGCGCATCAGAACTTCGCTCGCCATCTTGGTATGCACCGTGCCGGCGACGACGATGGCATCGGGGCGGCGCTCCATCATGGTGCGGATGACGCGCTCCTCTTCCTGCAGGTCGTACATCGTATAACCGATCAGCAATTGATAATCGGCGGCGCGCAGCGCCTTGGCGAGCCCCTGCGCGCTGTCGGCGAAGTTGGAGTTGGTGAGAGTCGGCAGAATGGCGGTAATGAAATTGGTGCGCCGGGAAGAGAGCGAACCGGCGATCCGATCAGGCACATAACCAAGCTTTTCGATGGCCTTCATCACCTTCTGGCGTGTCTCTTCCGACACCAGGGCAGGATCGGCCAGCACCCGCGAAACGGTCATCTTGGAGACGCCCGCGAGTTTTGAGACGTCGCTCATGGTTGCTTTTTTTGACGTGACTAACGCTGCGGCCAAGGGCGTGCGCTCCACCAAAGCATGTCTCCCTAAATTCGAACCGTTTCAGGACAAGACATACACGAAGATATCAAGGGAAAGCACGCCGTATGATTTGATATCAATGCGGCGTGCACCGGATTTATGCGACGCGGCTATAGACCAGATGGTAAAACCGTCCGTCGCACATGCTCATCATCTCGTCCGTCAGCACCCGTCCTTCCAGCCGGACCGGCGAGACCAGCGCTTCCTCCACGGCTTCCATCGAAGGATAGTCGATTTCCTGCACCATGATGATCGAGGCTGCATCCGGGTCTGTGCGCTCGGTGCGCATAACGCGGACGGCCTGCGCATTCGGCATGCGTTTCCAGACCGGCAGCAATTTTTCCTCGACGATGCGGAAAAACTCCTCCTCCCGGCCGGGGTGGATCCTGCCTTCGAAAATTGCCGAACGTGTGTACATGGTTTCCTCCCGAATGAATGGCCGATGCAACAGTTCTGTAGATCGGACTTGCAATGATACCGATAACATGCATTATTGATCCTGCCAAGAACGTGAAACGGTGTCGACAAGAGGAAAATCGATAACTAGCCGAAATTGTTGAATTTTAAGGAAAATTCACATGGTTTTGAGCTTTCGCGGTTTCTTGGGAGGAGTTTTTTGTCAATCGCCGTAAAATGTTATCGAGAACATTTTTCGCTTTGTGCAAGATCGCTGTTCCGCTTTGGACAGCCACTTAAAAGGTTGGAGGAGAAACCATGAGCATATCCAGATTTTTGAAGAACATGACCGTAGCCGTCGGTGTTGCCGCAGCAACGCTTGCCGCCAGCGCATCCGCCCATGCGGTGTCGCTGAGCGAGATCACAGCGCGCGGCAAGGTCAAGATCGGCGTTCTGACCGGCGCTCCGCCGATGGGCATGGTGGACGAGAAGGGCAATCCCTCTGGTTATGACGTGGATGTCGCCAACCTCATCGGTTCTTACCTGTCGCTGCCTGTGGAGCTGGTGCCGCTGACGCCGCCGGCGCGCATCCCCGCACTTCAGACCGGCAAGGTCGACTTCCTTGTCGCAACGCTTGCGCCGACCGGCGAACGCGCCAAGACCGTGATGTTCACGCAGCCTTACAGCGCCTTCAACATGGATATCATTTCCGGCAAGGACCAGAAGTTCGAAAATCTCGACAGCCTCAAGGGCAAGCGCGTTTCGGTCAATCGTGGTTCCTCGCAGGAAACCGCGCTGCGCAAGGCCAATGTCGAGGGTCTCGAAATCGTCGTCTACGAAGATGATTCCACCAGCGCCCAGGCACTACTTGCTGGCCAGGTCGATGCTGTCGCCCTGCCGTCCACGGTTGGCGAAGCGATCATCAAGCAGCGCCCGGAAGCCGGTCTGCAGGTTGGTTTCACCTTCTTCCAGCAGGGCAATTCCATGGCGACGAAGATCGAGGATTTCGAGCTGCGCCAGTGGCTGAACACGTCCATCTACCTCATGAAGATGTCGGGCGATCTCGATCGTATCTCGATGAAGTGGACCGGTCGTCCGCTGC
This sequence comes from Agrobacterium sp. El2ro-1b, assembly GCF_048298475.1. Taxonomy (NCBI): domain Bacteria; kingdom Pseudomonadati; phylum Pseudomonadota; class Alphaproteobacteria; order Hyphomicrobiales; family Rhizobiaceae; genus Agrobacterium; species Agrobacterium sp. El2ro-1b. The sequence goes on along the minus strand of NZ_CP103459.1, from coordinate 179,596 downwards.
CGCAATTGCCAAGCTTCTGATTGAGCCTTTCAACGTGTCCGCCGGGGGAATCCCGGCGGGCCGGGAAATGTCAACGGAGTGACGCATGTCCTATACTTTTCAATTTGGCGCGCTCGCCCAATATCAGAATGAGATTCTGAACGGCATATGGCTGACGATCAAGCTGTCGGTCCTCTCCATCGTGCTCGGCTGCGCTTTCGGCATTCTTCTGGCCTCGCTGCGGTCCATCAATGGCGGCATCGTCCGCATCATCGTGGACGCCTATGTCGAGGTTATCCGCAACACGCCGTTTCTGGTGCAGCTGTTCATCGTCTATTTCGGCCTGCCGGGTCTCGGTTTTCGCGTCGGGGCGGATACGGCGGCGTTGATCGGCATGACGATCAATCTCGCGGCCTATTCGACGGAAATCATCCGCGCCGGCATCGAGGCGGTGCACAAGTCGCAGATCGAGGCTGGCGAGGCGCTGGGCTTCACGAAATACCAGATCTATCGCCATGTCATCATGGTGCCGGCTATCGCCAAGGTCTATCCGTCGCTGTGCAGCCAGTTCGTGCTGATGATGCTGGCATCGAGCATATGCTCCGCCATTTCCACCCATGAGCTTGCGGCTGCCGCAGCCTTCGTGGAATCGCAGACCTATCGCTCCTTCGAGGTCTATATCGTCGTCACGCTCATCTATCTGGGGCTGGCGCTCAGCCTGCGGCTTATCCTTGCCCTTATCGGCATGTGGCTGTTTGGCCGCCGTGTCGCCCGCAAGACGATGACCGCTTTGCCGGAGGTGCAGTCATGACTCTTCGAACTTTCGGCTGGAACGAGTTCGGCTTCCTGCTGACCGCCCTGCAATGGACCGTGCTTCTGACGATCATTGCGCTTATCGGCGGCGGCATCGTCGGCTTTTTCATCGCACTGGCCCGCACCTCGGATAACAAGCTGCTGCGCATCGCTGCCGGCACCTATATCCAGGTCATTCAGGGCATTCCGGTGCTGATGATCCTGTTCCTGTCCTATTATGGGCTCAGCCTTGCCGGACTGGAATTGCCGCCGCTGATCGCTGCCGGCGCGTCGATGACGATCTATACGTCGGGTTATCTCGCCGAAATCTGGCGCGGCTGCATCCAGGCGGTGCCGAAGCAGCAATGGGAAGCGTCGGAATCGCTGGCGCTCACCCGCGCCCAGCAATATCGTTACGTCATCCTGCCGCAGGCGATCCGCATTTCCCTGCCGCCGACCGTCGGTTTCGCCGTTCAGGTCGTCAAGAATACGTCCATCGCATCGATCATCGGTTTCGTCGAACTGGCGAGAGCGGGGCAGCTCATCAACAATGCCACGTTCCAGCCATTCCGCGTCTTCGTCGCGGTGGCCGTGCTTTATTTCATCGTCTGCTACCCGTTGTCCCAGCTGTCGCGTTGGCTGGAAAGGAGGCTTCATGCCGGAAGTAATCGTTGAAAACGTTCACAAGAGCTTTGGCGCTCTGGAAGTCCTCAAAGGCGTGTCGCTGACGGTTGGTCGCGGTGAAGTCTTTGCCCTCATCGGCCGCTCGGGCTCGGGCAAGAGCACGCTTCTGCGCTGCATGAACGGGTTGGAGAAGATCAATTCGGGCCGCATCGAGATTGCAGGTCATGCCATTGGCGAAGATGCCAAGGCGCTGCGCAAGCTGCGCACCGATGTCGGCATCGTCTTTCAGAGCTACAATCTCTTCCCGCATCTGACGGTCGGTGAGAACATCATGCTCGCGCCACGCATCGTCAAGGACGTGGCGAAATCGGAAACCAAGGATATCGCCCGCGAAGTTCTGCAACTCGTCGGCCTGTCTGAGAAATTCGATTCCTATCCTGACCAGCTGTCCGGCGGCCAGCAGCAGCGTGTGGCGATTGCCCGTTCGCTCGCCATGCGGCCGAAGGTGATGCTGTTCGACGAGGTGACCTCGGCGCTCGATCCTGAACTGACCGAGGAAGTGCTGACCGTCATGGAAAACCTCGCCAAGGGAGGCATGACCATGATCCTCGTGACCCACGAAATGGCCTTTGCGCGTCGTGTGGCGACCGAAACCATCTTCATGCACAAGGGCAAGATCTGGGAGCAGGGCCGCTCGTCTGAACTCTTCGCCAATCCGCAAACGCCGGAACTCCGGCAATTCGTCAAGGCCGATGTGAAGTAGTTCACCGGCGCAAAGGAAGACCCATGACTGCTGAAATCGTACAACTGTGCCCGCTGATCCCGGCACTGGAGGAAGAACTCGCGCAGCGCTTTACCGTGCATCGCCTGTTTGAGGCCACAGACAAGGCGGCATTCCTTTCCGAAAAGGGTGCTGCAATCCGCGGTGTCGTCACGGGTGGTCATATCGGCCTGCCGGCGGATGTCGGCGCCGCACTCCCCAACCTCGAAATCGTCGCCATCAACGGTGTCGGTTTCGACAAGGTCGATCTGGGAGAGGCCAAGCGACGCGGTTTTCGCGTTTCCAACACGCCTGACGTGCTGACCGCTGATGTCGCTGATCTCGCGCTCGGCCTTGTTCTGGCGCAGGCGCGCAAGCTGCCACAGGCCGACCAGCACGTGCGCACCGGGCAATGGCTAAAGGGCGACATGGGTCTTTCCACCCGGGTGGCCGGCCGCCGCTACGGTATTTTCGGCCTCGGCCGTATCGGACAGGCGATCGCAAAGCGGCTCGAAGGTTTTGATGCGCGCATTTCCTACACCGCAAGGAACCGCCGCGATGTGGCCTATGATTATCACGACAGCATCGAGGCGCTTGCCGCCAATTGCGACGTGCTGATCATCGCCGCCGCTGCCACCGCTGAAACACGCCATATCGTCAATGCGGATGTGCTGAAGGCTCTCGGTCCCCAAGGTGTGCTCGTCAACGTGGCGCGCGGTTCGCTGGTGGATGAGAAGGCGCTGGTCGAGGCGCTTTCGAGCGGCACGATCGGTGGCGCGGCGCTTGATGTCTTCGAGGATGAGCCACGTGTGCCGGAAGCGCTTTTCGCCTTCGAAAACGTCACGCTCGCTCCGCATGTCGGCAGCGGCACCCACCAGACCCGGCGTGCCATGGCTGATCTGGTTCTGGCCAATCTCGATGCGCATTTCGCCGGCAGGGAACTGCCGACACCGGTGGGCTGATACATTCCCCGTCAATACCTGCAATCTTTCGGCGCGGCTTTGTCCGCGCCGTTTTGATTTTGGCGGGCGGTAATCCACGCAGGTGCCTGAAGCGGTGTTTACAGCGCAATCCGGCTCGACGTTCATCATTATATAATATGTATAATCCTACTATTCTGCTTCCTTATAAAGTGATGAGGCGGAGAGGTGCGTTCCAAAGGCCCGAAGACACCTGAAGAGAACCGGATGTCGCGAAAAAAGCGCGACATAACGCCATCTGCCTCTCCAGCAATGGGCGAAAATGCCAATCCCTCCGGCCGTCACACGCTTCTGGAAGCGATGATCGATCATGTGCCGGATTTTATCTATGCCAAGGATCTGGAAGGGCGCTTTCTTTTTGCCAACCGCGCCATCGTCACTGAAAACGGCTTTGAAAGTGTCGAGGAACTGATCGGGCTCACCGATTACGATATTCACGGTGAAGCGGCGCGCCACGCCGGCATTCCCGATACCGAAGCGCGGGTGATGCGCACCGGCGAGCCGGATCTCGGTTATGAAGAACGCGCCATGCGCGGCGATATCGACCGCTGGCTGATGATGTCGCGTGTGCCGCTGAAGGATAAATCCGGCAAGATTATCGGCGTCGTGGGTGCTTCGCGCGATATCACCCAGAAAAAGGCCTCGGAGCGATTGCTTCAGGCGCAGGCGCATATTCTGGAAATGATCGTGGCAGCGGCGCGTATCGAGGATTTCCTCGAGGAATTCGTCAAGGCCATCGAAAATCTGGCCACCGGCCTTGCCTGCGCCGTGCGGGTGTTTGAAGCCGCAGTGGGGGAGCCATCGGTTTATGTTTCCCCCGCGCTTGCGCAGCAGGCGGGACTGACCGCGCTCATCTCCAATGTCAGCGATGCCGAAAGCCTCGCCCATTCGGGGGAAGATACGGCCTTCAGTTTCGATATTCCCGCCAGTGAAGGCAAGGCGCATGGTTTCGTCTGGTGCAAGCTTGCCGGCCGCAAGCCGGATGAAGCACTGGTGGAATTTATCGGCGCGGCGGCGCGCATGGCAGGTCTGGCGATAGACCGCAAAAGGGCGGCGGAACACATCGCCTTTCTGGCGGATCATGACATGCTGACTCGGCTACCCAACCGTCGTTTCCTCGATACCCGGCTGCCGGAGATATTGGCGGCGGCGGCAAAGGCGAACAGAAGGGTCGGTATCGGTTTTCTCGATCTCGACAATTTCAAGCAGATCAATGATACGCTCGGTCACAGCATCGGCGATGCGCTGCTGTCGAAAACAGCTGGGCGCATTGCTGCGAGCCTCAAGCAAAACGATCTCGTTCTGAGGGTCGGTGGGGACGAGTTTGTCATTATCCTCGAAGAGCACAAGGACGATGTCGAGAACCGCCTGCAGCGCATCCGTGCCGCGGTCTCGCAGCCGTTGCGCATCGGCAATTACGACATCAAGGTCACCTGCAGCATCGGCATGGCCTTTTTCCCGCAACATGGGGAAACCACGGCGGAAATCGTCGCGGCGGCCGATCTTGCCATGTATGAGGTCAAACATAATGGACGCGACAGCATCGCCACTTTCACACCGAACATGGCGGACGATCTGAGGAAGAAATTCACCCGGATCGAGGAAATGCGCAAAGCCGTGGAAAGGGACGAATTCGTCCTGCATTTCCAGCCGCAGGTCGATCTTGCAAATGGCCGGATCAGCGGTGTTGAGGCGCTGGTGCGCTGGCAGCACCCCACCGAAGGTCTGCTCGGCCCCGTAGAATTCATCGGGCTTGCGGAAGAAACCGGCCTGATCGTGGAACTCGGGGCAAATATCCTCAGAAAGGCCTGCCGCCAGGCGCAGGCATGGGTTGCCGCCGGCCTTTCGCCGGTCAAGATGGCGGTCAATATCTCACCACGGCAGTTTCAGGGCGGGCTGGTGCAGCAGATCAGGTCGGTGTTGAAGGAAACGGGTCTTGCGCCCTCCCTGCTGGAAATCGAGATCACCGAGACGCTGATCATTCAGGATGTCGAGACATCGGTGCGGATCATGCACGCCATAAAACAGATGGGCGTCAGCCTGGCGCTGGATGATTTCGGCATCGGCTATTCCTGCCTCGGCATGCTCAAGACATTCCCGCTGTCCTGCATGAAGATAGACCGGTCATTCCTGACCCACCTGCCGGAAAAAACCAAGGACAGCGCCATCGTCACGATCATGATCCAGCTTGCCGGATCGCTGGGCATCGATGTCATTGCCGAAGGCGTGGAAACCGCCGAGCAGGCGACGTTCCTGCGCGCGGCCGGCTGTCCTTACGGTCAGGGCTATTATTTCAGCCGTCCTCTTCCTGCGGATGCGATCGAGGCGATGCTGGGCAACACGACGACATTCCTAGCCAGCCTTTCCAGCGACAGGACATAAGCCTCTCCTTCAGTGGATTTGCCCGAGAGGCTGGCCGGCCGCCACGTCCGCCGTGGCTCGCTGTCCTATTGACGCGCATCTTCCTTTCCCGCTTCGCCGTCTCATCCCGCATATGAGTGCGTTCTCGCACTTTTGCAGGGTTGCGCGAGGGTCTCGCCATGTTTCGTAACATAATAATATAGTCAATATAGAAAATTATTTACTAGTAATAAATAGAATTATTTTGAAATAAATGATGAAATTACTACATTTTAAACTAGTAAATTGTTGTAATTTTACTACTTAATCCGAATGTGTACTTTAATTGTATTTCGATTTGTTCGATTTGAATTGCGACTCCACAGTAGTTTCTGTCATTTGCTCAATCAGCGCAGGGAAGCGGGCGGCAGGGAAAGACCAGCCCTCAAATTTGCGCATTTGTTGAAAAATTTTTGACTGGAGATTACAAATGAACATCAAGAGCCTTCTGATCGGCTCCGCTGCCGCTCTCGCAGCAGTATCCGGCGCAAAAGCTGCTGACGCCATCGTCGCCGCCGAGCCTGAGCCCATGGAATATGTTCGCGTCTGCGACGCCTTCGGTAAGGGCTTCTTCTATATGCCCGGCACCGAAACCTGCCTCAATTTCCAGGGTTATGTCCGTTTCCAGACCGACTTCGGCCGTGACAAGGCTGGCAAGTCCGACTGGGATTCCTTCACCCGTGCGCAGTTCGAAATTGACACCCGCACCGACACCGAACTTGGCGCTCTGCGCGGCTTCATCGGCTTCCAGGGCAATGCTGACAGCGGCTCTGCTGCCTTGAACGACAAAAACACGAACGACAAGGGTTCGCCGGTATTCGTTGACCAGGCGTTCATCGAACTCGCCGGCCTCAAGGTTGGTAAGTTCACCAGCTGGTGGGATGATGGTATTGGTGGTGAAACCGACGAACTGTCGTCCAACTCCAAGTTCAACTCCATTCGTTACACCTACGATGCAGGTTCGTTCTGGGCTGGCGTGTCGGTTGACGAACTGGAAGGCGTCGCTGTCGGTTCCTACAACAAGAACAACAACGCAAACAAAGTTGGTTCATCCAACAACGTTGGCGTTGCGGCTGGTGTCGGCGCCAAGTTCGACAGCGTCTCCTTCGCTCTTATCGGTGGTTATGACACCGATCGCGAAAATGGCGCCGTTCGCCTGATTGCAGAAGCTGGTGTTGGTCCGGGCACAGTCGCTCTGGCCGGTGTCTGGGCTTCCGGCGCAAACGCCTATTACAACGTTTCCGAATGGGCCGTCGCTGCGTCTTATGCCGTCAAGGCAACCGACAAGCTGAAAATCACCCCCGGCATTCAGTATTACGGTGGCTATGGGCTCGCTTCCTGGAATGATTTCTCGAACAACGATGCCTGGAAGGCTGGTCTGACGGTTGATTACAAAATTACCGACGGCTTCTCCACGAGACTGACTGCGAACTACCTCGACGTCGAAAAGAAGCCTGAAGCTTGGACCGGTTTCGTTCGTCTCGAGCGTTCGTTCTAATCGTCTGCATAAAAAGCATAAACCGGGTTAGACAACTCAGATCCACCCCGTTCTCGAACGGGTGAGTCACTAGCTCCAGTCAAAGTTCCTGACATGATGTCAGGTTTGCTCCCCGGACCACTCCAGGCCGGGGAGTTTTTGTCGCGATGCTGGCAAGGATTTGGGAAGGGTGCCTGCCTCCGCCTGTAGGTTTAGTGATCCTGATCGGAGCCGTGGTTGGTTGCGCGGGAGCTCGCATCCGCCGGCGGACGGGGAGGGCACACCGGTTCGTCAAATGTGCGCAGCAGGCGGCCCCAGCCGGGATCGTGCATATGTGCTTTCAGGCCGGCCCGTTCGGCCAGCGCCATAGCTTCCTGTTGGCCGAAGGTAATGGCGGCATCAACATCTGATGTCAGCACCCGCCCATTTTCCATCAGCAATTTACCATCCACAAAGACGGTATCGACATCGCTGCCGAGAACCTGATGTACCAGACGGTGCACCGGCATCCACATGGGCATCAGATGCGGCTTGCGCATATCTATGATGACGACGTCAGCCTTCTTGCCGATTTCGAGCGAGCCGATCTCGTCTTCCATGCCAATGGCGTGGGCGGCGTCGATGGTGATCATCTCGAATATCTTGCCTGGTGGCAGCAGGTAGCGGTCGTGATTGTGCAGAAGATGTTGCGTGAATTGTGCCAGACGTGCTGTCTGCAGCATGTCGAAATGGCGGCTTGGGGCGGCACCATCGGTGGTGATGGCGACACGAATGCCTTTCGACATCATCTCCATGATCGGGGTTGCGCGACCCGGCGGCGCGTGCGTCACGCGGGTGCCGGTCTCGGCCAGTATGTCGATCTCGTCATGAGAGATGCCCCAGCAATGCTGAAGATGAATGTCAGGGCCGAGCAGGGCATTTTCCTTGTCCTGAAACGCCATACGGATTTGCCCGGCAAAGGCGTCGGAATGAAGCCTGACGCCTCTCTTGCGCGCCATTTCGCGTATCCGGCGGGCCTGCATCCTGTCTCCCTCGGTCAGTTTCACAGCCTGATCAGGCGAGGATGCGTTGGACGGTTCGACCGAAGGCACGATGGTGAAAGGCGTCAGGAAAACGCTGATGCGGCCATCGGCGCTTCCATGCAATGCCTCGATCACCGCTTCACTGCCGTCCATCATCTCGTCAAAACTCACGTCGCGACGTTCGGGCAGACCGCTCTCCCATCGCGTGACCGGATGTGGCCAGGGCAGACCTGATGGCCCGATGCAGATGATTTCGCGAAGACCGAGTTCGCTATAGGCGCGGGCGTGGTTGATGGCGAAGACGGGGTCATCTGCGCGCGGCATTGACGTGATGATGCTGGCCCCGGTCGTCACCCCGGCGCGCAATCGTTCAATGCCGGAAATCAACCCGTCGGCATACCAGTAGTCGCGGGTTACGTAGTGATAATAGGTCGGGGTGATGATTTTCATCCACATCGCATTGGTATCCGCCGCGATGCTGCGAAGAAGCGCGTGGCCAGCATGGCCATGGGCATCGATCAGGCCGGGGATGATCAGCTTTCCCCTGCAGTCGACCACCTCCTTGTCCCCATGGCGGGGTTCCAGTTCATCCACGGTGCCGATGTCGACAATCCTGTCGCCTTCGACCGCCAGCGCACCGTCTTCAATAATGCGCCGTTCCCTGTTGACCGTGACGATCGTTCCGTGCAGCAGCAGAAAGCCTGCCATATTCCGTCCTCCCTGTCTTGAACTCGTATCCAAAAACTTACGATTTTGAGTACGATAATTGTCAACAATATTATTGACAATAAGCTTGGACGAAACAATACTCCCTTTGCCCGACCGGACCGCCTGCCGGTCTTCCAACGATTTATAAAAAGGGGGGATCAAATGTCCCGTATCAGAAGTTTTGTCCTAGCGGCCATGGCTGCCGCCGCCATTGCCGTTCCCGCCCATGCGGAGACGCTCCGCTGGGGCGGTCGCGCCGATCTCTATTCGCTAGACCCATATTCGGTGCCGTCCACATCCAACCTCGCCTTTCTGAACCATATTTATGAGGGCCTCGTCCGTTACGGGCCGGACTTCCAGATTGAGTCTGCACTTGCCACCGAGTGGAAACTTATCGACGGAAAAGCGTGGCGCTTCACACTGCGCAAGGGTGTGAAATTCCATGATGGTTCAGATTTCACTGCCGATGATGTCGTGGCGTCCTTTACCCGAGCTTCGGATGCGACGTCGCCACTGCGCGGCAATATTCCTGTTTTTGCTGGCGTCAAAAAGGTGGATGATTACACGGTCGATCTGGAGGTCAGTGCTCCGACGTCGCTTTTCCTCAACGACATCACCAATATCTTCATCTTTAACGCCAAGTGGTTGAAAGATAACAATAGCGAGAAGCCTACCGACTTCGCGTCGAAGGTTGATGGCTACACCACCATGCACACCAACGGCACCGGCCCGTTCAAGCTCGAAAGCCGCGTTCCCGACAGCAAGACAGTCCTCGTTGCAAATGAAGGCTGGTGGGATCAGAAAAAGCACAATCTCGACCGCATCGAATTCGTGCCGATCGCATCCGCGGCAACACGCGTTGCGGCACTCCTGTCAGGTGAAATCGACCTCATCGATTCTGCCCCGATCCAGGATTTGCCGCGCCTTGAATCTTCGCCCAATATCTCGGTCAAGAAGCGCACCGAGCTTCGCACGCTTTTCATCGGCTTCAACCGCCGGGAAAAGCTGGAAGACGGCAAGCCGAACCCCTTCAACGATCTGCGTGTCCGTCAGGCGTTTGAAGCGTCCATTGATCGTGACCTGATCAACAAAAAAGTCATGCGTGGTCTCGCAAGACCGTCCGGCTCGCTGATTGCGCCGGAAATCGCAGGTTATGCCAAATCGCTCGATACCTTTGAGCCCGCCGATCCGGCCGAGGCGCAGAAGCTGCTCGCCGATGCCGGCATGAAGAACCTCGCCTTCACCTATACCTGCATGAATGATGAGAGCGTCAACGAAGAGGATATCTGCTCGGGCGTTGCCAACATGTTGAAGCGCGGCGGTTTCCAGCCGACCATCGACATCGCGCCGCGATCGGTGCAGTCTCCCAAGCGCAATGGCGGCAAGGCGGACGTGTTCAACCTCAGCTGGGCGAACGAGCCGACGCTGGACGCTTTCTCGATGCTGTCGCAGATACTCTCGACCCGCAAGGGTGCGATGGGCGTCTCCAATTATGGCGGCTGGTCCAACCCGGAAATTGACAAGCTTGTCGCGCAGGCGGCGCAGGAGCAGGACAATACGAAGCGCCTGGCGCTCGAAGAGGCTGCGCTGAAGATCGCCAAGGACGAGACCATGCTCGTACCGTTGCACCAGCAGCCCATTGCCTGGGCGATGCTGGCCAAGGTCAAGAGCGTCGACTTCCGCGCGGACAACAAGCCACGTCACTGGTTGACCCAGGTCGATAAATAAGACGGATTGCAGGTGAGGCGCCGGTCATTCGACCGAGCGCCTCGGTTGTTTTCAGCAGGCATCCCCTCTGGCAGTACGATGGTCTGCGTCAGAAATTGTCGACAAAGTTGCAACGGTTTCGCGGTTCTTGCATGCCGCGTAACCCATGGCCCGTCTCTGGAAGAGAATGATCGAACCTGCGTGCCCGCGTGGCTCAGGCTCGCGTCCGAGAGGTAACAATGCTGGTTTTCATCATCAAGCGTCTGGGAAATGCCGTGCTGGTCATGCTTTCCGTCGCGCTTATCGCCTTTCTCATCTTTCGGCTGGCGGGTGATCCCGTCGAGCTGATGGTCGGGGAGCAGACCTCGCAGGAGGATCGTGCCGCGCTGCGTGAGCGGCTGGGCCTCAATGACAGCCTGCCGACGCAATATCTGCGATTTGTCAAAGACGCTGCACAGGGCAATTTCGGTGTTTCCTATCGCAACGGCCAGCAGGTGTTGCCGCTGATCGCGGAAAGGTTTCCGGCAACGCTTGAGCTGGTGCTGGTGGCCACCATCATATCCCTGGTCGTCGGCCTGCCTCTGGGCGTTCTGACGGCGATACGGCGCGGGAAATGGTATACGGAAGGTCTGCAATTCCTGTCGATTGTCGGGGTTTCGCTGCCAAGCTTCGTTGTCGGCATCCTTCTCATTCTGGTGTTTTCCGTTTCCCTCGGCTGGGCGCCGGCCTTTGGTCGCGGCGATGTCGTCCAGCTCGGCTGGTGGTCGACTGGGCTTTTGACGTCATCCGGACGCGCTGCCCTCATCCTTCCGGCCATTGCCCTTTCGCTCTACCAGATCACGCTTGTCATGCGTCTGGTGCGGGCGGAAATGCTTGAAGTTCTGCGATCCGATTTCGTGAAATTTGCGCGGGCCCGCGGAATACCGCGCTGGCGGATCTATTTCCGTCATGCGCTGCGCAACTGTCTGATGCCGGTGGTGACCCTGACGACGATGAATGTCGGCTCGCTCATTGCCTTCGCGCTCATTACGGAAACGGTGTTTCAATGGCCGGGTATGGGCATGCTGTTCATTCAGGCGGTCACCTTCCTCGATATTCCCGTCATGGCGGCCTATCTCTGCATCATCTCCTTCATCTTCGTTGTCCTCAACACGTTCGTCGATATCGCCTATGCGGTTATCGATCCGCGTCTGCGCACCGCGCGCTAACCGAAGGGAGCCGGTTTCATGACAGACCTCTCACAAACGGAAAAACCCGCCCGCCGGTCGCTTTTCAGCCGCATGCGTGACAGCGATCTTTACTGGTCGTTCAGCCGCAGCAAATCGGCCAAGATCAGTGCGCTCGTCCTCACAATCCTGATCCTTGCCGCCATCTTCGCGCCGTGGATTGCCCCTCAGAACCCTTATGACGGTGCATCGCTCGACATGTGGAAGGCCGAGCTGCCGCCGATCTGGCAGGAGGGCGGCGAATGGCCGTTTCTTTTGGGAACGGATACGCAGGGGCGGGACATGCTGTCCGCCATTCTCTACGGCACACGTATCTCCATCGTCATCGGTGTCGCCTCCGTGGTGCTCTCGCTGGTCATCGGCATGACCGCAGGTCTGGTTGCCGGTTATTTTGGTGGTTTTGCCGATGGTCTCCTGATGCGTATCGGCGATATCACGCTGTCCATCCCGACCATTCTCGTCGCGATCCTGGTTTCGACCGTCGTGCGGCAGATGCTGCCCGACAGCCTGCGGGAGGTTGGTGCATCTGCGGTGCTCATTCTCGCCATCGCGCTTTCCGCCTGGGTGCAATATGCGCGCACGGTGCGCGCCCAGGCGATTGTGGAAACCGGCAAGGACTATGTTCAGGCGGCAAAGCTGATCGGCGTGCCCGCCCGCCGCATCATGGCGGCGCATATCCTGCCCAATACGCTGACGCCGATCATGGTCGCCGCGACGCTCAATTTCGGCATGGCGATCCTCACGGAAGCAACCCTGTCCTTCCTCGGCATCGGCATGCCGCCCAGCCAGCCGTCGCTCGGGACATTGATCCGCATCGGCAACCAGTTCCTGTTCTCCGGCTCCTGGTGGATCGTGCTGTTTCCGGTCTTCCAGCTCTGCCTGCTCGTCGTCACCGTCAACCTTCTGGGTGACTGGCTGCGCGATGCGCTCAATCCGAAACTGAGGTGAGTTCCATGCACGATCTTCTTCTGCGCAACGTTCGGCCCATGGCGGGCGAAGCCTGCGACATCATGATCAGGAACGGCAAGATTACCGGCTTCGGAAAGTTCGACGCCGAACCCGGCCTCCCGGTCGAGGATGGCAAGGGTTCAATCGCCGTTCCCGGTCTCATCGATGCCCACACGCATCTGGACAAGACGACGTGGGGCATGCCCTGGCACGTCAACAACCGCGCCGCCATCCTGCGCGAGCGGATCGATTTCGAGCGGGAAAACCGCGTTCAGATCGGCATCGATCCGCATCGCCAGTCCATGCGCCATGCGATCGGGCTTGCGGCCAATGGCGGCACGCATATTCGCAGCCACGTCGATATCGACCCCACCCACGGGCTGAAACTGGTCGAAGGCATCTGGGAAACGCGCGAAAAACTTGATGGTATCATCGACATCGAGGTTGTCGCTTTCCCGCAATCCGGTGTCATGGTCATGCCCGGCACGGTGGAGCTTCTCGATGAAGCCCTGAAGCAGGGCTGCGAGGTGCTTGGCGGCATCGACCCCTGCGGCATCGACCGCGATCCGAAGGGCCAGCTGGACATTCTTTTCCAACTGGCAACAAAACACGGCGTCCCGATCGATATCCACCTGCATGAAGCCGCCGACCTCGGCGCCTTCACCATGGAGCTTATCTTCGAGCGCATTCGGGCAAACGGCATGCAGGGCAATGTCGCCATCAGCCATGCCTTTGCACTCGGCATGAATGACTATCTGCGCGTCGGCAGGCTGATCGATGAGATCGCGAGGCTGGACGTCGCCATCCTGACCACGGGTGCGCCATCGGCAAGCGTGCCGTCGATCATGCGCCTCAAGGAAGCGGGCGTGCGCGTTGGCGGCGGCTGCGATGGTATCCGCGATACATGGGGTCCGTGGGGACAGCCGGACATGCTGGATCGTGCCAAGATCATCGGCATGAAAAACGGCCTGCGCTCGGATGTCGAACTTGCGCATGTGCTGCACGTCGTTTCCAAGGGCGGCGCCGATGTCATGGGTATTGAAGATTACGGCATGGAGATCGGCTGTGCTGCCGACTTTACCCTGCTGACCGGTGAAACACTGGCGCATGCCGTTGTCGATATCGCGCCGCGGCCGCTGGTGGTCAAAGGCGGCCGTGTCACCGCCAGAAACGGCAACGCCATCGTGGAGGCGCCGTGATGAGTGACACTCTCAACTCTTTGCAACTCGGCGAGAGGCCTGAAGGACGGACCTTGCTGACAGCCAGCTGGGTTGTCGGGCACAAGGACGGATCGCACCGGCTGCTCAAAAACGGTGAGGTTGTCTTCGAGAATGGTGAAATTCTCTTTGTCGGACATGGATTTCCCGGCGAGGTCGCCCGGCGTATCGATTTCGGCAATGCTCTCGTCAGCCCCGGCCTGATCGATCTCGACGCGCTCTCCGATCTCGATACGACGATCCTCGGCATCGATCATCATCCGGGCTGGGCGAAGGGCCGTGTCTGGCCGCGCTCCTATGTCGAGGCCGGTCCCTATGAAATGTATTCCGCGGAAGAGCTTGCTTTCCAGAAGCGTTTCGCCTTCGGTCAGTTGCTCCTCAACGGCATCACCACCGCGGCACCAATCGCATCGCTGTTTTATCGCACGTGGGGCGAGACCGTGGCGGAGTTCGAGGCGGCCGCCGATGCAGCCGGTGAACTTGGCCTTCGCGTTTATCTCAGCCCCGCCTTCCGCTCCGGTGGCATGGTGCTGGAAGAGCCGGGTCGCATGGTGCCGGTCTTTGATGAAGAGCGTGGTTTTGAGGGCCTGAAAGACGCAATTGCCTTCATCGAAAAGCAGAGTGGAAGACACGGCGATCTGGTGCGGGGCATGCTTGCGCCGGATCGGGTGGAAACCTCCACACTGGGCCTGATAGAGCGCACCGACGCAGCGGCCCGCGAACTGGGCTGCAAGTTCCGTCTCCATATGGCGCAGGGCGTCATGGAGGTCGATACGGTTCGCAAGCTTCACGGCTCGACCGCGCCGGTCTGGCTCGCCAAGGCCGGGCTGCTCAGTGAAAGGCTGATCGCGCCGCACGCCACCAATGCGACGGAAGAAGATCTGGCGCTTTATGCGGGGAACGGCGTGTCGATCGTCCACTGTCCGCTGGTCTCGAGCCGCGGCGGCAGCACGCTCTCGTCCTTTTCCTCCTGCCGCAAACGCGGCATTAACATTGCGATGGGAACGGATACGGCGCCGGCGGACATGTTGATGAACCTGCTTGTCGGTCTGATCACCTGTCGCATCAATGACGGCGCTCCGGACCAGATCCGCTGCGCCGATCTCTTCGATGCGGCGACGCTCGGCGGCGCGCGTGCACTTGGTCGCTCCGATCTCGGTCATCTTTCAAGCGGCGCAAGGGCTGATATTGCAGTCTTTGATCTGAACGATGCCATCATGGCACCCAGCGTCGATCCGATCACGACGCTTGTGACCGGCGGTTCAGGCAAGGTCACGAGAGTCGTTTTTGTCGATGGTCGTCTTTCCATGCGCGAAAGACAGGTCGCCCATATCGACATGCGGCGTGCCCGCGAACAAGCGCAGGCGCAGTTTGATCGTCTGATTGCCAAATATCCCGAACGGAGCTGGGCAAATCCGCCCGTTTCCGAAATTTTCCCTCCGAGCTATCCGGTGGAGGTCGCCCAACATGGTTGAAATGAACCAATCGGTCATCGATGTCCGCAATCTCAAGGTCGAGTTTCCCGGTCGGCGGGGCACCGTTACCGCGCTTTCCGATATCAGCCTTTCGATCAGGCCCGGCGAAATTCTGGGTGTCGTTGGCGAATCCGGTGCCGGGAAATCGATGACAGGTCTCGCCATACAAGGCCTGCTCGAAAAGCCCGGCCGTATTGCCGATGGTGAAATCTGGCTCGGGTCGCGCCGTATCGATCAGCTGGATGACCGGGCGATGGAGAGTATTCGCGGTCGTGAGATAGGCGCGATTTTTCAGGACCCGTTGACCTCGCTCAATCCGCTCTTCACGGTTGGCGCCCAGCTTGTGGAGACAATCCGCCAGCACCTGCCGTTGTCGAAGGCGGATGCGCGTGCACGCGCCATTCAGTTGCTTAGGGATGTCGGCATTCCGTCGCCTGCGGATCGTATCGATCATTATCCGCACCAGTTTTCCGGTGGCATGCGCCAGCGTGTCGTGATTGCACTCGCCCTTTCGGCCTCGCCGAAGCTCATCATCGCCGATGAGCCGACGACCGCGCTCGATGTCTCGATCCAGGCGCAGATCATTTCGCTGCTGCGCCGGCTGTGCAAGGAGAAGCAGACGGCGGTTATGCTCGTCACTCATGACATGGGCGTCATCGCCGAGGCCGCCGACCGCGTGGCCGTGCTTTATGCCGGCCGGCTGATCGAAGTCGGGCCGGTCGAGCAGGTGCTGCACGAACCGCGCCACCCCTATACGCAGGGCCTGATGGCCTCCATTCCGTCGCTTGGCGCGCGGGTGGAGCGGCTCAACCAGATTGACGGGGCGATGCCGCGTCTCGATGCGATCCCGCCCGGATGTGCGTTTAATCCCCGCTGTGGTTTTGCGGGGCCGCGCTGTCTGCGGCAACGGCCTGAACTTGAAACCGTCGGCAATGGTGCCAGTGCGTGCTGGCTGAACGCAGGAGGCACAGCATGACACAATCAACATCCCATAAAGCAGCGTCCCATCAGCCGGCCTTGACTGTCAAAGGCCTGACGAAAACCTTCGACGTGTCGGCTCCGCTGCTCAACCGCATCATCGAGCGCAAACCCCGGCAGTTCGTCCAGGCGGTCAACGATATCGATTTTGCCGTTCCGGCCGGCGGCTGTCTCAGCATCGTCGGTGAAAGCGGCTGCGGCAAATCGACCGTTGCCCGCCTGGTGACCGGGCTTTTCCGGCCAAGCGCCGGCGCGTTCCAATTCGCGTCGGGCGGTAACGGCAAACCCCTGTCGGCGCAGATGATCTTCCAGGATCCCTATGCTTCGCTCAATCCGCGTTGGCGGGTGAAGAACATCATCGCCGAACCGATCCGCGAGCTGAAGCTGCGCGCGACGAAGGCGGAGACGATGGAGCGTGTGGAGGAGCTTCTCAAGACCGTAGGCCTGTCGGCCTCCGATGGCGAAAAATTTCCGCATGAATTTTCCGGTGGCCAACGCCAGCGCATCTCGATCGCCCGTGCATTGGCGAGCGAACCGGAATTTCTCGTCTGTGACGAGCCGACATCGGCGCTCGACGTTTCGGTGCAGGCACAGGTGCTCAATCTCATGCGCCGCCTGCAGGATGAACTTGGCCTCACCTATCTCTTCATCAGCCACGACATGAGTGTTGTCCGCCACATGTCGGACCGCATTGCGGTCATGTATCTCGGGCGGATCGTGGAGGAGGGCGATACAGAAGAGCTTTTCGCCAATCCGCGCCATCCCTATACCCGGCTGCTTCTCCAGACGATCCCCAATATCAAGACCCCGCAGCGGGACCGGGAGATTGTTGCAGGTGAAGTTCCGAGCCCTTTGAAGCCGCCTTCGGGCTGCGCGTTTCACCCCCGTTGTCCGCTCGCAACAGCGCAATGTTCGGCAGAAGTGCCGAAGGTGAAAAGCCTTGCCAACGGCACGCGGGTCGCCTGCCATCTGGTTGAAGATGATACGGAATGGGCAGGCCAGCGACAGCGCGCCTGAGAAGGGGATCAGCCGAGGGCGGCGCGCAGGTCGTGGGAAAGGTCGCGGATTTCGCTGAGATCGAGTTCCGCTTCCACATGCTCCAGGTGGTGGGTCATCAGATGGATGGCTCGCGACGGATCATTGTTGGCAATCGCATCGACGATTTCGGCATGTTCGTCCGGGCCGCAGTTGAAGCGATCCGTGTTACGGTAAACGGCGGTAATGAGCGACGAGCGGGAAATGAGGTCGCGCATGGTGGTAAAGAGGAAATCAGAACCGAGCGTTTCCGCAAGCAGCAGGTGGAACCCGCCGGAAAGCTTGATGATGTCGGTCGTGACGTTTTTGGTATTGGCCACACGCTCCTTGGCCACATGGTCGCGTAGCTTTTTGAGATCGGTTTTGGTGGCGGACCTGCACAGTCTTTCGACGACGCATTGCTCGACGGTACGGCGTACGAAGAAGACATCGCGGGCTTCCTCGACCGAAGGTTTGGAGACGAAAGCGCCGCGATTGGGAACGATGGTCACCAGCCCGTCACGCTCAAGAACGGACAAAGCCTGGCGGATTCTTGCGCGGCTGACGCTAAAGATTGTCGCCAGTTGCTCTTCTTTCAGCTGCACGCCCGGACGCAACCGGCGTTCGGCAATCGAAAGCCATACTTTCTCGACAATCTGCTGCGTGGACGGGCCGGCCTGCTCGGTCATTCGACATACTCCCCAATCGCCTTAGAGAAGCGTGATGTGAATGAAAAAGTCAACCGTATCAACGGGATTTTGGTTGCAACATTGTCAACAATATGAAAGATAATTGTAGACTAAACTAGGATGCCGATCATGGAATTCGATTTCAGCGCGCTTGAGCCCCAGAGCCGCTACCGCCTTCTGACGAATTTTATCGGTCCGCGACCGATCGCGCTTGTGACGACCCGTTCGGAAGCGGGCCATAACAATGCGGCACCGATGAGCTTCTTCAACGTTTTTTCGCATGATCCGCCCATCGTTGTCCTCGGGATTCAGCCCAAGCTGAGCGGCGAGGAGAAGGATACGATGGTGAATATCCGCCGCACCGGCGAGTTCGTCATCAATATGGTGGATATGGCGCTGTCGGATCAGATGCTCATCTGCGGCCTCGGCTTTGACAATGAAGTCGACGAAATGTCGATGGCGCAACTGACGGCCAAGCCCTGCAGCAAGATCGATGCGAGTTATGCCGCGCAATCACCCTGTGCATTCGAGTGCCGCGTCGAGCGACTGATCGATTACCCGCGCCGCACGCTGGTGCTGGGTGAAGTGGTGCACATGCATGTCCATAATGAGTGCCTCGATGAAGAGGGGCGTTATGTCGATCCCGATCGCTACCAGCCGATCGCCCGGCTTCACGCCGACAATTACATCACCTCGGATCGCCAGTTCGTTCTGAAGGCGCCACCAATCACCGATTTCACCACGCCTGACGGCAAGTGAAGGCTATTCAGGATGCGTGCGATGCATATTCGTTTGATCAATCCCAATTCCACCGCCTCCATGACCGCGCAGGCCCTCGATAGCGCCTTGCGAGTCAAGCAGAAGGAGACCCACGTCTCTGCGGCAAATCCTGTCGATACCCCCGTCAGCATCGAAGGGCAGGCGGATGAGGCCATGGCCCTTCCCGGGCTTCTGGCGGAAATCCGCAAGGGCGAGGCGCATGGCGTGGATGCCTATGTGATCGCCTGTTTCGACGATCCGGGACTTCACGCTGCGCGCGAAGTGGCGCGGGGGCCGGTCATCGGCATCTGCCAGGCGGCTGTGCAGGTGGCGATGACGATCAGCCGGCGTTTTTCGATCATCACGACGCTGCCACGGTCCATACCGATCATCGAAGATCTGGTGGAAGATTATGGCGCCCAACGCTATTGCCGAAAGGTGCGCGCGATCGACCTGCCGGTTCTCGGGCTTGAGGAGGATCCAGAGGTTGCGGAAGCCCTGCTTCGCCGCGAAATCGAGGCCGCCAAGCGTGAGGATGCGGCAGAGGCGATCATTCTTGGCTGCGCCGGCATGTCGTCGCTCTGCGACCGCCTGCGGGATGCCACCGGCGTGCCCGTCATCGATGGCGTTACGGCTGCGATAAAGCTTGCCGAAGCACTGGTCGGCGCCGGTTATGCGACCTCGAAAGTCAATGCCTATGGCTATCCACGCGTAAAGGGGCCGGCCCTCGTCGCCTGCGCCTAGTTTGCAGGAAAATGCCTGCCGCCATTTGCGGGCGCTGCCGCCACGTTCTAGTGTTCTCCCGCGCGCACCGGTCAAGTGATCGCGCCGCGGGGGAGAGCGTATGATCGACAAGCTGGAATTTTTCATTGCATTGGCGCGGGCGGAACATTTCGGCCGGGCGGCGGAGGAGTGTGGTGTCTCCCAGCCCAGCCTGTCGGCCGCAATCCGGCAATTGGAGGACCAGCTGGGTGTCGGTCTTGTGGTGCGTGCGGCGCGGTATCAGGGGCTGACGCCAGAGGGCCAGCGTGTGCTGGAATGGGCGCGTCGTATCGTCGGCGATACCCGCACCATGCGGGAAGAAATGCGGGCAGCCCGCAAGGGCCTTGCTGGACATATTCGCCTTGCCGTTATTCCGACCGCGCTTGCGATGGTGCCGCGATTGACGGAATCGTTCCAGGCGCGCCATCCCGATGTGACCTTTTCCGTCACGTCACGCACGTCGCTTCAGGTGCTGGGGCAGATCGAAAATCTCGAGATCGATGCGGGAATCAGCTATCTCGACAACGAACCGCTGGGGCGCGTGACCACGGTGCCGCTTTATTCCGAGCGATATCACCTCATAACAGCAGGTGGAACGCCGCTCGCCGATCAGGAAAGCGTTACCTGGAAGCAAGTGTCGGGTCTTAGGTTATGCCTATTGACGCCGGATATGCAGAACCGACGCATCATCAACAAACACATGGCAGAGGCCGGTGTGGAGGCAAAGCCGACACTGGAATCCAACTCCATGATCGTGCTCTTCTCCCATATCCGAACCGGACAATGGGCTTCAATAATGCCACGTAACCTTGCGGAATCATTTGGTTTTCCAAAACAGATAAAAATCATACCGATCACCGAACCGGACGCCGAACATCTGGTCGGCCTGATTGCCACACACCGGGAACCACACACGCCGCTCGTCTCGGCGCTGCTTCATGAAGCCCGCCAGCGAGCGGCGGAAAAAGCGTTTGATAGGAATTTCCTATCAAACGACGGAAACTGATTATTGACCTGATCCCGCCGATCTCGCCATTCTTTCAGCCAATGCAGGGCTGCGACGGGATTTCACCATATCCCGCTCATCATTCCTTGCCCCTGTCGGTTTGGGAGGACTGGCTTATGAATATCAGAGCGGTTACCGCAGATGAGGCGGCCCGTGTTTCCGCTGTTATCGACGAATGTCTTCACCTGGAGGGGCCTTTGCTGCCCATTCTGCACGCCGTGCAGGAAGAATTCGGTTATATCCCGGAGAGCGCCAAGCAGATCATCGCCTCCGCGCTGAACATATCGCGCGCGGAAGTTCATGGCGTCGTCACCTTCTATCCCGATTTTCGCGATCATCCCCAAGGCCGACATGTCTTAAAGCTCTGTCGCGCCGAGGCTTGCCAGTCGATGGGTGGCGAGCCTCTTGCGGAAACCATCAAGAACCGCCTTGGCCTTGACTGGCACGAGACTGCTGCTGACGGTTCCGTCACGCTGGAACCGGTTTTCTGTCTCGGGCTTTGCGCGCAGGCGCCGGCCCTGATGCTTGATGGTGAGGTCCATGCGAGACTGGACGAAGACTGTCTTGGCGACATTCTGACGGAGGCGCGCCGATGAGTGTCACCGTTTTTGTTCCCGGCGATTCCGCCGCACTTGCCGTTGGCGCAAACCGTGTAGCTGACGCCATCGCCCGAGAGGCGGCCAGCCGCAATCTCGACGTCCATATTGTCCGTAACGGTTCGCGCGGCATGCTTTGGCTCGAGGTGCTGGTGGAAGTGCGCACCGAGCATGGCCGTATCGCCTACGGGCCGGTAAAGGCCACCGATGTCACGTCGCTTTTCGATGCAGATTTTCTTGCCGGTGGCGATCACCGTCTCTGTCTTGGGCCGACGAAGGACATTCCCTTCCTGAAAAACCAGACGCGCCTGACATTTGCCCGATGCGGCGTGACCGACCCGCTGTCGCTTGAGGATTACCGCGCCTATCAGGGCATGAAAGGCCTAGAAAAAGCCGTCACCATGGAGCCGCTCGCTATCGTCGCGCAGGTCACTGAAAGCGGCCTGCGTGGACGCGGCGGCGCGGGATTCCCGACCGGCATCAAGTGGAAGACCGTCGCGGATGCGATGGCAGACCAGAAATATATCGTCTGCAATGCCGATGAGGGCGACAGCGGCACCTTCGCCGACCGCATGATCATGGAAGGCGACCCCTTCGTGCTGATCGAGGGCATGGCGATTGCCGGCCTTGCCGTTGGTGCCACAAAGGGCTTCATCTATA
The DNA here is from genome assembly GCF_048298475.1 of Agrobacterium sp. El2ro-1b. NCBI lineage: Bacteria > Pseudomonadati > Pseudomonadota > Alphaproteobacteria > Hyphomicrobiales > Rhizobiaceae > Agrobacterium > Agrobacterium sp. El2ro-1b. The sequence goes on along the minus strand of NZ_CP103459.1, from coordinate 157,817 downwards.
CCCGTTCGGAATATCCCTACGCCATCAAGGTTATGGAAAAGGCGATCGAGATCGCGAGGCGTGAGGGCATTCTTGGGTCCTCCGTCCTCGGTTCCGGCCGCGCCTTCGACATGGAAGTGCGCATGGGTGCCGGCGCCTATGTCTGCGGCGAGGAAACCTCGCTCCTGAACAGCCTCGAAGGCAAACGTGGCACGGTGCGCGCCAAACCGCCGCTGCCGGCATTGCAGGGCCTGTTCGGCAAGCCGACCGTTGTCAACAACGTGATTTCGCTGGCGTCCATCCCGGTCATCATGGATCGCGGTGCCGCTTTCTATCGCGATTTCGGCGTCGGCCGGTCGCATGGCACCATCCCCATCCAGCTCGCCGGAAATATCAGGTATGGCGGGCTTTACGAAACCGCCTTCGGCTTGTCCCTCGGTCAGCTGGTGAATGATATTGGTGGCGGCACGATCACCGGCCGCCCCGTCAAAGCGGTGCAGGTGGGCGGCCCGCTCGGCGCCTATTTTCCGGTGTCGCTGTTCGATACGATCTTTGACTACGAAGCGTTCACGGCGGCTGGCGGTCTTATCGGACACGCCGGGATCGTGGTTTTCGACGACACTGCCGATATGCTGCATCAGGCGAGGTTCGCCCTTGAATTCTGCGCGGTCGAAAGCTGCGGCAAGTGCACGCCCTGTCGTATCGGCTCGACGCGCGGCGTCGAGACGGTGGACAAGATCGCGCTTGGCATCGAGCGGGAGAAAAACACGGCGCTGCTCGAAGATCTCTGCGAAACCATGAAATTTGGGTCGCTTTGCGCGCTGGGCGGTTTCACGCCCTATCCCGTCATGAGCGCGCTCAGACATTTTCCGCAAGATTTTGCCCCCATCCCACGTGTTGAAGCGGCGGAGTAAGACCATGGCCCTTGTAACCGAATTCGACTACGGCACCCCGAAATCCAATGCGACTGATATGGTGACGCTCACGATCGACGGTCGGCAGGTGACCGTTGCGGCCGGAACCTCGATCATGCGCGCCTCGCGCGAAGCCGGCATCGATGTGCCGAAACTCTGCGCTACCGACATGGTGGATGCCTTCGGTTCCTGTCGCCTCTGTCTTATCGAGGTGGAGGGCCGCAACGGCACCCCCGCCTCCTGCACCACGCCGGTTGCTGCCGGTCTTGTCGTGCATACCCAGACCGAGCGGCTGAAGCAGATCCGTAAGGGCGTGATGGAGCTTTATATCTCCGACCACCCGCTCGACTGTCTGACCTGCGCCGCCAATGGCGATTGCGAATTACAGGACATGGCGGGCGCGGTCGGCCTTCGCGACGTGCGTTACGGCTATGAGGGCGACAACCACGTCAAGTCCCGCACTGGAGGGGGCGATCTCAATGCCCGCTGGATGCCGAAGGACGAAAGCAATCCCTATTTCACCTATGATCCGTCCAAATGCATCGTCTGTTCCCGCTGCGTGCGGGCTTGCGAGGAAGTGCAGGGCACCTTTGCGCTGACGATCGAAGGCCGTGGTTTCGAAAGCCGCGTGTCGCCCGGTGCGCACGAGGCGTTTCTTGATTCCGACTGCGTTTCCTGCGGCGCCTGCGTTCAGGCCTGTCCGACAGCGACGCTCACCGAAAAATCGGTGATCGAGATCGGCCAGCCGGAGCATTCGATGGTGACCACCTGCGCCTATTGCGGCGTCGGTTGCTCCTTTAAAGCGGAAATGCGCGGCGAGGAGCTGGTGCGCATGGTGCCGTGGAAGGACGGGCAGGCAAACCGCGGCCATTCCTGCGTCAAGGGTCGCTTCGCCTATGGTTATGCGACCCACAGGGATCGCATTCTCAACCCGATGATCCGCGAGAACATCGGCGATCCCTGGCGGGAGGTGAGCTGGGATGCGGCCTTTGCCTATGTTGCTTCGGAGTTTCGGCGCATTCAGGGCAAGTATGGCCGGGAATCCATCGGTGGCATCACCTCGTCGCGCTGCACGAATGAGGAAACCTTCCTCGTGCAGAAACTCGTTCGCGCCGGCTTCGGCAATAATAACGTCGATACCTGCGCCCGCGTCTGCCATTCGCCGACAGGTTATGGCCTCGGCCAGGCCTTCGGCACCTCCGCAGGCACGCAGAATTTCGACAGCGTCGAACAATCCGACGTGGTGCTCGTCATCGGCGCCAATCCGACCGACGGTCATCCGGTGTTCGGCTCGCGGCTGAAGAAACGGCTGCGTCAGGGCGCCAAACTGATCGTCATCGATCCGCGCCGTATTGATCTTGTGCGCACCCCGCATGTGGAGGCCGCTTTCCACCTGCCGCTGAAGCCCGGAACGAATGTCGCAGTGCTGACGTCGCTGGCGCACGTGATCGTCACCGAAGGGCTGTTCAACGAGGCCTTTATTCGCGAACGCTGCGACTGGTCGGAATTCGAAGACTGGGCAGCCTTCGTTGCCGAGCCGCAGCACAGCCCGGAAGAAACGGAAGCCTACACCGATGTTCCGGCGGAAGAATTGCGCGGTGCGGCCCGGCTTTATGCCCAGGGCGGCAATGGCGCGATCTATTACGGTCTCGGTGTCACCGAACACAGCCAGGGTTCGACCACCGTCATGGCGATCGCCAACCTCGCCATGGTCACGGGCAACATCGGCCGCCCGGGTGTGGGCGTCAATCCGCTGCGCGGTCAGAACAATGTGCAGGGTTCCTGCGACATGGGGTCTTTCCCGCACGAGCTGCCGGGCTATCGCCATATTTCCGACGATGCGACACGCGACGTGTTCGAGAAACTCTGGGGCGTGAAGCTCAACAAAGAACCGGGGCTGCGTATTCCCAACATGCTGGACGCCGCCGTGGATGGCAGCTTCAAAGGCATCTACATCCAGGGTGAGGATATTCTCCAGTCCGACCCGGACACCAAACACGTATCCGCCGGCCTTGCGGCCATGGAATGTGTTGTCGTGCACGATCTCTTCCTGAACGAGACGGCGAATTATGCCCATGTGTTCCTGCCGGGTTCCACCTTCCTCGAAAAGGACGGCACCTTTACCAATGCGGAGCGCCGCATCAACCGCGTGCGCAAGGTCATGTCGCCGAAGAACGGTTATGCCGACTGGGAAGTGACCCAGAAGCTGGCACAGGCTATGGGCCTTGCCTGGAACTACACGCATCCCTCCGAGATCATGGACGAAATCGCGGCAACGACGCCAAGCTTTGCCAGCGTTTCCTACGCCTATCTGGAAGAGAAAGGCTCGGTGCAGTGGCCCTGCAACGAAAAATTCCCCGAGGGGTCGCCGATCATGCATGTGGATGGCTTCGTGCGCGGCAAGGGCAAATTCATCCGCACCGAATATGTGGCGACGGATGAACGCACCGGTCCGCGTTTCCCGCTGCTGCTCACCACCGGCCGCATCCTGTCGCAATATAATGTCGGCGCGCAGACACGGCGCACCGAAAACGTGGTCTGGCATGAGGAGGATCGGCTGGAAATCCATCCGCACGACGCCGAACAGCGCGGCGTAAAGGATGGCGACTGGATCAAGCTCGTCAGCCGATCGGGCGATACGACGCTCCGGGCGCTGATCACCGACCGTGTGGCACCCGGCGTGGTCTATACGACCTTCCATCACCCCGGCACGCAGGCGAACGTCATCACCACCGACTTTTCCGACTGGGCGACCAACTGTCCCGAATACAAGGTGACGGCGGTTCAGATTTCGCCCTCCAACGGGCCGACGGAATGGCAGGAAGAATATGATGCGCTCGCGCGTCAGTCCCGCCGGATCGCCGGCAAGCTTGAAGCTGCGGAATAATCGGGGGCCGGGCCTGGTCCCGGCCTTTTCATTCATGGAGGCGCTGGCCGAGGAGCTGGCGCGGGGAGTAGGTCATGTTGCTCAATCACACGGATGAAAAGCTGGTGAGGATGGCGAACCAGATCGCGACGTTTTTCCTGTCGCAGCCGGAAGATATTCGTGTGGACGGTGTTGCCACCCATATCAATAAATTCTGGGAACCGCGCATGCGCCGCCGCTTCTTCGAGATGGTGGATGCCGGCGCCGGTGATTTCCTGCCGCTCGTGCTTGCCGCATCGAAAGAGATCAGAAGGCCTGATGCGCCGGCAGCCGGTGCCGTGGGGCTCGGCGACGATGCCAAGGGCGCGCCGGGCGGCAAGGGGCCGATTGCGGGTGAATCGCTTTCGGAACCGAGCGTGCCGGAAACGACGCGCGCCTGATCGGGACGCTGTCCCATAAAGCTTGCCGCCGCACGGGAGGACGTTCGGCGGTATCAATGTTCGCCTGGCGGGGCGAATGAAATGTCCTGACATCCACGAGGGAGGAAATGTCGATGGCAGTAGCAGGTGTCACAGCGGGAGGGGCGGCCCAAGCGGGTTTGCTGGACCGCGAACGAATAATCGCAAGACCGGGGTTCAATCGCTGGCTGGTGCCGCCGGCAGCTCTTGCCATCCATCTGTGCATCGGCATGGCCTATGGTTTCAGCGTTTTCTGGCTGCCCCTATCGAAGGCGCTGCCGGTTACCGATCCGAGCTGCTCCAGTCTGACCCTGATGGGCGCGCTCTTTACCACGGAGTGCAACTGGCGCGTGGCCGATCTCGGCTGGATTTATACGCTGTTCTTCGTGCTTCTCGGCTGCTCGGCGGCCATTTGGGGCGGCTGGCTGGAACGGGTAGGACCCCGCAAGGCGGGTTTCGTCTCCGCCTGCTGCTGGTGCGGCGGCATTCTCGTGGCGGCTCTCGGCGTCATGACCCATCAACTGTGGCTGATGTGGCTGGGTGCGGGCGTCATCGGCGGTGTCGGCCTCGGCCTCGGTTATATTTCCCCTGTTTCGACCCTGATCAAATGGTTCCCGGACCGTCGCGGCATGGCGACAGGCATGGCCATTATGGGCTTCGGGGGTGGTGCGATGATCGGTGCGCCGCTCGCCAATCTGCTGATGAATACCTTCAAGACGGAAACCTCCGTTGGCGTCTGGCAGACCTTTGTTATCATGGCGGTGATCTATTTCGTCTTCATGATGGCGGGCGCCTTCGGTTATCGCATTCCCCCGGCCGGCTGGCGTCCGGAAGGCTGGACGGCACCGGCGGCCAAAAGCGCCATGATTACCACCCGCCACGTCCACCTGCGTGATGCGCACAAGACACCGCAGTTCTGGTTGATCTGGGCTGTTCTCTGCCTCAATGTTTCGGCGGGTATCGGCGTCATCGGCATGGCCTCGCCGATGTTGCAGGAAATCTTCGCCGGTTCGCTGATCGGCCTGCCGGGTGTCGGTTTTGCCGATCTCGATGCGGGACAGAAGGCACAGATCGCAGCGATTGCCGCCGGGTTCACCGGGCTCCTGTCGCTGTTCAACATCGGCGGTCGTTTCTTCTGGGCGTCGATGTCCGATAAGATCGGACGCAAGAACACCTATTTCTGCTTCTTCGTTCTCGGCATCATTCTCTATGCGCTGGCACCGACGCTGGCGACGATGGGCAATAAGGCGCTCTTCGTGCTCGCCTTCGGCATCATCCTCTCCATGTATGGCGGTGGTTTCGCGACCATTCCCGCCTATCTCGCCGATATTTTCGGCACGCAGTTCGTGGGCGCAATCCATGGCCGCCTGCTGACGGCGTGGGCGACGGCCGGCATCGCCGGACCCGTGGTCGTCAACTATATCCGCGAGGCACAGATCGCGGCGGGCGTTGCTCCGGGCCCTGCACTTTATACCAGCACGATGTATATCCTGGCCGGCATGCTGGCGATTGGCCTTATCGCCAATGCCTTCGTGCGACCGCTCGCCGATAAGTGGTTCATGTCCGACGCGGAGGTCGCGGCATTGCAGGCGAAGACGGCGGCTGCCAATGCGGGCCCCACCGGCTCTTTCGGTATCGGTCGCGGCGGGCTGGATGCCAAGGCGGCTCTGGCCTGGGCCGCGGTCGGCATTCCGCTGCTCTGGGGTGTATGGGTGACGGTGAAGAGTAGCCTTGCGCTGTTCGGCTGATTACTGACGCCTTTGACATTCTCCGGGCAGCCCTGTGCTGCCCGGATTTGTTTCAGGCCCTGAGCAGAAGATTCTCCAACGGCAGCCTGCGATTTGGCAGCATCATATTGCAGAGGGCAGGGTGAGCAGGCAGGAGAGCCCGCCATCGCCATTGCGCTCCATGCTGATCCTGCCGCCGTGAAGTTCGACAAGTTCCTTGACGATGGTAAGACCGAAACCGTCTCCCGGCACGGTCTCGTCCATGCGTCTGCCGGCCTCGAATACCTCTGCGACGAGAGCGTTGTCTATGCCGGGGCCATCGTCCGAGATCGTGAGCAGTATATCGCGCCCCGTTTGGCGGGCAGAAATTCCGACCCGACCCTTTGCCCATTTGAAGGCATTGTCCGTGATGTTGCCGATGATCTCGTCCAGATCTTCAGGCCCGACCTGCGCCCGCAACGTGTCATCCACCTCCACAGTCGCGACGACACCCCGGTCCGCATATATATGCGTCATGATCTCGACGATATCGTCGACCCTCGGCCTGACCGGCGTTGCCGCAGCCACGCCACCGGCAGCGGTTTTGCGGGCGCGCGCTAGATGATGGCGGATTCTCTGGTCGATCCTGTCCACCAGCGCCCGCATCGTATTATCAGGGTCGTTGGTATCGTTGAGCGCGAGATAAAGGCTCGTGACCGGCGTTTTCAGGCCATGGGCGAGATTGGCGAAATGCAGACGCGTCTCGGTCAGCCTTTCGCTGTTCTGCTGCACGAGGCGGTTTATCTCGCGGGAGGCAGGGCGAAGTTCCTGCACCTCCGCGTCCGGCAACCGATCCAGCGTGCCGGCTGAAATCGAGGAAATGTCAGCAGTCAGTTGCCGCAGCGGCCGAAGCCCGTATCGCACCTGCAGGAAGATGCCTGAGACGAGACTCACGCCCAGCAGCGTCATGGCGGGGACCAGCCATAAAAGCGCACTGCGGGCGGGCGCAACGAGCGCAAAACGGGGTGCGGTGGCAGTGATGTCGATGAGTTTCGCGCCCACCATGGTCTGCACGGAGCGAAGATAGAGGTCCTGACCGTGAAGCTCGGCATTGACGCCGGGACGCGGCCCATGCCCTATCATCTTGCCCCAGTTAAAGGGGGAGGGTGGATTGTCCAGGCTCTGTCCGGCGAGCGAGCGTGAGGTGATGGCGATGCCCTCGCCACGGATCTGCCAGTACCAGCCGGAGCCGCGCCTGTCGAAAGGCGGGCCATCGAGGGCGGCATTCAGCGTCACGCGGCCGGCCTCGTTGATGGAAAGGGCGCTGCGCAGGCCTTCGATCTGCGTATCGAGCCGCTGGTCGATCTGTTCACGCACGACGCCGGCTACGATGAGGTAAAGAATGATGGAAGCGATCATCACGCTTGCGGTGACGAAAATCACCGAAAAAACCGTCAAACGGCGCGATATCGAAGGTCCGTGGTTGATATTGGGTTCGCTCATGGCTCGGCCTTCAACATGTAACCGCGGCCACGAACGGTCTCGATATGCTCGGCGCCGATCTTGCGCCGCAGGCGGGCGATGATGACTTCGATGGAGTTGGAATCGACCTCCGCATCGCCTTCATAAACCCGTTCGATGAGTTCACGGCGATCAACTACCACCTCCTTGCGCAGGATGAGGCAGGAGAGCACGCGCCATTCCAGTGCGGTGAGCTTTAGCGGCAGGCCGTTCTGTTCGAAGGTTCCAAGCTGCGCGTCGAAGACAAGCGAACCGCAGGTGACGATGGAGGCGGCATGGCCGGTGGCGCGGCGAACGAGTGCACGCAGCCGCAGAACGAGTTCTTCGACCTTGAACGGCTTGGTCAGGAAATCATCTGCCCCGGCCTTGAAGCTTGCCACCTTGTCCGGCCAGCCATCGCGCGCCGTCAGCACCAGCACAGGCAGGTTGCGCTGCGCCGCCCGCCAGGATTTCAGGACCGACACCCCGTCGATCCTGGGCAATCCGAGGTCAAGAATGGCGACGTCGTAAAGCTCGGTCAGGCCGGCATGTTCGGCGTCCTCGCCATTCTGTGCGATATCGACGACAAAATTCTCCGCGCGCAGGCTGGCCGCGATACGCTTTGAAAGGTCGCCGTCGTCTTCGACAAGAAGTACCCGCATGGTGTGCCTGCTCATGGTGTTGGATGCGTTTTATTAGGCCCGGAAGGCTTAACTCAAGCTGAACCACAAGGTTCAGGCTGCTGGTGGCTGGCTGCGGTTAAAACATACCTGTCCATTCAAACAGGAGATCACCATGTCCCACTCTGAAGACAATAAAGAAATCGAATCTTCCCCCGCCCCGAAAGCTGCGACGGAAGCGCCGGTGCCGCCACACAGGAAACATCGTCGCAAAACCGCGGCCATGACCTTCGCAGCCGTTGCCATTCTTGCTGTTGGTGCCGCCGCCGGTGCAGGTGCGGTCAAACTGACAAGGCCGACGCCTGAAATGGCGCCGATGACGCCCGTTGCCATTTCCACCGTCAAGGAAGGTAACCTCGTCACCTTCAAGGGCAAGGTGGCGGAAATCTTCGGCAACAAGTTCATCGTTCAGGATGAAAGCGGCCGGGCCCTCGTTGATACCGGACCGGAAGGCGAAAATGGAAAAGCCGCGAAGGTGGATGAGGCGATCAGCGTACAGGGGCGTTTCGATGATGGCGTGCTGCATGCGAGCTATATCGTTCGGCAGGATGGCACCATCGAAGCATTGGGCCCGGCAGGTGGTCCGCCTCGCCATGGTCCCAAGCATGATATGAGGCGCGGTCCGGCAGGTGAAATCGGCCATGGTCCGATGGAGGACGCACCGCCACCTCCGCCGAAGCCCTGACGCTTCTCGTCCATATCGCAATTTAAAAAGCGCGCCGCGATGATCGCGGCGCGCTTGCTGTTGCGTTGCTCATTGCCGGGGGAGAGATGCCCGGATGGGCGAGTTAACCTGCACGCTTCAGCTTCAGGTGCGACACACCCGCTGCGATATTGACGCCGGTGCCGACCTCGGCACTGATCGGCTGCAGCGCGAAGTTCTTGGCATTGCCGCCGATCAGCGCATTGGCGCCAACGCCAACGCCAACAGACGCACCTGCCGAAGCGCCGACATAGTCACCGCTCAGAGCACCGTCACCCACGCGGCTTGCTGCCGTGTTCAGCACGATCCAGCTCATATAGGTCTTGCCGGTCACGCCGATGTCGAGCCCGAGCTTGCCGATCGTGCCGGTATAACGCTCCGTCTTGCCGGCACGCTGGCGGAATTCGCAGTTCACGGCCTTGCTGGAACCGACGACAAGACCGACGCCGCCAGCGATTTCACAGGACAGGGTGCCGACGCGTTCCTTCTGCGCGGTTTCCGTTGCCCGCTTGCCGCTGTGCTTCGTTTCGGCGGAGGCGAGCGGGGCAATGGCCAGAGTTGCGATTGCAGTTGCAAGAACGAGTTTCTTCATTGTCTGTCACTCCTGTTATTATTCACGAGGTGGATGCGCGGGGAAGAGGCATCCAGATAGGTGTGGGGGCGCTGCCGGATCGCCAGATCGGCGATGATCGGCCGCGATGCGAAACATTCTGCGATGATGACCGCGCGTTCAAAGGCAGAGAGCGTTTCCACTTCGCCGGAGAGCACGATGCGGCCCTCGACGGATGTGACGGAGATCGAGCTGTTTTCCTGTCCATCCGCATAAGCGAGCACCGCTTGCAACGCGGCACACAGGCTGACCTCCTGGGGGAGGCAGCTTGCCGCTGGGGTCACTTCACAAGCAAGCATCATGGTGAAACCTTCTACCTTGAACATTGGCGGTTTACTTGAATGCTTTTTTGACGGTGTCCTTCGTCTGACCGAGCTTCTCCTGCGCCTGGCCGGCCAGTTTCTCGGCCTTGCCTTCCGCCTGAAGCTTGTCGTTGCCGGTGATCTTTCCGGCGGCTTCCTTGATGGTGCCCTTTGCCTGACGGGCGATACCTTCGATACGGTTATTATCCATGACGAATTCCTTCCATCGTTCGAGAGTGCCGCTGTTAGTAACGGCATGATGGAAAGATAGGCCGCGAAAATCGCCTCGTGCAGAGCAATAACTACTAGTTCAACTGGTACAAACTGACCTAATTTGCCTGAGGTAACCGCTATTTTTCCCTGCCGCCGGTAAACCCGCGTTCCCGCGCCCAGATGACTGCCGCGGTGCGGCGGTTGACGCCGATCTTGCCGTAGAGCGAGGCGATGTGGTTGCGGATCGTGTGTTTGGAGAGGTTCAGCCGGTCGCTCATTTCCTTGTCGCTGCAACCATCGCAGATCAGCGACAATATCTGCTCCTCCCGATCCGTCAGGTCCTTCAGCGATGCGGAGGTCGACGCACCGCGCGAATTCTGCCGCAGCCCCGCCAACCGCTCCACCACGGTGCGGCTGAACCAGGAGGTGTCGGTCATCACGCTTTCGATGGCTTCGATCAACTCGTTCTCGGATCTGCGTCTCTCGGTGACATCCTGTATCGCCCAGATGACACAGAGCTGGTCGTTGATTTCGGCGCGTTCGGCGGAAACGAGGCATTCGGCTGCGCCGTCATCGGCAAGGTTCATGCGCATGGCCTCATTGCGGATCGGGATATTGTCCTTCAGCCGCTTTTCAATGTCGCGCCGCGCCGCCACATCGTCCCACAGTCGCAATTCGCTTGCGGTCTTGCCGACCACCTCGGCTTCCTTGCGGCCGCACAGCGTCAGAAAAGCATCGTTGACTTCGGTCAGCACGAAGTCGTCCAGCCTCGAAATCGCTGCCGGCACGGGCGAGAGGCGGAAGGATTTGAAGAAACGCTCCTCGCTCTGACGAAGGGCATTCTGGGCTTTTCGGCGGCCATCGAGATCGGCGAAGGTGAACAGCATGCAGGGCTCTTCGGCAACGGCAATCGTTTCCCCCGCAACGATCACCAGCCTGTCGCCGCCGGGAATGGGAATGAGCGCCTCGCGGTGGCGGATGACGCGACCTTCATGCAGCCGTTTCAGGGCGTCTTCGCCGGTCTCGCATTCGGAAAACAGCCCGAGTTCCTCGACGCTGATGCCGATGATCTCCTCGCGGCTGAATCCTGTCATTTCCAGAAAACCCTGATTGACGCGAATGAAGCGCTCGTCTTCCAACCGGCAGATCAGGCCCGGCGCCGGATTGGCGTTAAAGGCGCTCTCGAACCGCGCTTCCGCCTCGAAGCGCGGTGTCTCGTCGCGAATGATCAGCACCAGCACATCCGGTTTCGCGCCGGCATCTTCGAGAATGAGACCGCGCACGGTGTGGACCCAGCATTCGGTTTCATCGTCGCTCGGCGATATCTCCACCGTCACATCTTCGAATGTCTCTCCGGCGAGAAGCCGTTCAAGCGGATACTGCCCTTCGTCGAGAAGATGGTTGTTGCGATAGCGAAGCGTGAAATTCCGCCTGTAGCTTTCGGTGTCAGCGCCAAGCTCGGATATCGCCTCTATGCGGTGCATCTCAAGTGCAGCCCTGTTGGCCCAGGCGATTGTTCCGTCGTTTTCGAGCAATATCAGCCCGTCACTCAGCCCGGCTATCAGGTTCTGCAATACAAGCCGGTTGATCTTTGGAATATCCACGCTGTCGTCCATATCGCCCCCGGCATCTCATGATCTGCGAGACTATAACGCATGGTTTCGCCAAGTGTTGCAGCGTGTTGCGGAGGGAACGTTTGTTGTCGGGTTCCCTGTTCTAGAACGTGCAGATGAAAGCCGCGCGCAGCCTTTGAAAAATGCTTTGTGCCCATGTTTTGAGCACCAAAAATTATGGTTCAAAAATACGCTTGACCTGCACCCGAATTTCTCCCCAAATGAACCAATACAAGATTGGTTCACAGAAATGGTGCGGCATTGACGGCGGGTCCCAACGACAACTCCAACTACGCGCTTGCTCGCCTTCGGGACTATATTCACACGAATGAGGTCTCGAAGGACGGCCGCTTACCGACAGAACGGGCCTTTGCCGAAAGTTTTAACGTCGGCCGCCGCGCCGTTCGGCGCGCCTTGGAAGTATTGGAAGCAGAGGGCCTGATCTGGCGGCGGCAGGGGGCCGGAACCTTTGTGGGTGAAAAACCGGATGATTGGTCCGCCCAGGTCACGGAACTGGTCGCCGGTACGGATTTCATGGAAATCATGGAGGTGCGCCTGCGCATCGAGCCGCAACTGGCGCAGCTTGCTGCCATGCGCGCAAAGCCGGCCGAGGTGGAGCGTATGCGCGCCCTTGTGGAAAAGACCGGCCAAAGCACCGATGCCGATGCCAAGGAATTATGGGACGGTTCGCTCCATCGGCAGATCGCCCAGAGCGCCGGCAACAAGCTGTTCCTGTCGATCTTCGATGTCGTCAACCGTATCCGACAGGACGATACATGGCAGTCGATCCGTGAACTTGCCCGCCGCAGTGGTACGAATGGCAGGGCGTCTTTTGAACAGCACATGGCCATTGTTGAAGCCATCGCCGACCGTGATCCGGCGCGCGCTGGTGAAGCCATGCGCCAGCACCTTCTCATGCATCAGGAAAGGTTGATCCGCGCCACCTCGCTCGGCTTTCTGGAAGAGAGAACCGGGGAGGGCGATGCGGCTGAGGCCGATAATTCGCTAACCGAGGCTTCTTGAGGCCACGGGTGAAAACTGTCGTCCCTTGAAGGGGCGGCCAATGACAAAAAGTCAAAATAACCAGACCAGAGGAAAGAACATGAAGAAAATCCAGACACTGACTGCTGCGCTGTTGGCAAGCGCTGTGCTCGCCGTGCCGGCGCTATCGTCCGAATTGCGCATCGGCCTCAACGACGACGCCGATGTGCTCGACCCCGCGCAGTCGCGCACCTTTGTCGGCCGCATCGTCTACACCGCCATGTGCGACAAGCTGGTGGATATCTCGCAGGATATGAAGATCGTGCCGCAGCTGGCCACCGAATGGGCCTGGTCCGAAGGCGGCAAGGTGTTGACCATGAAAATCCGTGATGGTGTCAAATTCCACGATGGCGAGACGCTGGATGCGGCTGCCGTCGTCGCCACCATCGAGCGCAACATGACGCTGCCGGAATCGCGCCGCAAGAGCGAACTGTCCTCGGTCGAGAAGGTCGAGGCGACGGGACCGCTGGACGTTAAATTTACGCTTAAGACGCCTGACGTTACCCTGCTGGCGCAGCTTTCAGACCGCGCCGGTATGATCGTGGCGCCGAAAGCGGCGAAGGAACTGGGTGCGAATTTCGGCTCCAAGCCGGTCTGCGCCGGACCGTTCAAATTCGTCGAGCGCATCCAGCAGGACCGTATCGTGCTGGAGAAATTCGCCGACTATTGGGACAAGGACAAGATCCTCGTCGACAAGATCGTTTATCTGCCAATCCCCGATACTACCGTGAAGCTGGCGAACCTTCGTGCAGGCGACCTTGATATCGCCGAGCGCATCTCGGCGTCGGATGCGGAATCGGTCAAAAACGATCCCAAACTGACCTATGCCGATGTGATCGGGCCGGGTTACATGGCTATGTATGTCAACATCAATAATGGCGCGCGCGCCGACAATCCGCTCGGCAAGGACAAGCGCCTGCGCCAGGCTTTCTCTTACGCGATTGACCGCGAAGCGATTGGCCAGATCGTGTTTGAGGGTACCTCCAAAGCCGGCAATCAGTCATTCCCACCGACAAGCCCATGGTTCAACCAGAACTTGCCTGTACCGACGCGCGACATCGACAAGGCCAAGCAACTGATGAAGGAGGCGGGCTACGAGACGCTCGATGTCGAACTCCAGCACGCCAACAACACAACACAGACGCAGATGATGCAGGTCATCCAGGCCATGGTGGCGGAGGCCGGTTTCAACGTCACCCTGAAGGCGACCGAATTTGCGACGCTCCTGTCCGAACAGACTGCCGGCAATTACCAGCTCAGCCGTTCCGACTGGTCGGGACGTATCGATCCCGATGGCAACCTGCACCAGTTCGTCACCTGCAAGGGCGGCATCAATGATGTGAAATATTGCAATCCCGAGGTCGATAAGCTGCTGAACGAGGCCCGCGCCTCGACCGAAGATGCGGTCCGCAAGGAAAAATACGATGCCGCAAGCGTCATCCTCAACGATGACATGCCGATCATCTATCTCGGCCACCAGCCCTATGCCTATGCCATTTCCAACAAGGTCAAGGGTTGGGCGCCTTCGCCTGATGGCATGATCCGCCTTCTCGGCGTTTCCAAGGACTGATCGCTTCGCATAGGTCGCACGGCTTGCCGTGCGGCCGCCAAGACCGGACCCAAACGGGGGCAATGCCATGCCTGTTTATATCGGCAAGCGACTGCTGGTCGCGATCCCGACGCTTCTAATCATTTCCATCTTCGTTTTCTCGCTGCAGAAACTGCTACCGGGTGATCCGGTGCTTGCCATGGCGGGCGAGGAGCGTGATCCCGCGACGATCGAATTCCTGCGTGAGAAATATCGCCTCAATGACCCCGTGCCGCTGCAGTACCTTAATTGGCTGGGTGGCGTGGTGACTGGCGATTTCGGTATCTCGCTGCGGACGAACCAGCCGGTGCTGGAACTGATCGGCCAGAAGCTGCCTGTCACCATTCAGCTGGCTGTCATGGCGATGTTTTTTGCCATGGTCATCGGCATTCCCATCGGCATTCTGGCTGCCGTCAAGAAGAATACGTGGATCGATTACACGGCCAATATCGTGGCGCTTTCCGGCCTGTCCATCCCGAATTTCTGGCTCGGCATCATGCTGATCCTGCTGGTGTCGGTGAAGCTCGGCTGGCTGCCGGCATCCGGTTATGAATCGATCTTCGTTGACCCGGTGCGCTCCATCGAAACCATGATCATGCCCGCTTTCGTTTTGGGCAACGCGCTTGCGGCAACGCTGATGCGCCATACACGTTCGGCGATGGTGGCGGTGTTAAGTTCCGATTACATCCGCACCGCTCGCGCCAAGGGGCTCTCGCCGCGCGAGATCATTCTGTCGCATAGTTTCCGTAATGCGCTTCTGCCGGTCATCACGCTGCTGGCGCTGCTCTTCGGGGAACTGCTGGCCGGTGCGGTTCTGACAGAGCAGATATTCACCATCCCAGGCTTCGGAAAGATGACGGTCGATGCGGTGTTCACGCGGGATTACGCCGTCGTGCAAGGCATTGTTCTATGCACCGCTGTTGGTTTCATCCTCATGAACCTTCTGGCCGATATCGCCTATGTCCTGCTCAACCCCCGCCTCAGGGCGACAATCTAAGGCCCTGATATCATGACTGTTCTTGATCAAAACATCTCCGTACCGGCGACACGGCAGGAAAGCCGCGCCTGGAAAAAAATGAAGCGCAACAAATCGGCGCTTGTCGGCTTGATCATCGTGCTGTTTTTCGCCGTGCTTGCCATCGCCGCGCCGATCCTGCCGATTGCCGACCCGGTTGCGACGAGCTGGTCGGCCATCCGCAAGGCGCCGTCGGCGGCCCACTGGCTGGGCACTGATGATCTCGGGCGCGACATTCTCTCACGCATGATCTATGGCGCCCGCGCCTCGTTGATGGCAGGCGTTGTCTCCGTGATGATCGCGGTGGTGATTGGCGTGCCCTTCGGTTTGATTGCCGGTTATTTTGGTGGCTGGGTGGATATGGTGATTTCCCGCATCACCGAAGCGTTGCTGGCCATGCCCTTCCTGATCATGGCGATTGCGCTTGCGGCGTTCCTTGGCCCGAGCCTCACCAATGCGATGATCGCCATCGGCCTTTCCGCCATGCCGATTTTCGTGCGGTTGACGCGCGGGCAGGTGCTGGCCGTCAAGATGGAAGATTATGTCGAGGGGGCGAGGTCCATCGGACTGAACCACATCGATATCATGACCCGCTACATCCTGCCGAATGTCTTTGCCCCCATCATCGTGCAGGCGACGCTGACGGTGGCGACCGCCATCATCGCGGAGGCGAGCCTTTCCTTCCTCGGCCTTGGCCAGCAGGCGCCCGCGCCATCCTGGGGTTCGATGCTGAACACCGCGAAGAATTTCTTGAGCCAGGCGCCGTGGATGACGATGTGGCCCGGCATCGCCATCTTCCTCGTCGTCATCGGTTTCAATCTTCTGGGCGATGGCCTGCGCGATGCGCTCGATCCGCGCGAAGCATGATTTTTTACAAGGAATATCGGAATGACTGAATTCACCACACGCCCTGAAATCCTTGGCACCTTCGGCGTCGTCACCTCAACGCACTGGATTGCCTCGGCGGTTGGCATGGCGATCCTCGAAAAAGGCGGCAATGCTTTCGACGCCGCCGTCGCCACCGGTTTCGTTCTGCAGATCGTAGAGCCGCATCTCTGCGGCCCCGGCGGCGACATGCCCGCCGTGTTTTATTCGAAGCAGAAGGACAAGGTGGAAGTCATCTGTGCGCAGGGGCCGGCCCCGAGCGGTGCGACGATCGAGCACTATACGTCGGAAGGGCTGAAGCTGATTCCCGGCGACGGATTGCTCGCCACTGTCATTCCCGGCGCCTTCGATGGCTGGATGCTGATGCTGCGCGACTATGGCACAATGAGCGTGCGCGAGGTGCTGGAACCCGCCATCTATTATGCCGAGCATGGGCACCCGACGCTGCCGCGTGTCTCCGCCACCATCAAGGGTCTGGCCGACTTCTTCGAGAGGGAATGGCCAACATCGTACGAGACATGGCTGCGTGGCGGTGCCGCGCCGGAACCTCACGCCAGTTTCCGCAACCCGGTTCTAGCCGCGACCTATCAGCGGATCATCACCGAATCCGAAGCGCGCTCCGGCCGTGAGAACCAGATCGAGGCGGCACGCGATGCCTTTTATCGGGGTTTCGTTGCGGAAGCCATCGACGGTTACGTGAGGACCGCAGAGGTCATGGATGCCAGTGGCGCGCGGCACAAGGGCGTGCTGACGGCGCAGGATATGGCCGGGTGGAGTGCGACCGTCGAAGCGCCGCAGACGCTCGACTATCACGACTGGACGATTGCCAAGACGCCCGCTTGGGGACAGGGGCCGGTTCTGCTGCAATCGCTGGCGCTTCTGAAGGGCTTCGACATTACTTCCATGGACCCGTCCGGTCCCGACTTCATCCACACCGTCGTCGAAGCCATGAAGCTCGCCTTTGCCGACCGCGAGGTCTATTACGGCGATCCGGAATTTGGCCAGATTCCGACGGAATATCTTCTCTCCGAAGGCTATAATGCCGGACGCCGGGCGTTGATCGGCAGTGAGGCCTCGCTGGAACTGCGCCCCGGCACCGTGCCCGGTTACGAAAAGCAGGTGGATGCCACCTTGGCCATGCTGGCCGAAATGAGTGGCAAGGGTACCGTCTACGAGCCGACCATGTCGCATCTGACGGAAAAGCGCGGTGACACCGTGCATATCGATGTCATCGACCGCTGGGGTAACATGGTCTCCACCACGCCTTCGGGCGGCTGGCTGCAATCCTCGCCCATCGTGCCGGGTCTAGGTTTCGCGCTCAATTCCCGCGCCCAGATGTTCTGGCTGAAGGAAGGCCTGCCGACCTCGCTTGCGCCGGGCAAACGCCCGCGCACCACGCTGACGCCCTCATTAGCGCTGCATCAGGGACGCTCGTCGATGGTGTTCGGCACGCCCGGCGGCGACCAGCAGGACCAGTGGCAACTGCCGTTCTTCCTTCGTTATGTCCACCACGGCAAGAACCTGCAGGCGTCCATCGACATGCCGCTGTTCCACACCTCGCATTTTCCGGGCTCGTTTTACCCGCGCACCAGTTCGCCGGGTGAAATCATGGTGGAAAGCACGGTGGGTGAGGCGACGCTCGATGAGCTTCGCCGTCGCGGCCACCGGGTCACTGTTGCCGATGCCTGGTCGGTCGGGCGCCTGACCGCGGCGAGGCGGGATGCGGATGGCCTGTTGCGAGCGGCCGCAACACCCCGTCTGATGCAGGCCTATGCGGTGGGGCGTTGACACCATGGAGACAAAACCCGTCCTGTCCGTCCGTAATCTGACCACGTCCTTTCTCGTTGACGACGAATGGAAGAGCGTTGTGCGCAATGTCTCCTTCGATGTCGCGCCCGGCGAAACCGTCGCGATCGTCGGCGAGTCCGGCTCCGGCAAGTCCGTCACCTCGCTGTCGATCATGCGGCTGCTCAGCCCTGCCTCCAGCCGGATCGAAGGCGAAGTGCTGCTGAACGGGCGCAATCTGCTGACGCTTTCCGAAAAGGAGATGCGCGGCGTGCGCGGCAACGATATCTCGATGATCTTTCAGGAGCCGATGACCTCGCTCAACCCGATCTTCACCATCGGTCGCCAGATTTCCGAAGTCCTTATCAGGCACAAGGGGCTTTCGAAACAGGAGGCTCGGGCGGAAACGGTGCGGCTTCTGGAGAAGGTCCGTATTCCCAACGCGGCGAGCCGTTTCGACGAATATCCGCACCAGTTTTCCGGCGGCATGCGCCAACGCGTGATGATCGCCATGGCGCTAGCTTCGCGGCCGAAGCTCTTGATCGCCGACGAGCCGACGACGGCGCTCGACGTCACCATTCAGGGCCAGATCCTCGACTTGATCAAACTGCTTCAGGAAGAGGAGGGCATGTCGGTTCTCTTCATCACTCACGACATGGGTGTGGTGGCCGAAATCGCCGACCGGACGATCGTGATGTATCGCGGTGACGCGGTCGAGACCGGAGCGACCGAGGACATATTCCGACGTGGCCAGCATCCCTACACGCGGGCGCTGCTTTCGGCGGTGCCGAAGCTCGGCTCGATGCATGACCGGCAATGGCCGACGCGGTTTCCGGTGCTCGACCTCAAAACCGGTCTTTCGACCGAACCTCAGGAGGTGGCGGAGACGGTTGCGAGCGGTCAGACACCGGTTCTGTCGGTCAAGAGCCTCGTGACGAGGTTTCCCATCCGCTCCGGTGTTTGGGCGCGTCAGACGGGTGCGGTCCATGCCGTCGAAAACGTTTCCTTCGATCTCTTTCAGGGAGAGACGTTGTCGCTTGTGGGGGAATCCGGCTGCGGAAAATCCACCACAGGCCGCTCGATCATGCGCCTCGTGGAACCGTCATCCGGCGATGTGTCGCTCGACGGTTACGATGTGATGCGGCTCGATACCGTTGGGCTGCGCAACATGCGCAAATCCGTGCAGATGATCTTTCAGGACCCTTTCTCCTCGCTCAACCCACGCATGACTGTTGGCACGGCGATTTCCGAACCTTTCATCAAGCACAGGCTAGGCAGCACGAAACAGGCGAAGGAAAAGACGGCCGATCTTCTGGAGAAGGTAGGCCTGTCGGCCGATATGGCCAATCGCTACCCGCATGAATTTTCGGGTGGCCAGCGCCAGCGCATCGCGATTGCCCGCGCGCTTGCGCTCGATCCAAAGGTCATCGTCGCCGACGAAAGCGTTTCGGCGCTCGACGTATCGATCAAGGCGCAGGTCTGCAACCTGCTGCTCGACCTGCAGCAGAGCCTGAATCTTGCTTTCCTGTTCATTTCGCACGACATGGCGGTGGTTGAGCGCGTCAGCCATCGTGTAGCGGTGATGTATCTCGGCGAGATCGTGGAAATCGGGCCACGAGCCGCCGTTTTCGACAATCCGCAGCATCCGTACACAAAAA
This sequence comes from Agrobacterium sp. El2ro-1b, assembly GCF_048298475.1. Taxonomy (NCBI): domain Bacteria; kingdom Pseudomonadati; phylum Pseudomonadota; class Alphaproteobacteria; order Hyphomicrobiales; family Rhizobiaceae; genus Agrobacterium; species Agrobacterium sp. El2ro-1b. Next base: position 138,301 of record NZ_CP103459.1, on the reverse strand, counting down.
AGCTCATGGCAGCGGTACCGGTGCCCGACCCGGCCCGGCGCGGGATGAGACGCGGCATATCCAATGACGAGCTGAAAAGCCCGATACGAACAATGGGTTATGAAGCGCCGACGCGACATTACAGAACGGTATCACCTGGCCATCTGGTGCAGGTGGAATGATTCTCGAGAGATGTCCACTCGGCAAGTAGTTGGCACAAAACAAAAACCCCGCCGAAGCGGGGTCTTGTCTCTACCAGCCCTGACGACCGTACCAGTCGTCAATATCTTTCTTGGTCTGATCCTTTTCGTAGCCGTAACGCTCCTGAATCTTCCCTTCGAGCTGCTCGCGCTTGCCATTGATGACGTCGAGGTCGTCGTCGGTGAGTTTGCCCCACTGCTCCTTGACCTTACCCTTCATCTGCTTCCAGTTGCCTTCAACGCGATTCCAATCCATTGGGCTCTCCCTTTGTATTTTTCCTTGCATTGGTAAATGTACGAGCCGTCGCAGGGTTCCTTCTAGACGCGCCGATGTTGGTCACGGTTGCGGCCCGCTGCCACGAAAAGATCACGATTCATTCAGCCACAGTTCACCCGGCCGGGCGCTAAATCCCCTCATCCCACAAGGAGGGAGATAAGATGCGCAAGATGATTTTAACTGCCGGACTGATTTTCGGCGCCCTGTTCGGCACCGGCGCGAATGCCATGCCTGTCGGCCAACCGTCCGCACCGTCGGCATCCCATGTTCAGACCGTGGATTACGCCTGCGGACGCGGTTATCATTTGTCACCACGCGGCAATTGCCGACCGAATGGCCCGCCCCGGTACGAACGCGGCTGGGACCGCCGCGATCGCTGGGAAGCCCGCCGTGAATGGCGCGAGCGTCAGGCGAGGCGCGAATGGCGTCAGTGGCACGACCGCAGAGACTACCGTGACTACCGTGATCGCCGCGATTATTACCGCTACTGATCGAGAAAGGCCCTCTCCACTTTGGAGGGCCTTTCTCCCGATGGGGTGCCGGAGCCCGCATATCTGTCGCCGGCCGGAGTGTGGATCCAGCGCCGCCGATTCCCACCTCCTACCTCCCGAATCTGTGACAGATTTGCGTTCATCGTGAGGAAACTCGGGCGGTAGTTCGGGGTTAGTCCCATATCACCGTTCATGAGGAGGATATGATGGACATCACCAGACGCACCATTCTCACCGCCGGCGCGGCAGCGGCCACCGTTGCGATTTTTCCCCGCCCGCATGTCGCGCAGGCCGCACTGCCTTTGACACAGCCGAAACTTCCCTTTGCCGAGGCCGATCTGGCGCCCGTCATTTCGGCAAGAACGGTCGGCTTGCATTACGGAAAACACCACAAGGCTTATTTCGACAAGCTGAACACGCTTGCGGCCGGCACCCGCTATGCCGACATGGAGCTGGCCGGGATCGTCAAGGAATCCGCCAGGTCGAAGGCGGCGGCGGATGTCAAAATCTTCAACAATGCCGCGCAGGCCTGGAACCATGTCGCCTATTGGGATCAATTCGTTCCCGGCGGACCGAACCGGCCGACGGGTGATCTCGCTGCTTCACTCAACGAGACCTTCGGGGATTATGACGGTTTCATCAAACGCGCGATCGATGTGTCCGACACGGTGTTCGGCACCGGCTGGGTGTGGCTGACGCGCGACGACGACAACAAGCTCGCGCTGACCGGATATGAGGACGGCAACAACCCCGTGGCCGTTGGCCGCCCGGCCTATCTCGGCATCGATATCTGGGAACACGCCTATTACCTCGACTATGAAAACCGCAAGCCCGACCATATCCGCGCCGTGCTCGACAAGCTGGTCAACTGGCGGGTTGTCGAAGAGCGCCTGAAGGCCTGACGGGCTTATGCTGCGTAAAACCTGCCGGGATCGCCCGGCACCCGGCGGGTTGCCCTGATGTGCATTTTAGCTACTATGCGCCGATGGCGAGGAGGCCATGTATAAGGAGGGTTCATGATTTACCGGTCTTCAAAACGGCGCACCGTGTTGAAACTTGCCGCCGCGGCGGTGTCTTTCGGCATGATGGGAATGACTGCGAGTGCCGAGGGCTTTCCCGATCGGACGATCACGCTGGTCGTTCCTTTCGCGGCGGGCGGCTCCACCGACGTGGTAGCGCGTGTCATCGCGCAGAAGATGGGTGACGAACTTGGCCAGCAGATCGTGGTGGAAAATGTCGCCGGAGCCGGTGGCAATCTCGGCGCCGACCGGGTGGCCCGCGCCGAGCCCGATGGTTATACAATCCTGATGGGCACGGTTGCCACCCACGCGCTCAACCCGCTCATCCTCAAGACCAAGCCTTACGATCCGCAAAAGGATTTCGCACCCGTCTCGCTGCTGGTGGTGGTTCCGAATGTGCTGGTGGTTAATCCGAAGCTCAACGTCAACAGCGTCGAGGAGCTGATCGCTCTCCTGAAAGCGGAACCCGATAAATATGCCTATGCCTCTTCCGGCAACGGCACCCCGCTCCATCTTTCCGGCGAGCTGTTCAAGAGCATGGCGGGCGTCAGCATGCAGCATGTGCCCTACAAGGGAGCTGGACCGGCGCTCAACGATCTTCTCGGCAACCAGATTTCAATCATGTTCGACAATCTGCCGTCTTCGTCGGGACATATAAAATCCGGCACCTTGCGGGCGCTCGGCGTCACCACCAAGGAGCGTGCTTCGTCCTTCCCGGATCTGCCAACGATTGCCGAAACCGTACCGGGTTACGAGACCTATACCTGGAATGCGCTCTTCGCACCCGCCGGCACGCAGGCCGATGTGGTCGACAAGCTGAACGCCGCCGCCAAGAAGGCGCTTGCCGATACTGGCGTCGCCGCCCGCATGGCGGAGTTCAGCGCCAAGATCGTCGCCTCTTCGCCGGATGAACTCAAAGACCACGTCGCTGCGGAGATCGCCAAATGGGAACCCGTGGTCAAGAACGCCAATGTGCAGATGGACTGATCGGAAGCGGTAAATCGCCACTTCCGGCTTGCCGCCGCGCGTCCTGTCTTGTTGCGCGGCGGATGATATTGAACTCGAAGATCGTGGCCGGACCCGGGGCGGCCACGATTGCGACGAGCGGTAGGCTGGTGTGTTATTTTGACATCACTTGCCACAAGGTTGCAAAAACCCGCTTGGCAAGCTCGAGCGGCTCAGCTACAAAATACTTCACCGCGTCAGATCGAACAAAGGGAGGCGTTGCATGACATCATCATTCATCAAGACCCTCCCGCAGGGAATGACCCGACACTAGGTCATATCCATTCGCGGCCCGCCTTATGCGCGCCCGACATGCGGTTTTGTTTTCCTTCATAGCCCGATTGATCTGACGGGATCATCTTGTCTCCCGCGCGGGCTGTGCCATCCAACTTCCGTTCTTGAGGACCGGTCGTCCTGTTTCGTGGCGCCGGGCTGGTTAAAATGTCTCGCAAGAAGCTCGATTTCCGCGCCGATGCCTATCGCCATGTGCTCGGCTTTGTTTTCAACCACTGGAGCCACCGAAAGGCGCTCGTGGGTTTCATCATCGTGCTGGTGGTTGCCAGCACGCTCGCCGAAGTCATGGTGCCGGTCTTTTCCGGGCGGATCGTTGACGCCATTGCCGGCGGCAATGGTGGCGCCAATGCGGGTGACGGCGCTCTGCGCGCCTTCGTCATCGTGGTTGCGCTTGGCTTCACCAGCGTTGTGCTGCGCTGGTTCATCTTTAACGGCATCATCCGGCTGACGCTGAAGACCATGGCTGACGTCACCAATAACGGCTTCCACAAGGTGCAGCGTTTCTCCACCGACTGGCACGCCAACAGCTTCGCCGGCTCGACGGTGCGCAAGATCACGCGCGGCATGTGGGCGCTGGATTCGCTCAACGACCTGCTGCTCGTTGCGCTCCTGCCATCCATCGTCATGCTGGTGGGCGCGACCATCGTGCTTGGCAGTTACTGGCCGGTCATGGGCCTGATCGTCGGCCTCGGCTCGCTGATCTATATCGGCGTCACGGTTGGGCTTTCGATGGGTTATGTCTCGCCGGCGGCGCGGCTTGCCAATGCTTGGGACACCCGGCTTGGCGGCGCGCTGGCGGATGCGATCAGCTGCAACGCGGTGGTCAAGGCCTTCGGTGCCGAAACCCGTGAAGAAACGCGGCTTGGTCATGTGCTGGTGAAATGGGACAACCGGACGCGCAGGACCTGGAAACGTGGAACGCTGAACGGCACGATCCAGAGCTTCATGATGGTGTCGATGCAGGCGGGCATCCTCGGCACCGGCCTCATCATGTGGCAGAAGGGTCTGGCGACAGCGGGCGACATCACCTTCGTGCTGGCGATGTTCTTCGTATTGCAGGGTTATCTGCGCGATGTGGGCCAGGATATCCGCAACCTGCAGCGCGCCGTCAACGACATGGAAGAGCTGGTGCTGCTCGACAAGATGCCGCTGGGTGTCGAAGACAGGCCGGACGCCACGCGGATCAATATCGGCAAGGGCGAGATCGTCTTCGATCACGTCACGTTCCAGTATGGCGCGCATGCAACCCCGCTTTATGAGGACTTCTCGGTCACCATCAAGCCGGGCGAGCGTGTGGGTCTGGTGGGTCACTCCGGTTCGGGCAAGACGACCTTCGTCAAGCTCATCCAGCGCCTTTACGACATAAAGGCGGGGGCGATCCGCATCGACGGGCAGAACATCGCCGATGTCACGCAGGCGAGCCTGCGCGGCCAGATCGCCATCGTGCAGCAGGAACCCATCCTGTTCCACCGCACGCTGGCGGAAAACATCGCCTATGGCCGGCCGGATGCCTCGCGTCGGGAGATCGAGCAGGCGGCAAAACAGGCGAGCGCCCATGATTTCATCATGTCCCTGCCGAAGGGTTATGAGACCATGGTGGGCGAACGCGGTGTCAAGCTGTCGGGTGGGGAACGCCAGCGCGTCGCCATCGCCCGCGCCTTCCTGGCCGATGCGCCGGTGCTGATTCTGGACGAGGCAACATCAAGCCTCGACAGCGAAAGCGAAGTGCAGATCCAGCAGGCGATGGAACGGCTGATGGATGGCCGCACCACGCTCGTCATTGCGCACCGTCTTTCCACGGTCCGGGCGCTCGACCGGCTGCTGGTGTTCGACAGGGGCAGGATTGTCGAGGAGGGCGACCATCAGGCGCTGATCCGCCTCCATGACGGCATCTATCGCCGGCTGTTCGAACGGCAGGCGCTGGAACTGACCAAGGGCTTGGTCGCCTGAAAAAACGAAACGCCGGGGGGCATCCTCCCGGCGTTTCCTTCGGAACACTGAACCCACGCCATGAACGCGCCGCTTTGTTCGCGTAAGGGCGTTTTCTCCGCAATACCAACAGGATGGTGCATCATGGATTTCAACCCGATCACAAAGCCGCAACGCCTTGTCATCAGGAGAACCCATATCCATGCCGCATGCCATCACCCTTTCAGACCTCTCGTGGGCAACACCTGACGGTCATCTGCTTTTTTCCGATATCAATCTTCGCTTCGGCTTTGAACGCGTTGGCCTTGTGGGACGCAACGGCGTTGGCAAAACGACGCTTCTGAAGCTGATCGCCGGTGAGCTGCTGCCGTCAACAGGCACGATCTCCGTTTCCGGCAGGATCGGCGTTCTGCGGCAAAGCGTGCAGGTCGGGGAAGATCAAACCATCGCCGACCTGTTCGAGGCGCGCCATGTGCTGCACGTCCTTTCGCGCGCGCAGGCGGGAATGGCAACGCTCGAGGAGCTCGGCGATGTCGACTGGATGCTGGAGGAGAGGATTGCCGAGGCGCTGGCCGGGGTAGGGCTAGATGCATCCCCCGTCACACCGCTTTCCGCGCTCTCTGGCGGACAACGCACACGGGCAGCGCTTGCGGCGCAGATCAACGCCGCGCCTGATTTCCTCATTCTCGACGAACCGACCAACAATCTCGACCGTGCCGGTCGTATGTTCGTTGCCGATTTCCTGGCGGCCTGGCGCGGCGGAGCGATCGTGGTCAGCCATGATCGCGAGCTTCTCGAGACGCTCGATGCCATCGTCGAGATGAACACGCTCGGTGCCATGCGCTATGGCGGCAACTGGAGCCATTATCGCGCGCAAAAGGTGCTGGAACTGGCCGCTGCAGAACAGGACATTGCCAGCGCCGAAAAGCGCCTCTCCGAGGTCAGGAAGAAGTCGCAGGAGGCATTGGAACGCAAGGCGCGCCGTGATGCGAAGGGGGCCGTAAAAGCGGCGAAGGGAGACATGCCGCGCATCGCTGCCGGCGGTATGAAGAGGCGCGCCGAAAAGACGAGCGGGGACAATGCCAATCTCGCCAGCCGCCTGAAAACCGAAGCGGCGGATGATTTGCGGACGGCACGCGAAAGGATCGAAATCCTGCCGGACGTCACCGTCACCTTGCCGCCCAGCGGCTTGCACGCGACTAAAACCGTGCTGAGCCTGCAAGGTCTGACCGCAGGATATTTTCCCGAAAATCCCGTGCTTAAGGATCTGTCCTTCGAGATAACCGGTCCGCAACGGGTCGCCGTCACCGGTCCGAATGGATCGGGAAAAACGACGCTGCTATCGGTGATAACAGGGGATTTGCCACCCTTTGCAGGCAGCGTTTACCTCGGTGTCAGCGCCGCGTTCCTAGATCAGCAGGTCAGCCTGCTGGATGCGACGTTGTCGATCCGCGATAACTTCCTCAGGCTAAACCCGCAATCAGGGGAAAATGCCTGCCGGGCAGCGCTTGCGCGCTTTATGTTCCGTGCGGATGCCGCCTTGCGGATCGTCGGAACACTTTCGGGTGGGCAGACGTTGCGTGCCGGCCTTGCCTGCGTTCTCGGTGGCCCGCAGCCGCCGCAATTGCTGATCCTTGATGAGCCGACGAACCATCTGGATATCGATTCCATTACGGCCGTGGAGGCGGGTCTCAGGGCCTATGACGGCGCCTTGCTGGTCGTCAGCCATGATGAGGCGTTTCTCTCCGGCATCGGTATCGATCGGCGGCTGGAACTTGGCGCCTTACCCCGCGCACGTCAGTAGTTTACCGTCACGACGACGGTATCGGCGTAATTTCCGGGTGCCGGTGTATTCTGCGCCGGCACGCGCCCAAAGACGGTCAAAGTCTGCAGGCTGCCGTTTCCAGTGCCCGTGGCGATTTGCCCGGCGGCGCTTCCCCACACATTGGTGCGGCTTACATCGCGATAGAGGCCGTAGGTGATCGACGCCGCACCCTGCACCATCTGGCGCGCGGCGGGCGGGCTGTTGCTCAGGCCGCCATTCAGCGCCACGCTGTAGTTCAGTCCATTGGTGCAGGTGAGATTGATGGCGCCATTCGCATCGACCGCCGTGTTGAGTACGCCGTGACTGCCGAAGTTGATGTTTTGGGCCGAGATGATGCAGGTGGGCGCCACCGCGGCGCTTACGGTGAAAGGTACCTGCGTTGGGTTTTGGGTGACGGAGGAACAGCTGGGCGCCAGGAGCGTGTAGCTTGTATAGGTGAAGTTGGTCTCGCCGCCGGCAAAGCTGGAAAGATAAAGGCCGCGTGCCGCAGAGGCCTGGCTCGCATTGATCCTGCCGTAAACCGTGCGGGTCGTGGTGTTGATCAGCAGCGGCAATGCCATATCGATCGGTGGCGGTGAGCCGAGCGCCGGCTGGGTGACCGATCCCCAGGAGGTTGTTCGGGCAGAGTTCTGATAGAGCTGGTAATTGAGGATGTTGCTGCCCTGGAGCATCCGGCGGATGCCGCCTGACTGTCCGCCGCTGCCGGCATTGATGTTGGGGCAGATGCGAATGGAAAGCGCCAGCGACAACGGGTTGTTGCAGGTCACCGACAATGTCGCCGTGGTGTCCACGGCTGCGCCGCCCGCGAGGTTGACGAAGCCGAAATTCATGTCCGACATGCTGAAGGTGCAGCTTTGCGCCAGAACGGGGGAGGCGGCGAAAGAGGCGGCGATGGCGAGCGCAGCGCGGATCAGGACTTTCATTGAACGCTCCTGCAGAGGGTTTCGAGAGTGGTGCGTTCAGCGCCTGCGGTGGAAACGGTGATCTCGGCCTCGCATTTTCCCCTGGTGGGTTGCGTGATGCTGAGCCGATGGGTCTCGCCGATATTGTCGAGATAGGCCTGTCCGTCATAGCCGACGATGAACTCGCGCTTGCCGTCGATCGTGCCGGTTGATCCGGTTTCGATGAAGTCGCCACTTTCCGTCTTCAAGGTCACCAGCGCCACCTGGCCCTCGGTTTCCACCTTGAAATTGACGACCGCGCCGGCGCGCTCGGTCGGTCGCACTGTCTGTTTCGTGTGGTCGATGCGGGCATCGACCGGCAGGTTGCTGGGGTCGAGCGTGATGTTATTGATGTCGTAGGAGCGCAGGTTCGGCAGCAATATCTTGCCGCGGCGGTTCGTCTGGCCGATCGGGCGGTTTTCCAGGAGGATATCGACACCGGGTGCGCCCGCATCCACGACGGCGAAGGCGTCATCGATCCGGTTGCCGATAAAGACATCGCCGCCGGCGACCGCGATCGATCCTTCGATCTGGGCATAGGCCTGTGTCGTGCGGTTGAACTGGTCGACACCGGCCGAAACGCGTGCGGCACTGCCGCGATAGCTGCCGGATGCGGAGGCGACATCATTGCCGCCAAGCGCGCCGCGCAGCCGCCAGCCGTAACTTCCCTCTGCCTGTTCTTCGGATTTCACGACCTCAGCCGTCAGGGAATATCCATCGGCATTGGAGGACATGCCGGCGGAGCCCGAGACGCCGCCACCGAAAGACCAGGAGAGGCCGGCAAAAATGCCGTAGGAGTTGCTGTCTTCAAGGTCCTTATAGGCGGTGATGAAGATATTACCGTTTTCGCCAAATGGCCGCGTGGCGGAGAGACCGAGAAGGCGGGATCGGCGCTCATCGAAGGTTTCGAGCTGGGTGTAGGAGAAGTTCAGGCTTGTCTCATCAAATCCGAGCGGCGTGGAAACGGAAATCTGGTCGAGGGCGCGCGGCGGCCGCACGCTGAGCAGCCCTGAAATCGGCTGTATTTTCGACGTATTGGCGGAGACGGATGCCATGTCGTTATAGTCACCGAACGCTCGTTGCGATCGCGCGTTAAGTCTCACCCCGAGCAGTTCGGCCTCGACGCTTGCGGAAATCTGATAGCCGCTTTCATCGCCGAAATGGCTCGATGCGCCGGAAAGTGCTGCCAATCCATGGGCTCCGAGCGTGAAAACACCGCCGAGGCCGATATTGTAGAAATCCTCGCCGCCTTCCGCATGGCCTTCGACCGTGAACCCCTCCGATACGCCGTAACGCACCGTCGCCGATCCGAGCAGCCTGTCGTCATAATCGAAAGACGACGTTCCGTAATCGCGCCGGGCAAAACCGAGTTCGGCTGAGAAATCGACGAGACCCTGTGCCAGCAGGTCGGGCGAGGTATAAAACGGCGTTTCCGACACGATTTCACGGCCGAGCGCATCCCGCACCACCAGCCTCGCATTGCCTGCGCCACTGATGACGGGAAGATTGGTGATGGAGAAGGGGCCTTCCGGCACATCCTGCGACAGGCGGCGGATATTGTTGACGTAGACATCAACCGTGGAGGGCACCGCGGCGGAACCGGCAAATTCGGGCATGGGCATGGTGACGATATCCGGCCGCAGATCGAAATTCCGGCGGATTTGCAGGCCGCCCAGCCGGGTCGGCCGGGTCCAGCTCAGGCCGCCAGTGATCAGGTCACCGGCCCGATAGGTCGTCAGTGTTTCTTCATTCGAATAGCTCCAGGTGGTATCGAGGCGCTGGGTGTCGAATTCCGACAGGCGCGACGTGCTCAGAACCTGGGACGAGGACAATACGCCGAGCGGGCCGAAGACCCGGCTTTCCAGAAGGGCGGAAACGCCGTTGAAATCGGCGATGTCAGACCATGTGCCACCGCCTGACGAGCCATAGATCGTGTAATTCACCAGACCTCCAAAGTTGCTCGTGGCCTTCTCCCCGGTCTCGTCGTCTTCTTCGTTCGTGCTTTTGCCAGAGGCGTCGATCACCTTGTTCGCCCGCGCCGCCATGGGCAGGGTGAAATGCACGGACTGGGTGCTTTCATCGTAACGCGCCGTCACCTCGGGCAGCCGGCAGACATCGATCCAGCCATCCGCACTGACCGCGCTCTCGACCGGGGAAATTCCGATATTCTTCAGCTGATCCGGCTCGATGAGAAGCGATCCGGCGTCGTTTTGGCGAAATGTGGCGATCAGGTCCGTCGAAACATCATTGATGTAGACTTCGAGCTGCAATTGTCCCGCTTCTCCTGCGGCAAAAGAAGGCGCTTCTGCCGCAGGGGGAATATCCTGCGCCATGGAGAAACTGCCCGAAAAAAAGACCGTCAAACCGGCAATCGTCAAAACGGCAAGGTCAGCCGCCCGAGACGCGCGCCGTCGCATTGACGGGGCCGCCTTCGCTGTCTGCCGAAATCTTCAGCGTGCCGCCGGCCTTGCCGCCCGTCGCCGGAACGAGGAAGGTTGCCGCGGATTTGCCAAGCACATAACCCACGAGGCCCTGCTGCCGGCCAATTGGCTGGCCGTTGCCGCCTGACAGTATCAGGTTGGCGATCCTGATGCGCCTTTCGCCTGCGTTCGACACCGAGACCTTGTAACCCTTGCCCTGCGGCGTCACCTTCCAGACCGGCTCTGCGTCACCGGTGGAAGCGGGCGAGAAGAAAACGGGTATGGAGTGGCGGACCACCAGATTGACGGTGCCGGATTGCGGTTTTCCCGCCGGCGGCAATTCGTCGACGATGATGCGGTAACTTTCCTCCGCCCTGACGGGTGTTTTGGAAAGCCGGACGATGCGGATTAGATTTTCCGCCCCACCCTTCAGCTGCGTCATCGGCGGGCTGGCGACGACGTCGTTTACCGCCGTGTAGACATCCTGGCCGTTCTGCTGGGTCCAGCGGAAAATCCGGACCTGCACGTTGATCGGGGTTTTTGCATCGTTCCAGATGCGAAGGCTGGAGGCCGCTGTCGGGGCCTTGAGATCGAGAAGAACGGGGGCGACCCGCAAGGATGCAGCCTGTGAAGGTGAGACACTCAAACCGGCAAAAAACGCAGCCGCTAAGGTAAAAAGACGCATGCGCGATCCTCCCTATGGCGATCAGTAATTGAGCGTGGCCGTCACCGTATCGGTATAGACGCCGACCGCGGGTGTCGTCTGGGCAGGTACGCGCCCAAAGACAGTGAAGTTTTGCGGTGCCCCGGTTCCCGTGCCCGTTTGCCGGTCCGTTCCCACGGTATTTCCCCATACCGTGCTATGTGCCGCAGTCGTATAGAGCGAGTAGGAAATGGTCGCACCCGCAGCCGACGTCATCAGCCGGTTGGCAACCGTCGCGCCCGAGCCGGCGCCGGCGCTGAGGCCGAGGCTGAAGGGCGTGCTGGCCGTACATTGCACGACGATCTGACTGGTGACGTCGATCGGGGCGCCGATCACGCCGTTGGTCCCGAAATCGAGATTGCCGGCCGAGTTGATCTGGCATGCCGCCTGAATGGTGATCTGGACGTTGAAATTCGTCGTGGCGACCTGCGCAAGGCCTGAAGCCGGTGTGAGGACCAGTGCCGCCAGCGATAACAAGTAGCTTGATGCCGAAAACCTCATGCTGCCTCCCAAGCTGTCGTGCTGCCGATTGGCCATGCACGGCATCGAATTACGCCAATAGCGGGTAATTAGAATAAGCTAATACTCGCGCCGATTTGGTTAATAATTTATTAACGGCGAGAACCGGAAAACTTCCGGGTGAAATGCGCTATCGGTTGCAACTTTATGCAGGCTTGCAGGAGCCTTCTCGCAAGATCGGGTAACCGGCTTTTTATCGATCTACGAGTTCTTTACCGGAGTGCGGCATCTTGTCAGCCGGCCCGGGTTGGCGTAGTCGAAAACGACAGAAACCCGGGGCTATCGATGCCACCGTCCGGTGGCGTTGTGTTTGGCTCCATAGACACCATGACGTTGGGATTGCGATGAACCTTTACCTGGATTACCTGGCTGAAATCAAAAGCAGAGAAACACTGGGTCTCGCGCCCAAACCCATCGATGACGGCGCTCTGACGGCCGAAATCATCGAGCTCATCAAGGATGCCAGCAGCGAATATCGCGCCGATGCGCTGAAATTCTTCATCTACAACACCCTGCCGGGCACCACGAGTGCTGCCGGCGTCAAGGCTGCCTTCCTGAAGCAGATCATCCTTGGTGAAGTGCTGGTGCCGGAAATCACGCCTTCCTTCGCGCTGGAGCTGCTGTCACACATGAAGGGCGGTCCGTCGATCAAGGTGTTGCTCGATGTCGCGCTCGGCGACGATGCCGCGATCGCCGCCAAGGCGGGTGAAGTTCTGAAGACGCAGGTCTTCCTCTACGACGCTGACATGTTCCGCCTGCGTGATGCCTACAAGGCAGGCAGCGCCATCGCCAGAGACGTTCTCGAAAGCTACGCCAAGGCCGAATTCTTCACCAAGCTTCCCGATGTCGACGATGAGATCAAGATCGTCACCTTCATCGCCGCCGAAGGCGATATTTCCACCGACCTTCTGTCGCCCGGCAACCAGGCGCATTCGCGCTCCGACCGTCAGCTGCACGGCCAGTGTATGATCTCGCCGGAAGCGCAGGCGCAAATCGTCGCGCTGCAGCAGCAGCACCCCGACAAACGGGTGATGTTGATCGCCGAAAAGGGCACGATGGGCGTCGGCTCGTCGCGCATGTCGGGCGTCAACAACGTGGCGCTGTGGACCGGCAAGCAGGCCAGCCCCTATGTACCTTTCGTGAATTACGCGCCGATCGTTGCCGGCACCAACGGCATTTCGCCGATCTTCGCGACCACCGTCGACGTGACGGGCGGTATCGGCATCAACCTCAAGAACTGGGTGAAGAAGCTCGGTGAAGACGGCAAGCCGATCCTCAACAATGACGGCAATCCGATCCTCGAGCAGAAATATTCGGTCGAGACCGGCACGGTCCTCAAGATCGACGCCAAGAACCGCAAGCTGCGCGACGAGAACGGCACCGAATTGGTGGACCTCGCTTCTTCCTTCACGCCGCAGAAGATGGAATTCATGAAGGCCGGCAGCTCTTACGCTATCGTCTTCGGCAAGAAGCTCCAGACATTCGCGGCTCAGACGCTCGGCGTCGAGGCGACCCCAGTCTTTGCACCGAACAAGGAAATTTCGATCGAAGGCCAGGGCCTCACCGCCGTCGAGAAGATCTTCAACCGCAATGCCGTCGGCGTCACCCCCGGCAAGGTGCTGCATGCCGGCTCGGACGTTCGCGTCAAGGTCAACATCGTCGGTTCGCAGGATACGACCGGTCTGATGACCGCGCAGGAACTGGAAGCGATGGCGGCCACCGTCATTTCGCCGCTGGTTGACGGCGCCTACCAGTCGGGCTGCCACACCGCTTCCGTGTGGGACAAGAAGGCGCAGGCCAACACGCCGAAGCTCATGTCCTTCATGCACAATTTCGGCGTCATCACCGGCCGTGACCCGAAGGGCGTCTATCATTCGATGACGGACGTGATCCACAAGGTGCTAAACGACATCACCGTGGACGATCGGGCGATCATCATCGGCGGCGACAGCCATACCCGCATGTCCAAGGGCGTGGCCTTCGGTGCGGATTCCGGCACCGTCGCGCTGGCGCTCGCTACGGGCGAGGCGACCATGCCGATCCCGCAATCGGTCAAGGTCACCTTCAAGGGCACGATGCAGCCTTACATGGACTTCCGCGACGTGGTGCATGCCACCCAGGCGCAGATGCTTCAGCAGCACGGCGACAACGTCTTCCAGGGCCGCATCATCGAAGTCCACATCGGCACGCTGCTCGCCGACCAGGCCTTCACCTTCACCGACTGGACGGCCGAAATGAAGGCCAAGGCGTCGATCTGCATTTCCGAGGACGAGACGCTGATCGAGTCGCTCGAAATCGCCAAGTCGCGCATCCAGATCATGATCGACAAGGGCATGGACAATGCCGCCCAGACACTCAAGGGCCTGATTGACAAGGCGGATCAGCGTATTGCCGAAATCCGCTCAGGTGAAACGCCAGCGCTGAAGCCAGACGCCAACGCGAAATATTTCGCGGAAGTCGTCGTCGATCTCGACATCATCAACGAACCGATGATCGCCGACCCTGATGTCAACAACAACGACGTCTCCAGGCGCTACACGCACGACACGATCCGCCCCGTTTCCTATTACGGCGCGACCAAGAAGGTCGATCTCGGTTTCGTCGGTTCGTGCATGGTGCATAAGGGCGACGTGAAGATCGTTGCGCAGATGCTGCGCAACATGGAGAAGACCGAAGGCAAGGTCGAGTTCAAGGCACCGCTCGTCGTTGCCGCACCGACCTACAACATCATTGATGAGCTGAAGGCGGAAGGGGATTGGGAAATCCTGCAGAAATACTCCGGCTTCGAATTCGATGACGTCAACCCGAAGACCTCGAACCGTACCGAATACGAAAACATCCTCTATCTGGAGCGTCCCGGCTGCAACCTGTGCATGGGCAACCAGGAGAAGGCGGCAAAGGGCGATACGGTTCTCGCGACCTCGACCCGTCTCTTCCAGGGCCGTGTCGTGGAAGACAGCGCCGAGAAGAAGGGTGAATCGCTCCTGGCTTCCACCCCGGTTGTGGTGCTCTCGGCAATTCTCGGCCGCACGCCGAGCATTGAGGAGTATCGCTCAGCCGTCGAAGGGATCGACCTGACGAAGTTCGCCCCGCCGAAGACAACGCCGATCGATTCCCAGTCGGTGCATTACTAAGCACCGGATTTCGCAGGCCTCGGCCTGCGAATGCGGGCTCGCCTACTGGCATCAGATGAATGAACGCAGCGGAAATCGATTTCCGCTGCGTTTTCATTTGTATGGAGAAGATTTTTTATCATTTGGTTTAGCGGTTAAAACCGGTTTTGCCTGCCGAATTGTCAGCACTTGCATAGCCCGGGTAACACTTCATTTAGTGATTTCGTGAAATCTAAAATACGCAGGTTCCAAGGTTTCATCCGGAGCCGGTAGAACAAGCGGAGCCACCTTGAGCTGCCCCAGCGGCGGTTCAAAAGGCATCCGCTTGTCGCCCTATGAGGAGGGGCAACAGCTACCCGCGATGTTTCATCATATGGTTCCCGGCCGCCCTAATCGACGGCTGGAGAGCGCTTGCCTTGAGGCCATTCATGTCTTTCCTGAAGAATACCAAGATAAAAACGAAGGTCGTTTTTGTCATTTCGTTGATGAGCCTGATGTCGCTTTCCGGAATAAGCTACGTCAGCCTGCAATATAAAAAAACCGACGCCGTCTATAGCGATTTCATCGGCCATGAGGCACTTGCTGCGGTGCTGAACGCCAGAACCAGCGGCAATCTCAACGCGCTCGGCATGCAGATGCTGCGCGCCAGCCTCAACGACCCGGCGAGCAGCGATTTCGAAGCGGCGGTCAAGACATTCAGGGCGGATCGCAAACAGCTCGAAGAGCGCCAGAACAAGATCATGGAGTTGGTGCCGGCGCGCACGGATGCCGCCCGCGACATCCTCAAGGGTGTTGTCGAGGTCGAAGAGATTGGCAACCAGGTCATCACCCTCATGCAGGCGGGCAAGCAGGCCGAAGCGCAGCAGATGGCGCTCAACGTGCTCAGGAAAATAACCGAGGTCTCGCCGAAAATCAGTGCGGGCAACGAGCAGCTCATCCAGGTCATGAATGACGGCAGGGAGCGGCTGACGGCGAGCACCAATACGACGATCTGGACGGGTCTCATCACCCTCGGACTGGTGTCTCTCGCCCTGATTGCGCTTGGTCTGCTGGTCTCGTCGCGCGGCATTACCACGCCTATTGCACGGCTTCGCGCCCGGATGGAATCGCTCGCCGCCGGTGATACCGCAAGCGAGATCGACGGCATGGACCGCAGGGATGAAGTCGGCCAGATGGCCGCCACCGTTCAGGCCTTCCGCGAAAACGCCATCGCGCGCGTGCGGCTCGAGAATGAGACCGAAGCCAACCGGTCCATGTCTGAAAAGGATCGGATCGAACGCGAAAAACAGAAGGCGCAGGAGGCCGCCGACGTTCAGTTCGCAGTCAATAACCTCGCCACGGCGCTGTCCAGGATTGCTGAAGGTGACGTGACCTACCGCATTGCCCAGCCTTTCGTGCCAAATCTTGATGGTATTCGCGGCGACTTCAACAGGGCTGCGGAACAGCTGCAGTCAACGCTGACCCAGGTGGCACAGAATGCGCGCGGCATCGATGCCGGCGCCAACGAGATCAGATCCGCCGCGGACGATCTCGCCAGACGCACGGAGCAGCAAGCTGCGGCGGTTGAAGAAACAGCAGCGGCTCTGGAAGAAATCACCACGACGGTAAAGGATTCCACCAAGCGGGCGCAGGAAGCCGGCCACCTCGTTGGCCGCGCGAAGATCGGTGCGGAGAAATCCGGAGAAGTGGTTCAGAAGGCCGTCTCCGCCATGGAGCAGATCGCGACCTCCGCCAATGAGATTTCCAACATTATCGGCGTCATCGACGAGATTGCCTTCCAGACGAACCTTCTGGCGCTGAATGCCGGCGTGGAAGCGGCCCGTGCGGGCGACGCGGGCAAAGGCTTTGCTGTCGTCGCGCAGGAGGTTCGCGAACTGGCGCAGCGTTCCGCCAATGCGGCCAAGGAGATCAAGAACCTGATCACGACGTCGAACGGGCAGGTTCAGCAGGGCGTGCAACTGGTTGGCGAAACGGGCAAGGCGCTGGAACTGATCGTGACGGAAGTGCAGGAAATCAACCGGCACGTCGCCGCCATTTCGGAATCGGCTCAGGAGCAATCCTCCGGCCTGCAGCAGATCAATACTGCTGTGAACCAGATGGATCAGGACACCCAGAAGAATGCCGCCATGGTGGAAGAAAGCACGGCGGCAAGCCATGGCCTTGCCCGCGAGGCATCGTCGCTCAACCGGCTGATTGCGCAGTTCAAGCTCTCTGAAGCGGGTTATGCGGAGACCGCAGCACCCATGCGCACGGCATCGGCGGCCGACAGGCCGGCTGCTTCGCCCGCGCGCGCCCTCGGTGGAAGGATCAGGGCTGCGTTTTCCGGCAACGCGGCGTTGAATACCGCAGCGAACAACTGGGAGGAGTTCTGATTCTCACCCGCTTTCAGCCCTTGCGTCCGGCAGGGTGATGAGGGCATCGTTTCAGACATGGACACCGGGGATCAGGCTCTGATCTCCTGTGTTCTGCTTTTCACCCTGCGCCAGCGCCGATCTCGTACCCTGTTCTTTGCCTTTTGTATTCACGCCCGCTAGGTTCATCGCAACTGTCTGCAATACGTCTGAGGGTGAGCCATGATCGCGGCCTATATCGATGAATTCATCATGTTCTGCGCTGGCCTGTGGATGACGCTGGTGGGCTTCGGTTATCTGGCTCTCTCTAAAAACCCCGCTTACCAGCCGCGGGTGGTGCGTCATTTCAAATGGATGGGGCCGATGCTGATCGGGATCGCGGTCATTCTGGCCATGGCGTCGTGAGGCCCGACGACCGTTCTGCGGCAGCGCTTGGCCTTCGGCGTATTTTGGGCTAACCATGAGCCATGATTAAAGCCTCGAGTATCACCTGCATCTAGCTCCCGCCTGAGCGCGAGGAGCATCCGGCGCGAAACCGGTCGGTTTTGCGCTTGGCGTATGCTTGCCTGAAGGCAAGCGAATGCGAACAGATGCAGTGAGATTATTTCAATGGAAAACTATTTCGAAAGCCCGTTCCGGGGCATTACGCTCGACAAGCAGGTGAAGAGCCCGAACCTGGTGGTCGGAAAATACAGCTATTATTCCGGCTATTACCACGGCCACAGTTTCGAGGATTGCGCCCGGTATCTGTTGCCGGATGAGGGCGCGGACAGGCTGGTGATCGGCAGCTTCTGCTCGATCGGTTCGGGCGCCGCCTTCATCATGGCGGGCAATCAGGGCCACCGCAACGAATGGATCAGTACCTTCCCGTTCTTCTTCATGCCGGAGGTGCCGGAATTCGAGAATGCCGCCAACGGTTATCTGCCGGCGGGCGACACCGTCATCGGCAACGATGTCTGGATCGGTTCGGAAGCGATCATCATGCCCGGCATCACCGTCGGCGATGGCGCGGTGATCGGAACGCGGGCGTTGGTGACGAAGGACGTCGAGCCCTACGCCATCGTCGGCGGCAATCCCGCAAAAACGATCCGCAAGCGGTTTGACGACGATAGCATCGCCCTGCTGCTCGAGATGAAATGGTGGGACTGGCCGGCGGAACGGCTGAAAGCTGCAATGCCACTGATGACCAGTGGCAATGTCGCGGCGCTCTATCGTTTCTGGCTGTCCGATAGCCTCTAGCGGTAAAGATTGCCGGCCCTTCCAGACAGGGCGGGCCGGCGCTTTCGGCTGGATCAGGAGAGATGATGTGGCTTTTGCAGCCCATAGACGGGTGTTTTAAGCCCCGCCTGTCTGGCTTTGAGCTGAAGCGACAGATATTGCGAATAATGCCGCGACTGATGCAGGTTGCCGCCGTGGAACCACAGGGCGTCCTGCCGGGTCGGCTTCCACATGTTGCGCTGCTCGCCCTCCCACGGGCCGGGATCCTTTGTCGTGTCGGAGCCGAGGCCCCAGCATTTGCCGACCTTGTCCGCCACGTCGCGCGAAATGAGATCCGCCGCCCAGCCGTTCATCGAGCCGTAACCCGTGGCATAGACCACCAGATCGGCGGGCAGTTCCGTGCCGTCCTTCAGTACCACGGCATTTTCGGTGAGATGTGAGACGTCCACACCGGATTTCAGCTTGATCGAGCCGTCGATCACCAGATCGCAGGCACCAACATCGATATAATAACCCGAGCCGCGGCGCAGATATTTCATGAACAGACCGGACTCGTCATCGCCGAAGTCGAGCATGAAACCGGCCTTTTCCAGTGCCGCGTAAAAACCGGCATCCTGTTCGCGGATCCGGTCGTAAATCGGCACCTGGAATTCATGCATGATCCTGTAGGGCAGGGAGGCGAAGATAAGGTCGGCCTTGCGCGTGGTCATGCCGTTTGCAACCGCGCGTTCGGAATAGAGATCACCGAGGCCGATCTCCATCAGTGAGTCCGATTTGACGATATGGGTGGAGGAACGCTGCAGCATGGTGACATCAGCACCCGCTTCCCAGAGCGCCGCGCAGATATCATGCGCCGAGTTGTTGGAGCCGATCACCACAACCTTTTTGCCAGCATAGGCATCCGGACCGGGATGTTGCGAGGAATGCTGCTGTTCGCCCTTGAAGACATCCTGCCCGGGGAATTTCGGTACATTGGCCTTGCCGGACATGCCGGTTGCCAGCACCAGCTGTTTCGGCCGCAGCACGACTTCCTTTCCGGCGCGATCGACAACCACCGTCCATTCGCCGGTCGTCTCGTCATATTGCGCCGATTTACATGTGGTGGAGCCCCAATAATTCAGCTCCATGACCCTAGTGTACATTTCCAGCCAGTCGCCCACCTTGTCCTTGGGTGTGAAGACAGGCCAGTTTTCCGGGAAAGGAATATAGGGCAGGTGGTCGTACCAGACCGGGTCATGCAGGCAGAGCGATTTATAGCGCTTGCGCCAGCTGTCGCCGGGCCGCTCGTTCTTTTCGATGATGATCGTCGGCACACCGAGCTGGCGAAGGCGCGCGCCAAGCGCGATGCCGCCCTGTCCGCCGCCGATGATGACGACATAGGGCTGTTCCGCATAACCGAGTTCCGCAGCCTCGGCCTCGCGTTTTTCCTTCCAGGTCCGGCGGCTGCGGTCGTGGCCGTGTTCCGCGCCCATCGGCCGGCGAATGCCCTTTGGTTCCTCGTGGCCTTTCAGTTCGCTCATTGTGGTGAGCAAGGTCCAGATCAGCCCGTCCTTCAGGCGGATATGGCCGTAACCACGGGCGACCCCGGTCTCGAACTCGAACCAGCCTTCGGTGACGCCACCGCCTTCAGAGGCCGGCTCCTTCGCATCCTGCACGAAGCCGGAGGGTTTGATAGCGGCGAGCTGGCTGGCCAGCATGTCGTGGATCTGTTCGCGGCCCTCCAGCGTCTTCAGGTTCCAGGTGAAGGTCACGAGATCGCGCCAGTAGCAATCGGCCTGAAACAGGTTGACGGCGGCGTCTATGTCGCCGGCTTCAAGCGCATTGCCGAGCTTCAAAAGAACCGTGTCGATTTTGGTGGCGGGACTGACATCAAGCATATTCATCTCCTCCATGGTGCTTGGTCTGATGGCGGAGCGGCGGTGTCGCCGCCCCGAAAGCCAATACCTGCGCCTGCCGGGCTCCTCTTCCCGGCAGGCGCAGGCGAAAAGCCTATTTCGAAAGATCGATCAGGATTTTCAGATGCGTGCCGGCGGGGTCGAGCAGGGCATCGAAGCCCTCGGTCACTGCCGTATCCAGCGTGATGCGTTTGGTGACGATCTTCGTCGCCGGCAGCAGGCCGGAGGCAATGAGCCGGATGACGCGCGGCCAATAATGGGTCGGATAGGCCCAGGAGCCCTTGATCTCCAGATCACGGAACGTCACCTGGAACCAGTCGATCGGGTTTTCATGCGGGTGCAGCCCGGTTTGCACGACGACGCCCTGCTTGCGCACGGCGTCAATACAGGCCTTGAGCGCATGTTCATTGCCCACGCATTCGATCGCCACGTCGCAGCCGACTTTGCCTTCGGTTGCCGAGCGGACGACATCACCGACATTGTCTCGCTTGGGGTTGATAGTGATGACATCAGGGATGACATTGCGGGCAAGCTCGAGGCGGGCATCATTCAGATCGGCGACAAAAAGCTGGGTAGCGCCGGCGGCGCGGGCCGCCAGAAGCGTCAACATGCCGATCGGGCCGGCACCCGTGACCAGAACGCTGTTACCGGCGGTAACGCCACCGCGATCACAGGCGTAAACAGCAACGGCCGAGGGCTCCACCAGTGCGGCCTCTTCGTCGGTCATCTCGTCCGGAATTTTCTGAACGTTATAGTCGTTGACAAGTGCGGCTTCCGCCATGCCGCCGCCATCCCAGCTGAGGCCGACCAGTGCCAGCTGCGTGCTCAGGTGAAAGAGACCACGATCAGCGAAATAATCGCCGGATCGCGGCATGACGAGAGGCTGGATGGAGACGCGGTCACCGACGCTGACGGAGGTCACACCGTCGCCGATTGCCTCAACCACGCCGCCGAATTCGTGGCCCAGAATCTGTGGGCCATGGGCGCCGGTAAAGGGATGCGGTTCGGTGGGAATGAAGATCGGGCCGTAGCTATATTCATGCAGATCGGTGCCGCAGATGCCGACGAAACGGTTGCGGACGAGGACCTGTCCGGGGCCCGGCCGTTTCGGCTCGGCAATGTCTTCGATCCGTAAATCCTTGGCTGCATGAAATCTGAGCGCGCGCATGTTTTCTCCTCGATGGCACTTGATGCCAGAGAAGGTGCAATGCCCATGCCAGAACGGCTTTCTCCACTGGAGGGCTGAAATCGCTGGGTTTTGGGGAAAGCCTGTTTTGCGACCTGCCACAGCTGTGGCGCTACAGCTGTGGCATATGCCTCACCTTCAGTGAGGTTTTCCGATGCCGAGGCGCCGCATGCGCCGATGGAGGGTCGTGCGGTCGACGCCGAGGCGGCGGGCGGCTTCTGAAATATTGCCGTTGCATGCGGCCAGCAATGCGCGAAGGTCGGTGCCGCGATTGTCGATCATGGGGGTGGAGAAGGCGGGGGTGAGCTGCTCCGGAAGGTCCTCCACCGTAATCAGCCCGTCGTCGCAAAGGGCGGCTGCAAAGGCGATCGCATTGTCCAGCTCGCGGATATTGCCCGGCCAGCGGTGGTGCAGGATCGTCAACCGGGCAGCGTTGGAGAGCCTCAGTGGCCGGCCGGACATGCCGTGTTTTTCGAGTATGCTGTCGAGAAGCCACGGAAAATCGTCGCGCTCGCTGAGTGCCGGCAGCGTCAGGACCGCCGCGTTCAGCCGGTAATAGAGATCTTCGCGGAATGCACCTGTTCGCACCATGTCGTTCAGGGGACGGTGAGATGCCGAGATCACTCTGAAATCCACCTTCTGCGGGGTGGAGCCGCCGACAGGCAGAACCTCGCCTTCCGCCAGAACGCGCAAAAGCCGGCTCTGCGCCGCAAATGGCATGTCACCGATTTCGTCGAGGAAAAGCGTTCCGCCCTGCGCCTCTTCCACCAGCCCTTTGCGCCCTTTCGCCAAGGCACCGGTGAAGGCGCCCGGCAGATAACCGAACAGTTCACTTTCGATCAGCTGTTCGGGAATGGCGGCGCAATTGACGGCGACGAAGCGGCCGGAAACGCCGCTGGCATCGTGAATGATGCGGGCGAGATGTTCCTTGCCGGTGCCGGTCTGGCCCTGCAGCAGGATCGGCAGTCTTGCAGGCGCGAGTTTCTCCACTTTCCGCCTGAGATTTCGAACCGCCGGGCCGTCACCGCCGATCCTCTCCGTTACCGGCTGCGGTGTCGGGCGGGCAGGCGGAACGCTCGACCTGCGCTGTTGCGGTTCGATCGCGTGCGCATAAAGCACGGTCCCGTCTCTAACGACGATGCGCCTGTCCTGCGGCAGGCTGGAGCGGGTGAGGGAGGCAAGCTCATCGAAATCGGCTTCGAAAAACTCCTCCACCCGCTGTCCGAGAAGACGCTCTGGCATGCGCCAGTCGAGCCCCCGCGATGCGGCGAGAAGGCGGGCGGCGGCGTGCGTCATGCCCGTGATGCGGCCGGAACCGTCGACCGACACGGCCGCTTCCGGGTCGACATCCAGAAATTCGGGCGCACCCGCAAAGCGCAGAACGAGGTCATGCCGGCTGCTGGCCATCAGATTGGCAAGCTCGATCCTCCGCACGGTGGAAGAGACCAGATGGCGGGCCATGTTCTGGCTCGTCTTCAGGATCGGTGAGCTGAGCAGTGAAATATCCAGCACGGCGGTCAGTGCACCCTGCGTATCGTAGATCGGTGCTGCGGTGCAGGAAAGCGGCGTATGAGTTACATCGAAATGATCGGTCTGGTGGATGGTGAGCGATTCACCGGTTGCGATGCAGGCGCCGACGGCGCAGGTGCCGGCGCGGGGTTCAGACCATTCCGAGCCAAGATAAAGCCCTGCCTTGCGCAGATTGTTGTTGAAGGAGGGATCGCCCAGGAACTCCACCGTCACGCCCTGCCGATCGGAAAGGAGGAGGACGTAATTCTGCTCGGCCACTTGCCGGTAAAGCCGTTCCAGGCCGGAGCGGGCGATGTGCACGAGGTCTTCCGCCTGCTGGCGATGCTCGCGAAGACGTGTCTCGGAGACGATGACCGCTTCACGCGCCTTCGTCGGATCAAGCTGGTAGGTGTCGAGGCAACGCCGCCAGGATTCCAGCACCACCGCATCCCGGCCGGTATTCCTGCCCTGGCCGACGGTCTCGATTTCCTTGATATGATCCGAAAAACCCATAAACCACCGGCCCTTGGACAGCCGCCTCCCGTGATTTTTCCGGCGACCATAACCAGTTTTATGAAACATGGCTAATCTTCCTGCGATTTTGGAGCGCGCGGATCACAAATGGCGTCGATGAAAACTTGTCTGATCATATTCGGCTTTGTTTAACCGCGTTCCCGGAAAAGCCGGGTGTTCGGTTTTGTCGGTCTAGCTTCCTTGTGGCTTTTCCAGCAAGGAGCGGGTTCGCCGCTTCTCATCAAAAGCAAGGCCAGCATGCCCTTTCAGAAAACCAAAGACCGAGAGGAATATTCACAGCACCTTCTTCTCCTGTGCCGCATCGCTGCATGGCTCGGCCTTGCACTTGCGACGGGCTGGTTCGTGTTCTTTGCGTTTACGGAGCGGTGGAATATCGCGGTCAGCCTTCTGGTGCTTGGAGCGGCAATCGTGCCCTGCTGGCTGATCTGCGTGATGGGCCATTTCTCACGCGGCCTTATCCTCGCTCAGATCGCCTGTGGTGCGTTCGTCTGCTGGTATTCGTTTTTTATCGACGTGCAGGATGCCGTGGTGCCGAGAACGACGCACCTCTATCTGCTCGTCATCGTTTTCGTCGGATATTTGAACTTCCAGCGAAAGCGCTCCGTGCTTCAGGCGCTGGTCATTTCAGCGGGTCTTTTGGCTTTCCTGTTTTTCTGCGCGTCCTCGGCAAGCTCGCCGTTTAGCACCCCTTTGTCGCAGGATGTGCGAAGCATCAGCGCATGGTTCAACAGCATTTTCGCGACGGGCATATTGTGCGGTGGCGTCGCGGCCATGCAGGCGCAGTTTCGCAGTCAGACGAAAAACGCATTGGAGTTGCGCTCTGCGCTTTCCAATGGGCAATTTGAACTTTTTTATCAGGCGCAAGTGCGTGCGGATGGTAGGCTGATCGGTGCGGAAGCGCTCTTGCGGTGGAACCACCCCAAACGGGGTTATATATCGCCGGCGGAGTTCATTCCACTCGCACAACGTACCGGATTTATGCCCACCATAGGTGCATGGGTGATTGCCGAATCGTGTAAGACGCTGGCAAGATGGCAGGAGAATTCGTTTACCCGTGAGCTCACGCTGTCGATCAACATCACCGCTGACCATTTTGCGAATGGGGGATTTTCCGATCAGCTTCTCGAAGCCGTCTCGTCTTACGGCGTTGACTCGCCGCTGCTTAAACTGGAGCTGACCGAAAGCGTTTTTCTTTCGGATATAGAAGCTGCCATTGCCAAGATGAAGCTCCTGGACCGCGCCGGGTTTGCGATCTCGCTTGATGATTTCGGAACAGGTTATTCGTCGTTGAGTTATCTTCGTCAATTGCCATTGAAACAGCTCAAGATTGATCGCAGCTTCGTGAAGGGTGTCAGCGAGAGTGCGCGTCTGGCAGCAATCACCAAAAACATCGTGCGGATGGGACACGACCTCTCTCTGGAGGTTCTCGCCGAAGGTGTAGAGACGGAGGCGGAGCTTCGCGTGATGCTGTCTTATGGCTGCGAGCTTTTTCAAGGCTATCTTTTTGCGCGACCGACCCGTCTTGAGGAGTTCGAGCAACATGCCGCCGGGCCAGATACCGCCTGATACAAACTGCGCTTTACGCCGTTACCACCCGATTCTAGTGATGGAGATGGCGTTTCACGTCGCCATACGCCGCAATGCAACCGGATCCCATATGTCGTCCAGCGGCCCCTTAAGCGCGGTTCGCGGGGGGATGAGCTGCGGTTCGATAATGGTGACATCGGGCTCCGTCCGGTTTTCTTCCAGCCGCTCGAAGCCTTTTTCGAGCATCAGCGCGATATCGGGTTTGATCATGTAAACCGGAAAGGGAAGGAAAGATGCGAATGGGTCGTAGTCGAAGCAGCCGACGACGATGTCGCCGAATGCCTCGCCGTCATGGCGCCCCATGAAACGAAGCAGTCCCTCGAAATTGATCGAAGAATTGACGAAGAAACAGCGGGGCAGGCGGCCCCTGCGGGCAAAGAACCGTTCGAAAGCCAGCTCCGTCATATGCGGCGAATAGCCTGTTATCTCGATATCGTCGCCGCCCTCAACGCCAAAATAATCGGCTTTCGCGGCATGAAAACCATCAATACGCTCGCGGCTGGCGTGGTCGTCATGGCCGCCAAACAGGATGACATCGTCGGGGCCGAGCGGGCCGCCTTTTGCCGCATGGGCAAGGATCGCTGCTGTCAGAATTTCCGCGCCGTGTCTGTTGTTGGAAATTACCGAAGATGCAAACTTGCCGGGCAGGTCGATGTTCACATGCGGAAGTGCCGCGCGCGCGCAGACCTGGTGAACGCCATCGGGGTCGGTCACGCCGGCAATGAACAGGGCATCGATCGAATAGGCAATCAGCGTCTCGACGGTGCGTCGTTCTTCTTCGGGGTCGCGCCGGCCGGAAACGACCATGGGCGACAGGCCGCGTTTGCGGGCCTGACCCTCGAAGGTTTGCGCCATCGATGAAAAGAACCGGTTGTCATAAACCGGCACCAGAAGCCCGACGAGGCCGGATTTCGAACTTCTGAGTCCGCGCGCCTGCAGGTTGGTGGTGTAGCGCTGAGCCTTGGCGAGCGAGAGTATCTTGTCTGCGGTTTCTTCCGAGATGCGCCGCTTGCGCCATGATCCGTTCAACACCGCACTGACCGTCGATGCAGAAGCGCCTGATAATATCGACAAGTCATAAATGGTGGCTTTTTTTGAACTTATGCCCGTCACTGTGATCTCCCCAACTGATTCCGATTATTAGAGCACGCATCCCCTTGACGGAAGGGCGCTTCATGATATGGTTATTGCACCATCGATTGTGCAAGTTGGCAATATCGATTGTGCATGGTGGTTGCTATGGGAGTGGCAAGGGAGAGTCTCGAATAAGCGAGATGAGAGATTTTGAACGCGTCCGGGAAAAACGGGCTGCGGGCGGATTTCGTTTGCCGAATTTTTGAGGAGGAACATCAATGAAGAAAATTATTGCTGCGGCGGTTGGTCTGTCGCTTGCGTTGCTCTCATCCGCAGCCTTTGCCGAAGGGCCCAAGGTTGGCGTCGTCGTCAAGATCGGCGGTATTCCATGGTTCAACGCCATGGAGGCCGGCATCAAGGAGCAGAGCAAGAAGCTCGGCGTTGACGGTTTCATGGTCGGCCCCACCAGTGCCGACCCCGCCCTGCAGGTGCGCGCGATTGAAGACCTGATCGCCCAGAAGGTCGATTTCATCGGTGTTGTGCCCAATGATGCGAAGGTGCTGGAACCCGTACTGAAAAAAGCCCAGGCCGCCGGCATCAAGGTCATCACCCATGAATCCCCGGAACAGCTCGGCGCCGATTGGGATTTCGAGCTGGCGTCTGCCAAGGGCTTCGGTGAAGCACATGGCAAGCTGCTGGCGGAAAAGATGGGCGGAAAAGGTTCTTATGCCGTTTTCGTCGGTTCACTCACCGTTCCGCTTCACAATGCCTGGGCCGATGCCGCCATCGCCTATATCAAGGCCAATTACCCTGATATGAAACTGGTCGGCGACCGCTACGGCGTCGCGGAAGACCTCGACAAGAGCCGTTCGACCGCGCTTGACCTGATGTCGGCCAATGCCGACCTCAAGGGCTTCCTCGCTTTCGGTTCGCAGGGACCGATAGGTGCGGGACGTGCGGTTGAAGAGCGCCGCAAGGACGGCAAGGTCTTCGTCATCGGCCCGTTCTCGCCGGGACAGGGCGCCAAGCTCATTAAGTCAGGCGCGCTGACGGGTGGCTTTATGTGGAACCCGAAGCAGGCGGGTGAGGTCTTCATTACGCTCGCCGACCGTATCGCCAAGGGCGAAACACCCAAGGCCGGCGACACGATCGAAGGTCTCGGCACCATCGATCCCAAGGGTAACACCATCGTCGTCGATCAGCTCTTGAAGATCGACAAGGAAAGCATCGACAAGCTCGTTTCCATGGGCCTCTGATCCTCCCCAAGGCCGAAGGCGTCGCGCGGGAAACACCGCCCGCGCGACGTCCATCCGAAATTTATGCCGAGCGCCACGTCTGCAATGCTTTCGCGGCGAAAGGAGAGATACGCCATCATGAGCGCAGAACCGCTCCTGTCCCTCAAAAATGTCAAGGTCACCTTCGGTGGCGTACGCGCCCTGAAGGCTGTTTCCTTCGAGGTCAACCCGGGCGAAGTGCATTGCCTTGCCGGCGAAAACGGCTGCGGCAAAAGCACCCTGATCAAGGTCATCACCGGGGTCTATAAGCCCGAAAGCGATGCAGAACTCTATTTCGACGGCAAACCCATCGCTGCTATGACCCCGACGCTGGCGCAATCGCTTGGTATCCAGGTGATCTGGCAGGATCTGGCGCTTTTCGATGAGATGACGGTGGCCGAAAATATCGGTTTCCAATATGCGGTGAACGGCAGATTTGGGCTGGTCGACAAGCGCGCTATCGAAAACGCCGCCGAACAGGCGCTGGCACGGCTCGGTGTCTCGTTCGATCTCGACAGGCCGCTCAAGGAGCTGCCGATTGCCCAGCGCCAGATCGTGGCCATTGCCCGTGCGCTGGTTGGCGAAGCCCGTCTCGTTTTCATGGATGAACCCACCGCATCTCTGACGCAGTCGGAGACCGATTACCTCATCGATATCGTCCGCAACCTCTCGGCGTCAGGTGTCGCTGTCGTGTTCGTTTCGCATCGTCTGGCGGAAGTGCTTGAGATATCGGATCGCATCACCGTTTTGCGGGATGGATCGCTTGTCGGCGTTTTCCCGGTCGAAGGCATGACGCAGTCGCGCGTGACCGAGCTGATGACCGGCCGCAACTTCGATAGCGCCGTCATTGCCGCCGATCACGACGACAAGCCCGTGGTTCTCTCGGTGCGCGGCCTGACCCGGGCCGGTGAGTTCGAGGATGTTTCCTTCGATCTGCGGCGCGGGGAGACGCTGGGGATCACCGGCCTGCTCGGCGCTGGTCGAACCGAACTGGCCTTGACGCTGTTCGGCATGCACCGGCCGCAATCGGGTGAAGTCCTTATCGATGGAAAGAAGGTGGATTTCCATTCCAACCGGGATGCGATCCGGGCTGGCGTTGCCTATCTTTCCGAAGACCGGCTGTCGCTTGGCCTGAATCAGCCGCAGTCGATTGCCGACAATCTGGTCATGGCGTCGCTTGATAAGTTACTGAGTGGCGGCCTTATCTCCACGTCGAAAAAGGCTGATGTCGTTTCCCGCTGGATTTCAGCGCTCGGCGTCAAGATCGGTCTGCCGGAAGATCCGATCCGCACGCTCTCTGGCGGCAACCAGCAGCGCGTGGCGATTGCCAAATGGCTGGCGATCGGGCCGAAAATTCTCATCCTCGATGCGCCGACCGTGGGTGTCGACGTCGGCGCCCGCGCCGGCATCTTTGAAATCGTCCGCAAGCTCGCCGCAGAGGGCCTGTCGATCATCATCATCTCCGATGAGGCGCCGGAAGTTTATTTTAATACAGACAGGGTCATCCACATGGTCGAAGGCCGGTTCCACGCCACCTATGATCCGCGACGCCTGTCGCTGACCGAACTGGAGGCCGCCATCTATGCGTAGGCTCATCCTCGGACATACGACCGAATTCACCCTGCTTGTCGTCATGGTGCTGCTCTGCACGGGGCTTTCTTTCGCCACCGACCGCTTCCTCACGATATCCAACGCCTTCGATGTGCTGAATGTCTCGGCGGTCAACATCATCTTCGCGGTCGGCCTGCTTGTCGTGCTGATCTCGGGCGGCATCGACATCTCCTTCGCTGTCGCGGCCTCCGTCGTGCAATATCTGACGGTGCTGGCGCTCAATGCGCTCGGCGGCGGCAACTGGGCGGAAGGTTTTATCATCGCCGGTGCCGTTGGCCTCAGCCTCGGTTTTGTCAACGCCTTCCTCGTCTGGCGGCTCAATATCATTTCCATCGTCGCGACCATCTCTACCTTCAACATCTTCTTCGGGCTGTTGATGTTCTTCACCAAGGGCGTGTCGATTTACGACCTGCCGGAATGGCTCTCGACGCGTGTGGTGTTTTACGAGCGCGAAATGCCTGATGGATCGTGGGTCGAGCTGACGCTGCCGGTCGTCGTCATGATCCTCTGCTGTGTCGCCACCTGGTTCATGATTTCGCGCACCACTGTCGGGCGCAAGCTTTATGCCTTCGGTGACAACCCCGAGGGCGCACGCCGCTTCGGCATCAATATCGGCGCCATGCATTACATTTCCTTCGGCTGGCTTGGCCTGATGGCGGGTATAGCCGGGCTCATGCAGGCGCATTATGCGCAGGAGGTGGTGCCGAACGCGCTTTATGGCCGCGAGCTGGATGTGCTTGCTGCCACCGTGCTTGGCGGGGCGCGGCTTGGCGGCGGCAAGGGCTCTGTCATCGGCTGCGTGCTTGGCGTGCTGATGGTGTCGATCACCCAGAACGGCCTTAACCTGATGGGTGTTTCTCCCTTTGCCTTCAAGATGATCGTCGGCGCCATTATTCTCATCGCCATCACGCTGTCCTCCACCCGGTTCGACAAGCTTCTGCCGAGTGCGCTTCGCACATCCGCGAAAAAGGGGAGCGCCCAGCGATGAACAGTCTCATCCGGAAATTCAACGCGATCTTCGGGGCCGACATGGCAGGCCCGGTGATTGCCCTCATCGCCGTCATGCTCATCTTCGGAACCTTTGCGGACAACTTTCTGTCGCTTGCAACATTCGGCTCGGTCGCTTTCCAGTTGCCGGAACTTGGCCTGCTGACACTCGCGATGCTGCTGCCGCTGCTGACGGGCGGGATCAACCTGTCCGTCACCTTCGCCGCCAATCTGTCGGGGCTCGCCGCAGCCTGGGTGCTGCAGGCCCATGGCGGGGTGGATGCGCCGCCGAGCGCATTCCTGTTTGCGTGCCTTGCCGCCCTTGTCACCGGCGGAGCCGCCGGGGCGATGACGGGAGCGGCGATCGCCTACACCCGCGCGCACCCCATTCTGGTGACGCTGTCGATGATGATCTTCCTGCGCGGACTGGGCGAGTTTCTGACGCGTGGCGGCGATGTCTCCGGTTTCCCAGCCTATATGGCGCCGCTCGGTCATGGCACGCTTCTCGGCCTGCCGATCCCGCTTCTGATTTTCATCGTCTGCGTCGGCATCTGGCATGTGCTGCTAACGCGCACCAAGCTCGGCTTTGGTCTTCTTATGATCGGCTCGAACATTGAGGCCGCACGTTATTCCGGTCTCAACACCCGCAAGATCCAGGTGCTCGTTTATACGCTTTCGGGTCTGATGTGCGCAGTAGCCGGCATCATCATGCTGGCCCGTTTCAACTCCGTGCGCGTCGGCCATGGGGAATCCTACCTGCTGATCACGGTGCTTGCGGCCTTTCTTGGTGGCATCAATCCTTTCGGCGGTTTCGGCCGAGTGCTTCCCGTTTTCGTCGCGCTTATCGTCTTGCAGCTCCTGTCGTCCGGCCTCAATCTTCTCGGCGCCAACCAGCATCTGGCGACCGCGCTCTGGGGCGTGCTGATGATCGTCGTCATGGCGGCGCGTGGGTTGTTCTCCAGTTACTTCGCATCTCTCAGAAAGAAGGTATGACGTGAAAGGCCTCGGTGTTCACGCAATGATGTGGTCTCTGCAATGGGGCCATCAAAATGCCGCCCGCGCGATTGCCGGTGCAGCCAGCTACGGTCAGGATTTCATCGAAATCCCGCTTGTCGATATCCCTTCAGTCGATGCGGAACACACGCGCAGCCTGCTGGAACAGCACGATCTCAGTGCTGTCTGTTCGCTCGTGCTGCCGGAACCGGCCTGGGCTTCGGTCCGTCCGCAAGCCGCAGTCGAACATCTCAAGGCCGCGCTGGACAAGGCCGCCGCCATGGGGGCGAAGGCGCTGACGGGTGTCACCTATGGCGGAACCACTGAGCGCACCGGTTTTCCGCCGACGCAGGGTGAATATGACAATCTGACGAGGGCGCTCTCCGAGGCCGCCACCCACGCAAAAACGCTCGGTCTGCAATTCGGCATCGAGACCGTCAACCGTTACGAAAACCACCTGCTCAACTCCGCCGAACAGGCGGTGGCGCTGGTGGAGCGCATCGGTGCCGACAACATCTTCATCCATCTCGATACCTTCCATATGAACATGGAAGAAAAGGGCATTGCCAATGGCATCATCGCTGCCCGCAACCATCTGAAATATATGCATATGTCGGAAAGCGACCGCGGCACGCCGGGTTTCGGCAACGTCGCCTGGGACGAGGTGTTTTCGGCGCTCGCGGCCATAAGGTTCAACGGCGTCCTTGCCCTTGAGGGCTTTGCCGCGATGCCGGTGGAGATGGCGGGCGCGATTTCGACGTGGCGGCCCGTCGCGGCCAGCGCGGAAGAGTCCCTGCAGAAGGGGTTGGCCTTTCTACGCGACAAGGCAAATCAGTACCGGATTTTCGGGTAGCTGGTGGCGATACCACTTTTCGAGGCGAGGAGCACCTTGAGTAAAATTGACGATAATGCCGGTGAAATTGCAGGCCTCGCACTGAAGCGTTTTGCCGGCTCGAATGGCCGGCGCGTGATGATTGCCATTGCCGGCGCCCCCGGATCGGGAAAATCAACCCTCGCCGAACGCGTGGTCGACGCACTGAACACAGGCGAAGGTGTGTCCGCGGCACTTTTTCCGATGGATGGTTTTCACTATGACGACGCCGTGCTTGAGGCGATGAACCGCCGTGCCTTCAAGGGTGCCATCGATACCTTTGACGCGCACGGCCTGCGCCATATGCTTGAGCGTCTGAAAGCCAATGAGGACGGTGTCGTCGCCGTGCCGGTCTTTGATCGCGCCATCGAGATTGCGCGCGCCGGCGGCCGGGTGATCCCTCAATCTGTCGATATCATCGTTTGTGAGGGCAATTATCTCCTCGCCAGAGAGACGCCTTGGGATCGTCTGAAACCGATCTTCGATCTCACTGTCTTTGTCGACGTCGACGAGGACGATCTGCGTGCGCGGCTGCGGGACCGATGGCTTGGTTTCGGTCTCGGCGAGGACGAGATCATCAGGAAGGTGGAGGAGAACGATCTTCCCAATGGCCGCTTCATCACGTCCACAAGCGCCGAGCCTGATCTTCGCGTCAGAAATCCGGGCAAAGGCGCCGCGTCCTGAGCCCTCCTGAATGACTGCGCCTCCTTATCCAAAGTCAAGCGAAACAGAAAAACGAAAGAGACCCCATGAAACACGGCATCTATTATTCTTACTGGGAACATGAGTGGAGCGCCAAGTTCGGCCCCTATATCGAGAAGGTCGCCAAGCTCGGTTTCGACATCATCGAAGTCGCCGCGCATCATATCAACGATTATAGCGACGCCGAACTCGCGACCATCAGGCAGAGCGCCAGGGATAACGGCATCATCCTCACCGCCGGCATCGGTCCGTCGAAAACGAAGAACCTGTCGTCGGAAGATGCTGCGGTGCGTGCCGCCGGTAAGGCGTTCTTTGAACGAACCCTTTCGAACGTCGCCAAGCTCGATATCCACACCATCGGCGGCGCATTGCATTCCTATTGGCCGATCGATTATTCGCAGCCGGTCGACAAGGCAGGCGATTATGCGCGCGGCGTCGAGGGTATCAACGGCATTGCCGATTTCGCCAATGATCTCGGCATCAACCTGTGCATCGAAGTCCTCAACCGCTTTGAAAACCACGTCCTCAACACGGCGGCCGAAGGCGTCGCTTTCGTGAAGGATGTCGGCAAGAACAATGTGAAGGTGATGCTGGATACCTTCCACATGAACATCGAGGAAGACAGTTTCGGCGACGCCATCCGCACGGCCGGGCCGCTTCTGGGGCATTTCCATACGGGTGAAAGCAATCGCCGCGTACCGGGCAAGGGCAGAATGCCGTGGCACGAAATCGGCCTTGCGCTGCGTGATATCAACTACACTGGCGCGGTAATCATGGAGCCTTTCGTCAAGACAGGCGGCACCATCGGCTCGGATATCAAGGTGTGGCGCGACCTGAGCGGCGGCGCCGACATCGTGAAAATGGATGAGGATGCCCGCAATGCGCTGGCATTCTCCCGCTTCGTCCTTGGTGGCTGATTTGCGATAATATTCTGACCGGGCGGCCGCCATCTGCCGTCGCCCGGTTCGGCACTGCCACCATCTGCGAGTTGAACTGGCTATCGCTTGCGGCTAAAGCTCCAGTGTCTCTTCAGGATCAAGACGATCCGTCCAAGGCCGCTGGTTTCATGATCCCTGTCGCACTGCCATCCGTCGAAGCACTGCTTTTCCTCGCCTTCCTTCTCGCGACGACCTTCGTCTGGGCCGTGTGGACACTGGGGCTTCTCATTCGATATGCGGCAGGACGCTGGACGCGCCCGATGGTCATGCCCTATGGGCTGGTAACCGCTGTCGCACTCTTCACCCTGTGGCAGATCGCTGATTTTTATATCCAGATGCATGCCTATGAAAAAGAGAGGGTGGCAAGTTACCGCCCGGAACTCGCGGAGCCGACGCGCCTCGGCCAGATCGATATGCCCAAAGGCACGAAACTCGAACTGTCGGTCGCCGATACACCAGAGTCCTTCCGTCGCGCCCTCTTTCCGCATCCCGTGCCCGTTGCGGATATAGATGCCGTGGAGATCGCCCGTTATATCTCGATCAAAACCAACGAGAATTACGAGACGATCGGCTTTACACCTGACAATATGCGGATAACCGGGCAGGGCGTTAGCACACAGAACGGTTGGCGCTGCGATGCGACACAGCCAGTGGAATTCGGCCTGAAGCCCGACGGCGGCATATCCGCCTTCAGCACATGCATTCTCGCCGATGGCATGTCATTGACGGCATCAGCTTGCCGAAGGGGACGTCCCTGCGTTCCTCAACCGGCAATGTCTACACCGATGGCTTTGTCGATTCCGACAGATGGGTTCTCGATACGCCGGAAGGCCAGATCGTCCACATAGATGATTTCGATATCGATGACGTGACACTTGCGCTTGAGGGCGAGCGAAACCTCTATGAAATCAGGAGGGCGAGGCTGTCTGAAGAAAAAATGGTCGGGACGGAGCGTTCTCCGCCCGGCACGGAAATCCGCTTGAATTCCCGGCATCTTCGTGACGACTATCCTGGCGCGTGGTGGGTGATGCAGCCCGCCGACGACACTCAGTCTGGGCCGGGATCCAGACAGTCAATCGTGCTCAGCCGTCACGGCGACGTTCTGGCTACGTTTGGTGAATAAGCGCGGTGAGCTGCGAAGGCTGTAAACTCACCGTAAAACAGACGACAGAAACTCGCGTGTCCGTTCTTCCTTTGGCTGGCCAAAAATCTCGTCCGGTTTCCCCTGTTCGCAGATACGGCCCTTGTCGAAGAAGCACACTCGATCGGAAACCTCGCGGGCAAATCGCATTTCGTGGGTGACGAGAAGCATCGTCAGATCGTGCTCATGGGCAAGATCGCGGATGACGGAAAGCACTTCGCCCACCAGTTGCGGATCGAGGGCCGAGGTCGGCTCGTCAAAAAGCAGGACACGCGGGCGCATGGCAAGCGAGCGCGCGATAGCGACACGCTGCTGCTGGCCGCCGGAAAGCTGCACTGGAAAGTGATCTTTCTTGTCGGCCAGGCCGACCATGTTCAGGAGTTCGATTGCCCGTGCTTCTGCCTCCGCACGTGCAATGCCCAGCACACGCACCGGCGCCTCCACGATGTTGCGCAGCACGGTCATGTGGGGGAAGAGGTTAAAGCTCTGAAAAACCATGCCGACGTGGTTACGGATCTGGCGAAGGTGTTTTTCCGAGGCTTGGAAGGGGCCTTTACCGCCAGGCTGATGGTAGGAGATATCCGCGAGCGTCAGCTTTCCCTCCTGGAACGGTTCCAGCGTCATGAGAATGCGTAGAACCGTCGACTTTCCGGAGCCGGAAGGACCGATAAGGGTGACTTTCTCGCCCTTTGCCACGCTGAAATTGAATTGGTCGAGGACCGTCAAAATGCCGAAACGCTTCGTGACATCGGAAAATTCGATCAGCGGCTGATTGGTGTTGTTTGTCATCGCAAGGGTATTCCTGCTTTTGGAAGCGCCCTTTGCAGGCGGCTGAGGCCTGCCGAGCAGATTATGGTCAGGAGAAGGAAGATCAGACCGACAAGCGTCAGCGGCACCAGATATTCGAAGGTGCGCTCGCCGATCATGTTTGCCAGCCCCATCATCTCGAGAACCGTGACGACGGAAAGCACCGGCGTTTCCTTGATCATGGCGACAAGATAGTTGCCCATGGCCGGGACGATGCGCGGGATGGCCTGCGGGATGATGATGTCCCGATAGGTCTGCAGGCGCGTGAGATTAAGCGCAGTCGCCGCTTCCCACTGGCCGTGATGCACCGCCTCCATGCCACCGCGATAGACCTCGGAGGTATAGGCGGCATATTGCAGGCCGAGCGCCAGCGCACCGGTGAGAAACGCCGGCAGAACGATACCGAATTCGGGAAGCACGTAATAGAGGAAGAAAAGCTGCACCAGAAGCGGCGTATCGCGGAGGAATTCGACAACCACCGCGGTCGGCCAGGAAATCAACTTCACCCGGCTGCGGCGCAGCAGCGCAAAAACCAGCCCCAGAATAAGCGCGATGGCAAAACCGGCGGCGGCGGCTTTCAGCGTCACCGTCAGGCCGATCAGAATGATGGGCAGGATGGAGGTTGTGTAGGTGATCCAGGTGGTCGTGTCCCATTCGTAACCATACATCATGACTGAATATCCTTACGAATGGCGGGTGCGCGGAAAGACATTGCCGCGCCGCACGACATGTTCGATCACCCGGATGATGACCATCAGGATCAGCGACATCGCGAAATAACAGAGCAGTGTGATCGAATAGATGCTGGTGCTATCGAGCGTCAGGTTGCGGATCGACTGCGCCGCGAAGGTGAGGTCGGCAATCGAAATCAGCGAGACGAGCGAGGAGAGCTTCAGCGTTTCTATGGCCAGATTGCCGAAGGCCGGCATCATTTCGACGACCGCCTGCGGCAAGGAAATGCGAAACAGCGTCTGCATTCGCGTGAAGTTCAGTGCTCGTGCTGCTTCCAGCTGCTGTACTGAGACGGAAGACAATGCACCGCGGACGATCTCGGCGCCATACCCACCCGCATGGGCGGCGAGCACCATGACGCCGGTGGTGACCGGATCAAAACTCAGACCGATGAGCGGCAGCGCGTAATAGAACCAGAAAAGCTGGACCAGCAGCGAGGTGCCGCGAAACACTTCCGTGTAGCACAGCGCGACAGTCGAAAGGATTGGTCCACCCTCGACGCGCAGAATGCCGAAGAAAAAGGCGAGTACCGTGCCGACAACGAGGGCTGCAAGCGTTATCGTCATGGTGACGACGGCGCCTTGCCACAACATCGGCAGGTAAGCGGTCATGTCCATCTGGAGTGTTCCCGAGTTCCTGGTAATCGGCGCCCGGTTTTGCCCGGGCGCCGGCGGGCGTCATTTTCCGGCGCAGAGATCGGCAACCTTCTTTTCGGCCGCGGCCGCGATACTCTGTTCGGAGAGGCCGTATTTCGCGAGGATTTTCTTGTAGTCGTCGGTCTTGCGGAATTCGACGAGCGCGGCGTTGAAGGCATCACGCAGCTCCTTGTCCTCCGGCCGGAAAGCGAAACCGCCGTAATTGCGCACAGGCGCATCCTTGACGACAGGATCAACGAAGGGCTTCACCTGCTCGACATTGGCCTGACCCTTGGCCAGTTCCGAAACCGTCAGCTCCGTGGCTGCATAGGCGTCGGCGCGGCTCTGGACAGTGGGGATCGCATCTGCATTCGCCGGGATGAAGACGATCTGCTCTTCCTTGACGCCGACGGCGCGCAGGAAATCGACATTGTTGGCGCCGGATACGACGGCGACCTTCAATGCAGGATCCTTGGCGATATCGGCATAGGTGGTCAGCTTTTTCGGATTGCCTTTCTTCACCAGCAGACCTTCGCCATAGGACGAGTTCGGTTCAGTGAAGGCCACCTGCTTGCAGCGCTCGGGCGAAATGTTCTGTTCGGCGGCTGCGAAATCAAAGCGACGCGCCTTTAGCCCCGGGATCAGCGTGCCGAATGGCGTCACCGTCCAGTTCACCTCCTCGATGCCCATCGATTTCAGAACCGCATTGGCGACATCGGGGCCGATGCCTGCGGAGGTGCCGTCGGGCTGCATGTAGGAATAGGGCACTTCATTGGCGGTCGCTGCGCGGATGTAGCCCTGCTTCTTCACCTCCTCAAGGGTGAGTGCGCTGGCCGAAGTCACACCGATGATGAGGGCGAGGGCGGAAAGCCCGGCGAGTTTGGTCATGTTCATGTTCTAACTCCTCTGGTTGGGTTGCGTGGTCCGTTTTCGGATCTCACTTCATTCTTCTGGCTAGGTATTCTCCGTGACCGTGGCGATGACGGAAAGGCAGTCGCCGGCCTTGATCAGGCCGGGAACGTGGCGCGCTGCGAGCACGCCGCTGATGGAGGCACGGTATTCGACCGGTGCAAGACCGGTTTTTCCGACGGGGTAGACCCTGGCGATGGTTTCACCCGCCGTGACCGCGTCTCCCAGATCGCGGACGAAGGCGACGAGCCCGTCATCTTCGGCAAAGGTGAAACAGTTGCTGGAGGGCATGTCCAGCCAGCGGCTCGGCGCCGGCACCGGGGTGCCGGTCAGGATGCCGGCATGGCGCAGCAGGTTGACGGTGCCTTTGCGGGCGATGTCGATCGATTTTGCGCTGGCCGTGCCCGCGCCGCCAAGCTCAGTGGTGACAAAGACCTTGCCCAGTTCCTCGGCTGTCGTGTCCAGCATACCGACGGCGTCAATCTCCAGCATCTTCATCGAATAGGGGGCAGCAAAAGCTGCAACCGCCTCGAAACACCGGGCTTCCTGTGTCTTGTCAGGTAATTCGTGAGCGGCAGCGTAAGGCAGGAAATCAAGCGTCCTGCCGCCTGAATGAAAATCAAGAACGATATCCGCAAGCGGTAACAGATGACGGGTCACGTAATCGGCGATCTTCTCTGTCACGGAACCGTCGGGCCGACCGGGAAAGCTGCGATTGAGGTTCCCGCGGTCGATCGGCGAGGTGCGTGTTCCCGCGCGAAAGGCCGGATAGTTGAGCGCTGGCACGATGATGATACGCCCGCTGACGTCAGCTGGATCGAGTGTGTGGGCAAGTTCGAAAAGCGCGGCTGGCCCCTCATATTCGTCGCCGTGATTGGCGCCGGTCAAGAGGGCTGTCGGCCCGTCGCCGTTGGCGATGACGCAGATCGGAATCATCACCGACCCCCATGCACTGTCATCGCGGCTGTATGGCAGCCGCAGATGACCGTGCTGTACGCCTTTCCTGTCAAAATCGACCGTCGGCGTGATAGGTGAGGGGCGTAGCGCCGTGTTCAACATCTCTCAGCCTTTCACGAACAGTTGCCGTGGCACGTTGGACAGGCATTCGACACCCGTTTCGGTGATGGCGATGCTCTCGGTGATTTCGAGCCCCATGTCTTCCAGCCATAAACCGGTCATGAAGTGGAACGTCATGCCGGGCTTCAGCTCCGTGCGGTCGCCGGGGCGCAGGCTCATGGTGCGCTCGCCCCAGTCCGGCGGATAAGAGAGCCCGATTGGATAACCGGTGCGATTGTCCTTGATGATCCCGTATTTTTTCAGCACCGCGAAAAACCCGTTGGCGATATCTTCACAGGTATTGCCGGGTTTGGCAGCCGCAAGGCCGGCCTCCATGCCCTCAAGCGTCGCCTTCTCCGCATCAAGGAACGCCTGCGTCGGCTTGCCGAGAAAGACGGTGCGCGAGAGCGGGCAATGATAACGTCGGTAAGCGCCGGCGATTTCAAAGAAGGTGCCTTCGCCCAAGCGCATCGGCTTGTCGTCCCATGTCAGATGCGGCGCAGAAGCATCGGCGCCCGATGGGAGCAGTGGAACGATCGCTGGGTAATCCCCGCCGAATTCCGCGGTGCCACGAATGCCGGCATCGTAGATTTCGGCGACGAGATCGCATTTGCGCATGCCCGGCTCGACCACGTCAACGATACGCTTGTGCATCAGTTCGACGATCTTGCCGGCCTTGCGCATATAATCGAGTTCGGCCGGGCTTTTGACCGCGCGCTGCCAGTTTGCGAGACCGGCAGCATCCTTGAAGCGGGCGTTCGGCAGATGTTTTTGCAAGGATGCAAAGGCAGCAGCCGAGAAATAATAATTGTCCATCTCGACGCCGATCGACAGACCTGACCAGCCCCGGTCATCGACGATCTGCGACAACAGGTCCATCGGGTGCCGTTCGGTCGATTGAACGTAGTGGTCCGGATAACCGATGATGTTGTCATGGCCGAGGTAGGCGGTGCGCTTGGCGCCATTGGCATCCTGCTTGCGGCCATACCAGATAGGCTCGCCTTGTGGCGGCACCAGCACGCATTGGTGGACATAGAAGGACCAGCCGTCATAGCCCGTCAGCCAATGCATGTTGGATGGGTCGGTGACGACAAGCAGGTCGATACCTGCCTTTTCCATGGCATCGCGGGTTTTGGACAGGCGCGCGGCATATTCCTCGCGTGTAAAGTTCAGCGTTACGCTCACGCTGCGTCTCCCATTTTTACAGTGTTTTCGATGATTTGGCCGCTGCCGGCGTCTTTCGCGCGGGTAAAGGCGAGATTGGCGATGGCGGTGTCCTGCACCCCGGTGCCGGTCAAATCGGCAAAGGTGATGTCGTTGTTCGAGCGTCGGCCCTGCGCCTTGCCGGCGATGATGGCGCCAAGCTCCGGAAAGGGCTGATCCGGCGCGACACGACCTGCAGCGATGGCATGATGTAGTTCACCGAGAATGCGGGTCTGCGACAGCCGGTCCGCGACATAGCGCGCTTTGGCAAACACGGCCGGATCGATCTCGTTTTTGTGTTCGGCATCCGATCCCATGGCCGTCAGATGCTGGCCTTCTTCCAGCCAGTCGGCGAGCAGGATCGGCGTTTCGGCCGGTGTCGTGGTGACGATGATGTCGGCTCCTTTCAGAGCGCCTCGGGGATCGGTCATCGCGATAACGTCGATACCGTGCTCTCTGGCGAAATCGCTGGCCAGCTTCTCGGCCTCGTCATGGCTCCGGGCCCAGATCCGCGCTGATCTGATCGGGCGCACCAGCGTCAGGGCTTCAAGCTGCAGACGCGCCTGCATGCCCGCCCCGAAAATTGCCGCGACCGAAGCGTCCTCGCGGGCGAGATGCCTTGCTGCGACTGCACCGGCTGCGGCGGTGCGCACATCGGTAAGATAACCGTTGTCGAGAAGCAGGGCCTCCGCAAGTCCGGTCCTGGCGCTGAAGAGGATCATCAGCCCGTTCAGGCTCGGCAGACCGAGCTTGGGATTGTCGAAGAAACCCGGGCTGACCTTGATGGCGAAACCGTCGAAACCCGGCACGTAGGCCGTCTTCACATCCACCTCACCACGAAACTCAGGGATATCGAGCCGCAGGATCGGCGGCATGGCGACAGCCTCCGTAGCAAGCGCCGAAAAGGCCCGTTCGACACAATCAATTGCGGAGAGGTCGAGCTTCACGACAGCGCGCAGATCTTTTTCGGTTAGGATTTTGATTTGGCTCATGCGACTCCCCCGTCGATGATCGTCTTGTGGACCGTCGGATCGATATTCCCGCCCGATACGATGATGGCGGCAGGGCCGCTCACCGTTATCTTGCCGGCGAGGATTGCTGCGAAGCCAACGGCGCCCGCGCCTTCCGCTCTCAGGTCTTCCTCGCGGGATGCATGGCGGATGCCGGCCGCGATTTCATCTTCGGAGACCAGCACGATCTCGTCGAGAAGTGTCTGGCAAAGCGCAAAGGTCACGCGGTTCGCCAGTCCAATCCCGCCGCCAAGCGAATCCGCCAGCGTTTCTTCCTCGCAAACCGAGACGGGGTGGCCGGCTTTGACCGACGCATGCATGGCAGCACCCCGTTTCATTGAAATGCCGATGACCCGCGCCCTTGGCTTCAGCGCCTTCACCGCAACGGCGATACCGCCCGCAAGGCCACCGCCCGAGAGAGGAACGAGAATTGTCGCCAGTTCAGGCATGTCTTCGACGACCTCGAGGCCGATAGTGCCCTGGCCGGCCACGACGTCAGCATGATCGAAAGGCGGGATAGCGGTTAGCCCTAGGCTGTTGGTCAGGCGCTCCACTTCCTCCTGCGCATCATCCTGTGACCTGCCGACAATGCGGATTTCCGCGCCAAGCATGCGGATCGCCTCAACCTTGTTTGCCGGCACCAGCGCCGACATGCAGATCGTGGCGGGAATGCCGAGTTTGGCGGCGGCGTAAGCAACGGCCCGACCATGGTTGCCCGTCGAGGCGGTGACTAGACCGCGCCGACGCGTCGCATCGTCAAGCGAGAGGATGGCGTTCATCGCGCCGCGCAGTTTGAAGGCGCCGATAGGCTGAAGGGTTTCAAGTTTGAGATGAACAGGATGACCGCAGCGTTCGGAGAGAAACTCCGAGCGAACCAGCGGTGTGCGCTCCACCTGTCCCGAAAGCCGCGTTGCCGCCCGCTCTATCGCGGCCAGCGAGACCGGAAGCTGGTTTTTATCGGCGGATATGGACAGGTTTT
The DNA here is from genome assembly GCF_048298475.1 of Agrobacterium sp. El2ro-1b. Classification (NCBI taxonomy): domain Bacteria; kingdom Pseudomonadati; phylum Pseudomonadota; class Alphaproteobacteria; order Hyphomicrobiales; family Rhizobiaceae; genus Agrobacterium; species Agrobacterium sp. El2ro-1b. Next base: position 96,384 of record NZ_CP103459.1, on the reverse strand, counting down.
CGCTCTTCATGATTGTCATGTTGAGAGCGAAATAAAATCATGTCAATTATTATATTGTAATGATTCAATAATTTTGGGGCTTTACCTCAACCGATAGAACCTATGTCGTAAACCGGTGGCAATTGCTCAAATGTCTGCCGCACGGTGGTCAAGGCCCTGGCGAGGCTTGCATGATTGAGGCGGCCGCCCAGGCATATGCGAATGCCGCCGCCATGGCCCGGACCGGCAATAAAGGGTTCGGAGGGGGTTACCGCGACATTCTGGTTCGTGAGCGCGCGCACCAGACCATCCTCCGTCCAGCGCGGCGGAACCGTCAGCCAGGCGCAGAAGGAGAGGGGGTGGGTCGACCCTATATGGTCACCCAGTATGTCCATGGCGATTTTCTGCCGCGCACGGGCCTCGGTGCGCTGGACATCCAGCAGCCGCCGTGCCGTTCCGTTTTCGACCCAACGCGTAGCGATCTCGGCCGTGAGATATGTCCCGCTCCAGCTCGACACCCGCAGGATGGAGGCGGCGCGGATGGAATAGGCGGGTGGCACGACGAGATAACCGACGCGCAGCCCTGTCAACACTGTCTTGGTGAAGCTGGTGACGAAGAAGCCCAGATCAGGCAGCATTTCGGTGATGGATGGCAGATCATCCTCGATCATCGGACGGTAGACTTCGTCCTCGATGACAAAAATGCCGTACCGCTCGGCGATGGTGGCGATGGCCTGCCTTCGCGCCGCGCCCGATACGTGCCCGGTCGGATTGTTAAGGGTTGGAATGAGCACCAGAGCGCGCACGCCTCCGGCTGCGCAGGCGGCCTCCAGCGCGTCTGGCAAAATGCCCTCTTCATCCGTGGGCAGGCCCTTGAGGCTGAAGCCGAGGATATTAGACAGGCCGATAATACCGTGGTCTGTCAGGTTCTCGCAGAGAACCACGTCGTTAGAACGGATGATGCAGCTCAGAGCGAGAAAAATGCCGTGCGCCGCGCCATTGGTCACAAGAATGCGTTCAGCACCGGCCGTCACGCCCATCATGCCAAGCCATGTTCTGGCCGTTTCGCGATGGCTGTCGAGGCCCGCGACCGGCCGGCAGGGGCGCATGAAGCCAGAATTGTCACTATCGGCCATCTCGCGCAGAATGGTGCGAGAGGCATTTTCATGGTCATCGAGATAAACGCCGCGGATGATGGAGAGATCGAGCACCTCGGTGGGGCTGTGATCGAGCATCATGCGACCTGCCCGCTCCGTCACCCGCGTCTTCACGAAGGTTCCTCGGCCGATTTCGCCGCTGAGATAACCGAGCCGCTCCGCCTCCTTGTAGGAAAGGCTCACCGTCTGAACAGAAAGGCCGAGTTCGCGGGCGAGATCGCGGTGGGTCGGCATGCGGTCCATCGGTCTCAAAACGCCGGCGTCGATATCGGCAATGATACGTTCCGTCAGTGCGGAATGTTTCGTTTCGCCTTTCTGCTTGGCCAGCGTCGGCCGCCATGCCACCGGTCTCGTTGTGGAAACTGGATCTGGGCTGGGTGAATTGGCTTGACGACGCATGAAATTGTCTCGTTTTCGACGAAGGTAATTTCATGACATTATGCATGCTTCTGCGAAAAGATGAAGCCTTATGCAGCGCAGACGGCAACTGCGCCGCAAAGAGGCGCAGTTGCCGTCGAAATGAGCAGCATTTGCGATAGTTGAAAACTGGAGCTGCAGATCAGATTTTCTCGCCGGCCTGGACCAGATCGTCCATGACGCTGCGAACGGCGGCTTCCGCGATGGCGATGATTTCGTCCACCTCCGCCTTCGTTGTGACGAGCGGCGGTGCAAAGCCGAGAATATCGCCGTGCGGCATGGCGCGCGCAATGAGGCCGCCGTTGCGCGCCGCCTTTGAAACGCGTGCGCCGACCGTCAGATGAGGGGCAAAACGGGTCTTCTTTTCCCGATCAGCGACGAACTCGATAGCGCCCATCAGGCCCACACCGCGGACCTCGCCGACGATTGGAAGCTGGGCGAACGTCGCCTTCAGCTGTTCCTGGAAATAGCTGCCAACGGCCCGTGCGTTGCCCGGCAGGTCTTCCATTTCGACGATGTCGAGCACGGCGTTTGCAGCCGCCGCGCCGATAGGATGGCCGGAATAGGTGTAGCCGTGGGAGAAGGCGCCGACGCGATCCGCGCCGTCCTCCATCACCTTGTAGACTTTCTCCCCTATGATGGCTCCGGAAAGCGGGAAATAGGCCGAGGTCAGGCCTTTAGCGACGGTGATCAGATCCGGCTCGATGCCGTAATGCTGTGAACCAAACATGGAACCCGTGCGGCCGAAGCCGGTAATAACCTCATCCGCAATCAACAGCACATCGTATTTTTTGAGAACCTCCTGGATGGCTGGCCAGTAACCTTCCGGCGGCGGTGTGATACCGCCCGTTCCAAGCACCGGCTCGGCGATGAATGCCCCGATCGTGTCCGGTCCTTCGCGCAGAATGAGGGCTTCCAGTTCGGCGGCGCGGCGTTTTGAGAATTCCAGCTCGGTTTCACCGGCTTCCGCGCCCCAATAGTGATGCGGAACGCCGGTATGGAGGATGCCGGCCCGCGGAAGGTCCATGTGGTCGTGATAAAAACTCATGCCTGTCATCGAGCCGGAGACGACGCTGCAGCCGTGATATCCCCTCTCGCGGGAGATGATCTTCTTCTTCTGCGGCTTGCCACGCAGATTGTTGTAATACCAGACGAGCTTGGCCTGTGTCTCGTTGGCGTCGGACCCCGACATGCCATAGAACACCTTGCTCATTTTTCCCGGTGCCATCTTGACGAGGCGATCGGAAAGGATGGCCAGTTCATCCGTCGTGTGGGCGGCGTAGGAATGGTAGTAGGCAAGGCGATAGGCCTGCCGCGAAATCGCCTCAGCTACCTCGGTGCGGCCATAACCGACATTGACGCAATAAAGACCGGCAAATCCATCGATCAATTGCTTGCCGTGCGCGTCCTGAATGCGGATGCCCTTGCCCGTTTCAACGATGGTGGGTTCGCCGAGCTTGCCGCTGGCAAAATCCTTGAGCTGCGTGAAGGGATGCAGAACGGCGTTTCGATCCATTTCCGCGATATTTTTGATGTCGATGGTCATAGGTGAGATCCTTTCAGGCAGCCAGATTGCCGAAGCAGACATATTTGGGTTCGAGATATTCCATGAGGCCGTGACGCGAGCCCTCGCGGCCAAGGCCTGATTGTTTCCAGCCGCCGAATGGAATGGGCGCTCCGGTGAATTTCGGCGTGTTGACGGCAACCATGCCGTATTCGAGCTGGTCGGTCAGGCGCATCGCCCGGCCGAGATCGTTGGTGTAGAGATAGGCCGCCAGTCCCATCTCTGTTGCATTGGCGCGGCGGATCACCTCCGCCTCGTCATCGAACGGCAAGATGGCGGCCACCGGGCCGAAGGTTTCTTCGCGGGCGATCAGCATGTCGTCGGTGACATCGGCAAGCACGGTCGGGGTGACGAAGTTGCCGCCGAGTGGACTGTCCTGTCCGCCGCAGACGAGCCGCGCACCGGCCGACAGCGCCTGGGCAACCTGCTGGCGGCACTTTTCGGCGACGGATGGCCGCGTCATGGGGCCGATATCGACACCGGTTTCGAGGCCGTGACCAACAGTCAGCCTGGACGTCGCCTCGGCAAACCGCTCAACAAATCGTGGATAAAGGCTGCGCTGCACATAGATGCGGTTTGCCGCAAGACAGTCCTGCCCGGAAGTGGCGAATTTTGCGCCCAGACAGCCTTTGACGGCCTCTGTGAGATCTGCATCTGCGAAGACAATGAAGGGTGCGTGCCCTCCAAGCTCCAATGATGCTTTTTTGACCGTCGCCGCAGATTGCGTCAGAAGGATTCGTCCCACCTCGGTCGAACCCGTAAAGGAAAATGCCCGCACCTCGGTATTTTCCAGAAGGCGGCGCGCAAGGGGTGCGGCTTCTCCCGGCAGAACTTGCAATACGCCAGGTGGTACGCCGGACTCTTCGGCAAGTCTTGCCAGCGCCAGTGCGGAGAGAGGTGTTTCCGGAGCAGGTTTGACGATCATCGTGCAGCCGGCAGCAAGCGCAGCACCGGCCTTGCGCGCTATCATCGCTGAGGGAAAGTTCCATGGCGTGATGGCGACGGTAACGCCGATCGGCTGCATTCGTACGGAAAGATTGCTGCCCTTCAGATGGGTTGGAATTGTTTCGCCGTAAGATCGCTCCCCCTCACTCGCGAACCAGTCAAGGAAATTGGCGGCGTAGGCAATTTCGCCGCGTGATTCCGCCAGCGGTTTGCCCTGTTCGGCGCTGATGATCGTGGCGAGGTCATGGGCATTCTCCCGCATGCGCGCACTCCAGTTGCGCAAAATGTCGCCGCGATCAACAGGCAGCATATCGCGCCAGCCGGCGAAAGCCTTGCTGGCTGCGTCTATCGCAAAATCGACATCATCGAGCGTGCAGGACGCCACGTCGGCAAGGTGATCGCCACCCGCGGGATCAACGATGGCGAACGTCTGATCGCGCTCGATCCATGCTCCATTCACAAACGCACGGTCTTCGATCAAATCGCGTCGATGCAGGTTTTTCAAAGCAGTGCTTGCGATGCCTTTCATAAAAATGCTCCCGTTTTATTTGCCATCAGCCTAGCGGCGCTGCATGATCGCAAGACGGCATTTTTATGCGTTTTAACGCCGAAATAATGCTTGTTTCCATCCAAAAGCGCAGGAATTCTGCATGATTACGCTTGATAGAGCTGATAGGGCGTTGCTTGACGCCGTCCAGAAAAACAATCGCCTGACCTCGGAGGAGCTGGCGCAGATCGTCAATTTGTCGCCAACGGCCTGTCAGCGGCGTTTGAAGCGACTGCGAGAGGAGGGCATCATCGAGGCGGATGTCGCCATCGTTTCGCCAAAGGCCGTGGGACGCGGCATCACCATGATCGTACTCGTCTCGCTTGAGCGCGAGCGGGCCGACATCGTCGACCGCTTCAAAGCGGCGATCCGGACGACGCGCGAGGTCATGATCGGATATTATGTCACTGGCGATGCTGATTTCATTCTGGTGATCACGGCAAAGGACATGGAAGACTACGAGGTTTTCACCCGCCGGTTCTTCTACGAAAACCACGATATCAAGGGTTTCAAGACCATGGTTGTGATGGACCGCGTAAAAGCCGGTTTTTCTTTTCCAATCGAGGTGTGACGACTTGTGACTGCAAGGACGCGCCACCAGATGTCGGTGATTGATGAAAAGGCGCTACGATGATGACTGAGATCTCACTCCCTATAATGACCGACCGGCTGATCCTTCGCAGGTTTCAGTCCGCGGATCTGGCGGCATATGGGGATTACCACAGGCGCGACGACGTCTATCGGTTCCTGTACTCCTCGCCGCCATCGGCGGAAGCGATGGAGGCGCAGTTTACCGGCCTGCTTTCGGCGCCTTTCGAGAAGGACGGAGATACGCTGCGACTTGCCGTCATCCGCGCTGAGGATGGAGCGCTTGTCGGGGAGGTCCTTCTCAAAATCGCCAGCGCGGCGGCTCTACAGGCCGAGGTGGGTTATATTTTCAATCCGGTGTTTTCGGGAAAAGGCTATGCCACGGAAGCTGTGAGGGCCATGATAACGTTCGGCTTTGACACGCTTGGACATCATCGGATTTTTGCGCGGCTGGATACCCTCAACCATGGATCGATCGGCGTTGTCGAACGTCTCGGCCTGCGAAAGGAAGCCCATTTGATCGAGAATGACCGGTTCAACGGGACATGGGGCGACGAGTTCATATATGCCGTTCTGAAGTCAGAATGGCCCCCCTGTTCATGAGGTCGCCCGGTTGAGGTTTGTGTCCGGTTTGAAGGAGGTTCTCGATGTCTCAGCTGGTGTTGATCCTGGGCGATCAATTATCGCCTTCAATCGCCGCGCTCGATGGCGTCGACAAGAGGCAGGATACAATCCTGCTTTGCGAGGTGATGGCGGAGGCAACCTATGTCGGCCATCACCAGAAAAAGATCGCCTTCATCTTTTCCGCCATGCGCCACTTTGCCGAGGAATTGCGATGCGAGGGCTACCGGGTTCGTTACACGCGAATTGACGATCCCGACAATGCGGGCTCGTTTACCGGTGAGGTGAAGCGGGCAATAGATGACCTCACGCCTTCGAGGGTCTGTGTGACCGAACCCGGGGAATGGCGGGTCAGGTCAGAGTTGGATGGCTTTGCCGGAGCCTTTGGCATCCAGGTGGACATCCGTTCCGACCGGCGCTTCCTGTCCAGTCAAGACGAGTTCCGGAACTGGGCTGCGGGCCGAAAAAGCCTGACGATGGAATATTTCTACCGGGAAATGCGACGCAAGACCGGCTTGTTGATGAATGGTGAGCAGCCTGTCGGCGGGCGCTGGAATTTTGATGCGGAGAACCGCCAACCCGCCAAGCCGGATCTTTTGAGGCCTAAACATCCTGTCTTTGCGCCGGACGAGATAACAAAAGAGGTGATCGACACCGTCGCGCGACTGTTCCCGGACAATTTCGGCAAACTTGAAAATTTCGGTTTTGCGGTCACCCGCACCGATGCAGAGCGGGCGCTGAGCGCCTTTATCGACGATTTCCTGTGCAACTTCGGCGCCACGCAGGATGCCATGCTGCAGGATGACCCAAACCTGAACCACTCGCTTCTGTCATTTTATATCAATTGCGGCCTGCTGGACGCCCTTGATGTCTGCAAGGCTGCGGAGCGGGCCTATCATGAAGGTGGAGCCCCGCTCAATGCCGTCGAAGGGTTCATCCGTCAGATCATTGGCTGGCGGGAATATATGCGAGGCATCTATTGGCTTGCCGGGCCGGACTATGTCGACAGCAATTTTTTCGAAAACGATAGATCGCTTCCGGTTTTCTACTGGACGGGCAAGACCCACATGAACTGCATGGCGACGGTTATCACGGAAACCATCGAGAATGCCTATGCCCATCACATCCAGCGCTTGATGATAACAGGAAATTTCGCGCTGCTCGCCGGCATCGATCCAAAGGCGGTGCATCGGTGGTATCTCGAGGTCTATGCGGACGCCTATGAATGGGTTGAACTGCCCAATGTGATCGGCATGAGCCAGTTCGCCGATGGCGGCTTTCTTGGAACGAAGCCGTATGCAGCCAGCGGAAATTATATCGACCGGATGTCCGATTATTGCGATACCTGTCGCTACGATCCGAAGGAGCGTCTGGGAGACAATGCCTGTCCGTTCAATGCACTTTATTGGGACTTCCTCGCCCGCAACAGGGAAAAGCTGAAATCCAATCATCGCCTGGCGCAACCCTACGCCACCTGGGCCAGGATGAGCAAGGATGTGCGCCATGATCTGAGGGCAAAGGCTGCCGCTTTTCTGCGAAAGCTTGACTGATGCAGGCAAGGGGGCTTTTCCAATAACGGCGGGCCGCCTTTCGCCCTTACCAGCCGTAACTGAAGGTCAGGCCACTGCCATTGTTGCCATCCTGTACCACATTGGTGTCGGTGTTGCGCCCATACTGGAAAATGCCATAGGCATTGTTGTTGCCGTTCTGCTGCAGCGTCGCGGAATGGCCGTTGCCGCGCTGCCGGATGAAGCCAAGATTGCCGCCGCCATTCTGGGCGATGCCCGCCGCATTGCCGCGGCCGAGCTGTTTTATGTCGGCATCCTTGAAGTTGCGGTAAAGCGAATAGGCTCGCAGCCCGGTCGAAAGCAGGTCGCCATCGGCATTATTGCCGGGTGCAAGGTCGAAGGAGATGCGGCCACCGGCATGGGCCGGTGCTGCAAATCCGAACGGAATGAGGCCACCGACAAGCAGGGTGGCGGTGAGAAGTTTCAATATGTTGCGGGCCATTCTTATCTCCATCTGTCAGCGCCTTGCCGATGATCCATAGTCGCATTCCGCAACTGAACCCGACCGGAATTACCCATTCACATCGCGTTCAGTCACTCGGCGCGCGCAAAAGAAAAGGGCGCCAGAACCGGCGCCCTCTAAGGTGAAAATTGATGGTGTGCGGCGACTTAATCGCCGCCAATCTGCTTCGTGCAACTGAAGCTCTTCCCGTCGATCACGAGATCGAGCGCCGCCTTGTAGCGGGCTCCCTTCGCATCGAGCGTCACCGAGCTCAGCAGCTGCGACCGTCCGGCGGCGGCGTTGAAGTCTCCACCCTGGCTGATGACGGAACTGCCGCTGCCGCCTGATTTTTCGACGTAAAAGGCGTAAGTCCCGCCAGCACCGGTATCACCCTTGGCGACGGCCTCAAGTCTCACCATACCCGCCTGCGGTGTTGCCTTGATCTCGCAGAACCGCCCATCGGCCGGTTCCTTCGCGGTCGATATGGCCGCAAGGGCGCCGACAGGAAGCAGGGCCAGTGCAAGGATTGCCGCCAGGCGGCGCGGGTGTCTGACATTATGGGGCATGGCACGTCTCCCTGATGATCTGGTGTCCGATCTCGATCGTTTCACGTCATGGCAATGTCGTTACGGGCAGGCCTGTACGAAGGCCGCGACATTGTCGTTGCCGCCCTGGCTGACATTGGCGCTGCAGCCACGGCCGACCTGAACGCCGGCTGCAATGTTGCCATTGCCGTCCTGGGTCAGGATTGTGGTGTGGTTGGAGCCAAACTGGCCGATGCCGGCCACGTTGCGGTTGCCGTTCTGCGTGGTGGAACCGTAATTGTCATGCCCTTCCTGACCGACAGCCGAAAGGTTGTGACGACCATACTGGTGGCCGACGATCCGGTTGTAACCGCCATTCTGATAGGTGCGGATCCGGTTGCCATACCCTTCCTGCGCGCCGCCGGCAGAGTTGGACCAACCATATTGTTCGATGCGCACATCATTGGCCATGGCGGGTGCGCTAGCTGAGAGGCCAACGAGAGCAACGAGTGCACTTGCGATAAAAGACTTCCGGATCATGACTGTCTCCTCAGGCGGATGGGACCGCGGTTGAACGTCTTTGTTCTAGACGGTCCCATTGGAATGGAAGCTGAAGAGACTATTCAGTCGGAGTTCATGCGCCGGCGGCCGTAGGTTGCTCTTGTCGGATGTGCATGCCTCAGACCAGAGCCAGAATACGCGCCGGCCCACCCGTTCCACCGCTATGCTTCGGTGCGCCGACGATCATGGTCGCGCCCTTGACCGGCAAAGCCTCCAGGTTGTTCAGGCCTTCGATCCCGTAGCGCCCCGCCGGAAGCCAGGAATTGTGAACGGCAAAATCTGCCGAATTGCCCGGGTCCAGCGACAGCGTGTCGACGCCGATGGCCACCGTGTCGCGCTCGAGCAGCAGGTCGGTCGCGGATTTGCCGAAACCGGGGAAGGCGAATTTTCCGGCATCGTCATTGCGGAATGAGGGGCTCTTCACTTTCGTCGCCCAGCCGGAGCGCAGAGCCACGATTGCGCCTGCCGGTATGTCGCCATTCGCAGATATCCAGCGCTCGATGTCTTCGGCCTCGACGGTGGAATTGGCATCCTCTTTCGCGCGGTCGGTAATGTCGATGATGACCAGCGGCGCGACGAGTTTCTGCGGTTCCAGCTGGTCGACGCTCGCGCCGCTGGCACTGAAGTGGAACGGTGCATCGATGTGCGTTCCGGTATGTTCGTAGATGGTTAGCTTGTGAAGCTGATAGCCGTCCTTGGCAATCTCTGCCGCCCACTCAAATTCTATGCCCGGTTTGCCGTCGAATGTGGGAAATGTGGAATCATAGCTATGGGTGAGATCAACAACCTGCTTGGGCGATTGCGCCAGCACCGGCGCCGCCACGCTGCCCGCCGCCATCGCCGTCGCTCCGGCCACGGCGCCTTTGAACAGCAGGCGTCGCGACAGCATGTTTTGTTTCACATTCTCGATCACGCAGCTATTGCACATGTCTCAGCCCCTCGTTTGAGAAATTCGCCCGAGATAAGCTAACGCAAACGCGCGGTGACGCAAGCTAGAAGGGTGTCGAGCTTTTTACAGGGCCAATTTACATGGCCGCGTCCCGCTTCTTATTTCGCTGCCGCCCGTATCGTAATGGGAACACCCTTGTAGGAGGGCGTTCCGGACAGGCGATCATAATGGCCAAGCGCCACCACCGCATTCATTTCGGGATAATAACCGGCCGCCGAACCCTTTGGGATATTGTATTCAACGGCGGTAAAACCCTGCACGAGGTGTCTATCCGCGCTTTCTGCGCCAATACCGTGAATGTCAATGCGATCGCCATCCTTCAGGCCACGTTCGGCAAGGTCGTGCCGGTTCATGAAAATAATGTCCCTGCGCCCGAAGACGCCGCGATAACGGTCATCCATGCCATAGATCGTCGTATTGTATTGATCGTGGCTGCGGATGGTCGTCAGGACGAGCGCGTCAGGATTGGAGATGAGCGGATCTTCTTCAAGCCCCGTGGCGACGAGGAAATTGGCCTTGCCGCTTTCCGTATTCCAACGACGATAGGACGCTGCGACATCAAGGCGAAAGCCGCCCTTCATGCGGACCCGGCTGTTGAAATCCCTGAAATCGGGAAAGACCTCTTCGATCTTGTCACGGATGCGGTCGTAATCGGCAATCAGCCAGTCCCAGTCAATTCCGTAACGGTTGCCGACGGTCGCTTTGGCAATGCCGGCGATGATGGCTGGCTCCGATCTTACAAGCTCTCCCGGCGGATTGAGGAAACCGCGCGAGGCATGCACCATCGACATCGAATCTTCGACGGTCACGGCCTGCGGGCCTGAGGCCTGTGTATCGAGATCGGTGCGTCCGAAGCACGGCAGGATCAGGGATGTTCTGGCCGTCAGAAGATGCGAGCGGTTGAGTTTTGTCGCAATGTGAACGACGAGATCGAGTTTGCGCATGCCCTCGAAGGTCGCGGCCGTATCCGACATGGCGACGGCGAGGTTTCCGCCAAGGCAGATGAGCGCCCGGGATTTCCCGGCAATGATCGCCTCAATGGCTTCGATGGCATTATGCCCCTTTTCCGCAGGCGGCCGAAAACCGAAAGCGCGCTCCATGCCATCCAGCAGCGATTTGTTCGGGATTTCGGTAATGCCGACGGTGCGGTCTCCCTGCACGTTGGAATGGCCGCGAATGGGCGCAATGCCTGCGCCCGGGCGGCCCATATTGCCGCGCAGCAGCAGCAGGTTTGCGATCTGCTGCACATTGCCGGTGCCCTTGGCGTGCTGTGTGATGCCCATGCCGTAACAGATGATGACGTTCGAGGCCTCCACATAAATCCGGGCAGCGCTTTCAAGCGCCTCTTTCGTCAGTCCGCTGACGGATGAGATGATATCCCAGGAAGTGGCGTCGATATCGGCGCGCAGCGCCTCGAGGCCGGCCGTGTGTTCCTCGATGAAGGCTCGATCGAGCACGCCGGCGCCACCTGCACCAAGGTTTTCCGCATCCAGTTCGAACACCGCCTTCATGATGCCCTTCAGGGCGGCGAGATCGCCGCCGGTGCGGAGCTGATGATAGGCGGAGGCGATGGGCGTCGACGACAGCGTCGCCATTTCGATCGGGTCCTGTGGTGCGGCGAAGCGTTCCAGCGCTCGTTCCTTCAGCGGATTGAAGACGACGATCGGGACGCCGCGCTTGGCGGCATTGTGCAGCGTTGTCATCATCCGTGGATGGTTGGTGCCGGGATTGTGGCCGAAGCTGAAGATCGCATCGGCATGATCGAAATCCTCCAGCGTCACCGTGCCTTTGCCGACGCCGATGGATTTCGGAAGCCCGACGCTGGTCGCCTCGTGGCACATGTTGGAACAGTCAGGGAAATTGTTCGTCCCATAGGCGCGCACGAAAAGCTGATAGAGAAACGCAGCCTCGTTGGAGGCCCGGCCGGAAGTGTAGAATTCCGCCTTGCCGGGATCGTCGAGCTTGTTCAATTCCTGCGCGATCAGGTGAAAGGCATCGTCCCAGGCGATTGGCTCGTAGCGATCGCTGTCGGCATTGTAATGCAGGGGAAGCGTCAGCCGGCCGGCATCTTCCAGCTTGTGATCCGTCCACTGCCACAGTTCGGAAACCGTATGCTGCGCGAAGAACTCCGGTCCGGATCGTTTCGCGGTCGATTCCCAGGTGATGGCCTTGGCGCCGTTTTCGCAGAACTCGAAGGATGAGGTGTGTTTGGGATCGGGCCAGGCGCAGCCGGGACAGTCGAAACCCTCGGGCTGATTGGCCTCGAGCAGCGTCATCGTGCCCTGCGCGATGATCTGCTGATGCGCGAGCGTCTTCGCGACGGCCTTCAATGCATCCCAGCCACCGGCTGGGTGACTGTATTTTTCAATACCTTCCGGCCGTTCTTCTGCCATGTCAGAGGTTCCTTCGATTGTGCCGATTGACGATAGTCATATTGAGTGACGCTACCGCAACTGCGAAGGCGTAAACTTATTGCTGAGAGATAGGTTGCGTCTCTTCCCGCGGTCGAAACGAAAAAAGCCGTCTTCTCCGGCGGGGCATGAAGACCGGTTGCATCGGACGGCTTTTCCGCAAAATCTTGATGCTGCGATAATCATTCATGAAACTTTTTCGACCGCGACGAGTTTTGAGCACAGAGCAATCGGCTCGCATGTCATACCGCCTCTAATCACCCGCTACGCGGAGGATTGATCGTCCTTTCGGAGGAGATACCATATGAATTCCATTATTTATCTAGTCGGTCTAGTCGTCGTCGTCCTGTTCATTCTCTCATTGCTGGGGCTACGTTGATGGTTGATCCAACGGGTATCGAAACAAATCCTAACCGCAGCTATGTCGACTGGCCTGCCATCTTCGCCGGTGCTGTGATTTCCTCAGGCGCCATGGCGATCCTCACCGCATTCGCTGGCGGTCTGGGTCTGAGTTCTATTTCAGCCGACAACGGCGGCGAAGTCAGTACGGTGTGGCTGATCATCACGGCGCTGTTCGTGATCATTTCGATGGTGGGCTCCTATATGCTGGGCGGTTATATTGCCGGCCGGATGCGCCGCCCCGCCGGCGCTGCCGACAGGAACGAACTGACCGTTCGTGACGGCGTCAACGGTCTGGTCGTCTGGGGTCTCGGAACGGTCGTTTCCGCGTTCCTCGCTCTCGGCGTCCTGTCCGGCGGTGCGAAAGCCGTGGGCAGTGTTGCACAGACCGCTGTCGAAGCAACAGGTTCTGCGGTCGGCGGAGCGGTGCAGGGGGTCGGCCAATTGGCTGGCGGCATCATCTCGGGTGCCGGCAGTGCGGCTGGCGGTCTCGCGCAGGGTGCAGGCCAGGCAGCAGCGCCCAGCGTCGAGCAGATGCTTCCGCAAGGTTTGAAAACCAATCCGATCGACTACTTCACCGATACTCTGCTCAGAACCGATGCCTCCGCTACTACCGTACCGGGTGACCAGAACGCTGGCGACTACCAGCGGCAGATCAGTGGCATCCTTGGCAATCTGCTTGCAAGCGGTGAGATTTCCGATGCCGATAAGACTTGGCTCACCAACCAGATCGCTGCCCGTACAAACATCAGCCAGACCGATGCCCAGGCACGAGTCAACGAAACGGTTGAACGTGTACAGGCTATCAGAGCGGAAGCCCAGAAGAAGGTGGATGAAGCGCAAAAGCAGGTTGAGGCTGTGAAGGCGGAAGCGCAGAAGGCGCTGGAAGACGCCAAGAACAAGGCTGCCGATGCCGCTGAAAAAGCCCGTATCGCCGGCATTCTGACCGCGTTCCTGCTGGCTGCCTCCGCACTCGTCTCCGCTGCTGCCGCTTATATCGGTGCAGTGCATGGCGGACGCCACAGAGATGAAGGCCGCATCTGGGGTGGACTTGCCTACCGCAAATAACCAGTGCGAGTGATAAGAGCGGGCCTCCGCAACACCGGGGGCCCGCTCCAGCAAGACGATCAAACTTATCTTATTACCCGCTGCAACCGCTATCCTCACGATGGCGGTTTTTTGTTTCCTTGCCTGCCTCAAAGAAAACTGACGTAAGCGTTACCTGCGATGACAGCACGTCATTTTATCGCGCGTCATCAGTCATATCGTCCTGCTTGCCGAAGATCGGGAATGTGAGCGATACGCGCGCACCACAAGCGGGCTGCGACGTGATTTTGGCGTCACCGCCGCTTTGACGCATGAAACCGTAGACCATGGCAAGGCCAAGTCCCGTGCCGCCCTGTTGGGCGCGCGTGGTAAAATAGGGTTCGAAGGCGCGGTCCACCGCACCCTGATCCATGCCGTGTCCGTTGTCCTCCACGGAAATCTCGACAACATTATCCGATTTCTGGGCCGCAATGATGATGACGCCGCCGGTGGGCATGGCTGCGGCAGAGTTGAGGCAGAGGTTGAGGATGGACTGTTCAAACAGGGCGGCGTCCAGCGCCAGCCGTGGCAGATCATCCTGAAGACGAAGGTTGATCTGGTTGCGCGTACCGACCGCAATCTCCAGGACATCCACCATTCCTTTCAGGAGCGAGGCGACATCCACATATGCAGGGTGGATCGGCTGCTGGCTGCCGATGGAGAGCATGCTGCTGGCAAGCTGGCGGCCACGATCGGCGGCTTTACGGATGCGGTTGATGTTGCGCTGCTGGCGCTCGCTGAAGCCTGTTTCCCGCTCCAGAAGCCCGAGGCTTCCGGTAATGATGCCGATCATGTTGCCGACTTCGTGGCTGAGCTGATGGGTCATGCGCATGATGCCATCAAGCCGCTGCGCCTTTGCAGCCTCTGCCTCCTGGCGGTCGAGCGCTGTCACGTCGCGCGCCAGCAGCACGATGCCGCCGTCCGGTTGCCGGGAGACGGCAATCTCCGTGACCTGCTGGTCCTGCGTGCGGTGGCGCACGGTGATCCGGCTGGCAAGCCCGCCCGGATCGTCGGAAGAGGGCAAGAGGGCCGGATCGATCTCCGGTATCGTTTCGATGAAGGCGCGCAATGGCAGCTTCCTCGAGTAACCGCCGCGCTTTCCGACAAGCTCGATGATGCGCCTGTTCATGGTGATGGGCTGGCCGTTGGCGTTAAACAGCGCGATGCCTTCGTTCATCGTCCGGAAGGTGGAGCGGATCGTTCGGGCCGCGGCTTCGGCCGTGCGGCGAAGACGGGACACGCGGTCGACGCTGTCCTTGAAGGCGTGAAATGCGTCCGACAGGCGGATGAGTTCGGTTTCCGAGCCTCGATAGGTGGGCAGGCTGACATTCTGCTCGCCATTGGCGAGGGAGTTCATGCCGCCTGAAAGTGCCGTTATGCCATGTGAGACCCGCATGACGGAGCGGATGGAGAGGGTCGAGAGAATGATGACGACAACAAAAGCGATCGCGACCATGACGATCAGCCGGGTGAGCGCCGCCGAAGCCGAGGCGAGGCCCTGCGTCAGTCTGTGCGCGACGGCTTCGCTCTGCGTTTCGGTTGCGTGGGAAAGGTTACGGGAGACGACGTGGAGTTTCGATACGGAGGACTGGATCGCAAACATTTCCAGAAGATATTTTGTCTGGGCGTCGAACACGCGTTTGTAGGGCACAAGACCTTCGGCTCCCGCGTCATCCATCGCAGCGGGCTCGTTCATGAAATATCCGGTTTCCGACGTGAAGCGGCGCTGCAATTCACCCAGCTGGAACAGGCTGGCGGAATTGGCCGCAGCCTGCACGATGGCGTTCAGGCGCTGGCGAAGGGCGCCTTCGGTGACGGCCTGGCCGGTTGCGATTTCGCCGAGCGCCGCTGCAGCCTCTGCCTTGTGCTGCTGGGCGGCATCCGCGTCCGCTGCGAGCGACAGGGTCTGTTGGCGAATGGCCTGGAGTAGCTCAACGATATCGTCGTTTGGAATGGCGTTCTGCGTTTCTGCTCTCTTGTATTGCGCGATTGTCTCGAGAAGGCTGTCCACCTGCGAAACGACCGCGCGGCTTTCGCTCGATACGCGGTAAGGCGATGTCGCGTTCATCAGCAGCGGCGCGCTGGAAACGAGATCGGCCACCTGGCGCGACACGAGCGAAGCGCGCGCAAGGCTGGAGAACGCCTGCAGGCTGTAGGTCGCCATTTCGGTCTTCGCCTTCTGCAAGCCGTAGATTGCGACAGCCGACAGAATGAAGACCGACGAGCATATGAAGACGATGGCAAAGGGCAGACGAAACGCGATTGACTGGAGGAAGAGCCTGTTAATCACAATTGCGGCTCTGCCACGTCTGTATGCAGGACGTAACCTTTGCCTCTGCGTGTCTGGATATGTTGCGGCAGATCCGGGTTACGCTCGATCTTCCGGCGCAGGCGAAGCACGAGAACATCGACGTTGCGATCGATGAAGCGGTCGCTTTCCGCGCCGAGGCGATCAAGGATATGGGATCGGCTGACCGGCCTGTTCGGCGTTTCCGCCAGAATTTCCAGAAGCGCGAATTCGGCCGTCGTCAGGGTCCTGCTGCGGTCTGCAAGGCAGACGGCGCGCCGCCCTGAAAGATCGACCGCCCAGTCTCCCAGTCTCAGTGAATTCGTCTCGGTTTCGCGCTCCGGCTCCTTTTCGACCTTGAGGGACGGAGCGATGCGCCGCAGAACCGCTTTGATCCATGCCGTCAGTTCAATCGGCTCGAAAGGTTTGACGACATAGTCGTCGGCGGCGGTTTCCAGACCCAGCACGCGCTCGGTTGCGCTGCCGGCCGCCGTCACCATGACGATGCCGACATTCAGTCCCAGTTCGGTGCGGATGCGCTGAGCGAAGGTTCTGCCGGAAATTCCGGGCAGATTGTGATCCAGAAGCACGAGATGGATTTGCTCGTGTCCCAGTGTCGCTGCGGCATCTTCCGCCGAGTGCACCACAAGCGGAGACCAGCCTTCGGCCTCGACAAGATCGGCAATCAGTTCCGCCATATCAGGATCGTCTTCGACGATCAGTATCCCGATCCTCTGTTTCTGCAAAATGAAGTCCTCCCATCACCGATCATATGCAAGAGCAATGAAATATTCAAAAGCTCGATGATGACTGGTCGTGTTACATTTGTAACATTCGTAACCAATCTCGCCCGCAGGTGTCTTTCGTTGAAAAATCGGTAACCATTCAATGGATTGCTGAAATTCGTCGTTCTGGCATGATTGTCCTCAAGAATGGAACGGGGAGGTTCCATGGGAGGACAAGGTGAAAGCATCGCTTGCGGCATTCAGCGCCGGTTTAGCCCTGTGGGCGCTCGGCACTGCCGGGGCGCAGGCCGATGGACGGCTGAACATTCTTTGCGCGGCGGATGATGCCTGGTGCGCGGCGATGCAACGCGCTTACGAGACGAAAACCGGCGTGCAGACCATCATGGTCCGCAAGAGCACCGGTGAAATTCTTGAACAGGTTCGCAAGGAAAAGGACGCCCCCACGGTCGACGTCTGGTGGGCCGGTACGGGCGACACTCATTTGCAGGCCGCCTCCGAAGGGCTGCTGGAGGCCTATGCCTCGAAGAACGAAACCGAGGTTCTTCCCTGGGCGCAAAACTTCTTCACCATGTCGGGTGGGCAATCGGCCGGGATTTATGCGGGTGCACTCGGTTTTGCCTATAATAGCGATCTCTTGCAGCGGCAGGGGCTTCCGGTTCCAAGCTGCTGGAAAGACCTGATCAGCGAGACCTATCGCGGCAAGATATTGGCCGGCAATCCGAACTCGTCGGGCACCGCCTTCACCATGCTCGCGACCCTCGTCCAGCTTTTCGGGGAGGAGGAGGCGTTCAGCTACATGAAAGCGCTCGATCAGAACGTGGCCGAATATACCAAGGCAGGCTCGGCTCCCGTCAAGGCGGCGGCGCGCGGCGAAGCAGTGATCGGCATATCGTTCATGCACGACGCCGTCACGCAGAAGGAGGCGGGTGCACCCCTCGTCATCGTCGCTCCCTGTGAAGGAACCGGTTATGAGATCGGTGCGGTCAGCATTATCAGGGGGACGAAAAACCGGGAGGAGGCCCGTCGGTTCGTGGACTTTGCACTGAGCCCGGATGGTCAGGCCACGGGGGCTGCCGCGGGGCAAAACCAGGTGCCGTCAAATGCAAAGGCAGCATTGCCGGCAGGCGCGCCAGACCTCTCGCTGATCAAGATGGTCGATTACGACTTTGCGACCTTCGGCACACCGGAAGAACGAGGACGGCTTTTGCGCCGGTTTCACACGGAAGTCCATCCCACCAGCCAATAACCAGACCACTTGAAGCGGACCAGGACGACAGCCACCGGCATGTGGAGCGGCGAAGCCATGTCCGCAGACTTATTCAGACGCAAACAATGGAGGAAATCATGCGACTGACGATCATATCCAGCCTGCTTCTCGCAGGCACCACGCTCCTGGGCGTTCCGGCCCATGCTGCCGGCGACCTCAATCTCATCTGCGCGGCAGATGTGGTGATCTGCGAGCAGATGAAAGGTGACTTCGAAAAGAGCCATGACATCAAGGTCAATATGGTGCGCATGTCCTCGGGCGAGGCTTATGCCAAGATCCGCGCCGAGGCCCGCAACCCGAAGACCGACCTTTGGTGGGCCGGCACCGGCGATCCGCATCTTCAGGCGGCGTCTGAAAACCTGACGCTTGAATACAAATCGAAGATGCTCGACCAGTTGCAGGACTGGGCAAAGAACCAGGCCGAAAGTGCCGGTTACAAGACGGTTGGCGTTTATGCCGGTGCGCTCGGCTGGGGATACAATACCGATATCTTCAAGAAGAAGGGCTACAAGGAACCGAAGTGCTGGGCTGATCTGCTCGCGCCGGAACTTAAGGGCGAAATCCAGATCGCCAACCCGAATTCCTCGGGCACGGCCTACACGGCACTTGCCTCGCTGGTGCAGATTATGGGCGAAGATCAGGCTTTCGACTATCTGAAGAAGCTCAACGGCAATATTTCGCAATATACCAAGTCGGGCTCGGCTCCGGTCAAGGCGGCGGCGCGTGGCGAAACGGCTGTCGGCATCGTCTTCATGCATGATGCCGTGGCGCAGACAGCGGAAGGCTTTCCGGTAAAGTCGGTCGCGCCGTGTGAAGGCACCGGCTATGAAATCGGCTCCATGTCCATCGTCAAGGGCGCGCGCAATCTCGAGAACGCCAAGACCTGGTATGACTGGGCGCTGCAGCCGGACGTTCAATCGCGCATGAAGGATGCGAAGTCGTTCCAGCTTCCGTCGAACAAGACGGCCGAAATTCCGAAGGAAGCGCCGCGCTTCGAGGATATCAAGCTGATCAATTACGACTTCAAGACCTATGGCGATCCTGAAAAGCGCAAGGCCCTGCTGGAGCGCTGGGACAAGGACGTCGGCGCCGCCGCCAACTGATATCCCATGTCGGCTGCCTTCGTTCTCAATGCCGAAGGCAGCCTCTTTCCGACACACTCAATTTTGTGAGGTTGACCATGACCCATGGCAATCGCAGGCTGGATATTGTTCTGGCCTTGGGCCTTGCTGCCCTGGTGCTGGTGCCCTGGTACCGCATCGAAAGCGGCTTTTTTGGCCTTGGCTGGCTATCGGATTTTCCGACATCATCGCAGGTCGCGCCCGGCATTCTCCAGATGATAACCGAAGGCCGCACCTGGCTGTTCGGCGTCCTGATCTTCTTTCTGCTGGGAGCCGTTGCGCGGACGCTGTCCAATCCTATCCTGCGCGGCAGGCTGCTCGTGGCCGCCGGTGCTTTCGGGCTTGCCTTCCTCGTGCTTCAGGGGCTGGCGATCGGCTTTACCGGATGGACCTGGCAGGCCACCGAAAGCCTCTTCGGAGCCATGGCCGACGGCCAGCCCTCCATGGGCGCCGGCGCCGTGACGATGGCTTTCGTCTTCGTGCTCTTCATTTCGTTTGGTCTTGCCGAACGGGGCTTCATGAAGGGTGACGTCTTTGTCGTCTCCTCTATTTCGCTGCTCGTATTCCTGGTCTGCGTCTTCGTCTTTTATCCCATTGGCAGCATGATGGTGGGCGCGGTTCAGGACTTTGACGGCTCGTTCAATCCCGACGGATTTATCCGCAACATGCGCGATCCCGGCATCTGGAGCCTGGATTGTGTCGTCGGTGCCGGCCGCTGCGGTGTCGCATGGCGCACGCTCTTCCTCGCCATCATGACGGCGGCGGGATCGACCATCCTCGGACTGGCCTTCGCGCTGGTCGCCACCCGCACGCGTTTTCCGTTCAAGAAAGGTCTGCGGCTGCTGACGATCCTGCCGATCATCACGCCGCCCTTCGTTATCGGTCTTGCCCTGACTCTGCTTTTCGGCCGTGCAGGCGTCGTCACCGAATTCATGTCGAGCGTCTTCGGCATCGAGCCGGGCCGCTGGCTTTATGGCCTGACGGGCATATGGATCGCGCAGGTCCTGTCCTTCACGCCCATTTCGTTCCTGGTCCTGATCGGTGTCGTCGAAGGCGTCAGCCCGTCGATGGAGGAGGCGTCGCAGACGCTGCGTGCCGACCGCTGGCGCACCTTCTGGCGCGTGTCGCTTCCGTTGATGAAGCCGGGCCTTGCCAATGCGTTTCTGATCGGCTTCATCGAAAGCATGGCGGATTTCGGCAATCCGCTGGTGCTGGGCGGCAGCCACGGCGTTCTCTCGACGGAAATCTTCTTCGCCGTCGTTGGCTCGCAGAATGACCCGTCACGCGCCGCAGTCCTCGCTATCGTGCTGCTCTGCTTCACGCTGTCTGCCTTCATCGCCCAGCGCTTTTGGCTGGCTGGCAAGAATTTCGCCACCGTCACCGGCAAGGGCGACAGCGGCGCGCATATCGCCCTTCCGAAATCCATGTCGATTGCGGTGCACGCGCTTGTCGTTCCCTGGATGCTTTTCACCATCGTCGTTTATGGCATGATCCTCGTCGGCGGTTTCGTGAAGACCTGGGGTCTGGATAATACGCTGACGATCGAACACTACGTCCGCGCCTTCTCCGTCAGCCTCAGCAATGGTTCGATCGCCTGGACGGGCGTTGCCTGGAACTCCTTCTGGACGACGATGGAGATCGCCCTGATTTCCGCTCCGCTCACCGCGGCTGTCGGGCTGCTGACGGCCTATATCATCGTCCGGCAGAAATTTGCCGGCAGGAACCTGTTCGAATTCGCTTTGATGATGAGCTTTGCCATTCCCGGCACGGTCATCGGCGTCAGCTACATCATGGCCTTCAACCTGCCGCCGCTCGAAATGACGGGATCGGCACTGATCCTCATTGCCTGCTTCGTCTTCCGCAACATGCCGGTTGGCGTGCGCGGTGGCATCGCGGCCATGAGCCAGCTGGACAAGAGCCTCGATGAAGCCTCGCTCACACTCCGGGCAAACAGCTTCCGCACCATTCGCCTGGTGGTGCTGCCGCTCCTGCGCCCGGCCATCCGGGCGGCGCTGGTCTATTCCTTCGTCAGGGCCATCACGTCTATCAGCGCGGTGATCTTCCTCGTCAGCGCCCAATACAACATGGCGACGTCCTATATCGTCGGCCTCGTTGAAAACGGCGAATACGGTGTCGCAATCGCTTATTCCTCGATGCTGATCGTCGTCATGATCACTGTCATCGCAGGCTTCCAGCTCATCGTCGGCGAAAGACGTCTGCGGCGCGAAAACCGCGTCGCGGGCCTTGATGCAGCCAAATCCGTTTCTCACCCTCAGGAGAAAATCGCATGATCACCGTCAAACCGGGCTCCGTCGTCTTCGAAAATGTCCGCAAGACCTTCGGCGCATTCACCGCCATTCCAGATCTGTCATTGACCATCGAGCCCGGCACGCTCGTCACCCTTCTCGGGCCCTCCGGTTGCGGCAAGACGACGACGCTGCGCATGCTCGCCGGCCTTGAACATCCCAATTCCGGCCGCATCCTCATCGGCGGCAAGGATGTGACCATGCTTCCCGCCAACGAGCGCGATGTCTCGATGGTCTTCCAGTCCTATGCCCTGTTTCCGCATATGAGCGCCCTGGATAATGTCGCCTACGGCCTCCAATCCTCGGGCATTAAAAAGGCCGAGGCGCGGGAAAAGGCCGAAGAGGGGCTCAAGCTCGTGGGCCTTGCGGGCATGGGCCACCGCCTGCCGGCGGAACTTTCCGGCGGCCAGCAGCAGCGCGTCGCGGTCGCCCGCGCCCTCGTGCTGGAGCCGCAGGTGTTGCTCCTCGATGAACCCTTGTCGAACCTTGATGCGCGCCTGCGTCGGCGCGTGCGCACCGATATCCGTGAGCTTCAGCAGAGGATCGGTTTCACTGCCGTTTATGTCACGCATGACCAGGATGAGGCGCTAGCGGTATCGGATCGCATCATCGTCATGAAGGAGGGAGAAATCGCCCAGTCCGGCGCGCCCCGCGAACTTTACGAAGCACCGGCATCCTCCTTCATCGCCGATTTCATGGGGGAGGCCAACGTGGTGCCCTGCGAAGTCGTCTCCCAGACGGGTGACGAATCCCTCGTGCGGGTTGGCAACATGGAACATCGGGTCCGAAGCCGCGGCCCGCGCTCCGGCAGCGCCAAGCTTGCCGTGCGTCCCGGTGCCATCACCATCGGCGCGGCGGGTGGCAGCGGCATGCCCGGCCGCGTGCTGCACACGGCCTATCTCGGCGGCCACATCGAATATGAAGTCGAGACCGAAGTTGGCACACTCTTCATCGTCGACCATGAAATGAGCCACACGCAACGCGAAACGAGCGATGTCACACTCAATTTCAAAAACCGTGGCATAGCCCTCATCGACGCTTGAAGACTCATGGACTTAAGGAAAATGGAAATGACAGGACAGAATGACGGCCTCGATCAACGCTTTGCGCTGGCAAAGACGCTTGCGGAAGAGGCCGGTTCAATGGCGCTCGATTATTTCAACAAGCGCGACAGCCTCGTGATCGAGACGAAACGCGATCTGCAGGACGTGGTCTCCATTGCAGACCGCAACGTCGAGACCATGCTGCGCGAGCGCGTCGCCGCAGCCTTCGCGAATGACGGTTTCCTCGGTGAGGAGCACGGTTATCAAGACGGCACCTCCGGCTATACCTGGGTTGTCGATCCCATCGATGGCACCGCTCCCTTCGTCAATGGCATGCCAAGCTGGTGCGTCTCCATTGCCGTCATCCGCGACGGTGCCCCGGTTATCGGCGTCATCAAGGTCCCGTGTTCGCAGGAAATCTACGCTGCCGCACAGGGCCTTGGCGCGACCCTGAATGGCACGCGCCTGCAACTCGATCCATCACGGAACCTGCAGAATGCGCTGACGGGCATCGGCAGCAACAACTATGTCACGCCGCAGCGTGTCGGTCACATCATCAGTGACGTGCTGGCCCGCGGCGGCAACTTCATCCGCAACGGCTCGGGAGCGTTGATGCTGGCATATGTCGCGGCAGGACGCCTTGTCGGATATTACGAGCCCCACATGCGCGCCTGGGATTGCATGGCCGGGTTCTGCCTCGTCAACGAAGCCGGCGGCCATTCCATGCCGTTTTCGCTGGAAGGTGAAAAGCTGTTCGAAGGACAGCCCGTCCTTGCTGGCAATGCCTCCTGTTATCAGGAACTGGTGGACATTCATAAGGCAGCTCTTGACGTCTAAGTTTGGCGTGCAGCTTTCCCGATATCGAAAAACGGTCCGTAGCGGCCGTTTTTTGCCGTTTTGGACTACAACGGCCCGCGTCCCGAAGTTGATCACGAACTGATCGGTGTATTGGGGTTGGCAGCTAGGCGAATAGCTTAGCTTGCTGCCGCAACCATCTCCATCGGGTTATAACTCGGTAGGTTCGATGTCTTTTCTCAGCCCTCGCTCCGGCTGAAAAGTCATGATCCTAGATCAGCAGATAACTGGCTTCGGAAATGCCTTGAGCAATGGCTTGCCCCGCAAGGACGATAATGTCGCCTTCAACGGGTTGATGAGGCGGCAGCAAGTGTTTGTCGATCGTCAGCAGGAAATGCGATGAGTGCCGTTCGCCTGGCGAAATGGAAATGTAAGACCAGCGATGCCAGGCAAATGGCATCGGGGCGAGGGCCATTCCCAAAAGTCCTTTAAGACGCATCGACCATGTTGCCGAGGACTTGGCGTGACGGGCAGCATCGGTCTCGTCGACAATATGCGGACGCTGAAAGGCCGTTTGGCCATGATTGATCTTCCATGCCTCGGGGTCATCGTTTGCCAGATCGATCGTCGCTTTTACCGGCTCGGCTATCAGCGCGACGTTCGGGCTGAGCAAGCGCGGAACGAAAGAAAACGGCAGGCTGCGGATTTCGCGCAAGGGCGCGTTGACGCGGATAAGCTGCGCCAGACACCGCCAGTCGAAGCCCTGATGTGACGTATGGTGCGCCGGCACCCGGTCCATCCGATATAACCCGGCCCAAAAGGTCTCTTTCAGATTGCCTGATTGCCGGTTGTAGCCCATGAGCGCTGAACCCCAGTTTTTGATCCATACGGCCGGCCCGACTTCGACCGGCACCGTCACCAGGAAAATCCGCGGACGAATGATTGTGCAGACATGCTCGATGACGCGGACCGTGCGGTTGAGGTGGATATGTTCGAGCGTTTCCAGCGCAATGACGATATCGGCCTGGATCGTTTCGTAAAGCCTCTCGTCGGTGGCGTCTCCGACGATGAAACGGCAGTTTTCGTTTTGGCCGTAACGATTGCGCGCGGCATCGATGAAGATTGGATCGTAGTCGATGCCGACATACTCAACGTCGAATTTTTCGAGAATATGGCCGACCGCAGTTCCAGGACCGCAGCCGATATCCAGTATTCTGACCTTCCGATTGCCAACGTCCTTCTTTACTGTTTCGAGGACCTCAAGCAGCTTGCGATAGCGGCCCGCATGCAGAAAACGCGTCAGCCAGTTGAAGTCTTGCATTTTTTCGTAAGTCGTCGCGAACGTACCCATCCAATCCGTCTCCATGAATCGTAGATGATGTCGTCTCGCGCTCCCTGCCACCTTAGAAGATCGTGCGCGACCCGGCGTTGTATTTCCGAAGTCTGGCACGACCTGCGGGACCTGCAACTCGACCAAAAGGCTTAAGTCGAAAGCGGCAATACCCACCCTGCCTCCTCTAAAAGGCAGATGTCGACGTGGTGGACGGTGAATCGGCCAGTTCTGACTTGCCGTCCTCTCCCTTTTGGTATGCTGCCGACGCGCAGTGCCTCGTTATACCTTTAAGGGAGGCGCCATCCGGGGCCGGAACCGCTGGGAGATGTGGTGGATGGTAGACAAGAGAGCCTTGATTATCGGCGTAACGGGGCAGGACGGCGCTTATCTCAGCGAATTGCTGCTTGCCAAGGGATATATGGTTCACGGCCTGAAAAGGCGGTCTTCCTCCTTCAATACCGGTCGGATTGATCATCTTTACCAGGATCCCTTCGAAGAAGACCTGCGCTTTCGCCTGCACTTCGGTGACCTGACGGATGCCACGAACCTGTGCCGCGTCATTCAGGAGGTCCAGCCCGACGAGATCTATAATCTCGGCGCCCAGAGCCACGTCCAGGTCAGCTTCGAGACGCCGGAATACACCGCAAATGCGGATGCGCTGGGCACGCTGCGGCTGCTGGAAGCCATGCGTATCCTGAACCTTGGCGATCGCTGCCGGTTTTACCAGGCATCCACATCGGAGCTGTTCGGAGGGATGGGCACTGTTGCCCAGCACGAGGGTACGCCGTTCTATCCGAGAAGCCCCTATGCTGCGGCCAAACTCTACGCATACTGGATGACGGTCAATTACCGGGAAAGTTACGGCTTCCACGCATCCAACGGCATTCTATTCAATCATGAGAGCCCCATTCGCGGCGAGACATTCGTTACCCGGAAAATCACGCGCGGCGTCGCGGCCATTGAGCGCGGTCTCATGAGCAAGCTGCGTCTGGGCAATCTCGACGCAAAGAGGGACTGGGGGCATGCGCGCGATTATGTCGAAGGCATGTGGCGCATCGTGCAGCAGGAAATACCCGAGGACTATGTGCTTGCGACCGGCGAGGCACATACGGTGCGGGAATTCGTTGAGCTTGCTTTCGGCGTGGTTGGCAAGAAAATAGAATGGCACGGCGATGGCAGTGACGAAGTGGGATATGACGCCAAAACCGGCAATTCGATCATCGAAATCGATCCCAGATATTTTCGTCCGGCGGAAGTCGATTTTCTTCTCGGCGACCCCAGCAAGGCGCGCAGAAAACTCGACTGGAGTCATTCGACGTCCTTTTGCGACCTCGTTCAGGAAATGGTCGAAGCGGATCTTCGCCTCGTAATGTTGGAAGAGGGAAGAAATGAGTTCGTCGCCTGAATCGAAAGACATGCCATTCAGCTTGAATGGCAAGCGTGTCTGGGTCGCCGGCCATACGGGTATGGTCGGTTCGGCACTCGTGCGACGTCTGGAGCGCGAGAATTGCGAAATCCTCAAAGTCTCCCGCCGCGAGCTTGATCTGACCCGACAATACGAGACGGAGCAATGGATGGCGGCGGCAAGGCCCGAGGTCATTTTTGTCGCTGCCGCCAAGGTCGGCGGCATCGCAGCAAACGCAGCCTATCCGGCGGATTTTCTCTACACCAACACGCTCATTTCGATGAATATCATGAAATCGGCTGCCGATATCGGTGTCGAAAAGCTTCTCTGGATGGGGTCGAGCTGCATCTATCCGAAATTTGCAGCACAACCGATCACGGAAAATGCGCTTCTGACCGGCCCGCTGGAGCCGACCAACGAGGCTTACGCGATTGCGAAGATCGCGGCGCTCAAGCTTTCCCAATTCTATTCCAGTCAATACGGTCTGAATTGCGTCTCCGTCATGCCGACCAACATTTACGGGCTGAACGACAATTTCGATCCGCAAAGCTCGCATGTCATTCCCGCGATGATCAGGAGAATGCATGAGGCGAAAATCAGCGGTCATAACAAGATCGTTCTATGGGGTACGGGCAGTCCTCTGCGGGAATTTCTCCATGTGGACGATCTGGCCGATGCCTGTTGTTTCCTCATGAAATCATCGGCGCATTTTCCGCTGATCAATATCGGCTCGGGACGCGAGATATCCATCCGCAATCTCGCCCATCTGATTGCTGGTATCGTCGGCTACGATGGGCAGATCGTTTTTGACACCAGCAAACCCGATGGAGCCCCCAGAAAGCTGCTCGACTGCTCGCGGCTAAACGCGCTTGGCTGGGCCTCGACGGTCGAACTCAGATACGGGATTCAGGATTTGTATGAGTGGTGGCGACAACCAAAGTCGCTGCAATCGGATATGGTGCGACAAGCCATTTAACAAGCCCACAAAGCGGCCGACCGATCGTTCGTTACTCCATGAGTGGCGTGTGGTCTGTGGTTCCAGCTTGACTGGGGTAATATTCTTGCAAATTTCAATCTGAACCCGTCGACTCAACAAGATTTGCGCGGCGTTGGTGACGGTTTGTGCGGAACGCAAATAGGCTCGCCCGATTGAACGAGCGAGCCCTCCCAGTCACCAGGTATCCCCGGTTACCAGGGACCCGCCAAAATATCAGGGGGCGACGGGTTACTCTAACAAACCGCTTTTAGCACTTCGGATCAATCTGGCTATAAGCGGTAGGGTCCCGTCTATCCATCTGATTTTTGGCAACTTTTCGTTCTTTGGGTGCCGGCAAGGACAGAAGCTTCAGAGTTTGGCAGACGTCACCTGGCCGGTCGGTTTTCCGCCGCCAAATTGAGCCAGGCCCGGACGTCGGTCGCCGTGATCCAGATCTGTCCATCGAAGGCAAACATTCCCTTCTCGATTTTGGATGCCGCTATCGTTGCGAACACGTCGACGAATTGCGCCAGACGTTGCGCATCGCACTGTGGTGGGGACTGAATGTCGTTCAGGGCATCTTGCGTCACGTGGACGGGCTGCAGCCCTCTTTCGCCGTTCACGATGATGACGGCACGCTGCCTGACCATGTGATAACCAACCGGAACGATCGCGGATTCCATCTCCGTCTCCCCGGCACCTGTGCCGATTGTTCTGTTCTCTGGAGGAAATCGGGAGCTAACCGATCGGAACGTCGGCAAACTCTTTTGATTGGTGCGGGTCCTCACAAGACTGTCGGAGGGCACTCTTCAGGATAGCAAATTGCGACTTGGAGTTGTATCTCTCCAAAAGCGGTAGCTGCCTTGTGGGGCCGCTCAAACAGGGGGGCGGAGACGCTCGTTGCTCTAGTTGACGCTTCCTGTGACGACCGCTGCCGAAACCGTATCTTTGTCGGATACCGACAGGCGGACGCGGACGACGTCCCCCGCCCGGACCTGCGTATGCTCGTCCGCAGCGATTTCGCGATATGTGCCTGCAACCTGCCGCACGATGAAGAACTTGGTTTGGATCATGTCCTCGAGGCTGGAAACCCGCCGCGCCGTCGAACCGATCTCGGCCATGGATTGAAGGCTGAAGTCCAGCTTTTTCTTCAGGCGCATGATGTCCAGCGAGGTCTCGCGCAATTCGGTCGCGGCGTCATTGTGCCTTTTGCTTTTCAGCTCCAAAATCCGCCGCTCCACCTCGCTCTTGTTTTGTTGCGCGCGCGCCAGGAACGATGTTGATTCCAGAACCTGCTGGTTCATGGATAGCAACTCGCGCTTGCGCTCTCTCAAGGCAGATTCCGAGGCTGCACCGCGCGTCACAAGTTCCTTCGAGGCGTTGACGTCCATGTCGAGCAGCTCAAGCTGTTGGCTGCGCATGACGTTGCTTTTCTGAAGCGTGTCTATTTCCTGAATGAAGTTCTGTCTTTGGACTTCGAGATTGGTCTTTTCGTCCTGCTGCGCCGACAGGCGAAGGCGAAACAGACTTGTTTCAGATGCGACGATCTTCTCCAGCGCGGCGCGATCCCGGACAAGTCCGATTTCGTCGCCCTTATACTCGAATTCGGTGTCGTTCAGTTCCGCTTCCAGCCGGACGCGCCGGATGTCCTGCGACAGGAGTTGCATCGACATGTCTTCATATTCCTGCTGGGCAGCGATCAGCTGTATGCCCGACGTGTCCCTCTGTGCATTCGACTCGCGCAATCCCCCGCCGAGCGCGAAGAGTTCAAGCACGATCATTCCGGGACGGAACTCGTATTTCCCCGGCTTCTGGACGTCGCCGACAACGAAGATCGGAGCATATTCCTTGACGGCGACGGCAACGGAGCGGTTTGCCACATGGCTTGCCAGATCGCGGCTGATCCGCTCACCGATTTCGTTCACCGTCTGGTCGACCACGTTGACGTTGCCAAGGAGCGGATAACCGATCGTTCCATCTGCACTGACGGGGAAGAGGCCGGTCAGGCCCGGGTCGCCATAGACGGAGATCGTCAGGACGTCGCCGGTAGCGACCTTGTAGTTGGTGCCATCTGCCGTGGCCGGTATCTGGTGAAAGACCAAGGACAGAAAGGTGGTACTGGCGATCATCAGGGAAAGGCCCCTGGACCTTGTCACGAAGCGCATGTTTCACCTCTCGTTATGGACCACAGCCGGTGGGCGCAGACTGGTCGCCCGTTTCCGCAGCTTGAAATGAGGGTTCCAGTCCCGGAAAATCCTCGGCCAGACCGGTGGTTGACGCTTTCTCGGGCGTCGTATTCCGTTGAGGATGATGCCCGTGATCGGTCGGCCCGCGACCCGCAGCTTGATGACGGCGTTTTTCATGCCCGTGCCATCGGCGACGTCCTGCCGGACCACGAAGGATACGGCGTCCGAAAGTGTGGCGATCCGCAACAGGTCGAGGTCATGGTCAACGGATGGGGCCTCGATCAATATCAGTTCGTACCGCTGTCTCGCCTCCGCAATCAGGCCGGCGAAGCGCTTGCTTCCAAGAACAAGATTTGGCGGCATATCGCTTTTCTCAGCGATGATGATGTCGACCCCGGAGGCCTGATCTCGTTGGATAATGTCGTCCAGACTGACCTCATGGCTGATCGCCTGGGCGACATGCGACGTCGATCCCACATCGAATTCCGTCCCGAGAGCCGGGTTTCGCAGATTGGCGTCGATCAGCAGCAGCTTCACGCCGCTCATTGCAAGAGATCTGGCGAGGTTGGCAATCACGAACGTCTTGCCTTCCCCATCGGCGGAAGACGTGAAGGCGATCACTTTCGCCTTGCTCTCGGCCAACTGTAAGTGGGTCTGCAGGTCGGCAAACGCGCTGTAGAAATCCGCTGCGCCGCTGCTGAATTTCCCGGGCTTGTTCTGGAACTCTCCGAAGGAAATGCGCGGGATGCGTCCGATGACGTTAAGTCCGGTTTTCTGTTGAAGAGACGTGATGGAGCCAACGGACCGGTCAGTGAAATTCAGGATGAAAGCCGTTGCCAAACCGGTGCTGCAACCGAGAAGAAGTGCAACAAGGCCCCACAGACCCGCGTCCGGACTGGTCGGCTTACGGGACGGCATGGCGCTCGATATGATCCGTGCCTCGGCAGTCGCGATACCGTCCTGCTCGATCGTCTGCTTGTAGCGTGCGAGGTATGTCTCGTAGATCGAGCGGTTCGCCGCCGCTTCCCGGTCGAGTTGCCCGGACTGAACCATGGCCATATCCGTCGTGGAAATGGCGCGTTGCACATCATTGAGGCTGGCTTCAACCTCCTGCCGCTGTTTTTCGTTGACCTCGATCTCGTTGCGCAAGGCAGCGATAATCTGCGCTATCTCTGAAACGATCTGCTTGTTGAGCGAACTGAGCTGGGAGGATAATTGCGGCCGCTCGGGGCTCATCACGGCGCCGCTTTCATCGATCTGCGCAATGGCTCTGATGACCCTTGCCTGCTCGGCCCTTAAGAGCTGGATCGTTGGCGAGGACAGAACTTCGGTGATCCCCAGCCCATCGCCGCTTTTCTGCAATGCGAGCGCTGTCGCCAGTCGTGCCCTTGACCCCGCCAGCTTGGCCTGCAGCGTCGTCAGCTCGACATTCAGACTTGAAAGACGCTGCGACTGCAGCGGAAGACCACCCGTGTTTATCAATCCGGATTTCTCGCGAAATTGCGATGCCTGACGTTCGGATTCCTCCAGTGCCGTCCGAAGACTGACCAGCCGCTCCCCGAGCCACGCGCTGACGCGCCGGGTTGCGGTTGTCTGGAGGTCGATCTGATAGTCGATATAGGCTTCCCCGAAAGCATTGGCGACTTTCGCGGCGAGTGCCGGATCGCCGGCATAATAGGAGATGTAAATTGTGTACGACCGGCCATCATTCATCACACGAACATTGGTCATGAGGTTGTCGACCATTTTCGATGTCTCGGCGTCGTTGCCAAGCGTGGTCACGTCGTTGGTTGCCCGATCGGAGTTGGTTTGCCGCCCTTCGAGCAGGCGATCTTTCCGCAGGATGACGAGAACCCGTTCGGCCATAGACCTCGAGCCGATGATATCGAGTTCGGTTCGAAGCACCGGGCTTTCCTGAGGCAGCGGCGATACCACGGATTCGGTGGGGAGCGCCTGAAGCTTGCGGACATCAAGCGCAAGGGTTGCCTCGGCCTTGTATCGGATCGGGGTTCGCGCGTAGCCGATTGCCGCGACAGCGAAGCTGGCGAGAAAGCAGATGAAGACGGCGCTGCGCCGCTCCCGCAGGATGGATATGAAGCGGGAAATACCTTCCTGCTCACCCGGAGATGATGACGACTGGATCATGACGGTTCCTGCTGTAAGCGGGGCGTTCGGTAGCGGTCGGTGAATGGCGTGTGTTTAGTGCTCGTAACCCATGTCGCCGATCTTGCAGGCAACTTCCGTGCGGTTGGTTGCTCCAAGTTTCTTCATGATATTGCGGATATGCACCTTTATGGTGCTTTCACAGAGGTTCAGTTCCTGAGCGATATCCTTGTTCGCCTTGCCGCACCGCAAGGCTTCCGCAATAGCCGATTGACGACTTGTAAATTTCATCGGCGGTATGGTCGCATGTGCCGTCAGGCCGAACAGGCTTTTCATGTTCATCACGCTGCTTGCCGGGATGAAACGCCCGCCCGCGATTGCAAGACCGATCGCCTGGACACAGACGTCTACGCTGACGGAACTCGATATATAGCCGCGCACGCCAAGAGCGATCGTATCGAGGATGGTATTGATATCCTGATCATCGGAGAGCACGACGACGGCGGCCGGTGAGACCGCTGCGACAATCTCCGCAAGCTCGCGGTTTGTCTCCGCCGACGGGCCGGGCCAGGCGCTGACCAGAACTGCCGCAGGCATGCCGATTTCCGCGCGCGCCTGTTGCCATTCGCCGAGATTGGAGAAGGTCAGGATGCACCTGTCCGCATATTGATAGTTTAGACTATGGGCGAGGCATTCCCGCTCGAGCATGCGGCGATCTATGATGCCGATATAGCCGGCCGCACTGGCTGCGGCCTGCGGATGCGGTGCGCCTTCCGGCGGGTTCTCGGAGAGATGGTTACGGATCATGACGAAGATGCCCCCTGTATTGTTTTTGGTTTCTTTGAATTTCCGAAAAACGTCTCTTTCGTACCGTCGTCGAGCTTGCGCTTGCTTCAGGCGAATGTGAGCTTTCTGACGGTAAAGGCTTCCGCAAAACGTGTCGGCGCACGGCATTCCATTCCCCGCAGCCGCGCCAGGCCACGAAAGGTATCCGCGTCGAACCAGTCCTTCGATCGCTGTGTTCCAAAGTGCTGCAGGAGAAGCTCGACCTTCATGTTCATCGCGTCTTCGCTCAAAGGCACGTAGGCATTTCGCCTGCCGAAATCGCCGTCCCATTTCGGGATTTCGTATTCCAGAATCAGGTTATTTCTGAAGATATTGGATGTGAGCCTGTTGATTTCGCGGTGATCCTGGTGCGCATCCTCGCGGCTATGCGTGAATATGATGTCGGGACTGACTTTGTCGCGCAACGTCAGCAGCCATGACTTGATCTCACGGCTCTGCGAGGGGAAGTAGCTGTCCTGAAACGATGCAAGCTCAATCGAGTAGGATGCTGCTTTTTCCAGAAAAGCTTCGGCGGAACTGCGCGCCTCCAGGGCCCGCTCGTTGCCGGCACTGAGCACGCACCAATAGACATCCAGCAATACGCCCTTTGATAGCAGGCTGAGAACCGTGCCTCCGACGCCGATCTCTATGTCGTCGGAATGAGCTCCAAGACAAAGGATCGACAGTCGATCACCGGCTGAGGCAAGGGACATGTTTTTCATGGCAGCAGCTTGGTGTTTGACGATTTGCGTGCCATTGACGCATCGTCTCCGATCCATGGCATGTCACCACGCTCGACCATCGCCTCCAGCGTCTGCCAGTCGCGCAGCGTATCCATCGACCGCCAGAAGCCCTCATGTTTGTAGGCCATCAACTTGTCTTCGGAAATCAACCTCGAAAACGGTTCCAGCACGAGTTCCTCACCCTCGCGCATGTAGTCGAAAATCTCCGGCCGCATCAGGAAATAGCCGCCGTTTATCCACATATCGGATGTTTCCGACGATCGAAATTCCCGGACCCTTCCACTCTCGTCGATCTCCGCCAGGTGGTAGGTGAGGGGCGGTCTGACAGCAAGGAAGCAGGCGAGCTTGTCGCTCTTTTCGAATTGGGCGATCATGTCGTCGAGATCGACGTCGGTCAGGCCGTCGCTATAATTGGCAAGGAACATCTTCTCGCCTTTGAGATGATGACGCACGGCCCAGAGACGCTCGCCTATGTTGCGCCATATCCCCGTATCGATCAGGGATACGCGCCAGTCCCTCGGCAGCTCCTCCAGCAGTTCCACGCGTCCGGGGCTTGATATGACGCAATCGGCATAGCTCTCCGGCCGGCTGTTCAGGAAGAACTCTTTTATGACATGCGCCTTGTAGCCGAGGCAGAGGATGAAGTCCTCATGCCCGTACCGGGCGTAATATTGCATGACATGCCGCATGATCGGCTGAGACCCGAGCGGGATCAGCGGTTTTGGGACGCTTTCGGAATATTCCCTGATGCGGGTACCCCTGCCGCCGCAGAACAAGACGACCTTCATTGTGCCAACTCCTTCGGATCAATGATGGATATGTCGGGAATTGGAACGATGAATTTCCCGCCCCAGTTTTTGATGTCGTTCATTTGCGCAACGATCTCATTCTTCAGGTTCCAGGGGAGAATGAGAACGTAGTCCGGCTTCATACGCGGGATTTCGCTGACGGGCCGGATCGGGATATGCATTCCCGGCGTGAGACGACCATGTTTGTAAGGGTTGCGATCGACTGCGAAATCGATGAAATCGGTACCTATGCCGCAATAGTTCAGCAGCGTGTTGCCTTTCCCCGGTGCGCCATAGGCGCAGATCGATTTGCGCATCTCCTTGAGGCGGATGAGGAAGGACAGGAGGTTTCGCTTGGTCTGGCGCACGGCTTCGGCGAACGCCGTATAGGTCTCGATCTTGTCAAGCCCGGCATTCAACTCCCGTGCGAGGAGGCTATCCACGCGGGCTTCACGCGGAAACCTGCTGTCTTCGTGTGAGAAAAAGACCCGCAGTGAACCGCCATGTGTGGGGATCTCTTCGACATCGAAAACCTTGAGCCCGTGACGACGGGCCATTTTTTCTATTGTCAGCAATGAGAAGTAGGAAAAGTGCTCGTGATAGATGGTGTCGAACTGGTTTTCCGCGATAAGCTTTTCGATGTGCGGAAACTCGAGGGTGATGACGCCTTCAGGCTTGAGCAGGGTTTTCATGCCGGCCACGAAATCATTGATATCGGGCACCTGTGCGAGGACATTGTTGCCGATGATGAGATCGGCTTTTTGCCCCCTGGCCGCCATATCGGTCGCCAGAGCCTCGTTGAAAAATTCCGTCAGCGTCGTAATACCTTTCCCGATCGCCACCTTCGCGACGTTGACCGCCGGTTCAATTCCGAGCATCGGGATGTTGCTGGCCAGGAAATGCTGCAGCAGGTAACCGTCGTTGCTGGCAAGTTCGACAACGAAACTGGACTGGTCAAGCGCGAAGCGCTCGATGACCATGTCGCAATAGCGCTTTGCGTGAGCGACCCAACTGTCCGAGAATGAAGAGAAATACGCGTATTCCGTGAAAATGTTCTCAGGAGCGACATATTCCTGAAGCTGGACGAGGAAGCATTCGTCGCAGACAAATGCATGGAGCGGATAAAATGGCTCGACGTCGTTGGCTGCATCAGCTGCAACGAAACTTTCGCAGGGCGGAGACATTCCCAGATCGACGAAGGTATGCACCAATGGCGAGTTGCAAAGACGGCAAAGCCCGACATGTTGCGTCGAGCTCAGTCTTGCAGAAAAAACCGCCTCATTATTCATCGGACGCCCCCTGATTTTCGCGGTGTCGTTGAGTTAATTTCAGAAAATTCTTTTATTAGAAGGAAAAAATACTATGGATCAGGGTGGGTGACGATACTGCATTCGGCTCGAAAACGTCATCCATAAGCCGTAGGTTGACAGGAATATCCGCGAAAATGCGCTTCCTGCTGTCGGCTTCAGTAACCGAAAGGGTGACTTATTTGCCTGCCTGCCTTCAAGGTATGCTGCTGCCTATGGATGTATTCCGGCGCTGCTGAAATGGCGTAGAATTCTTCTTGGATACGGGTTGCATCAGGAGCGCCGAATGCTGTTTGAGAAGACAAAGATCGACGGGCTTTGGCTCGTCAATACGATACCTGTCCGGGACAGTCGCGGCTCGTTTGCAAGGACATTCTGCAAGCGTGAATTTGAGAGCAACGCGCTGGTGTCCGATTTCAGTCAGCACAGCCTCTCGCTGTCAAAGCTCAAGCACACCATACGAGGGTTGCATTTCCAGCGACCGCCGCATCAGGAGACCAAGCTGGTTTCCTGCGTCAAAGGGTCGATATGGGATGTCGCTGTCGATCTGCGACGCGGCTCGCCGACCTATCTGCAGTGGGTTGGCACGGTGCTGTCAGCCGATAATGGCGCGCAGTTCTATATTCCCGAGGGTTTTGCGCACGGTTTCCAGTCGCTCAGCGACGACGTTGCCGTGTCCTATCTGATTTCGGTGCCCTATGCCGAGGCGAGCGCGGCAGGGATCCGCCATGACGAACCAGCGATCGGTGTTGAATGGCCGGCGCCTCCCTCCGTCATGTCAGAGAAAGACCTCGGTTGGCCGGCCTGGCAGTGAAGATCTAGCGCGTCTGGAAACCAAGGTTGGAGACGAGGCCCGCCTCGAGCAGTCTTCCGGCAGCGCTCGCAATATCCACGAACGGCATTTTCGACCTCTCGGCAATATCGACTAGCGAGTTATTGCCATCGGCGAGGTTGAGTATCCAGAGATAGGCCATGGTGCGATCGTCATTCGTCTTATGGCCGCCGATCGCAGGGAAAAGCCCGTATTTCCCGAGCTGCGGCTCGCCCTTGGGCCGAAGGTTCAACGGTGTCCAGTTGTCTTCGAGAGCATCGATCATGTCCATGATCATCCAAAAGGATGAGGCGAGGTGCTCGGGCCGGATGAAGTCGAGATTGTCGGCCGAGGTGTGATATTCGGGAAAGGTGCCGAAAGCGCTTCTCTGCAAAAGGCCGACCGGCAGATTGAAGCCCGGCGAACAGAATTGAC
This sequence comes from Agrobacterium sp. El2ro-1b, assembly GCF_048298475.1. Classification (NCBI taxonomy): domain Bacteria; kingdom Pseudomonadati; phylum Pseudomonadota; class Alphaproteobacteria; order Hyphomicrobiales; family Rhizobiaceae; genus Agrobacterium; species Agrobacterium sp. El2ro-1b. The sequence continues at coordinate 60,149 of NZ_CP103459.1, read as the reverse complement.
GCTCATCATAGCCATAGGGGATGAAGTCGGCGATCTCGAGGTGTTTGCGATCCTCTCCGCAGCGCGTGCAGGCGGCTATCCGGTCTATCAGCGCATCTCCCCGGCGGCTGCGCTTGTAGTTCGGCCCACCCCCGTCGCCAATGCAAGACACCACAAGACCATGCGCGATGTTCGATATCCCTTCATCGTTTTGCGCAAGCCACGACAGGGAGCCGATCGTTCCGGGCGCAAAGACGAACCTGTAGCTGTAATATGTGGACCTGCCTTTCAGGCCGGCGGCAAGACATGTCAGCAATGCAAGGCCGGAACAATTGTCGTTTGCGAGCGACGGATGACAGATATGCGCGAAGAGAAGCACCTCTTTGGCGCTTTTTCCACGATGCAGATATTCGCCGTAGAACAGATTGCCTGACGTCTTTTCGGTGTCGATGACGACTTCATAGTCGCCTTCCTCGAGCTTGAGGAAGTCGTGATGCGCCATGCAGAAGCCCCAGGCATCCGTGTAATAGGCCGTTTTGTAAGGAATGAGATCGGGCTGTGCCGGCAAGGTATGGATATGCGCTTGCAGTTCGCCAAGCGGCATCACGCGACGTTGAGGGATGCTGTAGTTCATGAGGTGCAGGTTCGACACTTGAAAATCGATCGCCTTGCGTCCTGCCGCGTTTTTGACATAGGCGTCGCGGACGATCCATTCCTGCGGCACCGTCCAGTCGAAAACCCGTGTCCCGCTCGGGACGGCGCGCTGCTCGATATCGATGTAGTCTTTGAGGATATCGATGGTGTCGCGCACGCCCTTGCCGGTGATGCTGCGACAGATCGGAAAGAGGCGGGAGGCCAGGTCGTGAATAGTCTGGCCGATACCTGCCTCTCGCCATGCATCGCCTGTCAGCTTTGCACCAGGCTCCATCTTGCCCATCCGGGCCTCCTGTTTAAACCGATGCCGCAATATCGGCGTTCTGGCGCAGCGCGGCCATGGGGCGGCGCAGGTTGATGTCGATATCCTTGTCGCCGATCAGCTTCTGGAGTTGGCCGATCCGCTGATAGTGCGGTCCCTCGAATTCGGCCATTGTCAGGCCGGCGCTCTTGTAAGCCCGGTAGAGTTGCTCGGCACCTGCGGCCGCCGTCCATGTCGGTTTGAACGCCGGAAGCGCACGGGCGATCTTGCCGAAATCGACGCGATAGGAGCGGGTATCGGGGCTTGCATCGCTGGCATATTGCAGCCGGCATCCGGGCACCGTGAGAGCGACGATTTCGGCGATCTCCCTGATCTGATAGTTGTGCGCATCCTGTCCGACGTTGAAAGCCTGATTGTGTATGGCATCGGTCGGCGCTTCGAGCGCGGCCAGAAAGGCGCGCGAAATATCCTCGATGTGAACGATCGGACGCCAGGGCGATCCGTCGGATTTGAGGAGGATCAGTCCCTCGGTCACCGCCCAAGCGGTCAGGTTGTTGAGGACGATATCGAAACGCAGCATGGGCGAAAGGCCATATGCTGTTGCCGGGCGCATATAGACCGGTGAGAAACCGGGGCTCGCGAGGCTTGCGATCTCCTGCTCCGCCAGGACCTTCGACGTGCCATAGGCCGATACCGGTTTCAGCTCGGCCGTCTCGTTGACCAGTCCCTCGCCAGCGGCGCCGTAATTACTGCACGATGAGGCGAAGATGAAACGCTTGACGCCTGCCTGCTTTGCCGCCTGCGCTGCCCGAACGCTGCCCCGGTAATTGATCTCATAGGTAATTTCCGGATTGAGATTGCTCAACGGATCGTTTGACAGCGCTGCAAGGTGAATGACAGCGTCGAAACCTTCCATATCCGCGGGCGTGATATCGCGGATGTCCTTGCAGACGCCGGGCACCTGCGGCAAGGGTCCGCCCGGCACATAAGCGCAACGATGGTAGAATTCGGTGTCATAGCCGTATACGTCGTGACCGGCCTTTCGCAGGATGGGTACCATGACGGAGCCGATGTATCCGCGATGTCCGGTGACCAGAACGTGCATGAAACTTCCCCTCAAAATCTATTTTCGATTGCGACGAGCGTATCTTTTCAGGCGAGATCGATGCACCGGGCAAAGCGGCTGTAGCTATAATGCGAACGGTCTAGGTGCCTCAGCCGTTTAAGGCTTTCGGATGCTTTCCGATAATTCCGGCATGTCGGCCATGGCCAGCCCATGACTGGCCTGATGCTGCGCGTTGCTGTTGAAACGCCGGAAGACGACCTCTGACGGGCGTCCCGTCAGGAATTTGTCTACTCCGTATTCCAGCGCTTTACGGTAGACGACGAGCGCTCCATCGATGGCGTCAAGCGTTTTGGCGATATCCTCGTCCTGATGCGTGTAGCTTACAACGAGAGACGGTGCGAGAAGGCCGCGACGGATGGTTTCCTGCAGAAACAGCGATCGAAAGGCCTGAGACGGCTTTCCGGTTTGGTCGAGCGTGAAGTAGCTGAGGCAGGCCGAATGGCCCTGGATGCCGAAGTAGGAATCGAGCCCGTGCGCAATTGCGATCTGGCTGATGGCGGCGCGCAGCGAATTTCCCTGTCGGACCAGATGTGGGACCACCGGTTCATGCGTGTAAACTTTCATGGTTGCGATGGCCGCCGCCATCGCATGCGTTTCTGCGCCATGCGTCGTCGAAAGCAGGAAGACGCGGGGGGCATCGGTTTGATCGATCCCGCCCCGTTCCATGAACTCGCGCTTGCCGGCAAGTGCGGAAATAGAAAAGCCATTCCCCAGCGCCTTGCCGAAACAGGATAAATCGGGGGCGATGTCGTATGTCTTCTGCGCGCCCCCCGCATCCCAGCGGAAGCCGGTGATCATTTCGTCGAGAATGAAAAGCGCACCGTTTTCGTGGCAAAGCTTCTGGAGTTTGTGAAGAAACTGGTCCCGAGGCGGATCACCGCGCGACGGCTCCAAAATGAAGGCGGCTATGCGACCCTTAAAGCGGTCAAACAGACTGCGCGCACCGGCCAGATCATTGTAGCTGAAGCCAAGAACCAGGTTCTGGATCGCCTCGGGAATGCCCGCATTCATTTCCGTTGTCCCGATGAACCAGTCGTCGGTGGAGAAAAACGGGTGGTCACTGCAGCGCGCGATCAGGTCGCGGCCGGTGACGGCCCGTGCAAGTCGTATTGCGGCGGACGTCGCATCAGAACCGTTCTTGCAGAATTTGACCATTTCGGCTGTCTGGATCGTGTCGAGAAAGGTCGACGCGCAGTCTACCTCGATCTTTGCGGGGCGCGTGAAATTGCAGCCACGGTATAGTTCCGCACGCGCCGCCTCTACGACGTCGGCATAGGCATGGCCAAGGCCGACAGCCCGATTCCCCATGCCGTATTCGATATATTCATTTCCATCGACATCCCAGACATGGCAGCCATATCCCCTTTCAATGAATCCGGGAGACAGGACAGGGTACTGGTCGTCACCCTTTGCATAAGTATGCGCGCCGCCCGGTATGATGTTGCGGGCGCGCTGGCGCAGTCGATCCGAGTTTTCAAAATTTTCGACGAAAGTTTGCATGGCGAAATCCCGGGTCCATATGTCCAATGACCAGAGATTACCGTATCCGGCTCCGCGCCCGTTACCCCGTCTTTATGCTTGGAATGCTAGCCGAAAGGCTTAGAGGAGATGCACAACCTTCTTATCATAATCGCTCCAATGCGTTTGCATCGTGCGGGCCCGACACCCGCAGGCGATCATGGATTTTAAACAGGTTCGCTTCACGACACCTGATGTTAGTTTTTGAAGAGATCGGATATTTTAAAGATCACTTCCGTTCGGTTTTTGGCGTCGACTTTCTTCATGATATTGCGGATATGCACCTTTACGGTGCTTTCACGAAGGTTGAGTTCATAGGCGATGATCTTGTTTGGCTTGCCTTGCGTGAGCGCGTTGATGACATCGACCTCACGTTGGGTGAACATTGCCGTGCGCTGACGTTCCTTGTCTTCTGCAACCACGAGCAACTGCCTGAGATCGCTCAGATTTTCAGCTGACACGAAAGCGCCGCCCGCCAATGCAAGCGAGATGGCGCCCACGCACACCGCCAGTCCTATCGACGAGGAGATGTATCCCCGCACGCCTGCGTCAAACGCCCTCATGACCTGGCGCAGATCGCGGTTTTCCGCAAGAATGACGACCGGCAGATAAGGGTAATCGGCAATGAATTCCCGTAGCTCATGAAGGGATACATCATCGCAAAAATCGCTGCGTCCGACGTTAACCAGAATGCCGCTATGATGGCCGTTCGGGGCATGTCTCCAGTCGTCGAGTGATGAAAACAGTTCGACTTCCATATCAAGGCCATATGCGATCAGGCTCTGAGCCAGACACTCACGGTCAAGCGCCCGGTCGTCGATGATCGCCAGCTTTTTGACCGAAGTTTCCATAGGTTTCGAATGCGCAATCACATGAAAGTTCGGTGATAATGGGCTGTATCCGTTATTGGGAACTGACGTCAGCATGGTATGTCCTATCCGCGCTAAAGCGTGCTTGCGGATCTGCCTGGCTTGGCAGAGACGCAACCGAAGAGTTTCTTTTTACGAGTCGCCACAACGGACGTTGGAGGGGCAACCCGTCACGTCGTTGTCAATCGGGAACTTCGGAAAGACACAATCTGAATTGCGGTCTGGATTTTTCGAGATTCAATGTCGGCCAGAAAGCAACAGACGTGGCACTACCCGAATTTCTATCAGGGCATCGTACAATGGAGTATCACAACTGGAAAAGGTTCGGAAATTACTCACTTTCGATTGTGATTTCGAGCCAATGTTCAATCGGGCATGATGTGAAAAGACAAGCAGACACGCGCGAACTGGTTGAAATATAATGTCTGTCAGGCCGTCGTCGTTTTTTGTAGGCTACAACTAATTATAATGGATGAATTATAATCGCGGCCGGATTGATTTATTATTTGCCTCCGGTCCATTTGTTTGCGATGTCGGCAACCTATGCGTGTTCAACGCATTCTGAAGCTGCGTCTCAAGACGATTGGACACACTGTACCCGTATATTCCTCTTATGACGGAGCGCGGTGGAATATATATCCCTGACGAATGATCTCAAGGCCGTGAAGGCTATTTTCAAGACTTCGTTGACCCTCCATACCCGGCGCTTTGCAAGGGTCGATTTCTGTTTGGAACGTGTGCCAATTTTTACGAGAATGACATGGCGGAAGGCGGCGATGACAGTCACAAGGTTCCCTCCGCTTTCGAGGCGGACACCGGTCCGCTGCCCGGATCACGGGAAGCAGCGCATGCTAAGGCGTTCCCGAGTGTCGGTGTCGGATCTTCATCGGGTGGACTGAATGCTAAGGATCAGTCGATGAATGGGGAACTCGTCACTTCGAAAGAGGAACTGCAATCCCTCAACGAAGAACTGACAGCCCTCAACAATCAATTGCACGAAGCACTGGAGCGCCAGCGCGCGGTTTCCAACGATCTGCAAAACGTCCTGTATAGTACCGATGTCCCGACGCTTTTTTTGGATTCCAGTCTTCGTATACGGTTCTTCACACCGGCCACTCGGTCAGTATTCCACATCATATCGTCCGATGTCGGCCGTCCCCTTTCAGACCTCAGCGGCTTCGACGGCGACGGTACGCTTCAAACCGATGCCATGGCGACCCTCCACGACGGCAATACAATCGACAGGGAAATAGTAGGGTCTGACGGTCGATGGTATGTCCGCCGCGTCAAACCCTATCGCGGCGAGAGCAAGGCCGTCGACGGGGTCGTCATCACCTTCATCGATGTGAGTGCCCAGAAACAGGCTGCCGAGAGCAGGGAAGCTGCAAAGAAATCCGCCGAGCGGGCGACCGAGGCCAAGTCGCGATTCCTGTCTGCGGCAAGCCACGATCTGCGTCAGCCGCTGCAAACCCTGAAACTGTTGCAGGGGCTTTTGGAGAGGAGCGTGGGCGAAGGGCGGGCGCGCACTTTCGTTCAGAGGATGGAGGAAACGCTGTCCTCGATGTCGGGCATGCTCGACTCCCTTCTCGACATCAACCAGATAGAAGCTGGCATGGTGGAACCGCAGGTCGTGAACTTTGCAATAGGCAACCTTCTGGGACTGCTCTTCAAGGAGTTTTATTACCCCGCTCGCGCCGCCGGGCTGCAACTCCATGTCGTGCCGTCCAGCCTCGCCGTTCGCACTGATCCGCGTCTGTTCGAGCAGATCGTTCGCAACCTTCTGTCCAATGCGCTGAAATATACGACCAGCGGCAAAATTCTGGTCGGCTGTCGCCGGCGTGGTACGAAGGTTCGGTTCGAAGTGTGGGACACTGGCATCGGTATTCCCGAGAGCCAAATCGAGGATGTTTTCCAGGAATACCTCCAGCTCGATGCGTCTGCTGGAACGGAAGACCGTGGTTTGGGGCTGGGATTGTCGATCGTCAAGCGGCTCAGCGAGCTCCTCGAATTGAAGGTAGCGGTGCGATCGCGATTGCATAAAGGTTCCGTATTCATGATCGAGATCGATCAGGCACCGGCAGGTGAGCCGCTTGTGCCACTTCGTGCGCCGGTGGATGGCCGTCCGCATCATACGACCGCCCTGTCGTCTGCCTCGGTTTTGATCATCGAGGACGAAAACGGCATGCGCGATCTTCTCAAGATGGGCCTTGAGCAGTCCGGGTATGTGGTCGCTGCGACCTCAACGGCTGCCGAAGCGCTCGCGATCGTTCGCGGACTGCAGTTCAAGCCCGACGTCATTCTCGCGGACTACAATTTCCCTACCGGCGGGAATGGCATTGCCGCTATTGAAGATATCCGGCAAGCACTCCGCCGAAATGTTCCGGCGCTCATTCTCACAGGCGATATTTCCAGCAAGGCCCTGACGACTTTTGCGCAGCACGAAATACCCTATCTGCACAAGCCGGTGAAACTCAAGGACGTCGTGCAGGTGGTCGAGACCCTGGTCGTTCGCCAGACCGGCGAGAGGGCGGAGCACGCAAGCGAACTTGAAGATATGGAGCCGATGACGGGCCGGCTCATCGAAGTCATCGACGACGAGAAAGACATCAGGGACAACTTGCGGGCTCTTTTCGAAGGCGAGGGCTGGACGGTCGCAACCTATGTTTCGGCCGAAGAGTATATTGCAGATTACAAGCCGGACAGATCAGGTTGTCTGCTTGTCGATGCGTATCTGCCGGGCATGGTCGGCATGGAGTTGCTGCGCCTGCTGAAAGAAAGGCAGCACCGGTTTCCGGTCATTGTCGTCACGGGTCACAGCGATGTACGTATGGCAATCGATGCGATGCGATATGGAGCGGCCGATTTCATCGAGAAGCCGATTTCTTACCAGGAACTTTATCGGAGCGTTCGGTCGGCCCTTGATCGTTCGCGTGATGCGAACGAGCGCGAGGAACGGCGTGAAGCGGCGCGCGCCACCCTGGCGACGCTGACGCGCAAGCAACGGCAGATCCTTGACCGGATCGTCCAGGGGCAGGCCAACAAGATCATTGCAGCCGATCTGAAGCTTAGTCAGCGCACCGTCGAGAATCACCGCGCCTCTATCATGCGCCGAACAAAATCCGCTTCGTTGCCGGCGTTGTTGCGGCTTGTCCTGAATGCCGAAGAGTAGGCCTTTGTCATCGAAAATTTGATTGATCGACCGCTATCGGCGGGCGATAGCTGCACGAATGCGGTGCAGCGCATCAGGTCGGCGCACAAGATAACTTATCGGTGGTAGAAACGCTGAAGCGGGTCTCAGCCGGAAAGCCTGGGCGAGAAGGGCACCCGCGCCGGGCCTGCGCCGGACCAGATTGGAAAGCGCGCACCAGTAGGCGCGGTCGCTCAGGCTCGCGCGCCCGCGCCGGAGCAGGGTCTTGGCGTCGGCAAGCAAAGCCCCTTCGTTGCCGAAGAAGCTTTCAAGCGCGGCTTCGATTTCGGTATTCCAGGCAAGCACGTTATCAAGGATGGCCGACTGGTTGGCGCCGTGGATGCGGGTGAAATTCTGCACGGCGTCAAGCTCGACAATGTCGCCCAGCACCGCGAGCCGCATCCACATCTCGACATCGTCAGTGTGGCGCAGTGCTGGCCGGTAATGGCCGGCATGTTGCTGAATGTGCGTTCTGGTAACCGCGAGAGGGCCTGGCACCGGGCTGCGTCCCGTCGCACAGATGTTGGCGATGAAGTCCATCCCGCGATGAATCCGCATGCCATCGGCATCGCTGCGGAGGCCTGATGCAATTTCGGCGTCGTTGCGAAAGAAGGCGGTGCGGCCGAAGGCCATGTGCGCGCCGGGATTGTTGTCGAGCGCTTCCATTGCGCGTGCCAGAGCCCCGGGCGACAGGACATCGTCGGCGCAGATGATCGCGAAATAATCCGCCCGCGCCCAATCGATGCCCTCGTTGAAAGAAGCGTGACCGCCGAGGTTTTTTTGGCGCAGGCTCGTTTCGATACGCGGATTTGCTGCCGCGAGAGACCGGGAGATCGCAACACTGTCGTCTGTGGAGGCATTGTCGATGATGAGGATGCGCATGTCGGCGATGTTCTGGCCAAGGACGCTTTCTACGCACCCCTTGAGAAAGCGACCGTAATTGTAGTTGGGAATGACGATATCGATACTGCTCATGGCTCGACCGCTGCTGAAACGACGGTGTCGGGAATGGAAGCCGGTGCAGCAGGTCTGCCGACCTTGCGCGGACGCCCGGCGAAAGCATCGAGGGTCGAACGTATTTCGCTGAGGAGCGGGTGGCGCAGGAGAAACAGGCAGGCGGCCCAGCCGGTCATCGAAAGAAGGACGGCGCCGCCAGCCTGGGCGAGGGAGTAATCGAAGCGGAAGCCCATCCAGGCGGAAATGGCGAGCGGCCCCGCAATCGCGGCAAGGGTCACGCTGGCACTTGGCCCGATGGCTGCGAACAGTTCCGGTAATTTGAAGTGCGCATGGCGCCTGACCAGATAAAAGGCGACGAGCATCTGGAAAGGAAGCGTGACGAACTGGCTCAGCGCGACTGCGGTCAGGCCGAAGAAGCTCGCGGAGCAGAGCACAGCCGCCGAGACGCTGCGGCAGACGAAATTGCCGAGGAACGCTTCGCGGTTGGCGTTGAGGGCGATCAGCAGCGGCGTTGTCAGCACCATCGGAAACCAGAAGATCGAGGCGAGCGCAAGGATCCGGGTGATTGGTACGGCGGCAAGCCACTGGTCTCCCAGTGCAAGGCGCACGATGGGATCGGCGAGAATGGCGACCATGATCAGCGACGGCCAATAGAGCACGGTGATGTAACTGAGGGCGCGCAGGTAGGATCTGCGCACGTCCCCGCCTTCGCGAACTTCTGCGGCGAGCGCCGGAAAGGCGAAGGAAAAGATTGCCGAAAGGAAAATGCGATCGGGAATGGAGCAGACGGTATTGGCGCGATTGTAGATCGCAACCGCGGTCGGTGTCAGGGCAAAGCCGAGCACCAGTTGCGGCAGGGACTCGTATAATTTATCGACGATGGTGGCAGCGCCCCTGTAACGGCCGAATTCGGCCATGCGGCGCCACGACTTGAGCGAGAGGCGTGCTGACCGCTGGGCCGGATCGGCATAGGCGGCAAGAGCGGAGGCAACGCTGTTGCCGACGAGCAGGCCGAGCGCAAAACTGACGAAACCCCATCCATTTCTGGCAGCGAGGATCGTCACCACAGCCATAACGACGAGGCCGATGGTTCGGACGCGTGCGATGGTGCCGAAGGCCAGCCGGCGACGCAGCATGGAAAACGCCGGCATGCCCAGGCTTTCGGCCATGACCGCGAAAATTGCGAGGACAAGATAGTGCTGGAGACCGGGCTGGTGGTAGAAAAGCGCCAGATACGGTCCGCACAGATAGAGAATGATCCCGAGAATGCCGCTGACCAGGAGAAGCAGCGTAAGCGATGTGTTGATGTCATCACGTTCAACGACATCGAGCTGAATGAGGAAGTCGGACGACACGAATTCGCGAAAGGCGAAGATCACCGCTGTTACCCCGTAGCCGATAACGGCAAAGCCCACATCCGCAGGCGAAAGCAGCCGCGACATGATTGCGATCAGAGCCAGATTGATCGCAATTCCGAGGTGCTGTTCCAGCATGGCCATGAAAAAGGCACGGCGGACTTTGTGCATTGAAGGGCTCCGACAGCGTCGCTGATAGTCGACGGTAGCGTCAAATCTAGAGTGCGGACTTGAACCTTGAAAATCTGACCATTGGGATGGCAGCCGGATCCGTAGGTGCAGGCGGTTTGGAGAATGTTTCTCGAAGGGCATGCGACAGTGGGCAGTCTACGCCAATCGAATGTTAAAGCGCCTCGGTATTACGCCGAAGGCATTAGCTTGCGGGATAGTGCGTGCCTAAGGCGTAACGCCCTGCGGCGTTGCGACGATATCCGTTAAGAGAAATTCCCGGCCGAGTAGCGCCTCCTGCTCGGAGAGTTGGCGCTTGAAGCGTTCATTGGCGTGGGCAATCCGCTGCCTCACCGCATCGGCTCCAGCCAGTATTTCCGTCACCAGTTCGATAACGTCCTCGACTTCGAACGTGTCGATGTGGCGGACAAATTTCTCCTGGTCGAAATCATTCATGAGATCGTCGAACTTGCGGGCGTAACCAATTGATATTGTCGGATTTCCAAGTTTCAGCGAGCAGACAACGCCATGGTATCTCGACACCACGGCCAGATCGATTGCTGCCATCTGCTGCATGATATCGCGCAGCGTTGCGGCCGAGCTGATCTCGATCTGCGACATCTCATCCTCGGAGAGCATATCGTTAAGCAGAAACATCAGATCCGCGCAGGCGACCCGATCCGTAACGTCCCCCATCAAAAGCGTGATGCGATGGCCTTCACCGATCAACCAGCTCACAAGCTGCGAGAGCTTGTGGATGTAGGTCTGGTAAATCCTGTTGGCCTCGGGATCGTTGTGACGCCAGCCGCGATAATCCATGACGCCGACACCTATTCTCATTGCGCCGTCGGCGGACCTCTCGCGGTGGGGCACAGGAGCAGGAAGATCAAAGGCGATATCGGGGTAACGGTGGTCTCGCGACACGTCGACGCCAATCATTTTCATGTAGTTGAGCGAGAAATCGTCCCGGTAGGACCGATAAGAGGCCATCTGTGCGGCCGAGCGCAGGAACCAGCGGCTAAGGCGGCTTTTCATCGGACCGGCGCCGATGCTGACGAAAGCGATCCGCGTGTTACGAAGGCGTGCAACGAGACACCAGCAAAATACGACGAAAGGCCAGCCGAACCACTTTTCCTGAAAATCATCGAGGATGCCGGTCCCCGGTATGATCATCAGGTCAGCCTTGTCGAAACCAAAGAGGCAACTGACCAATAACATCAGCCGTGAAGGCACCTTGCCGAGCACCCTGTCCAGTTGCCTCATCCACGGATTGGAAAGGGGAGGGCCGCCAACGCCCATCGAACGAATGTTGAACTTCGCACTGACGACTGTCGGGCTTGCGCAGATACACAAGAGATCGGCATCGGGCCTCATTCTGCGCAGATAAAGGAGCATGGCTTCCAGCGATCCGTCATTGCCGGAATTGCCCGAGCCAAATTGTCCAAGGAGAGTGATCCTCATTTATTTTCCAATCGCAGCACGGCGCCGACACGCTCGATATGGCATTGATATCCGCTGGATCGGCATGACCCCACACCGACCTTCGGGGTGCGTCTTACGCCAAACGAATAGTCTGGCCGACACAAACCTCTCAAAGGAAGATACGGCTAAGCCTAAGATGCAACTGACTGTCATCCCGTGGCTTTTTAGTATGTCGCGTTAGCCGCCACTCGAACCAGCCGCCGTCGATCCATTGCGGCATGGGTGTGGATGCAAGAGCGAGAGTGTCCCATGAAGCTTGCCTATTTTGTCCTTCCCCATATTGGCGGCACCTATTCCGTCTTCAAACATCTTCGTAAAGGCCTCGCTGCCTATGACATAGACGTGCGATGGCTTGGGGTGTGCAAGGAAACATACGGGCTGCCTCTCGATCTGCAGGTTGAAAAGGAATTCGGGCAACTCCTGCGCATGCCCGTCAATCTCAGCGAACGCGATTGCGCCGCGCAAATGGCGGCTGCCATCGAGGACGGAGGGTTCGACGGTGTGATCGTCAATGTTCTTGGCGATCAGTTGCAGACAAATATCGCGCGCTATCTGCCCGAAGGCATCCTGCGTATTCTCGTCGTTCATAATATTTCGCCAGGAACATATGCTGCCGCCCGCTCGGTCCGGGACTATGCCCATGTCACGATTGGCGTATCGGAACGGTGCCGCGCCGATCTGGTGGCGCGCAACGGCTTTCCGAAGGATCGCACCTACGCAATCCCGAATGCGGTGGATAGCGATGCGTTCCGCAGCCAGGCGGTTCGGCGCGTCAACCGGGGGCCGGAACTCAAGGTTCTCTTTGTCGGCCGCATTGAAGATGCATCGAAAGGCGTGATGTGGCTGCGGGAAATACTGGATGCTTCGCCTGAGGCGGTGCGCCTGACGATCGTCGGAGATGGGCCGGACATGGGCAAACTCAAGCGAAGGCTGGCCGGCCATGACAATCGCGTCAGTTACGCAGGATCCGTTCAGCTTGCCGACATACCGGTCACCATGGCCAGTCACGATGTTCTCATCATGCCGTCCCGCTTCGAGGGGCTCGGCATGACGATGATCGAGGCGATGGCCGGTGGCTGCGTCCCGGTCGTGTCGCATATCCGGGGCGTGACGGACACGATTGTCGAGCCGGGCCGAAACGGCTTCCTGTTCCCGATCGGCAATTATACGGCGGCGGCCAATGCGATCGCACGCTTGCACGCCGATCGCGATCTTCTCGAGCGGATGTCGATCGCGGGAAAGGAAATGGTCCTGAACCGCTTCAGCATCGAACGTATGGCCGCACGCTATAACGAAGTCATCGCCATGACACTGAACGACCGCCCCGGCCTGTCAACAGTGCTCAGGATGGAGGACTGGTCTATTCCCGCCGGTTTGAGGCCGGGTCTCAGAACCTATTTGCCATTGCCCCTGAAAAACTGGCTTCGCGTCGTTCGTGAACGGCTTTGACGCGATGATCGGCGATCAGCGGCGACTTGGCTATCTGTCCGGCATCTTCCTTCTATGGCTGGGCATGTTTTCGACCTGTGCCGCACAGGATGTCGCTTTTCCGCTGCGGGTTGCGCAGGATGGTCATTATCTCGAAGACGGCAAGGGCCTGCCATTCCTGATTGTCGGAGACAGTGCGTGGTCGCTCATTGGCGATGCCTCCATCCCCGATGCCGAATTTTATCTGCAAACCCGAAAGCAGCAGGGCTTCAACACCGTACTTGTATCGTTGATCGAGCACCGGTTCTCCCGCAAGGCACCGGCAAATTTCTACGATGAGAAACCTTTTGTCGGTGCTGCCTTCGAGCAACCGAACGAGGCCTATTTCGACAGGGCAGAAGCGTTCATAAAGGCTGCCGCCAGTCGCAACCTGCTGGTACTTCTCTGTCCGGCCTATAGCGGCGCGCGCGGTGGTCCGGAAGGTTGGTATCGGGAAATGGTTGCGGCCGGGCCGGAAAAGCTGCGGGCTTATGGACGCTATGTCGGACAGCGCTTCGCGAAGTACCCCAACATCATCTGGGTGCAGGGCGGGGATTATGATCCGCCCGATCGTCAGCTGGTCATGGCCGTTGCAATGGGGATAGCAGAAACCGATCCTTCGGCATTGCAGACCGTGCATGGCAATCCCGATACCGTGACAAGCGATTTTTGGCGGGATGCTTCCTGGCTCGATATCGATTCAGTTTATACTTACAGCAATGTCGCGGCGGCGGTGATGGCTCGTTACCGATCTGGGCCGAGACGGCCTTTTTTCCTCATCGAAAGCGCCTATGAAGGCGAGAACGATGTCAAGGAGCGGCAGGTTCGTCTCAATGCCTATGGTGCGCTGCTTTCGGGAGCGAGCGGCCAGCTCTTCGGCAACAATCCGGTCTGGCATTTTTCCGCCGCCGGGCTTTATGACGCGAAGGACAGCTGGCAAAATTCGCTGAGCAGCCGCGGCGCTCAAAGCATTACCCATCTGGCCGCGCTTTTCAGGCAACTGGCGTGGTGGAAGCTGGTTCCCGATCAGGGGAGCCTGCTGAAAAGCGATCCTGGCGCATTCGCGGCGCGCGACAGGGATGGGGCATTCGCCTTGATCTATCTCGACACCCCTTCCGTTGTCATCGATCTCGACAGTCTGGGGGCCGGCGAGAAGACCCTTCGCTGGTATGATCCCTCGAACGGACTTTACATCGAGCCCACCGAGCGTCTGGGCCGTAGCGGCCTTCGCAACGTGACGGTGCCGGCATCGGCGAATGCTTTCGGCTTTCAGGACTGGATCGCCGTTCTCTCCGCGCAGGAATGATCGTTCCCGAGATGCGGCTCGTTGCCGAGTCGTTCATTCGTGGTCACCCGCGGTCAAGAGCCTGAGCCTAGCTCTTTCGATGGTCGATCCGGTTCAGGTGTAGGCAGGGTAGACGTTAATATCGACACCCTCTCCCTTTGGTGGATTCCACACGCCTTTTGCCCGCATACCCCTCAGCGCCGGTGTTTTTTAGGATCGTCAGCAGGCGAGTATCGTTGCAAATGCGCCGCCAAGGTTCAGCGTGGGGATCAAACATGTCGGGGATACTCTTCAACACCATCGCTACTTTCGTCCTGTGCGTATCCTTCATTGTCGTTCTGAGGCGCCTGACCATTGCGTTTCAGCTTGTGGATCGTCCCGATTCATTCCGCAAACGCCACACCGGAGCCGTTCCGCTTTGCGGCGGTATTGCAATCTTTGCCGCTTTCGCTGTTTCCGCCTTCGTTGGCGGGTGGAGCGGGGCGCTTGGCATCAACTTCTGGCTTGGGCTGGCGGTTATCCTGCTGATGGGCGTCGTTGACGACCGCCGGCCGCTGCCCGCAGCAGGGCGCCTCGTCATGCAACTGGCAATGGCGATTGCGCTCGTAGGCGGCGCGGATATCGGCTCTCTCTCGGTCGGCGTGCTGTTCACGTCGCATTCGGAGTTGTTCCTGCCGCTGTTTTTCTTCATCGGCGTTCTCTTCGTGACGGGGCTGGTGAATTCCTGGAACATGCTCGATGGCGTGGACGGGCTTGCCGGCGGCACGGCTGGCGTTGCGTTGATCTGGTTGATGATCGTGGCGGTCTTCGCGAACGTCGGCGACATCATCCCACCGCTTGAGGCACTCTCGGTATGCCTCTGCGCCTTTCTGGTGTTCAATATGCGCGGTCCATGGCGCGCACGGGCGAGCATATTCCTTGGCGATGCCGGTAGTACCGCGCTCGGCGCGACAATTGCCTACGTGATCGTCCTGCTGGCGACCACAAGCGTTTCGGTATCCTTTCCGGCACTGCTGTGGATCGTCATCCTGCCGATCACCGATACGCTCAGCCTGATTATTAGGCGCATCATGCACGGTCGCAGTCCAATGTCGGCCGATCGCTGGCACTTTCATCATCTGCTGCTGGATTACGGTTTCACGCCGGCGGCGGCAACCAACACGCTGATCGTCATTTCCTTCCTGTGTGGAGGCATTGGTTTTGCCGGGATAAAAGCCGGTTTGCCGGCGGAAGTGATGGCCGCCGGTCTTCTCGTGCCGATTGCCCTTCACACCGCCTTTGTCCTTGCCGCGATGGGTTATCTCTCGAAAACGCTGCTTCACAGGGGCAATTTCGATCTCTATCGCGAGGTCGTGCGTCTGCCTGTGGTTGCCAAATCAGTGTCGGAGCCAAAAGCAATACAATCGCCGAATGAAGAGTGATTGCATCATGAAGCCGCCGTGGCCCGGACCGCGCATTCCCCCAAAGCCCTTTACGAATGGACGGTCCTGGCGTTCGCTCGTTTCTCGAGGCGTGAAAACCAGCTGGCTGTGGAAACGGAATTCGATTGTCCTCGGTGTCATCGTCTTGGGTGCAATCGGTCTCTACGGACTGGCGCTCGTTTCAGCCGGATCGCTTCTTGTCGTGGAGGATCCGCCTGCGCAAGCCGACGTCATCGTGGTTCTGGGTGGTGACGGTCCTCCTCGAGCCGCCCAGGCTGCGAAACTGTGGCACGAGGGAAAGGCGCCGCTCGTTCTGGTGACGGGTTACGGCGATTGCGATTTCATCCGCGATATGCTGGTGCGCTCAGGCGTGGATTTCGCTGCGGTCTCGACGGAATGTCTTTCGCTCAGCACCTGGGAAAACGCGACATTCTCCCAGCCCATACTGAGTGGAATGGGAGCGAGACGCGCCATTCTGGTCACGAGCTGGTTTCATTCACGGCGTGCGGTAAAGCGCTTCCGGTTCGTCATGCCTCAGATCCAGTGGATTTCCCTTCCTGCGCAAAGAACCGTGTCGTTGTGGCGTCTCGCCGTCAACGGCGACGGGGTGCAGGTGTTCAAGGAATACGCCAAGGCGCTTTTATACGACGTCAGAAGCAGTTTCGTGCGGGATTTGCCGCCGGTTCAGGTGGGGCTCTCGTCATGAACACGCTGCTGGTTTTTTGCCTTTTCGTTGGTGTTATCCTGCTCCTCTGTTGGGGAATGATCCGCCGGGAGCGAATTTACGAGTTCCCGTTTCTGACGGGCGTCATCACGTTCAGTTTCATCTTGCCGCAGGTTCCCGGACTGGCGTCGGAACGATTCCTGCCGGAAGGCGCGTTCACCAGAACCGCGCTGTTCATGATGCTTTGCCTTTTCATGTGCTGGTGGGGATGGAGGAAAACGGCGAAACCCTTTGCATTCTTCCGTATCGATTTCGATGAAACCCGTCTGCTGATCGTCGCAGCCGTTCTCTCGCTCGCCGGCGCCTACTTCTATTTCAAGCTTAGCCGTCTGCCGGGAGAGTTGACCATTGCGGTGCAGATGACCGGTGTTCCGGTCATGTACATCTTCTTTTCGCGGCTGTTGAGCTACGGTCTGGCTGTTGCGGTGCTCTGTCTTGCACGGCGATTTTCCTGGCTGGCGCTCGCTGTCCTCGCGTTCGATCTCGTCTTTTACCTGGATCGCATCGTGATAACCGGAAAGCGCGCCGAAGCGGTGGAACTCATCATGATGTTCGCGCTGGCATGGTGGTTTTACAAGGGATGGGCGATCCCGCGCATCTTCGTGATCATAGCGCTCTTCCTTGGCACATTGTCGATGAACAGCATGGGTGATTACCGTGCCATCACCAAGGCCAACGATGCGCCCGTCTGGGACGATATCAAGAGGATCGATTTCGTCGGCAATCTCGAAAAAGTCTTCCGGGATGGCGGTGACGAGATGCGCAATGCGATCATGCGCATCGACAACACCGCAAACACCCTGCAATTCGACTATGGCAAGTTCCATTGGAACAGGCTGGTGTTCAACTTCGTGCCCGCGCAACTCGTGGGCGTGGAGGTCAAGCAATCCTTCATGCTGCCGGTGCCGGTTCAATCGCGCGACTACAATCCCGTCCTTGGCACGACCGAGACCGGAATGGCGGATGCGTTCGGGTCCTTCTGGTATCTGGGAGCGTTCAAATTTTTCCTTCTCGCCTATCTGGTGCGCCGGATCTGGGTGACCGCGAACACGGGCGAGTTCGCTGCGCAATTCACCTATCTGTTGTCGATCGTACCGTCCATGCATGCGATCTCGCATCAGACCGACTGGGTTCTCATGGTCTGGGTGCATATGCTGATGTTTGCAGCGCCGGCGCTGGCATTTGCCGTGATACCCGCGCGCGTGCAGCAGCGGCGATACGAGATACCGTCTTTGACGTCTCAGGCCGGAGGGTAGACGATGCGCTCACGATACGACGATCCCGGTTTCCAGCATACAACGACGCCGCTGCCGCGTTTCGGAGGTCCGACCTTTGCACTGAATTTGCGGTTGAAACGGCTGGTCTGGATGATCGTCTGGCGGCTTCTCGCCAGCTGGACGCCGCCGCCGATGCGCCGCTGGCGCAATTTTCTCCTGCGCAGTTTTGGCGCGCGACTGCATGCCACGGCAATGGTGTATTCCAGCGCGATCGTGTGGTGGCCGGGGCACCTCGTCATGGAGCGTCATTCATCTCTCGGACCTGGCGTGATCTGCTACAACGTCGACATGATCACCATCGGCCAATTTGCGTCGGTCTCGCAACGTGCCCATCTGTGCACCGGGTCGCATGACGTTCAGGACAGCGCGTTTCCCCTTGTGACGCGGCCGGTGGTGATCGAGGAGGATGCCTGGGTGGCTGCGGAAGCCTTCGTCGGGCCCGGTGTCGTCATCGGCAGGGGGGCCGTGCTCGGCGCGCGCGCCGTCACCGCGAAGTCACTGGAGCCGTGGACGATTTATGTCGGCAATCCGGCAAGGGCGGTTGGCTCCCGCCGTCAGGAAGCGGCGGCCTCCAACGCACTCAGCCGATAACCCTCGAGCGTGGCATGGGCAATGGCCGGCCAGGTGAATTTCTCCAGTACAAGCCGGCGGCCGTTTTCGCCCATCGTTCTTGCCCTGGCCGGATTGCTGAGCACGCTTGCCAGCGCCTTGGCAACCTCGGCCGCGTCAACCGAGACGATAAGCCCGGCATCGGCAGAGCCGACTTCGGGAAAGTGACACTGGTCGGTGATCACCACAGGCGTGCCACAGGCGAGCGCTTCTGTTATCGCCATGCTGAAACCTTCCTGTCGGCTTGGCAGGCAGAAGCAGTCGGCATCGACCATGGCTTCGAGCTTTGCCTCGCCGTAGATGGGCCCGACCATGAAGACGCGGTTCCGGATATTCAGTTTCTTGACCAGATGCATGAAGTGGCCCTCTGCGCCACCGGGGGGACCTGCAACGACGAGATCAACGTCGACATAGGTGTCACAGATAGCCGCAAAGGCCGAAGCGAGAATGTCGACACCTTTTTTGATGTGCAGGCGTGACAGGAACAGGATGTAACGCCTGCCGTGCGCCAGGGCGATTTTCTGCCTGAAATGTCCCCGGGCCGGCAGGGGTTCGAATTCCTCGGCAAAAACACCGTTCGGTATGATCAGATTCCGCGCTTGAAAATTCAGCGTTTCTACGGCCGCCATCTCATCGACGTTGAGCAGATGCAGGAACGCAGCCTCGTTCAGCATCCTGCGATAGCAGAGCATCAGGGCAATCTTCTTTTTCCACGATCGCTGCCCAAGGCTCCAGTGATCCAGCATGCCGGCCGGGCAAATGCAGTAGGGTACACCGGCAGCGCGGGCGAGCTTGGACGCATAGAGCAGAAATGGCTCCCACACGCCGTGAATATGCATGAAGGAGGCATCCTTCAGCAGGGCTTTCAGCATGCGCCGCCCCCTGAAGCAGAACAGCGTCTCCAGCTTCCCGGCCGGCGGCAGGAGATGCCAGTGAATATTCTCGAAATGCGGAATGCTGCGCCCGATTTCCTTGACCTGCGCCTCGATGGCGGCGTCGCCATAGCTGACGATATTCACATCAAGGCCGAGACCGGCCTGCGCAGCGGCAAGGCGCATGGCAACGGCCTGCAACCCGCCATATTTGGGATCAATCGAAGCGATGACATGGATGATCTTCATATCGTGTTGTTCCCCAGGTATCGCGCTTCATCCGTCTGGCAAACACCCGCAGCCCCCGCCAGATGCGGCCCGGACAACGCGGCAAGGAGCCGCGCGCCATAGGATTCCACGGTATGTTCGGCCGCGCGCAGGAGCGCGTTGGCGGACATGCTCCGCCTCAGTTCGGGATTGTCGGCAAGTGCACGCACCGCAGTCGCGATAGCCTCCGGATCGCAGACGGGAACGATGAAACCCTCGATGCCATCGCGAACCACACTGCCGGTGTTTTCGGTCGTTATAACCGGCAGGCCCGCTGCCAGCGCTTCATAGACGGCGGTCGCGGAACCCTCGCAGAGCGACGGCAGCAGGAAGACGTCCGCCCACCGAAACTCTTCGGCGATCTGCGAGCGCGGAACGATCCCTCTCAGCTCCACCCATTGTGAAATCTGCTGCTTGACGTCATCGGGCACGCGAACGCGGCCCGCCATGCGGAAACGGGCGGCACCTTCCATCAGTCGGGCTGCTTCCACGACATAGGGCGAACCCTTGCGCAGCCCGACTTCGCCCACGGTCAGAACCCTGATTGGCCCCGGCATGCGCGCTGGCCGGTCAATGGCAGCCGCGGCACTGACCCCATAGGGTACGACGACACACCGGTCTTCCGGCCCGCCACAGGCGACGACGTTCTTGCGGACGAATTCCGACGGGCAGACGATGACATCCGCCAGACGCCACTCCGCTTTTTCCCGTTCGGCGAACAGACGCGCATGTGGGTTCTCCTGCACAGGACCGGCCCATGCGGGAAACCGCTTCATTTCCTGGTCCAGAAGCGCTTCGACGACATCGCGTGGGGCGATCATCTGCTCGACTGCGGTCCACAGCCCCTGCTGTTTTGCCGCCTGCATCTGCTCGAGTGCGTCGCCGCTGAAGGCGTAAAGCCCGGCGGCGCCGTGGAAGCCGCGTCTGGCAACCATTTCGGAAAAAATCGACCCGGCCCAGATCGCGTGCGAGGTTTCCTCGACAACGTCTTTCGTGCGCATGTGCCGCAGCACGGAACGGAGGCCAAAGCTGGAAAACACCGTCGTCAACGCTGTCGGCACACCTTTGGGCAGCCGGCCAGCCAGCCGTTTGACGGGTGCGGGATAAAGGGATGCCGGAAACGAATTAACGATCCGGGGCCAGCCCTTCGTGGCGCAGATATCCGTGTAAAAATGCGCAAGACGGCCAGCGGATGCGAATATCCTCGGCACGGCATAATGCATGCGGGCGCCGAGCTGGCTGACGACGACTTTGTCTTTCATGGCGAAATACCTTGAGCGAGATGGGGCCCGGAAGGCTCGACAGTCTGCAGCCTGGCGATCAGCGCCACCCAGGCATCTGCCGCCTTTTCTCGGGAATAATCGGCACAAAGCAGCCGTCTTGCCGCATCACCCATGGCTGTCGTGGTATCCGGGTCATCGCAAAGCTCCTCGATAATGCCGGAGAGCTTGTCGGTCTCGCCAATTTCGACGTTTTTGCCACATCTCCTGGCTCTGAGAATACGGGGCACCTCCCCATCCGGATCGCCGACGAAGATCGTCGGCCTCCCGGCTGCCATGATGCCGTAGAATTTGCTTGGAATGATGCAGTGTTCCAGCTCCGGCAGCAGTGAGACAAGATGCACGTCCGCAACGCTCAGGCTTTCAGCAAGGTTTTCAACGGGCTGCAGCGGCTTGAAGACGACGTTCTGAAGACCGAGATCCTGAACGACAGTCTTCACAGCCGCGTGCTGATGTCCGCCGCCAATCAAAAGGAACCGGATATCCGGCCGGTGCGCGAGACGTTTCGCTGCTGCGAGCATGGTGCCGAATTCGTGCGCCCGCCCGAAGTTTCCTGAATAGCCGACGACAAAGACATCCTGCAATCCCCACGCCTTCCGCAGGCTGTTATCCTGCGGCAAGACAGGAAAGATTTCCTCGCCATCCGACCAGTGATGCAGAACGCTGACGCGGTCTTCTGCAATGCCCTGCGTTAAGAGGAATTCCGCCATCTTTTCGGTAGGGCAGACGACCATGCCGGGGGATCGCAGAGACCAGTTGCGCACCCGCGTCAGCCATGGCGCAAGCCACCGTGCGCGTTTCCGGAAAAATCCAAGCTCGATCGCAGTCTCCGGAAAAAGATCCATGATCCAGTTCACCGTGAGGGCGCCCTTAAGGCGGATCGCGATGCTGCTCATGACGGAGAGGAGCGGAGGATCGGTGCAGACAACGACCGTATCCGTCGCCCGAACGTTGCGCAGAAGCCAGGCGAATGCCAGCACCTGAAAGAGAAGATAATCAATGCTCCGGCGCATGAGGCTGTGCCGGCCGAAACGACCGCTCGCGAGCCGCTGGATATTGACACCCCGAACGGTCTCGGTTGCGGGCAACACGCTGCCGGGATGATTGTGTATTTCGCGACTCGCAACGACAGTCACATTCATTCCGCGCTGCGCCATCGACATGGCGAGCGACGATATCATCCGGCTTGTTGCCGACTGGTCGGGGAAACCATATCTGTTCAGGAAGATCATCCTCACGCTTTTTTCTCCCGCCAAGTGCCCCGTCTGACAAAGCATTCTTGGCGACGTGAAAACAGGCGGCAAGCTGGTCGTAAGGACTAGGTGGCTCACGATATGGCGTGGGCAATACTCCGAAGTCGGCGCCGAATTATCCTTTCGGTAGCTGAAACGCTGATGACGCCCTTATGGATTAGCACATTCACACATTGCTCCGGCCTGTGAATGGCAGTGAAGGGAGGCGATACGTTTTTCGCAAGGCCGCCGCGACGCCAGACGTCAGGGACAGGCGAGGTTCTGCTGACCAGCGCGGCACTGTGAAGCATCACGATGATATTTTGATAAAACGCCACGCTCGCTGTGTCGCGAAACGCATGGCCGGCGCAGTTTGGTTTGGACAATGGAGGCGGACGCCGCTGCTTGGAGACGACTGCTATAAATCGCTGGCGTATGGCGCTGACGAGATTACCAAATCTTTAGTTGTGTGCCCCCGTGCCAGTCCCTAGCTTGCTGATGAGGCTGCGTCCCGAAAACGGATAAATCCAGGAACCGCGAAACCCGTTTTCTGTTTATCCCGGGAAGAGCTGACGTTCGAGAATGAGATAGCCAATGACTTATCGGGACTGTAATAAACGTTACTTTTTCCTGGTTCTGCAGGCCAACCGGGACATTTCATGATGCGTACCGCACTAGATTTTGCACCGGGCGCGCCTGGCATAGATGCGCGGTGGACCTCCAGCGCCAAGAGCGGAGTTGGGACCGCGCTATCCGAGGACTCACCAATCTGGTTCACACTCAGCCACGGTATTTTGAACGAGATATACTATCCTCGGATAGACAGTGCCTGTACGCGCGATTTCGGTTTTGTCGTCACCGGGCCTGACGGTTATTTTTCGGAGGAGAAACGCGATTGCGTTTCCGTCACCCGCCCGTTTGAAAGCGGAATTCCCGCTTATCATATCACCAATACGGCGGCCGACGGCACCTACCGTGTTGAGAAACAGGTGATCAGTGATCCGGCACGGGCCTCCATTCTCCAGCAGCTTTCATTCATTCCGCTGAAGGGACAGACCGCCGATTATCGCGTCACCGCGCTGCTGGCACCGCATCTCGTCAACGCCGGCAATCTCAATTCGGCATGGATCGGTGATTATGAGGGCCATAAGGTTCTCTTCGCCTCTGGCCGCTCCCGTTATCTGGCGCTCGTCTGCGATCTGCCCTTTCGCGCCGCAAGCGCCGGTTTTGTCGGGTTTTCGGACGGCTGGCAGCAGTTGCACCGGCACGGGCGCATCATGGACGAATATCAGCGGGCGGATGACGGAAACGTGTCGCTGGCCGGGGAAATAGATTTTCGCGACGGCCATGAGACGGCGACGTTGGCATTGGGTTTCGGCCAGACCGAATATGAGGCGGCCGCAGTTGCCGTCGCCAGCCTGAAACATGGTTTCAGGCGCGCGCACGATGCCTATATTGCCAATTGGCGCAGCTGGCAGGACGGTCTGGAGACGCTTGACCGGGACACCCATCACGGCATCAACTCTTACCGCGTATCGACGGGCGTTCTCGCCGCGCATCGCGCCGCCGACCGGCCGGGCGCCGTCGTCGCGAGCCTGTCGATCCCATGGGGCGCCTCAAAAAGCGACGATGATCTCGGCGGATATCACTTGGTCTGGCCGCGTGATCTTGTGGAAACGGCCGGCGGTTTTCTAGCCGCGGGCGACGCGGACGAGGCGCTGGCAATCCTGAACTATCTGCGTCAGGTACAGCAGCCATCGGGTCGCTGGCCACAGAACCTCTGGCTGGATGGCAAACCCTATTGGCCCGGCGTTCAGATGGACGAATGTGCCTTTCCGATCCTGCTGGCGGATATGCTTTATCGGCATGGTCACCTCGATCACGCCGCGGATTTCATGCCGATGATCCGCAATGCGGCTGCCTATATTCTGGCAAACGGCCCGACGACCGGGGAGGACAGGTGGGAAGAGGATGCCGGCTATAGCCCGTTTACGCTTGCCGTCGAGATCGCTGCGCTGCTCGCGGCTGCCGATTTCCTGGATATGGAGGGCGACGTTGCCGGGGCCACGCATTTGCGAGAGACCGCCGATTGCTGGAATGCGCAGATCGAGCAGTGGACTTTTGCGGGGGAGCAATCCTTATGCGAAGCGCTCGGCATTTCCGGGCACTATGTGCGTATAGCCCCTCCCGAAACCACCGATGCCGCACGACCTTCCGGGGATACGCCAATCCGCAACCAGACGCCGGACCGCTCGACGTTGCCGACCAGCGACGTCATCAGTCCCGACGCTCTTGCGCTTGTTCGCTTCGGCCTGCGCGCGCCCGATGATCCTCATATCCTTGCAACCGTCAAGGCGATCGATCATTGCCTGCGCGCCGATCTGCCGCAGGGGCCGGTCTGGTACAGGTACACGGGCGATGGATATGGTGAGCACGCGGATGGAACGGCGTTTGACGGCGCGGGGCAGGGCAGGCCATGGCCCCTTCTGACGGGTGAGCGTGCCCATTACGAACTTGCCGCCGGCCGACGCGAGGCGGCAGAAGCATTGCTGACCACAATGGAGAAATCAGCCGGGCTGAGCGGACTTTTCCCCGAGCAGGTCTGGGACCAGCCTGACCTGCCCGAGCACGAACTTTTCTACGGCCAGCCTTCGGGAAGCGCGATGCCGCTGGTCTGGGCGCATGCCGAACATATCAAACTTCTGCGTTCGCTCGCCGATGGCGCCGTTTTCGACCTGCCGCCGCAGGGCGTGGAACGCTACATCCGCAATAACACAACCTCGCATCTTCGAATCTGGTGTTTCAACAACAGGATTGCCGGCATGCCCTGCGGCAAGACGCTGCGGATCGAATTGGCGGATGATGCCGTTGTCCACTGGAGCGTAGACGGCTGGGCAACCACCACGGATACGAAGACGACGGCCTCGGGCCTCGGCACATATTTCGTCGACTTACCCGTGCAGGACATGGCGGCGGGCGACGACATCGTCTTCACTTTCTTCTGGCCGAATGCAGGGGTTTGGGAAAACGAGGACTTTACCGTTCGCCTGGGCGAATGAACGAGCAATAGTGCATTTGCAAAGAAGGAATGTCAGCATGCAGATCGGAATGGTTGGGCTTGGAAGAATGGGCGCAAACATGGTGCGCCGGCTTTTGAAACAGGGTCATGATTGCGTGGTTTTCGACGTCAATCCCGACAACGTTGCGGCATTGGTGAAGGAAGGCGCAACCGGTGCCACCTCGCCGGACGATCTTGTTGCAAAGCTGTCTCCGCCGCGCGCCGTCTGGCTGATGCTGCCCGCCGCCATCACGCCGAAAATTGCCCGAGATTTTGCCGCCAGACTTCAGGCCGGCGATGCCATCATCGATGGCGGAAATTCCAACTATCGCGATGCGATTGATCTCGCAGCCGAGTTTGCGCCACGGGGTATCGATTTCATCGATGCCGGCACATCCGGCGGCGTCTGGGGGCTGGAGCGCGGATATTCACTGATGATCGGTGGGCCCGTGGCTGCGGTACAACGGCTGGATTCGATATTCGCCTCGCTTGCGCCCGGCGCGGGGCTTGGCATCACAGCCGACCCGGTTACCGGAACGGCACCGATGGGATATCTGCATTGCGGGCCATCAGGGGCCGGGCATTTCGTCAAGATGGTTCACAACGGCATCGAATATGGTGTCATGGCTGCTTATGCCGAAGGCCTCAATATCCTGAAAGCTGCCAATGCGGGCACCCAGCACCGCGAGGCGGACGCCGAAACGGCCCCTCTGGCCCACCCGCAATATTACCAGTTCGATATCGATCTTCCCGCCGTGACGGAGGTCTGGCGGCGCGGTTCCGTCATCGGGTCGTGGCTGCTTGACCTGACGGCGCAGGCGTTGAAGCAGGATCCGCAGCTCGACCAGTATGGCGGGCGGGTATCCGATTCCGGTGAAGGACGCTGGACCCTGCAGGCGGCAGTCGAAACGGGCGTGCCGGCCCCCGTCTTGGCGTCGGCTCTGTTCGAGCGCTTCTCCTCGCGCGGTGAGGCCGAATTTGCCGGCAAGGTGCTTTCCGCCATGCGCAACGCCTTTGGTGGCCATCTGGAAAAAGCGAAATAAGGACGCCTGCCATGGACAAGCAACGATCGGACGTGCTGGTGGTGTTCGGCGCCACGGGTGATCTTGCCTACAAGATGATTTTTCCCTCCCTCTACGCCATGGTGAAACGCGGCACGTTGCAAACACCTGTTATCGGCGTGGCCTTCGATGACTGGTCGCGTGATCAGCTCATTGCCCGGGCGCGAGATGCCGTCGCCAATCATGTGGACAAGATCGACGAAGCCGTCTTCGAAAAATTCGTTTCGCAACTGGAGTATGTCTCCGGCGACTACCGCAACGAAGCGACGTTCGAAAAACTTCGCACGGCGCTCGGCGATCACCGTTTTCCGCTTTATTACCTCGCCATTCCCCCATCGTTGTTCGAGACCGTCGTGACCGGGCTCGACAAGGCCGGCATCGCCGCCTCTGCACGGTTGATGGTGGAAAAACCATTCGGACGCGACCTTGCCACGGCCGAAGCGCTGAACAAGGCGCTGCACGCGGTTTTCGATGAGGATGCGATTTTTCGCATCGATCATTTTCTCGGCAAGGAGGCCATTCAAAACCTCCTTTATTTTCGCTTTGCCAATGCCTTTCTCGAGCCCGTATGGAACCGCGACCATGTCGAAAGCGTGCAGATCACCATGGCCGAAGATTTCGGCATCAAGGGTCGCGGCAAATTTTATGACGAGGTTGGATGCATCCGCGATGTGATCCAGAACCATCTGATCAATGTCTTGCTGCTGCTGGCGATGGAGCCGCCAGCCACAAGCGCTTCCGATGATCTGGTCGATGAGAAAGTGCAGATCCTGAAGGCCATGCCGCCACTCACCCGCGACGACGTCGTGCGCGGACAGTTCGACGGCTATCTGGATGAACCCGGCGTTGCGCCAGGTTCCAGCCGCGAGACCTTCGCCGCCGTGCGGTTCCGCGTGGCGACGTGGCGCTGGAATGGCGTGCCGTTTTTCATAAGGGCCGGAAAGAACCTGCCAGCTCACGCAACCGAAGTCGTCGTGCGCTTCAAACGGCCGCCGATAGCCCTTTTCGCGGATGTCGATACGGCGAGCGCCAACTATGTGCGCTTCCGGCTCGGTCCTGATATTGCCATCGGAATCGGCGCGCGTCGCAAGGCCGCTGGCGATGGCATGCGCGGCGAGGCCGTAGAACTCGGCGCAGTCGATGACGGTATCGGTGACATGGCGCCTTATGAGCGGCTGATCGGCGATGCGATGGCCGGCGAGCGTCAGCTCTTCACCCGTCAGGATGCGGCGGAACTGGCCTGGAAGATCGTGGAGCCTATCCTCGATGATCCCGCCGTGCCGCCTGCTTATGAGGTGGGAAGCTGGGGCCCGGCGGAAATGGCAGGGTTTGGCCCGCCAGGCGGATGGGTTGATCCGGAATAACGCCCACAGACATAGTCGATGGAGGCCAGTATATGGCAGAGGATCAAACCGTTCTTGCAATCGATATCGGCGGCAGTCATGTAAAGATCCGCCTGAGCACAGGTGGTGAAGAACGCAAGGTTGAAAGCGGCAAGACAATGACGGGACCCGAAATGGTCGCCGCCGTCACCGCCATGGCAAAGGACATGACCTATGACGTCATTGCCATGGGATATCCCGGCCCGGTCGTTCACAACAAACCGCTTCGGGAACCGGTCAATTTGGGCGAAGGCTGGGTTGGCTATGACTATCAGGGCGCTTTCGGTCGTCCCGTTCGTATCGTCAACGATGCGCTCATGCAGGCGATTGGCTCTTACAACGGCGGACGCATGTTGTTTCTGGGGCTCGGCACGGGTTTGGGCGCCGCTATGATTGTCGAAAACGTTGCCCAGCCGATGGAGATCGCCCATCTTCCTTATCGCAAGGGCAAAACCTACGAGGACTATGTCAGCGAGGCCTATCGGGAAAAGAAGGGCAACGCGAAGTGGCAAAAGCGCGTCCACGACGTCGTGGAGCGCCTGAGCGCCGCTCTTGAACCGGATGAGGTGGTCATCGGCGGCGGCAATGTGGAGAGGCTCGATACTCTGCCGCCGAAGTGCAGACGCGGAGACAACGCTCTGGCTTTCGAAGGCGGGTTCCGCCTGTGGAAGAATCCCGACCTCATCGTGTAACCGGTTTTGATTTACGGAGCCACCATCGCACTTGTGTCTCGCGACTGAAACCAAATCAGTCTCTTCTTCGTATCTAGGTCGGGGCCAACTAGGCGCTAACGGAGAAGACGGCCTAATGGAGCTTGGAAGGGACGATACGCGGACGGGCTTGGCCGTAACCGATGACCTGACGAAGGCAACCCTGACCGTTGCCTGGGTCATCATCCTCAACAAGCCGTTTTATCCGCTTTATGTCTGGTATCTGGTCGATGCCGATGCTGCTGTGGCATCGCTCGTTACCCTACTGTCGGTGCCGTTTTTCCTTGCGATTCCGTTTCTGGCGAAGAAATCCCATCTGGCTGCGCGCCTGGCGCTTCCTCTTGTGGGAACGCTCGATACCCTGTTTGAAACAGCGATATTCGGCCACGCATCCGGCACGGAATTTTTCTTTGCGGCCTGCATCATGCTGGCGGCCATCTCGTTCCGTGCGGACGAGAAACTCTGGCAATATGCGACGGCAATTCTTGTCTTTATCGCGTTCTTCTGCTCGCGCACATTTCTGGGCGCGGGGCTGCAATCCTGGTCGGCAGATGATCTTGCAACGCTTCTCAATCTGAATGCGTTCTCTGCTGCCGGCCTCATGGCCTTTATCGCGCTTCGATATGCCGGCTTGTCACGGCGAACTGAAACCTGAACCCGATTGATCGACAGGAGGAGTTTATGCAGAAAAATCGCAAGCGCATCATGGGGGCGCTCACATTCTCGCTGTTTTTATTCGCGGGCTCGCTCGCCGCGGCTGCCCCCAAGCCCGTTGCCGTTGATGCCGGTCACTATCGTGGCACATGGCTGGAAATCGGTCGCATGCCGATGCTTCTGACGGACGGATGCGTTGCCGGCTATTCCACCTACCGGCAGGGTAAGTCGGCCGATGAAGTGCTGGTAGAAGATGGCTGCCGCGAAGGCACGCCGCAGGGCAAGTTGAAGACCATCAACGGTGTTGGAAAGATCGAGGACTTCGCATCTACCAAGGCGAAGATGAGTGTCCGTTACCCGCTTCTGATCACGTTCAATTACTGGGTGCTCTATAAATCTCCTGACAAGTCCTGGTTCATCAGCGCCAATCCATCCACCGAAGATGTCTGGGTTTACGCCCGCAGCGTTCCCTCCAAGGCGAAGCTCAACAGGATGATGATGAAAGTGCGTGAGCTGGGCTACGATGTCAAAAAGCTTGAGTTTCCCGCCCAGAGATAACCGCTGACGGAGCGTATTCATGATAGCCTCGTTTGAAAGCGGCTATAGAGCCATCGTCATCGGTGCGTCCGGTGGTATTGGCGCAGCACTGCTTGCGCGCCTCAAGGCCGATCCCCGATGTGCGCTCGCCCTGCCTCTGTCTCGCAGCCGCGACGGTCTCGACATCACCGACGAGACGACGGTCCGTGAAGCCGCTGCCCGTCTGGAGGATCAACGCGGTTCATTCGATCTTATCTTCAACGCAACGGGTGCATTGGTGGTCGATGGTGCCGGTCCGGAAAAGTCGATACGGGCGATCGACGCCGGTCACATGGCGAAACAATTTGCGGTCAATGCCATAGGGCCTGCACTGCTCCTGAAATATTTCACGCCGCTTTTGCAGCGGGACAGGCGAAGCGTCTTTGCCTCCCTGTCTGCGCGTGTTGGCTCGATTGGCGATAACCGGCTGGGCGGGTGGATTTCCTATCGCGCGGCGAAGGCCGCTCAAAATCAGATCATTCGAACCGCTGCCATCGAAATTGCCCGCACCAACCGCCAGGCCATCATCGTCGCGCTGCATCCCGGAACAGTCGATACGGACCTTTCCCAGCCGTTTTCGAAGGGCAGAGACCGGTTCACCACGGATCAATCGGCTGTGCGCCTTTTGGAAACGATCAACGGCCTCGACCAGAGCCAGACGGGTCAATTTTTTGCCTATGATGGCTCAACTATAGAATGGTGAGTTCTGGCATATGTGGTCGCTACCTACAGTCCGCTGGCAAGGGTGGTGCAGTGATCAGCCTCTCAATGTCGGATAATCCCAGTTCCTTTTCAATCGATCGCGAGCGCGATCCAACAAGTCGCGATATTCAGCTTTGATAGGGGAGACCAATTGTTTCTCAAGGTCAGCCAACAGTCTATGCAGTACAGCGCCCTCGGCAGTGCTTTTGAAACAAGAGGCATCCGGTGTTGACGCATTGTTGTCTTCGCACCACCGCGATAACAGCTCGAATAGCACGATTGACTCTTCAGGCGTGAGTTGGATTTGCGCGCTATCTGGCGCTGAGTTCTGTTCAACTGTCATGAGGCAAATTCGCATGGGCTGTGGAGGTCCACAATGGGCCGAGGCTGTGTAAAAACTCG
This sequence comes from Agrobacterium sp. El2ro-1b, assembly GCF_048298475.1. Taxonomy (NCBI): domain Bacteria; kingdom Pseudomonadati; phylum Pseudomonadota; class Alphaproteobacteria; order Hyphomicrobiales; family Rhizobiaceae; genus Agrobacterium; species Agrobacterium sp. El2ro-1b. The sequence goes on along the minus strand of NZ_CP103459.1, from coordinate 29,613 downwards.
ATCCTGATGTAGAATCACCGTCGTCGATCGGAGGTTGCAATGTCCGGCTATATCGAAGGCATCAGTCGTGATCAGGTTACGCTATTTCCAGATCGTCTTGAGGATTGGATCGATGAGGATCATCCAGTTCGAGTGATCGATGCATTCGTCGATGCCATGGACCTTGCGGAAGCTGGCTTCGGCCGGATGTCGCCCGCACAAACCGGACGCCCCTCGTACCACCCCTCGGTCTTGCTGAAGCTTTTCATTTACGGCTACTTAAACCGCATTCCCTCAAGCCGACGGCTGGAACGTGAGGCCGGACGGAATGTCGAGGCGATGTGGTTGACCGGGCGGCTGGTTCCCGACCACAAAACCATAGCCGATTTTCGCAAAGAAAATGGGTTGGGAATCCGCAATGCCTGCGCCAGATTTGTCCAGCTGTGCCGCCAGATCGGCGTGTTGAGTGGCGGCAGTGTCGCCATCGATGGGAGCAAGTTCAAAGCCGTCAACAACAGAGATCGCAACTTCACGCCCGGTAAGGTCGAACTGCGGATCAATCATCTCGAAGCAAGCGCATCGCGATATCTCGAAGAGATGGGCCGAGCCGATGCTCTGGAGGGATCAGAGGCAAAGTTGCGCAAGGTCACACGGCTGAAGGAGAAGCTTGCTCATATTCGGCAGGAAGTCCAACGACTGGAAGGAATTGCAGAAGCGCTGAAGGATGTACCCGACGGTCAGATTTCCCTGACCGATCCAGACGCGCGATCAATGGCGACATATGGCAAGGGCACAGGCCTGGTGGGCTACAACGTGCAGACGGCGGTTGACGTCGATACTCACCTGATTGTCACGCACGAGGTCACCAACGTTGGGAATGATCGATCTCAATTGGCTCCAATGGCCAGCGCCGCCAAGGCGGCTCTGGAAGCTGACAGGCTAGATGCAATAGCTGATCGCGGCTACTTCAACGGAGCTGAACTGCTGAGTTGTCACGAGGCAGGAATTACTGCGACCGTGCCAAGACCGGAGACCTCCAACAACCGGAAGAAGGGAATGTTCGTGAAGGCTGACTTCGTCTACGACGCCAGCGCCGATACATATATCTGCCCTGCCAGGAAGACGTTGGCATACCGGTACACAGCCGAGGAAAAGGGCCTGATGTTGCGCCGCTACTGGCGCAACGATTGTCCGTCATGCCCTCTCAGTGCCAAATGCACGACCGGTAAAGAGCGTCGCATCACGCGTTGGGAACACGAGCATCTGATCGAGGCTATGTATTCCCGAATGGAAGACAATCCGAACCTCATGCGCACCCGACGATGCACGGTCGAGCATCCGTTCGGCACCATTAAGGCATGGATGGGCTCGACCCATTTCCAGATGCGCAGGCTCAAAAACGTCCGGACGGAGATGGCGCTACACGTGCTGGCCTACAATATCAAAAGGATGAGCAACATGATTGGTGCAGGAGCGCTGGTAAAGGCAATAGCGGCTACTTGAGGAAGTAGCTACACAGGCTTTAGGTCCAGAAGCCGCACGCAATACCCTTCAGGACCGTTTCAGACGCCTCCCCAGTCGCAACGAGCGCAAAATTCAGCCGATCAAGCCATATCAGGTTCAAAAGCACATTCAGACGGTCGCGCTGGAGTTTTCACACAGCCTCGGCCAATTGCGGTCTTCCGCTTTGCGGCAATAGCGGACCTCGGCATTCGCTTTGGATCGAAAGGATAAAGCTGCTTCAGCGCGGCATTTCAAAGACGAAACGCGTTTCGTTCTCTGTGGAAGTCACGGTCAAGGTGCCGCCATGCGCTTTGGCGATCTCATGCGCAATGTAAAGGCCAAGACCTAGACCCTCTCTGTACCCTCCAGACTGCCCGCGAACGAACGGGTCGAATAATTTGGTCAGGGCGTCTTGCGCGATGGGTGATCCGCCGTTCGCCACCCAAAGTCGGAACTCTCCGCTTGTCGTTGTCTCGGCATGCACGCGTATGGGCTGGACACGGTCGCCATGCGAAAGTGCATTTCCAAGCAAATTGGAGGCGATCTGTCCGATTTTGGAAACATCGCATCGCACTGGATGCGTGATCGCATAGGACGTCTGCACCTGATGGTCCGGGCTCGACGCTCTCAGTTCTTGCACGACCTGCTCGATCAGCGGCTCAAGCGATTCATGGGTCTGCAGATCGAGGCCGATGCCACTGCCAAGGCGAGCGCGAGCAAAATCCAGGACGTTATCGATGAGCCCGGACATCCTGAGCACACTGCCCTGCATCAACCCAATGACCTGCCGTCCACGGTCGCTGAGAGTTTCTTTCGCCAACATGCGCGTGGCCGCTGACATAGACCCCAGCGGATTTCGAAGGTCATGGCCGAGGACAGCGATGAATTGCTCCCTGAGTTCACCGTGGGCCTGTTGTTGCCTCAAGCCCTGCTCGGCATCGTCTCGGGCGCTTAGAAGTTCACGTTCATAGAGGCGGCGTTCTCCCGCCTGAAGGAAGGCGATGCGCATCATGTGTGGACGCCCAGACGGATCGGCAACCATGGAGGCACCCATGATGACCGGAATTGCTGTTCCATCGCTTCGCTTGAGGTCGAGGGTGACTTCGCTGATCGTCCGCTGAAGCCGAAGGAGCGGCGCCAGGTTGGTCTCGTAAAGTATCCGTCCGGCCATGCCGAAGATGTCTCGCAGGCGTTTGCCGTCAATGCCTCCTGCAGGATAGCCCAGCAGGTCGGTGAGCCAAGTGTTCGCCCGCAGGATGATGCCTTCTGCGGCGCTCACCAGCAAATAGCCGCAAGGCGCGTCGTCGAATAGTTGCTTGTAATCTGCGTCCAATTCCTGTCCCGTTATTCGGTCTTCAGACAAAATCTTTGATCGCCTTGGTAACTTCGGCTGGAGCGCTGAGGTTGGGGCAATGGCCTGTGGCAGCAAGAAGAATGAGCGTGCTGCCCTCGATGTGATCCCTGACATATTCGCCGACATTCTCCCCCGCGATGATGTCGTCGCGGCATTGGAGGATCAGCGTCCGCGCCGTGACTTTCGGCAGGTCGGCCCGGTTGTCGGAGGTGAAGGTCGCACGGGCGAACTCATGTGCAATCCGCGGATCGGTGCGGCAAAAACTCTGAGTAAGCTCCTGGCCGAGTTCAGGCCGCTCCTGGTTTCCCATGATGGCTGGTGCCATGGCGGCCGACCACGCAAGCGGATTGTCGGCGAAGGATGCGAGCAACTCCTCAATGTCGGAAGCACCGAATCCGCCGACATAGTCACCGTCGTCTATGTAACGCGGCGACGGACCGACCATGATCAGCGTGTTGAAGATTTCCGGCGCTTTTAGAAACGCCAGGACGCCGATCATGGCGCTCACTGAATGTCCCACGAATATCCCGTTTTGGATGTCAAGCTCGAGAGCGATTTCCACGATATCTGACGCATAGCCATCGAGGGATGCGTATTTTTTGCTGTCATATGCGTCAAGATCGGAGCCGGCCGCACCGACATGATCCATCGAGACGACCTTGAACGCCTCTTCGAAATGGGGGGCCACGAACCGCCACATCGCTTGGTCGCAGCCAAAGCCGTGTGCGAAAAGAATGGTGCGACTGCCTGAGCCGGATACCTTGACGTTGTTTCTACTGAGCGACGACACTGTGCTTTCCAACAAGAGGTTTCTCGCCACCTCTTGCCCGCCGGATGGAAAGTGCTGGCACTATATTTCACATTGAGGCGGTCGTCTACTTACAGCCGCGTGTCCGCGAGAGCATGAATACTGGTCATGAGATCTCTAATGTCTGCTTTGGGCCAAACTTGGCCAACGGCACCAGATCTACTGATGTCGGCTTTAGTGTTTTGACACCCCAATATCAGACAGTCCCCTCCCGGCCCCAAATCAGTCGTAGAGTTAAGCTAATTTTCGGTTAGCCTGCAGATCTCGTGCTGGGGAAGTTTGTAATAACAGGGTCGTTGGTTCTAATCCCTTCAAGAGCTAGCTGCGGGCAAACGCCGTGGGTGGCCGGAGTTTCAACCCGCCGAGATGAAGCAGATGAACCGCACCGGGTTTGCCGGAGGCTCCATGTGTGGATGCCCCGGTTCATGCAAGCGGTTTTCGAACATTTCCGGCACGTGATCGGGTGCGGTCATGTGTCAGGCCTTTCGCGCGACATAAGATGCAGCCGCTGGCCGTCATGGAGATACGCGGATCAGGCGCAAATCAACTTAACGAGCTTTCCACTCTTGGAGCCTCGGTGCATTTCCTGATCCCGATCGAACCGATCATTTGCCCTTGATGTTCACGACCTCCTCACATGCCCGCTTATCCAGTCCTGTAGCTGCGTGATCGATTAATCAGACAGCCACGACTGGATTCCGGTAATCTTCATTCTTCGTCAACATGGCCCAGATCGAGCGTGCCATCTTGTTCGCCAGCGCCATCGCGACGAGCATAATGGGCTTCCGTTCTATCATTCTGTGCAACCAAGATCCAGTTTGTGCTCCTCGGCGCGAGGCCCATTGGATAACAGCCATAGCGCCAATGATCAGCAGCCTGCGGATGTCTCGTTGCCCCATCTTTGACGTTCGACCAAGTCGTTGCTTCCCTCCGGTCGAGTGCTGGACAGGGACCAATCCCAACCAAGCCGCAAAGTCACGGCCACGTTTGAAGGTCTTCATTGGTGGAGCGAAGGCCTCTACTGCCATAGCGGTTATCGGTCCGACACCTGGCATGGTCTGAAGGCGACGTGTTTCCACCCCGCGTTGGGCTTCGCTACGAAGCACCTTCTCGAGATCTGTGATCTTTCGGCTCAATTGCTCGATTTGCTCAAGATAGAGATTGCCGATGTCACGCACCAACATAGGTAGCGACTGACTGGCGTCAGCTATTGCTGCGGCCAACGTCTTCAAGTGTGCTGGGCCCTGTGGCGCAACAACACCGTGCTCAGCAAGATGCCCACGCAAGGCATTGATCAGTTGTGTGCGCTGCCGGACAAGAAGATCGCGCGTGCGGAAGACCGCCGATCTCGCTTGTTGCTCCTCGGTTTTGACGGTGACGAAGCGCATGGTCGGCCGAGATGCGGCCTCAGCAATAGCCTCCGCATCGGCCGTGTCGTTCTTTTGACGCTTTACATACGGCTTGACGTAGGTCGGAGGGATCAGCCGCACGTCATGGCCGAGACCGCCGATGGCACGACCCCAATCATGGGCACTCGCACAAGCTTCCATTGCAACGATGCAGCTCGGTTGGGCGGAGAGAAACGGAAGAAACTGAGCCCGCGTCAATCTCTTCCGGAATGCGACACTGCCGTCGGCGCGGGCGCCATGGGCATGGAAGACGCGCTTCGCCAAATCGATACCGATGATGGTGACGTTGTTCATATCAATTCTCCTAACTGTGACATTGCCAGCATTGCCAATCTGCCACATCGCGACAGAGGCGGGAGGGGCATCCACTCCATCAACGTCTGAGAGAGTGGAGCCGATATGAGCAAGACAACGAACAAGTTTTCACCCGAAGTCCGCCAACGCGCCATCCGTATGGTGCTGGATCACGAGGCAGAGCACCCGTCGCGGTGGGCGGCCGTTTCATCTATTGCGGGCAAGATCGGTTGCTCGCCGGCCACGCTGCATGAATGGGTGAAGAAGACCGAGGTCGACAGCGGCAAACGAGCAGGCTTGCCGAGCGACGCGGCCGAGAAGATGAAGGCTCTTGAGCGGGAGAACCGCGAGCTTCGTCAGGCCAACGAGATTTTGCGCAAGGCGTCTGCTTATTTCGCGATGGCCGAGCTCGACCGCCCCTTCAAACGATGATCTCGTTCATTGACGAACACCGTGGCGTGTTCGGGGTCGAGCCGATCTGCAGGCTTTTGCCGATTGCCCCATCAACCTACTACGAGAACGTTGCCAAGCGCTTGGATAGGGAACGCCTGTCGGTTCGCGCCCGCAGCGATATCGGGCTGAAGATCGAGATACGCCGGGTGTTCAACGAGAACTTCCAGGTCTACGGCGTGCGTAAAGTCTGGCGGCAGTTGCAGCGAGAAGGCTACGCCATCGCCCGCTGCACGGTCGCTCGGCTTATGAGGTCGATGAGCCTGCAGGGGATCATTCGAGGAAAGCCGGTCCGCACGACATTCTCGGACAAGGCAGCCCCGAGCCCACTTGACCGGGTAAACCGCCAGTTCAAAGCCCCAGCACCAAACAGGCTGTGGGTCTCGGACTTCACCTATGTCGCGACCTGGCAGGGCTTCGTCTACGTGGCCTTTGTGATCGACGTCTTTGCCCGGCGCATCGTTGGCTGGCGGGCGAGCCGGACTGCCCATGCTAGCTTTGTCCTCGATGCCCTTGAACAGGCACTTCATGATCGGCGTCCCGCTCATGGCGGCGGGCTCGTGCACCATTCGGACAGGGGCGTTCAATACGGGTCCATCCGCTACTCCGAGCGGTTGGCAGAAGCTGGCATCGAGCCGTCTGTCGGAAGTGTCGGCGACAGTTATGACAATGCCCTCGCCGAAACGATCAACGGTCTCTACAAGGCCGAGGTCATCCATCGACGTGGGCCGTAGCGAAACTTCGAAGCCGTAGAGTTCGCCACTCTGGAATGGGTCGACTGGTTCAACCACCGACGACTTCTGGAGCCCATCGGAAACATACCGCCAGCCGAGGCTGAAGAACGCTACTACGCCATGCTGGACGAACCGGCCATGGCCGCATAACTCAAACCAAATGGCCTCCGGCAAACCCGGTGCGGTTCAATTTTTATCCAACAAAATCATATGAATACATCATTTTAATGATTCCGGCGATACGGGTCTTAGATCCGTATCCCTTTCAAGGCGATTGCCTGTCTTATGAGAATGTTGGTGGCGTAAACTACATTACGCATTATACAACGCAACGATGGTTGGACGGCTCGGTTGGACCCTACAGCCATTATTAGCGACGACGAAAGGCACCTGGGAACAACAAGCAGTACGAGCCAGACGCATTTAATTTCGCATTTGACAAGCGAATGGAGGACTCTTTTCCATTGGTGCGATCGGGACGCAGGCGTGAACAATTTCACTGCAGCTTAGCTACGTCGACCTCCTTCAAGCAAAGTAATCCGTGACACAAATTATTCTGCCAATGGTTAGTACTATTTGGGTATAGCCTCCACCGCGCAACATAATGCGGACATTGTTGGACTGTGTTAGCATCCAGCCGATTATGTTCCAGCGGCATCTGTTTTGCCTCTGTTATTCCCCTGCAGTCTCATTCAACAGCATTCTCCTGTCAGTTCCAGTTCCAAGGATAGCTCGAATGAATTCGCAATCACCTTCTACTCGGGCCGCTATAGTCCTGACCATAGCAACGACCTTTTCCCTCCTTGCGGGTCCCGCCCGTTCCACAGAGTGCCGTCGGGATATTGGATCACTAGCAGACGCCCAAACTTACGCGGAATGTCTTGAGGGTGAGCTCGCAGCAACGAGAGAACTGTTTCTTGAGCGGACTGGGGCTTTGGTTACTGAACTTGCCGCACTCCGCTCTCAATTCACGCAATCACTTTCTTTGAATGAGCTCAAGGTAAATGAGCTTTACGTTTCAGGGTCTGTAACCGCTGGTAGAGATATCCGGACTGGGACGCATGGCCAATCGCAAGTATCAAGATTGGCGAGTTACTACTATGTGGGAGGCAATCCTAGCTCTTTCAGTGTCGGCAAGCCTCAGTCACCGCCGCGATATGGAGGTGAATTTTTTGCTTGGGTGGAGTTTCAATGCGTTTACCGCGGTGGCAAACCCTCGGGCCTTCTGGAGGGCTATGCTTATGCAACCGCTCCTGACGGTGGTGGCCAGATCCAGTATTCCATTGATCCAAAGCTAGCGAGAAACTTGAACTGGACTGATGGGGAGCTCTTCGTTACCACTATGCCCTATCAAGACTGCTTTGTGACAGTCCGTCATACGCTTGCGCCATGAATTTAATGGGGGAAGAGACATTAGCTTGATCGCAACAACTGGTACTCAAGCTTTTTCTTGCTAACCTTCGTATCGAGTGGCTCGTGTTGGTAGAGGGACGACATGAAGAGAATGCTCATCTGCTCCACATCACTAGCTTTGATTGCTGGAGCGTCGCAGGCAGCAAACATCGACGCAAAAGCGGTTGCAGAATTGTTTGCAAAGGCAGGCGGCGATGTCGCGAAAGTCTACATAAGTTCCGATGGATCGAAAATACCGAGATCCAAGCTTCCGCCAGATAAACAAAGCGCGTTACTCGAAGAGACGCTAACGGAATACTCCAGACAACAAAACAGCTTCTATGCAGCAAGTAGTGCCGCCAAACTAGGAAAAGTCGGAGTGGAGGCGGCATTCGGTGGCTTGGCGATTTACGGTGCCGCAGTGGCCACTGCAGCCGCAGCGCCGGTTGTCCTCCCGGCTGCGGCAATTGTTGTTAGTGCCGGTGTAGCACTTTCTTTCGACATCCTCGCTGACACAACCGAAAAAGCTGCGGAGAATCAAGGGCGCTTATATCTTGCAGGACGGAAGGACGAAATTCTCGCGGCGGTCGGGATGCAGTCTTATGCCGAAGTGCGAGGGAACATCTCCGTAGCCAAAGAAAGATATAGGCAATCAACGGGAGTTCTTGAGGATCTCCGCGACCGATCGGTGGGGGACCAAAACCTTCGAAACTTTGCTGTAGACCTAATCTTCGATAACCTTGCGGCAACGGATGATTTGATATTGGACGACCTTGCAGCAAAGGGAGAACGTCTAGACAGCGTGGAGAAACGCCTCACTGACTTTACGATCCAACTCAATGATTTCCGCGTTTCAACACAAACACAGCTCGACGCACACAGCACAGCACTCGGTAACTTGTCGGACAAGTTCTCCCGTCTTGAAGAAAGTGTCGCGCTCGTAGACGAAAAGGTAAGCAGGCTTGGACGAGATCAGGCATTTATCGCAGACTTTGTGCTTGACCAGATGTCTCCTGCTGAAAAGGTGAACGCGCTCAAAGGTGGCTTCCTGAGCGAGCGTTTCGAATGCAAAACTGATGTTGCTGAATGCGAAGGTGCCAAGTTGAAAGATGCGTTGATAGAACGCTTTCAAACAGAGGCCGATATCCAAGACACTCTAAAAACGGCCAACACTGCTCTTCGCGGTATGGCGGACATATCCAAGATAGCTACGAACCTCGGAGTACCGCTGCCCGAGGAGTTCAGTCAGGCGATCAGTTTCGGGAGTGCAGCGACCGAGGCGTTTGCCTCCTGGACATCCGGCAACCCGCTTGGCGCCGTCGCATCCATCTCTGGTGTTTTCGGTGGACGAAAAGACCCCGACGCGGAACGTCATCGCGTTATGATGGCCTATCTCGCTAAACAATTCGAGCAAATCAACAGAAAACTGGATCAGATTCTCGAGAACCAGAAGAAGATTCTCGAGGCGGTTGTCTCGCTGAACCAGGAAATGCGCGAGGGTTTTGCGGCGATGGACCGCCGCTTGATCGCCTTACAGTTTGATGTCGATACTCTTTCAAGCAATGTGCGCTCAATAATTTGGGCGCCCTGGCAAAGCTGCAATGCAATTTTTGTCGCGGCAACTCGAACGACACCATCTGGACAATACAGTTATCTCAACCAGGACAATCGGAAATTCAAGTCTTTCGATATGGCACGCAATTTCGGTAGATCCTGGTCAGACACTTTCGAGAGCTGCCAATTGACGATGGTCAACAATATGTCGAGCTTCAACGCCCTGCAATGGTTCGGAAGCTTCTTAGACGCACGCTTGGCTCAGGATCAGACACGAATCCCCGATTCTGGTGTTGTGACGTCTTCGGAACGCGACGACGTCAGGGGGCGCCTGCAACGATACGAGGATGATATATTTACTCCAGCGCGGCTTTTTGCTGAACAGGCTGCGGAAAGAGCTGGCGTTCCCTCAACCAACATGTTTGCGGCGTTGTCAACGCCCGCACCGACAATTCGCGATTTTGAGGCCCAATGGGAGATGGCAAGAATTGCAGGCTTTAATTGCAGTAATTCTGAAGAGCGCTTTCGCCGACTTCGAGATGTCGTGTGTGGCAAGACAGAAAATAGGGAAGTCATCGCAAAACGCCTTTTGCAACGGCCCTTGCTGGCTGACGTCGCGCTCGACGTTTCAGAATGGATATTGATCGTCTCGCAACTGGCCGACATCTACAACGGTGATACCAAGCAGTTTTATGCATCACTTGAGGCGCTTATAGGCTCAACCCCGACAGAGCGTGGCGGGAAATGGTTGATAGACAAGGCGATCATGACAATTGATCTCGTCGTCGCTTCTTACAATCAAACACATGGTCCGTTGCCGGCACTTGGGGCCAGAGATGCATTGGATGCCTGTGAACGTGCTACAACGGATGAGAAGAACTCGGCGTTGTTTATTGTCGGCGAGTCGGCGATCAAATTAATGAAACGCAATCCCTATCTTGCCGAGAATGTTGCAACACTTATTCTGGACCGCACTTATCGGCAAAAATGGCGCAAAGACGGGGACATGCGTGCAGCCAATGAGTCGTCGTATCGTGCGGCATGGCGGTTTGCTGAACAAAGCCCTGAAGATCGCTTTTTCTTAATGGATGGCCTTTTTCCCGGCCTGAAGTTTACCCTGCCTGAAAACAAGCCCCCGGTGCTCGTTGTCAATTGCAGGGCAGAGACAATTGAAATTCCCTTTCCTGCTCCGGACCAATTTTCCAATGGCCGGTTTGTTTTTCCTTCGAAGTTCTACGGTTTGCTAAAGATGCGTGATCAGTTAGTCGATCGATACTTAAACTATCACTTGCTCGACAAAATCCCCGTAAACGAACGGGACGAATTCGCTCTAACTTTGATGCGGTAACAACATGCGAAAAAGACTTGTGTTTTTAACCTGTGTTTTCTCCTTCGCAGCCTTTGTGCCTAGGATAGCAATGTCTGCAGAACTGTCTCTCCAAGTATGCGCAGCGAGGCCTGGCTCTTTCGCGAGAGATTGTCGTGCCGCAACTCAACAAGAACTTCTTTTTGAAATTGGCACGCGCGCCGACGCTCACGCGGCGCAACAAGCCAGTGACTTCAACCGGCTTATTTCGACGATCGTGGCGAATACTAAGGCCACTGAAGAACTCAGCAAGAAGCTGGACGCCTCGATTACTGCCAACAACGCTGCATTTAAGAACCAACTTGCTGAAAACATCTTCGCACGCATTGATGCATTGCCCTTGGAATTGGCAAAGAATGAGCAGGCGTATGAAGCAATAAAAAAGAAACTGATTGCGGACGTCGGGATGATATTTGGGCTCGAGCCTAGAAAGGAATGAAGCAGAAGCGTCCAGCTCAAACTCCTTGGAGCGGACATAGCCAAGTCTTGGATAGTGCACAGACGCGTCGCGATTGCTCGCATTCGGGAAGGTCGACCTACCAAGATGCCCTCTGGGACAAATCATCGAGGCTAAGTTGCTGCCTTTGTTACGCATTTCTTAACGAGACTAAAGAGAAATAACCTGGTCATCGATCGGATCCCATCAAGAGCCAAAAATTACATCACTCAATTTAACACTGCTTGCCGGTAATTTGCTATCTCGAAAATCTGGCGTCAATCGCTCGCTTTTACATAAAAAAATCGATTTATTTCCAAGGATAATGCAAGATTTCAATGGCATACCGGCCAGCGTATTTGGCTGGGGGGCGAAAATGAGTTTCTTTTCATGGTTGTATCGCAAGCGGCGTGTAATGCTCGATATTTGGCAGAGGTTCGCATCGGGTTGCGGAACGTTTGTGCTTTTGCTTTTCGCTGCCTCGGCCGCTGATTATGCATTTTCGCAACAGGGACATTGGTACGGTCTGTTTCTCTCACATGTGGGGATCAGTTTCGTTTTGCTGACCCTCGCATACAATAGCTTTCAGTCATCGATCGGTGTTCTCGATTCTCGATTCGATGAACGGCGTGCGTCGGGTTACGCTGGTGACATCCTGCCTGCGGTGGCGCCGTATGGAAAGCTCATCGCGGTTGGTGTGATTGCCTGGCTGTTGGAGGATAACCGTGTGGCAATCGTTCTGATGTCTTACACCGGAACTGTTATCCTGCTGGGCTTCGTCTTGCTCGCAGTATTTCGATATTGCGGACATAAAGCTCCTGATTTTGTAAGGTTCATGTGCTTCTTATCTCTTAGCTTTCTCGGGTATGGTGCAGTTATTTCCGCTCTGAAAATTGCTGCAGGTCCGAGTTAGCAGACGTAAAATCAGAGAGCGAAGAGTTTCTAGAGGATGTGGAAAATTCGTCGGAACTTTTAGCCAATCATTCCCCCCGGATTTTTGTAGGGATGTTTTGGCGGAGCGTGACGAAACCGGTAGTCCGTCAACTCGGTTTCATCTGGAGAAGAAACCCTCCGCCTGGGAGGGTTTCTCACGATACTCAATGTCCAGGTCGCGTTGCTAGAGCGCGCTTTGCCGGACGACAGTAATTTTACCGAGTTCGACCAGCGGCGTGACGTCGAGGCTTTTTCCTTTTTCTGCCATTTCGAGGCTGTAAAGAAATGCCCGACCAGTGGGATGGTCGTGTGCTGCGTGGATTTTTTCCTTGCCGATATAGGCTCCGGCGGGGATGGAAATGCCTGAGGCGTAACAGTCCTCGATGGCTCTGAAACGTACGGGTGCACCTTCCATTTGGTCCTCCTTGGGTTTGGCAAATGAAGAATAATGCAGTGGGTACTGCCGGTTCATGATGCCTTGAAACAAACCGCGAGGCGATTGCCGGCGTGACATCGACGGCTCCGGCTTTGCCGGCCTTGATGTTCCGGCAAAAAGAAACCCTCCGGCGGGGAGGGTTCGAGTGGTGCCGACCTCACAAGGCTGCGAGGAGGGATGGGCGGAGGGGAAAGGTCCGTCCGGTCATTAAATGCCGGCAGGGGCGAACGGTTCCACGACTCTCCGGAATAATCGCCAGCACCTGCATTCTCACGCTGTTTGTGATCCCCCCCGTTGGCGGACGGCGAGGACAGGCTGTGCCATCGTCTGTGGTCCCTGTTTTTTGCGCTTGCGAGTGACGGTTGTCATATCCGCAGTCCGACCCTTTGCGTCTGGCCAAGGGTGAGGGTCTGGTTTTCGACCAGTGCAGCGCGATGCGCCCGCTCCACCAACCCGGCCACTTGTTTGATCCAGGCAACGGACTGGGCATCGTCTGCTGTGATCCGGAGTTTTATAAGATCCTCGTTGCGCAGGTTTGCCGTACCGAACCGTGTTTGCAGGGCGTTGTCGATATCTTGCGCTTCCTCCAGCGCCTTGCGGCCTTCAGCAGAGTTCATCATCTGCTTTACGTAACCCGGTTTTTCGCTATATGGCAGGGCGTCGAGACGAGTGAGAATTTCCTCGCTTCGCGCCGTGAGAGCGGGTACCTCGACGGTATCGCATTTCTCCCGCTGCCATGTCTCGGACCGGCGTGTGGCCTCGAGTTGCCGTTCCCATGTTCTGGCGGTGGTCTCGACCAGCGATGCGACTGAGCGGGCGTAGTGCAGCGCCTCTTTTCTCTCCCTGCTGTCACCGAGGATGCCCGACTTGCCGCGCAGCGCCCCGAACTGGTCGGGGCACTCTCTTATGGCTCTTGCCAGAATGGCGGGATCCGTACCGGGATCGACAACATGGTGCGTTATGGCGTTACAGGCAGGGAGTGCATCGCGATAGACACGGATCGCAACGCTGCGCAGCTCTTCAATGCTGCGCTCCAGTTCCGGCCGGGCTTTGTCGCGGGCAATCTCGTCGACGGATTTGTCGTAGCTGACGATGGCGGGGATGAGCGGTGGGGGGACGAAGGGCGCCTCGTGTTGATGGCGCAGTGAGCCCGATACCATCCCGTCAGCCTCCATGCGTTGTCGCTGGCCCTCCACCGCCTGTCGCGGGGCGGGCTGTGCCATCGCCCGCCGCTGCCGGATATCTTCGCCTTCGAGCTCCTTCAATCCGCGTCGTTCGGCAAAGGTGTCGGTATAGTCGAGCGTGGTTTCCTTGAGCCCGGAGCGGCCAAGGGTGGCGGTGAGCGCTTTCATGTCCCTGAGCTCGTCACGCCCGGCATAAAGCCTTGCCTGAAGACGATGACGGGTCATGGCAACATAGGTGAGGTGCCGGTCCATGGTGGCGGAGGCCATGACGAACGTCCGGTCGACGGTTGCCCCTTGCGCCTTGTGAATGGTGGTGGCGTAACCGTGATCAAAGGATTGGTAATCTTTTGGACGGATAGTGAGCGCGCGGCCGGATTTTTGTCCGCCTGAACTGCTGTCGAGCCGCAAATGTATTGCGTCCGGCTCGACGGCATCCACCGTCCCCAGCATGCCGTTTTTGACCCCGAGATCGCGATCGTTCTGCAGCAGGACGATGCGGTCACCGGTGGCAAAGGCTCGGGCGCCATTGACGGTCTGATAGACGATCTCGCCATCTGTTTGCTCGCCAGTTTTCCTGGCGCCAGATGCTTCGTCCCGTGTGACGGACTGGCTGCTGCTTTTTGCAAGAATACCCTCGGCCTGCAGACCTTCCCGGATGGCGTCATTGATGGCGCGGACGTCGATACGGCGATGGGCAAGGGCGATGCGGGACTGGTCCGGATTGTCGCGCAGGTCAGTGAGATAATCGCGCACGAGATCAGCACATGCCCGTTGTCGATCATCGGCAAAACGGATGGCATTCTGCTGATCATATTGTGCCAGTGCTTGAGAGGTGCGGCGGGTGGCAAGGGCGATCGATGCCTGTCGTTGCCAGTCGTGTTTCTGGCGACGAATTTCTGTCAGTTCGATGGCGCCCGTCCGCTCGGCAATGGCCCTGAAGGGAGATCCCGCACCGATCGCCTGCAGCTGCTCGTGATCACCGACCAGCACCAGCTTGGCGCCGCGTGCCTCGACCTCTTTGACGAAACGGCAAAGTTGCCGGCTGCCGATCATGCCGGCCTCGTCGATGACAAGAATGTCCTGCCGACCAAGCATCGATCTGCCATTTTGCCAGCCAAGCTCCCACGACGCCAGCGTGCGCGCGGCAATGCCTGAGGATGCCGACAATCCCTCTGCCGCCTTGCCGGCAAGGGCAGCACCATGAACACGATAACCGTCCGCCTCCCATGCCCGCCGTGCGGCCGTCAGCATGGTCGACTTGCCCGCACCGGCAAAGCCAATGACGGCTGATATCTGTTCAGGTCCGGTGACATGCAACACGGCGCTCTTTTGCTCGTCACTGAGGCCTTGTCCTGACAACTCCCTGTCCTGCCTCGCCATGGAGTTTGTGACCGTCACCGCTCTCACGGCATGGGCCGATCGTTCGGCCATCCTGATCGCACTCGTCGCCATCAGCTGTTCGAGTTCGATCATCTCCCGGGTGGAATAGCGGGCCGGTTCGTGTTGCTGCTCCCGCTGCAGAAGAACGAGCTGCGGTGATGCCATGACGGCGGCAAGGGTAGTGTGGAAGGCAGCCGCATCGGTGATATAGCGGCCAAGCGTTCTGGCGATATCGTGACGGGTAAAGACGCTCTGACCTGATGTGATGAGGGCAAGCACCTGTTCGGGACGGCGGCGGATCAGTTCTGCGTTTCGCTGTGCCGCGTCGTCATCGATACGGCAGCGGGAGACACCGACACCGCGTCCCTTCATCTGCGAGGCGTGCACGCCCATATGGGCCGTCGGTTCAATGGCAAGACCGCGCGACAGATGCGAGCGATGATCGACACGGCGGTCGAGACCGGCACGCAGGAGATGGCGGTTGACGAGACCGGCGAAAGCCTCGCGGATCTGTTTGACCTGCATTTGCGTGGTTGGCAGGCCCCGGTCGATGAGCCATCTGTTCTCGCGCTCGATCAAGGTCTTTTCTCCAAGGCCGTCAGCCGTGATCACCCGGGTGGTCATAACGACATGGGCATGGATGTTGCGCTTGTCGCTCTTGCCCTGCGGCACATGGATGGCGAAGTCGACGGCAGCGCCGAAACGATTGGAAAGATCGGCGGCAAAGGCCCGTGTCAGCGCCAGCCTTCCGGCGTCAGACAGTTCATGCGGAAGGGCGATCTCGAACTCGCGGGCGACACGGGCATCGCAGCGGCGTTCAGCAGCTTCGGCGGCATTCCACAAAACAGACCGATCAAGCGCCCAGGGGGCATCGACACCATCGGGCAGAATGATTTGCGCATGAACGACGCCCTTCTTTGCGGTGAAGTCGTGCGTAATGCACTCACGTTCATTGAGGATCCTGCTGGCGGTTCGATAGGCGATGGCGGCGACCGCACTTTTGCCGGCATTGCGGCCAATCGGTTTCACACTGAAATGATAGATCGCCATGCCGTCTCCCGATAAAACGCGCGGCGGAAGGACCGATGGCTGGAGCCAAGGCTCGGTCGCTCACTTCGGCGCGGATCCCTCGCACAGGACGGCGGTTTTGCCTGCAACGAGGGTGCAACTCGTAAGTGCGCCCTTATGAATCCAGACTAGCGGGACGGGAACGGATGGCTATCTGCAGATCTGCAGCAGCATGTGCTGCGAATTGATCCTCGCCACCTGCCTCGAGGGAAAGAGAGCGTTGTATAGCGTGGATGGATGCGGGCAGTTTCGTGGAAGCGGAACGACGGTCAGGGACGAGGGGGACCGGCAAAATACTGGCACCGGAAAGGGCCAGGAAAGCCCAAGGCTGGCAGTGCTGATCGAGGGTGACAATCTGTCGTCAAAAATTGTGGACGGGATGTTTGGTGTGGTCGAGATGCTTGGTGACGCGTCTAACCGGAAAATCCATCACGACTGGAAACAAGCAAACATGAGGGGCTGGAATAGCCGGCGTGCTGCGGCGTCGGTTGCGGAGGATGCTGCTGCGCAAGAGCGATCATCCACTGCTCGAGAAGCTGCTCAACAAAGGTTAGAACGGTTTAGCCTTTGCTGGCTGTCAGCCAAGCTGACGTTCGATCTCAACCTTGTCTATCACCGACCAGACCCTGCGGATTTTGTTGTGCTCAAATTCGTAAAACACATGCTCGCAGAATTGAACGCGTCGGCCATTGACCGGAAGGTCCATGAAGGTGGTCCTGGGCGTGCAATCGAGCGAAAGCCGGGCGGCAATCCGCGTCGCGTCACTGACCAGGATCTCTGCCTCGAACCGCAGGTCGGGAATGTCGGTAAAGTCTTTGACCAGCATGTCGCGATAGCCTGACAGGCCGAACGGTCGGCCATTGTGTTCGACATGGTCACCGACGAAGGTGCCGAGGTCAACGAAGGCCTGACGGTTGAGGCAGTCGAGATAGGCAAGATAGATGTCGTTGAGTGATTTCATGATGCCCTCTTGCAACGGTGCATGTGATGCCTGCATCCTCTTTGATTAGCCGGATCATGATGGTGCGGGTCAAGCTGTAATGAGATCGCACCCGCCGTTATGTAGTCGATAGAAACCGTCCTGGGGCACGGGAAGTTCGAGCATCTTCGGCTTCGAAAGTCCGAGAAAAACACCGCGAAGGATCCGCCCGAACAGGCCATGGGAAATAGCGATGGTAGGGTGCCGGACATCCGATATCCAGGACGTCGCGCGCTTGCAGGCATCATCGAAACTTTCGCCATCCGGCGCCCTGAAATACCAGTCGAACGCGTCGGATCCATCAAGATGTCCGGGAAACTCGTTGTCGATCTCAAATCGCGTCATCCCGTCCCAGGAGCCCGTCGTAACCTCAACCAGTCGGTCATCTTCGACAGACGGGAGCGGCACCCTGGCCTGGATCCGTTCCGCGGTCTGGCGCACGCGCCCAAGCGGACTGATCCGCATCTGGAACAACTGGTCATCGTTACAGAGCGCGTCGCGGAGCAGGCGGGCGACATGATCCGCCTGCTCGATCCCAATCGGCGTGAGCGGTGAATCCTGTTGCCCCTGAAACCGGCCAAGACAGTTCCAGACTGTTTCGCCATGGCGAAGGAGGTAAATGGTCGGTAGAGCCACGCTTGTTTCATCCTGCACGTCTGTTATCGATTGCTCCACCCGGAAGCATACATACGGAAACGTCCCGATTGCAGCGCATTGATGACGGACTGCAAAGCCTGATCCTTGTCCTTGCCTGACACAGACAGGACGTGGTGCTCAAAGGCGCCGAGATCGGCAAACTGCGCATGAAGATCGGCCACGACCAGCGGATCGCTCAGGCTGTCGCCACCGCGTGCCTGACAGCGGTCAATCGCCTCTGCCGCTGTTGTGCGCAGCACGACGTAATGTAACGGGCAAGAAAGCGCCGTGAAGGCCGGAAGCCAGTCCGGTCGCACGACGCCGTCAAGGATGACGAAATATCCATGGCTGGCGTAGCGCCCTGCAACGTCGGCGGCGATCTGCATGATCATGCAGTTCTGCTGACCGGATTCGGGAAGCCAGGGATCGACGCGCCCATGCTTGATGTATCCCCACAGATCATCGCTATGGAAATGAACTTTTGGCACGCCGGGCAAGTGGGCCAGCGCTTCGGCGATGGTGGATTTGCCGGAACCGGGATGTCCGGAGAGAAGCAGAATATGGCCGGAAAAATCTTCAGGAATGATCATGACGTCGTACTTCATGCTACCGAATCGATCGTCACCCGCTTGCTTCCGATATCGTTGTTCGCGTGATAACGAGTCGCGCTCGAAAGTTTGATATGGCGCAACTTTGGGAAAGGTTCTGGCGTTATTTTGATCCTTAGCGACGATGCTCGCTCGGTACCGCAACTCGTCGTTAGACGTCTAGGAAATCTAGGACAACGGAATGTAATCGTCTTTGTTAACGAGAACTCCAAACGTGACATCGTTGTCTACGAACTTCACGCCAGCTTGTTCTAAAACAAAGCGTATGTTGTCGATAGTTGATTGCTTGAGATCCTCGCCTTTTTCAAGGCGGACTAAGGTGTTTGTCGATATTCCGGCATGTTCCGCAAGTTCGACAACTCCCCATCCTAAAGCGGCACGCGCCATTCTGACTTGCACAGAAAACATAAAAATCGCCATAATTTAGCGAAAAATATTGCTTCGCTATTAATTCCGGTTACTATTCGGGTGCCTGCGTCTCGCAGGCGGCCGAGTCAGGCGTCCTACCGCCGAACTCGACCTAACCACAATCTAGCTATCTGGAGCTTGGATCATGGCTGATTCTGAGAATAGCAGAACTTTACCTAAAATTTCGTGCGCAAATGTATTTCCGAACGAGACGTTTGTCGACAACCTGCCAAGCGTGATCAACCGGCGCAATCTTCTGCCGCTGGCTGCGCGAATTCTTCCGATGCTGCTCAACGATCTTCCGCCGCGCACGATTGCCGGACCGGTGCATGCCAGGGAACTGTGGCCTGACTGGTACGACATGTATCAGCAGCGCCTTGCTGCCGAGCGTGAATGCAGGGAGCTTGAAGCGCGACTGCTCGAAGAGACGGGCGGTCGGCCTTCTGTCGTGATTGCCGTCGATGACGGTGGTCCATCGCCGGGGAGGGTGTCTTCTTTCGAGGAGATCAGGGAACTGGCGCCGCGGATCGGCTCTGAAGCTGCAGAGAGCGCGCGTCTGGAGTTGCTGAGACTGAGACGGGCATGGAATGCCGCCGACCGTCGGATCGGCTATAGTGCGAGCCTTGAGAAGGCGCAGGATCTGGCCCGGTTTGAAGGGATCGCAGGGCGTGTGCTGATTTCGCTGCAACCCTATTACATCCACGACATCGCCGCCAAGCTTCACTGCATGCTTGTGATGTATGATCCGGAGCTTCGCAACGAAGAGACCCCATGGCCGCAACTGCGCCGCATGCTGCGCGAGTTGATCCAGCCGCAGTGGTCTGTGATTGAACCACAATCGCGTATCCGCCTGCTGCGGCCGAAGACGCGTGCGAGGCGGTTTCAGGAGGAGAGGGACAGGATTGCCGTTTGAACGATGGCGGAGCGGGCTTTGGAGGCGCGGCAGCGGTCTTTGGTGAACAGGATCGTCGCCGGGTCTTCGGCGCCCTGCGACGGGGAGACAGAAACTCGCCCCGCCTATGTGGCAAGGCCCGTCACCAGATATGCGGACGCCAGAAGCAGGCTGATGATTGTAAAGAATATGAGAGCTGCTGCCAGTTCATCGAACATTCCTTCGCGTTCATTGCGATTCCAGTCGTAAGCCATAGCCAACCTCCATCGTTGCTGTGAAAGAAGGGTGGTCTCCTATGGTTAATGAAATCCTAATGATCGCAGGCTGAATGTTTCCGGTATGATCTGGTATGTTGACTGACACAACGGTTTCGTGGCGCTGGCAAGTTAAAGCCAGGGAAACGCCTTAAAGCCGGGAAACGCCAGAGGATCCGCTGTGCATGGGTTGGAGGTCTACAGAATTACAATGACGGTCACCGCAAAAGTTCAGGCGACCGTTCCGGCAGCACTACGAGAGCTTCGCAAAATTGTATCAGGACGGTTCGCCGGTTTTGTCCCGGACCGGAGGGGCGGATCGTGCTTGTCGAAGAAGACAGCGAAGAACAGACACTCTTTGGCAGGCTACGCGGCCATGCTGCAATAGGGCTTGATACCGGTGAGATCATAGCTATGACGCGTCGCTGACGATGCGGAATGAGGCGGGCAATAAGGTGACGTTCAGCCGGCAGGTTTGACGAGGCTGATTTCAGTTTTGCTGTCGAGGACGATATGCAGGTCCCTGATCATGGCGGCCGCCTGCAGCAGTGCGTTTCGGACCTCTTCATCGCTGCGCCATCCGCGTTCGATGGAGAGGGCAACGGTGTGGAGGTCAACGAGACTGTCACGGCCGGGTCCGGATGGAATTCCGATTGTTTCGCGCATGTCGCGGATTGTTGTGACTGCCCGTTCGAGCATGCGCCGCTTCTGATATTCATCGAGATGATCGAGCCTGTTGGCGTCGCGGATGAGCTCGGCAATGAAGCTGTTCGTCAGGGTCATGGCACACGAGGTTGCCGGGTCGATTGAGTGGCGTCAACGGAAGACCGACGAAGAGATGTTGAAGGGCGCGTTTTCAGATGTTGCTGTGGTGCCGATGCATCAGGGGTGGTCGATAGTGAGGATAGTTTTTCACCGATATCTTTTTTTTGCAGTATATACAAATAATATATACATAAATATCATATATTTATGTAATAATCCGGATGTGAATTGTGAATATTATGGTCATCGCTGGTGTAGCAATTTATCGGACAGTGATGATGAAACCATCGGCTCCTGAGGCGAGGGAAAGATCCTGGCTCTTATCGAGTGCGATCTCACACAAATTCCCGATCAGGATGATTTGGCGCGATCAAGTAGAAGACTTACCGATCGGGAAGCTATACCTTGATTCTTTGGAAAACTTCCTGTACGGTAAGTCAAACGATGGAGGTTGACGATGTTCAGGTCCGCGCGTGATTTCGGCGCTGCTATCAAGGAGAGACGCAAAGCGCTTGGCTGGACCCAAACCGGGCTTGCTGCCCGTTCCGGAACGGGTGAACGTTTCATCGTCGAGCTTGAATCCGGCAAACCGAGCTGCCAGCTCGAAAAAGCCCTGGTTGTCGCGCGCGCAGTTGGAATCGATCTTGGCGATCTGAAGACAGTCCAGACTGTGCAAGCCGCGCCGGACGATGACCTCGGCTTTGTGCCGATGTTTGGTGCTGATCGATGACAACCATCTACTACGAGACCTTGCCTGTCGCCCATCTGACTTTTGAAGGCGAATGGAGGCTGGACTATGATCCAGGCTGGGAAGCACGCCGCCGGGCCTTTCCGGTGTCGCTCACCATGCCGCTGCGCGCCGGATCCGTGGGGGCTGCGAAACTGCTGCCCTGGCTTGCCAATCTGCTTCCGGAAACCCATCTTGCCGAGATCGGTCAGCGCCTCAAGGTTTCCCCGCAAGATATTGTCGGTCTGCTTGGTCATATCGGCCGTGACACGGCGGGGGCGCTATCGATCGGGGAGCCGCGGAAAGCTGGCGTCAACCTCCAGCCCGTGCCGGATGAGCAGGCGCTGGAGCGTATTCTCAATGAACTTCCTGCCAAACCCTTTCTGGTCGGAGAGCTTGGTGTTTCCATGTCCCTGGCGGGCGTTCAGGAGAAGCTGCCGGTGTCTGTTGACGGGAGTGGCCGTATTTCAGTTCCGGTCGACGGGACGCCATCCACGCATGTTCTCAAGCCGGATACAAAACACCTTGCGGGGAGCGTCGAGAACGAAGCCTTTTGCCTGTCGCTTGCGCGTGCCTGCGGCCTGGATGCGGCCGAGGCGACGATCGGAGTAGCTGGCAGGCGACGTTATCTTCTCGTGAAACGCTATGATCGCTTTACCGACGCTCAAGGCGAGATCCGCAGGCTGCATCAGGAAGATCTTTGCCAGTTAACGGGTTACTTCCCCTCGCAGAAATACGAGCAATCCTCGACCGGCCGCGGCGTGACCATGAAGATGATGTTTGACGCCGTCAGCGATCTTGTTTCGCCTGGCGAGCGGTTGAAACTTCTCGATGCGGTGATCTTCAATGTTCTGATCTGCAATTCGGATTCGCATGCCAAAAATTACTCTATCCTGATTGGCGCCGGTGGGTCCGCGAAGATGGCTCCACTCTATGACCTGATGTGCGCTGCCGTCTATCGCCAGGTCGACCAGAGCCTGCCGCAGGGGATTTCTGGTCGGTTCCGTGCGCCTGACCTGCGGCGTGCCGACTGGCAGGCACTGGCTGATGACATCGGACTGAGCGGCGCATCGACGTTGAGACGGGTAGAGGAACTTGCACGACTGGTCAGCGTCGCATGCGATGAGGTAGCATCGCAGATCGCTGCCCTCTCCAGCGATCCGACGCGGATTCTTGAGCGAATTACTCACAGCGTTCAAAAGCGGTGCCGGCGAATTCAGGAGCAGGTGCGTGATCAATGAAACGCAAGCTGACTAGGCTCCACCAATTGATTTTCGGGGTGCACAGCTGCTGACATCGTTCGGTCTCTCGACGGGCTTCCTTTGTTAGGGTGCATAACAGTCCCGGGGCGACCAGATTCTGATCGCTGGATTCGCTAAAATTACAGCTATACCTTTGTCGGCGGCATTAACTCCCCGGTGCTATCCTGGGCGTGAGGGGCATGGGATACGATGGCTAAAGTTGTGCGGTTCAGGTCGCGGCATACGTCATGATCGCGGGACGCCGCTCCCGCAGCTTGATCCGGGGCGTATGCGGAGCACCGTGTTACTGCGCGGCATGGGCCTTGGCGGTCACGTCAACACCGAGTGCTCTCATAACGGCCAACGTCGTTTTGAGCGTTGGGTTACCGCGCTCGCTGAATGATCGGTAAAGCTGTTCGCGAGACAGGCCTGTTTTGCGCGAGATTTCGGTCATCCCTTTAGCACGTGCAACGACGCCGAGCGCCTTTGCAACATAGGCTGCATCGCCGGTTTCGAAGGCGTCGGCCATGAACGCGGCGATTTCTTCATCATCGATTAAAGCGGCAGCAGGATCATAGGTGGTGAGTTTTTCAGCCATCTTTTTCGCTCCATTCCTTGGCGAGTTTATGCGCGGTGGCAATATCACGGGCTTGCGATCCTTTGTCGCCACCGCATAAAAGTACGATGAGAATATTGCCCCGTCTCTGAAAGTAGACGCGATAACCGGGGCCATAGTGTATTCAGTAGTTCACTGACGCCTTCCCCAACCGGCTCGACGTCTCCCGGCAAGCCTTCAGCCAGCCGCATCAAGCGCGCCGCGATTATAGTCCTCGCTCGTTTGTCCTTTAGACGGGTTTCCCATTTGGCGAAAACCACCGTCTGCTTTAGCTCGGTCATGAGATGAATCGTAGTCTATAAACTACACCATAGCAAGGTTGGAAGAGAGTTGATGACCCTAAAAAAAGCGTAGCTGGCCACGTTTGTCCGTCTCGAACGTAGCGGGAAGTGGTTTGCGCTGTGCTGGACGAATCTGGGTCAGCAGTCGCGCTTACAGCAAACAAAGGGAGCCAGTCGAGGGATCACGTTCTCCGCGCTGGGAGGACATGGGGCTATTGGTCTTGCAAAAGGCGGCCCGCAGTTGGAAGCGACATTGCGGTCACATTGTTTGGCAGAGGAAACGACTCCTCTCCAGGATAGATAACGATGCGTTTTAGCGGCTTTAGATCTTCGCAAGCAAGGTGAAACCCTTTTTCGAGTTTCGGCGACAGACTTCGCTTGATCTCTATTGCCCAGGGCTTTTGGCCTGGAGGGGTGAGCAGAAGATCGATCTCGGCGCCGGCCGCCGTACGGTAGAAGTTGGCCGCAGTGCCGTGAGGCGAGGAGGCAACGAGTGTTTCGATCACAAAGCCCTCCCAACTGGCACCGACAATGGGATGTCCGAGCAGTTGCTCGGTGCTTCCAAGCCCAAGAAGTGCGTGGGCAATGCCGCTGTCTCTAACATAGATTTTGGGTGATTTGACTAACCGCTTACCGATGTTGGCATGCCAGGGTTCGAGACGACGCACCAAAAGCAGGTCGACGAGAAGATCGAGATAGGAAGCCACGGTCTTGCCATCGACCCCGAGGGAGCGGGCGAGTTCGGCTGCATTAAGAAGCCCGGAGTGATGATGAGCCAGCATGGTCCAGAATCGTCTCAAGGTCTCAGCGGGAATGCGCGGTCCCAGCAGCGGAATATCGCGTTCGAGATAGGTACGAATGAAATCCTGGCGCCAGCGCATGCTACGATTGTCGCTGGAAGCAAGGAAACTATCAGGAAATCCACCCCGTAGCCAAAGTTTTTCCAGTGCATTTGCCGGCACTTCCAATCCATCGACAGGCTGCATTTCAAGATAAGCTATGCGGCCAGCCAGTGTTTCTCCAGATTGTTTGAGGAGATCGATGGAAGCCGAGCCAAGTAGCAGGAACTGGCCGGTGCGCCGTCCGGAGCGGCGATTTCGATCGATCAAGCCCCGCAGGATCTGGAACACGTTAGGCAGACGATGAACTTCGTCAAGGATGACGAGTTTGTCACCATGACTTGCAAGATAGAGCTCCGGTTCCGATAGTTTGGCGCGGTCCGCTTCTGATTCCAGATCAAGATAGATCGAGGGCCGGGTTTCTCCAATATTGAGTGCAAGTGTTGTTTTGCCGACTTGGCGAGGGCCCAACAGTGCAACCGCAGGACTTTCATCCACCAGATGTCGGAGTTCGGTTTCAATTCTTCGTTCAATCATCCTTGCATTTATGGAGCTTCATTCCGTAATTGCAAGGATAAATTTGAAGCACGTTAGGAGCTTGGCTGCCCGACCGATTCTCCGCGACGCGTTGGCCACTTGCGGACATTACGCGACTAATCCCACCATCCGCGGGGCAACGTCGAGCGCTTTCGCAACCAGTTCGTCCCCGTTTGAGCTCGTCAGCGAGGACTGTTTTGAGCAGAAACATTTTAAACAACCGCGACGGCGTCCATTTCAATGAGAATGTCAGGGTGAAAAAACGCGGATACCTGTACGAGGATACTGGTAGGTAGAGGCTACCTGCCGCGAAGTGCGCTACGCCAATCTTTATGTGTTTAAGCATGGAATGTTGCCCCCCTGGCGGGGTGAATGTTCCGTGCTGATTGACACTCTGGACACGCCGTAAGCTCGGATATGAGCTGTGGGCCTCCTGACGCTTGTGACGCCCCAGGCATGATACTTTTTGGGCCGATGATCTTTCTGGGAATACCTGCGGCGTGTGTTGTAACAGGTATTTTGACGCTTAAGATCTGGATCGATCTCCGCCCTACGAGGCGATAGCGACCTGCGACCCAATCGGAAAGGCGCATCGAACGGCTGACGCCGTGGGCGGGGGCTTACAGATTAAGCATATCCTCGAGAGCTAATTGACAAACTCATTGGAAGTCTCGATTGATTTCCACGTTTCATGGGAACGAGCAACGTTTTTCTAGCTCAAATACTTTCCCGAATATTGGTTACTCGTACTCTATTTATTTCATCAAGCATGCCGCTTCCAGCTATCTGGAGCGGCTTTTGATAGAGGCAAGCCGATGTTCTCAATGATTGAAATCTAATTTAGAACAATTGGCGCGGATGTTCTCACATAGTTCGCCTGTTGTTCGGCGATCTTTATGAGGCCGACAATTCGCCATGGAGGCGCCGCCACTGTTTGCCGCTCTCGCCGTCGGCCAGCAACGCAAATCGAGCTTGAGCGAACGGGCGGTAAGGGCACATTCAGTGCCCTTTTGTCTCGCTATCTTTCTTCGCCTGGTCGTGATGCCACTTGATGGCATAATACATACCTATGCCGAGCACTATGATTTTGAACGGGAAGAAGACGTAAGGAAACCAATCTACCCAAGAACCATCGGACATTTCGAGCGTTTCCATTCTGCTGTTTGGAATTGGCTATCCTTAGGGATAGCACTCACTCGAAATGCTCTTCCAACGGCTCCATTACAAGGGCGCCAAGCATGGTCTTTTTGACGCAGGCTGCGACAGCTCGCCCCCATTGGCCACAGCCCGGGCTTTCTCGGTGACGTTGACTGCGTGTTTTGCTTTGGTGAGCATCGGAGTGCTCTCGCTTTAAACCTGGGAGATGTTCAATTTTCATTTTGTCCAAATGAACGGCGCGATCTCAGGCAATCTGGCGTTCGATCTCAGCCTTGTCGATGACCGACCAGACCTTGCGGATTTTTCTGTGCTCGAATTCGTAGAACGCATGCTCGCAGAATTGAACGCGCCGGCCATTGACCGGAAGGTCCATGAAGGTGGATTTGGGAGTGCAATCGAACGAAAGCCGGGCGCCGATCCGGGTCACGTCGCTGACAAGGATCTCTGCCTGAAACCGAAGGTCTGGAATATCAGCAAAGTCCCTGACCAGCATGTCGCGATAGCCCGGCAGCCCGAACGCCCGGCCGTTGTGTTCGACAGTATCGTCGACGAATGTGCCGCGCTCATCGAAGGCCTGGCGATTAAGGCAGTCGAGATAAGCCAGGTAAATGACGTTAAGTGTATGCATATGTTTCTCCCCTTTTGGCATGGCGGATGACGTCCGTAGCCGCTGGACTTTCTGGATCACGGGGTGCAGGTCAAGCTGTGATGAGATCGCACCTGCCATCATCTAGTCGGTAGAACCCATCCTGCGGAACGGGTAGTTCGAGCATCTCCGACTTCGAAAGTCCGAGAAACACACCCCCGAAGGATCCGCCCGAACAGACCATGGGAAATGGCGATCGTCGGATGCCGGATATCCAAGATCCATGACGTCGCGCGCTTGCAGGCGTCATCAAAACTTTCACCATTTGGCGCCCTGAATACCAGTCGAACGCGTTGGATCCGTCAAGATGGCCGGGAAACTCGTTGTCGATCTCAAATCGCGTCATCCCGTCCCAGGACCCAGTCGTAACCTCAACCAGTCGGTCATCTTCTATATACGGGAGCGGCACCTTGGCCTGTACGCGTTCCGCCGTCTGTCGCACGCGCCCGAGCGGGCGATTTGCATCCGGAAAACTGTTCATCGTCGCAAAGAGCGTCACGGAGCAGGCGTGCGTCTTGCTGCAAAGGCAGAAAAAACAGTCGTGCCGCGTGTCTTCAGCGACAACGACCATGAAAACGCCCGCTGTATCGTTGGCAGGGCCCGGGTCGCATGCCCTGTCTTGTTCTCCCATGTCCTACGCCTTACCGAGGCGGTCTACCGTGACACCAAGGGCATTTGCCAACGCGAGCTTGCCGTTGTCTGGCATTAATACGAGGCCCGACAGGATCGCTTCCTGCCATGCCTCCCCGCGTTCCCACGCTTCGTGGTAGGCATCGGCAAGCAGATAGCTCTGCCGCGTCTCCGTGAGTGCCTCACACAGCAACGAGGCCTGTAGGAGGTCCTTATCCTTCTTGGCTCGCCCTAGGGCGTCGCTGCGCCTCCTCGATGCAACGATCAGCTTGTGGACGGCATACCGCTCGGGTGCGGGGATATTCACGCTTACGCCTTCCCGGTGCAGTAGTACGGTCCTTATGGGTTCGTAGATCAGGAAGTCCAGGAACCGCAGGTTTTCAGCAGACGCGCCTCCAAGGGCAGGCATTGGGGATGGCTTGCCCGTGTAGTCATCCGATCCACGATTAGTCGTCAGGAATTCGACACGGTAGTTCACCGAATTTGAAAAGGCCACCACCTTTGCCTTGTCGGCCTGATGCGGGAGCGCCCTGAACGTGCTGTCTATTGATCTCAGGAGATCGAGGATTGGAGGCAGGCTGTCCTCGACTTCCGCCGAAATCGCAAAGTCCTGCGCGAAGTCCGCATCGCCTGTTTGCATAGAGGTACCAGGGAGACGAACGCCAAGGAGGCCTGAGTAACAGCTGAAAGCCACAGAACCGACGAGGAGTGCCCTCAGACGAAAGAGGCCCGCGTCAGCGAGTACTTTGGTCACTTCGCCCGCGAAGCGATCCGGCGCAGACATGCCGCCACTTCGCAGCAGCATGCCGACGAGCTTGCGCCGCTCCCGAATGTCGTCTTTGACTTGCCTGTGGGCATTCACCCGGGCATTGATGTCGACGTCATCCTCCGGGCCGACATAGCGTCTCTTGTCCTTGCCTTCAGAAGTTGGGAGATCAAAATACCAGTAATTTCGCCCCTTGACCGGAACGGAAACAAACCGGCCTTCGAGTGGAAAGTCTGCCTGAAACTGAGCATCGAATGTCCGCTGCGCGAGTTCAGCGAACGCCGTTCTATAAACGAGGTCAATCTGTTTCATCGCTCGATCCAGTTATAATTAATTTGCGAAAACATTATAACTCTGCTGTCAGATGTCAATGGAGCGAGGCTAGACCGCTTTGTTTCAAATTCAGAAAGTGGACACTGGTGCGCTTCGGCACCATTGCTTTCAGGCCGTCGAGGCGGCAACTGTAGACGGCTGCTTTGATTTTTGGGGATTGAATTGAATGAGGACAGCTTTATTTCTCTGTGCCGCTGCGATGACATTGACTGGCTGCCAAACTCCGGCACCACAATCGGTTTTAGATTCGCAGCGCCCTCCGTCCAAATCGATTAAACGTGACTATGTGGACGCATTGCGCGGAACCATCAAACCCGGAGATTTCACGAAAGCCGAGATTTCGAGCGTCGTGCTACTCGATCCTGAAAGGCGGATTTACGCTTTTTGCACGCGCACGGCGGAACGTGCCGACCCGAATTGGTCCTATGTCGGCGTAGCCTTAAAACACAACGTGAGCGTGGACGCCTCAAAGAATGACTACCGCTGCCGTGACAAGCGGCTGCGGTACTACGATTTTCCTGAGTTGCTGAACATGAAGTCCTGATAGAGCCCGGCAGGCGGCGCTTAGCTCCTTTCGCCCGCCTGTTGCCGGCTGCGGAGATTGCAAGGCCAGCTTCGAGGTGCTGCTATACCGGGTGTCTTCAGGGTGCGTAGGCGGAATATTATACCTTCATAATCGCTATTAATACATATATTTGTATATTTATACTTGTTAATAGGAATGAATTTTCCTCTTGGCGAGGGCGATTGGGTGGTTTGGTTAGGATTAGATCAGCGGTGGGAGGGTATCGGAAAACATATAATTTATTCATCCGGATACGCAAAACATATAAATAAGCATAAACCAACCGCATTAAGGGGAGAGTGGGGATTTGATTGGTAAGGCTCGTCAGTTTGTGCGCAGATAATTTTGGGCCGCTATAGCCATGTGATTTTATATATGTTTTTACAGCGAGGTGGATTTATTTATATGGGAAGCAGGAAGGAATCTGGATTGGGAAGTGGATTGAAAAGGCG
>NZ_CP103458.1:2662500-2941135 GCF_048298475.1 Agrobacterium sp. El2ro-1b | reverse complement strand
TGCCGATTTATCCCCTGCCGCTTCTGAGCAAGCTGCATCACATGCCTTTGGTGCGCGGTCCCCATCGGCCACCGCACCCATCGCCAAATTCAATTGCATATTGCCGCCTTTCAAATTGCCAATCATAGCCTGACGATCAAAAATCGACCGCCAGGGATCCCCCTCGTTTATTTTGCCCCCAGCGTTCCCCTCGAAAGAACGACAAAGGCGACTACTCGTTTGCGAGTCGGTTATCCCATTTCACTCCCCCTCATGGAGAGACCTGCGACACGCTAAAAACGCTCCTTTCGTTACAACCTTAAGGCGCATTTTTGAGGACAAAAAGCTCCTTCCCGTTCCGAGACCGAAACGGCACAAAAAGCTCCATGACCTGAAAAAACGGATCTCGAAAGATCCGCTAGCAAGAAGGTGAATATCGTCGATATGATCATCGCGATAATCTGTGGACTGAGCTCCGCACCCCTTGTTGGAATGCATTTAGGCAGGATCGTGGGGAGAGATCAATGGCGTTTTTTCTGCAAAAACTCAGATCGGCCATTGACTCACAAAGGCCGTTTTGCATCACCGACAAGGTACGAAGCAGAATCGCTTATGAATCAATGAGATTCAATTTTGGCAATTTTTGAGAGCCGGTTTTACCAAAAAAATAAAAATCTGCTTGACTCAAAACTAGCCGCGACTTCCGTAGAGAAAGCTTCCCACCTTCAGGGAGACCTCCAGTAAATAATTGTTTTTATTATGCTTTTCCTGTCGTCCATCTGACATGCATTTGTCACGTTACGGCAGCAATGGTTAATGGGCAGTTAGAATCACAAAAAGCCCGGTCAAAAGACCAGGCTTTTTGGATAGTTAATTGTGATTAGCCGGATTAGGCGGAAAGAGCCTTAACGCGCTGGGCGAGACGCGACACCTTGCGGGATGCCGTGTTGCCGTGCAGAACGCCACGCGTTGCTGCGCGCTGGATCTCAGGCTGAGCTGCCTTCAGAGCTTCGGTGGCGACTGCCAGATCGCCGGTAGCAATTGCTTCCTCGACCTTGCGGATGAAGCCGCGAACGCGCGAACGGCGAGCCTTGTTGACTGCGGTACGGCGAGCGATCTTGCGGGTCGCCTTTTTCGCCGAAGTTGTATTGGCCATGTATGCCTCTCTTCGAATTCAAACCAAATTCCGCAACCAGAGGATCGGGTCGTTCGACGACCTCACGTAACCCAAGAATGCGGGAGTAATTTCGGACAAGCCGGATGGCTTTCCTTAACCGTGGGCGGGCATATACCGCTAAAGCGCACCCCCGTCAACGCGCAAAACGCTTAAAAGCGCCGATATTCCGAATCCTTAGCGATTCCGGAAAGCGGGTTTGCGCTTTTCAACGAAGGCCGCCATGCCCTCCTTCTGATCCTCTGTCGCAAAGAGCGACTGGAACGCACGCCGTTCATATCGCAGCCCCTCGGCGAGCGGCACCTCGAAGGAGCGGTTGACGCTTTCCTTGGCCATCAGCACGGAAGCACGCGACAGCGAGGCAATGCGGGTCGCAGCTTCCACCGCCACCTCCATGAGATCTGCGGCCGGCACGATACGCGACACGAGGCCGGCGCGCTCGGCTTCCGCCGCGTCCATCATTCGGCCCGTCAGAACCAGGTCCATGGCCTTCGCCTTGCCCACCGCCCGCGTCAGCCGCTGCGATCCGCCCATGCCGGGAATGACGCCGAGGGTGATTTCCGGCTGGCCGAACTTCGCCGTGTCCGAAGCGATGATGAAATCGCACATCATCGCCAGCTCGCAGCCGCCGCCGAGCGCAAAACCGGAAACGGCGGCAATAACAGGCTTGCGGGTGGCCGCGACCTCATCCCAGCCGCCGAGGAAATCGCCGACATAGGCATCGACGAAATCCAGCCCTTGCATTTCCTTGATGTCGGCGCCGGCCGCAAATGCCTTTTCCGAGCCGGTGATGATGATGGCGCCGATGGAATCATCGGCTGAGAAAGAAGACAGAATGTGCCGCAGCTCTTTCAGAAGCACCGAATTGAGGGCGTTGAGCGCCTTGGGACGGTTGAGCGTGATGACGCCCACCTCATCGCGCTTCTCGACCAGTATCATTTCATAGTCCACGGCAATCTCCCCTTCTGCGTCACTTGCAGCACCGCTATTTCTGGCAGGCGGCGCAATAGAATGTCGAACGACCGGCCTGCACCACCCTTTCAACCGTACCCCCGCAGCCGGGGGTCCGGCAAGGCTGGCCTTCCTGATCGTAGACCGAAAAGGAATGCTGGAAATAACCGAGCGTTCCATCCGTCTGTATATGGTCGCGCAGGGAGGAGCCGCCGGCGGCAATCGCGTCGGCGATCACGTCACGGATTTTCTCCGTCAGATCGATGAGCTCCGCTTTCGGTTTGCCACCTTTCGTCACCAGCGTTCCCGCCGCCCGCAAGGGAGAAAGATGGGCGCGCCAAAGCGCCTCGCAGACGTAGATATTGCCCAGCCCGGCAATAATCTTCTGATCCAGCAACGTGCTTTTCAGTGGCTGGCTTTTGCCCTCGAACCGGCTCGCCAGATAATCCGCACTCAGCGCATTGCCGGTCGGTTCGGGCCCAAGCTCGGCAAAGGCAGGATAGAGGTCGAGCTTGTTGCGCTCCACCAGATGCATGAAGCCGAAGCGGCGCGGATCATTATAGATGACGCAGACGCGCTCCTCTCCTTTATCCAGATGAAAGACGACATGGTCATGCTTGCCGTCTTTCGAGCGGGCATAATGAAAGGCGCCGGGCGCTTCAGCCCCCTCACCCTTTTCCGCCTCGATGCGGAACGAGCCGGACATACCGAGATGGGACACGATCGTTAACCCGTCTTCCAACTCGATGAGAAGATATTTCGCCCTGCGTCCGAGCGAGATAATCGTTTTACCTTCGATCAGACCCGCGAAATCCGCTGGAAACGGAAAACGCAGATCCGGGCGGCCAAGATGGAGCTTGCGGACCCTTGCGCCTTCCATGGCGGGTGCGAGGCCTCGTCTGACGGTTTCGACTTCTGGCAATTCTGGCATCTGGCTTATCCGGCAGTTTATCGTTAGGACCATGTGGTCTATACAGTGCACGCGAAATGTCGCGCCCAGGGGATGCGGCAACAGATAGCGTTGCCATGGCGTTTCCGCTATGGTCCGCCACGCAATAAATATGGAGACAGATGATGACCGACGCCCGTACGACCGCAGAAGGTGGCATGGAAACGTCCTATGGCTTTCACAAGGTGGATGAAGGCAAGAAGCAGGGGCTGGTCAACGAAGTCTTCCATAAGGTGGCCAAGCGCTACGACATCATGAATGACGTGATGTCGGCCGGCCTGCACCGGCTGTGGAAGGACGCCATGGTCTCCTCGCTTTCGCCGCGCAAGGATCCTTCCTACAGGATTCTGGACGTGGCGGGCGGCACAGGCGATGTCGCCTTCCGCATCATCGAAGCCTCCAACCGTCTGGCGCATGCCACCGTTCTCGATATCAACGGCTCGATGCTGGCCGTGGGCGAGGAGCGCGCAGCGAAAAAGAAGCTTTCCGACAATCTGACCTTCGTTGAGGCCAATGCCGAGGAGCTTCCCTTCGAGGCGAATACATTCGATGCCTATACGGTCGCCTTTGGCATTCGCAACGTGCCGCGCATCGATGTCGCGCTGAAGGAGGCCCACCGCGTGCTGAAACGCGGCGGACGGCTTCTGGTGCTGGAGTTTTCCGAAGTCGACATGCCGCTGCTCGACCGCGTCTATGATGCCTGGTCGTTCAACGCCATTCCGCAATTCGGCAAGATGATCACCGGCGATGCCGAGCCCTATCAATATCTGGTCGAGTCGATCCGCAAATTCCCCAATCAGGAGGATTTTGCCACGATGATCCGCGCTGCCGGCTTTTCCCGCGTCACCTACACCAATTATACCGGCGGCATCGCCGCCCTGCATTCCGGCTGGAAGCTTTAAGACCATGCCCGGCAGACGCAGGAGACAAGCATAAGCATGAGCACTTTGGGCGCATATTTCCGCCTCGCAAGGGTTGGCTGGGTTCTCGTGCGCGAAGGCGTCGTGCTGGCTTTGCCGTCCGATGACCTGCCTACCCCGGCGCAATTGTTGAAAGCCGCGCTGAAGCCTTTCGCCCGCAGCAAGGCCAAACGGGCGCAGCGCAGCGACCGGCTGGCCGTGGCGGTCGAGCGGCTTGGGCCTTCTTATGTGAAGATGGGCCAGTTTCTGGCCACCCGGCCGGATGTGGTGGGTGCCGATTTCGCCGACGATCTCGCGAGCCTTCAGGATCGCATGGCCTTCTTTCCGGCGGCTGCGGCGAAGGCCAATATCGAGGGTTCGCTCGGACGGTCGGTTTCAGAGCTTTACAGGGAGTTCGGCGACCCAATCGCCGCCGCCTCCATCGCCCAGGTTCACCCGGCCATCGTGGATACGCCAAAGGGACCGCGCAAGGTGGCCGTCAAGGTCATTCGACCCGGCGTGCGCCAGCGCTTCCAGAACGATCTCGAAGCGATGTATCTGATCGCCGACCTGCAGCAGCGGTTCGTCCGCTCGGCCCGTCGCCTGCGGCCGGTCGAGGTGACACGCACGCTAGAGCAGACGACCAAGATCGAGATGGATCTGCGGCTCGAGGCCGCCGCGCTTTCCGAACTTGCGGAAAATACCAGACAAGATCCCGGCTTCCGTGTTCCCGAAGTGGATTGGGAACGCACCGGTCGTGATGTCGTCACCATGGAGTGGATCGACGGCGTCAAGATGTCTGACATCGAGGCTTTGAAGGCGGCCGGCCACGACCTGAACAAGCTGGCCGATACGCTGATCCAGTCTTTCCTGCGGCATACGCTGCGTGACGGTTTTTTCCATGCCGACATGCATCCCGGCAACCTCTTCGTGGATGCGAAGGGCGAGATCGTCGCCGTGGATATGGGCATTGCCGGACGGCTCGGCAAAAAGGAACGCCGCTTCCTGGCCGAAATCCTCTATGGCTTCATCACGCGTGACTACATGCGGGTGGCGGAAGTGCATTTCGAGGCTGGTTACGTGCCGGGCCATCACGATAAAGCCAGCTTCGCCCAGGCGATCCGCGCCATTGGCGAACCGATCCATGGTCAGCCGGCCGAGACGATCTCGATGGGCAAGCTCCTGACGCTGCTGTTCGAAGTGACCGAGCTTTTCGATATGGAAACGCGGCCCGAACTGGTGATGCTGCAAAAGACCATGGTGGTGGTGGAAGGCGTGTCGCGCATGCTCAATCCACGCTTCAACATGTGGAAGGCGGCCGATCCGGTCGTCGGCGGCTGGATCCGCGACAATCTCGGTCCCAAACGCATCGCCACCGATCTGAAGGACGGCGTGAAGGCGGCACTCAAGCTCGCCGAAGCGGTACCCGAGATCGCCGCCAAAACTGAGAAACTGCATTCCGAACTGATGTATATGAGCGAGAACGGCCTGCGTTTTGACGCGCAGACAGCGGAAGCCATCGGCAAGGCGGAAGCCAGCCATACCAAATGGGGTCGCGTCGCGCTGTGGGTGATTGCGCTGACGCTTCTCTATATTGCCATCCGAATCAGCTAAGACATATCTGAACGTGAAGGTGCCCGGCGTCACCGCCAGGCGCCTCAGTTATCAAAAAAACCGCCTATTAAGCAGACGTGACGACCGCATGCCATGCTCATGCAATATAACGAAGAATAGTGACCTGATCTTCTCAGCGAAACAGGTGGCCGATGCGATTGTTAGCACTTCTGGTTGGTTCGCTATTCTTCAGTCTTCAACCGGTCGCAGTGCCGGAAGCGATGGCGCAACACACGGTCTACGACCCCTGTACGGACGGTAGCATAAACGATGGAATACCACGCAGTTGCGACGAGGTGAGACGGGAATTGCGACGCAGCGACAGGTATGATCGAAGGGAATGGGACTATTATCGGCCGATGCGGCCACTTCGCACCGATCCATGCAGGGACGGGCGCGTGAGCGACGGGCAACCGCGATCCTGCGGAGAGTTGCATCGCTGGTTGAATGGTAGATGATTGCCGGACGGGAATTGAAATTCATGGCAAAAGCGCAGGTAATAAAACAGGCCCTTTCCTATTCTTCGTGGCCACTCGTATTTGGCGGCGGCCTCTTGGGATCCTATTTCGCTTTCGCGGGCAGCCATCCGATCGCTGCCTTTCTGGCTGTTTATGCCGGCGCGGTTCTGAGCCTGTTTCTTCTCGAGCGCTATATTCCCTATGAAGTCGAATGGCTTGAGGGTGACGGCGAGACCATGACCAGCATCGGTCACACGCTTTTGACGAAGGGGCTCGTGCAGCTCGCTGCCGCCGCAGCGGCAATCTTCCCGATGCTGGCCGCCAATGTGCTGCAGCCGCTGGCGGCCATGCGTTTCGACCTGTGGCCGTCTCACCTGCCTGTCATCATTCAGGTCGCGCTTGCGGTGACGATTGCCGAATTCGGTCTCTACTGGGCCCATCGTATCGCGCATGAAACCGTGTTCTTCTGGCGCTTCCATGCGCTGCATCACAGCGTCGTGCGGCTCTGGGTCGTGAATACCGGTCGGTTCCATGTGGCCGATTCCCTGTTCAAGATCACGCTCAGCCAGATTCCACTCTATTTCATGGGTGCACCGCTTCAGGTCTTCTGGTGGCTGGGTGCGGTGACCGCGTTCATCGGTATCTTGACCCATTGCAACGTCGATATGAAAACGGGGCTGCTCGACTACGTCTTCAGCACCCCGCGCCTGCACCGCTGGCACCATTCGAAGCAGCTTCCGGAAGGCAATACCAATTACGGCGAGAACCTCGTCATCTTCGATATCCTCTTCGGGTCCTACCATAACCCCGATCGGCCCTCGTCCACCGATATCGGCATCAAGGGTGAGATCGCCAAGGGGTTTGTGCCGCAGCTGCTGCAACCCTTCACCAAAGAAGGCGTCCGCCAGATCATCGGCAAGGACAAGAAGGTAAGCTGACGGGAAATTACAGGCGGGGCGCGGTATCGATCACGATGCCCAGTTCGCCCCGCAGTTTTTTCGTCAGGCCGGCTGCGACAAGCTCATAAGAACGGCGCACATAGTGCTCCAGTTCTTCCTGTTCGAGCGGGGAATGATCGCCAACCGATATCCATTTGCGTTTGGCGAAATAGGGTGCCTGAGCGATGCCCTCAAGCGAGGTGAGGATTTCGAAACTCTCCTCCGAACATTTCACCACCAGCCGCCAGTCTTCCCGTTCGCCCAGCACCGCAAAGACTTTGTCGCCAACCTTGGCCACATGTGAATCCCATTGATCGACGAAACGCACGCCCGGCCATTCGCCAAGCACTCTGTCGAATGTCTTGCGATCGAACAGGCTCATGCGAGTTTCTCCGCAATAAGGGCCGCCAGACGTTTGGCGACGTCGGTCTTGTCGAGATCAGGCCAGGCCTCGACGCCATTTGCCGAAATGATCTTCACGCTGTTGCGGTCTCCGCCCATGATGCCGGTTTCAGCCGAGACATCATTGGCTACGATATAATCCGCACCCTTGCGCTCCAGCTTGGCGCGGCCGTTTTTCTCCACATCCTGCGTTTCGGCAGCGAAACCCACCACCAGCCTGGGGCGCTTTTCATGGTGGCCCACGGTTTTCAGAATATCGGGGTTTTCCGTCAGTTGCAGCGCTGGCGGTGCATCGCCCGGCTGCTTCTTGATCTTTTGTTCCGAGGAACCTGTCACCCGCCAGTCCGCGACCGCGGCGACCATGACGGCGATATCCGCAGGAAGCCTAGAGATCACCGCGTCGCGCATCTCTTCTGCGCGCTCGACATGGATCGTTGTCACGCCAGCCGGATCGGCGATGGTGACGGGGCCGGAAACCAGCGTGACCTCCGCCCCCAATGCCGCGAGAGCCGCTGCGATGGCATGGCCCTGCTTGCCGGAGGAGCGGTTGGCGATATACCGCACCGGATCGATCGGCTCATGCGTAGGCCCAGACGTGACGATCGCCGTTTTGCCTTTGAGCGGCTTCGGGCTGCCATCCAGCAGCGATACGGCGGCTTCGACGATCTGCAAAGGCTCCGCCATGCGGCCAAGACCGGCCTCGCCCTTTTCCGCCATCTCGCCGGCCATGGGCCCGATAAAAAACACGCCATCCCTCTTCAGCGTTTCGACATTGCGCGTCGTTGGCTTTGCCGACCACATTTTCGGATTCATGGCCGGTGCGACAAGCACCTTGCGATCCGTGGCGAGAAGGATCGTGGAAGCGAGGTCGTCGGCCAGACCATTCGCCATCTTTGCCATCAGATCGGCGGTGGCGGGTGCGATCAGCACCAGATCGTAATCGCGCGCCAGCCTGATATGGCCGACATCCTGCTCATCCTCCCTTGAAAAAAGCTCGGTGAAGACATGGGTGGCGGAAAGCGCGCCAACGGCAAGCGGCGTGACGAATTCCTGAGCACCCTTCGTCATGACGGGTGTCACCTTCGCGCCGCGCTCTTTCAGGCGGCGGATAAGATCGAGGCTCTTATAGGCCGCGATGCCGCCGGAGATGATGAGGAGAATATGTTTGCCTGAAAGCGTCATGATGCCGGACCAGTTTCCCGTTTACGGGGAAACTAAGCCCTTGGCATACAAAGTGCAATCCGGCTGATGTCACGCCGCCTTGGCGACGTGATATTCCTTGATGGCGACCATCTTGATCGCAGGAAACCTTTCGGATTCATACCGCAGTGAGAAGGCATCCTGCGCCAGAAACACGGGGTCACCATCAAGATCGCGGGCGATATCACCACGCTTGACGTTGAGGAACTTGTCCATCTCCGCCGGCTGATCGGAAGAAATCCAGCGGCAGACCGAGAAGCGCGACATTTCGAAGGAAACCGGCAGGCCGTATTCGCCCATCAGCCGTTCCTTCAACACATCCAGCTGCAGCGCGCCGACGACACCGACGATGGCAGGTGAGCCATCTTCCGGCGAAAAGAGCTGTACGACGCCCTCTTCCGCCATCTGCTGCAGCGCTTCCTTCAGTTTCTTCGCCTTCATGGCGTCCTCCAACCGCACGCGGCGCAGGATTTCCGGCGAGAAGTTCGGCACACCCTGGAAGACAAGGTTTTCACCCTCGGTCAGCGTATCGCCGATGCGCAGCGTGCCGTGGTTGGGAATGCCGACCACATCCCCCGCAAAGGCGGTATCGGCCAGTTGGCGCTGCGACGCGAAGAAGAATTGCGGCGCGGTGAGCCCCATCAGCTTGCCGGTACGCGACAGCCGCGCCTTCATGCCGCGCTCCAGCTTGCCGGAGCAGATGCGGGCAAAGGCAATGCGGTCGCGGTGGTTCGGGTCCATATTGGCCTGAATCTTGAAAACGAAAGCTGTCATCTTGTCTTCGGCCGCATGCACGACGCGGGTATCCGCCACCTGATCGCGCGGCGGCGGCGCGAAATCGCCAAGCGCATTGATGAGGTCACGCACACCGAAATTGCGCAGTGCCGAGCCGAAAAACACCGGCGTCATATGACCTTCGAGAAAGGCCTGACGGTCGAAAGGACGGCAGGCTTCCAGCGCCAGCTCCGTTTCCTCGATAAATACCGCGCGTTCGTTCTCCGGCAGACGGTCTGCAACTGCCTGCGGGCCGTTGACCTGCAGACCGTCCACCTGCGTGTCGTTGCCGCGAAAGGTATTTTCGGCGAGATTGTACGCGCCACAGAAGCTTTTCGCCCGGCCGACCGGCCAGGTGATCGGTGCAGTATCGAGCGCCAGCTTTTCTTCGACTTCGTCCAGAATTTCAAAGGGATCGCGGCTTTCGCGGTCCATTTTATTGATGAAGGTGATGATCGGGATATCACGCATGCGGCAGACTTCGAAGAGCTTCAGCGTGCGCGGCTCGATACCCTTGGCGGCATCGATGACCATGATCGCCGCATCCACCGCCGTCAGCGTGCGATAGGTATCATCGGCGAAATCTTCGTGGCCGGGCGTATCGAGAATGTTGAAGACGCGGTCGTTATATTCGAAGGTCATGACCGAGGTGACGACCGAGATACCGCGCTCACGCTCAATCTTCATCCAGTCCGAACGGGTCTGGATGCGATCCTTCTTCGCCTTCACCTCGCCGGCAAGCTGGATCGCTCCGCCGAACAGCAGCAGTTTTTCGGTAAGCGTGGTCTTACCCGCGTCCGGGTGCGCGATAATAGCAAAGGTGCGGCGGCGGGAGACCGCCTCGGCAAGTGTTTCGGCCATCTGACAAATCCTGTGAATTGCGGGCTATCTAGCGTTTCAGGCCCGCATTTGCAATTGACCTCGCCGCGATCTCGGCAAACTAATGCCGCATGACCGTTCAAAACGACAATCGCCCCCCTCTTCGCCTCGTCCGCCTCGCCCATGGCGTTGGCCTCGATCTGCCTTCTTATGAAACCGGCGGCGCCGCCGGCATGGACCTGCGCGCTGCGGGGCCCGAAGGTGAGCCGCTGACCCTTAAGCCCGGTGAACGGGCGCTGGTGCCGACCGGTTTCGTTTTCGAGGTTCCGCAAGGCTATGAGGCGCAAATCCGTCCGCGCTCCGGCCTTGCCATCAAGAACGGCATCACCTGCCTCAATTCCCCCGGCACGGTGGATAGTGACTATCGCGGCGAGGTGAAGGTCATTCTCGCCAATCTGGGGCAGGATGATTTCACCATCGAACGTGGCATGCGCATCGCGCAGATGGTGATCGCGCCGGTGACGCAGGTGACCGTTCTCGAGGTGACGGAGACTTCCGAAACCGCGCGCGGCACGGGTGGTTTCGGTTCGACGGGGCTTTAACCCACAAGCTCGCATGATCCGATTGTTTTGACCCGGCAATTTC
The DNA here is from genome assembly GCF_048298475.1 of Agrobacterium sp. El2ro-1b. Taxonomy (NCBI): domain Bacteria; kingdom Pseudomonadati; phylum Pseudomonadota; class Alphaproteobacteria; order Hyphomicrobiales; family Rhizobiaceae; genus Agrobacterium; species Agrobacterium sp. El2ro-1b. Next base: position 2,930,333 of record NZ_CP103458.1, on the reverse strand, counting down.
GCTATGGATTCAGCGGATTTCCTGGGAAGACGATCATGACGCTGACCACCATTCTTGCCTATGCCACCGCGCTTTTCATCGCCGCGGCCATTCCCGGTCCTGGCATGACGGCGATCGTGGCGCGGGCGCTGGGGTCGGGCTTCCGCGAAACCTTCTTCATGGGCCTCGGTTTGATACTGGGCGACATGATCTACCTCACGGCCGTGATATTAGGGCTCGCCTTTGTGGCGCAGACCTTTCAGGAAGCCTTCATGGTTCTGAAATTCGCAGGTGCGGCCTATCTGCTCTATATCGCCTGGAAGCTCTGGACCGCCGGTCTGCTGCCACAGGATCTGAAGGCTAAAAAAAGCTCCAGCATGTCCATGTCGTTCCTGTCCGGCCTGCTGGTCACGCTGGGCAACCCAAAAACCATGCTTTTTTATGTGGCGCTGGTGCCGACGCTGATCGATATCCGCATGATTGGCCCGTCAGAATATGCGACGCTTCTCGCCCTCACCTTCGTTGTGTTGATGGCCGTTCTATTGCCTTACATCCTGCTTGCGGCCAAGGCGCGCAACCTGCTGAAACGGCCGAGCGCCTTGACAATCCTCAACCGTACGGCGGCCGGCATTCTGGCCGGAACGGCGACGATGATCGCAATCCGCAGCACCTGAAATAAATTCATACGCCTGCCCCATTTGTCGTAAAATTATTCCGGTCATTCTGCGATATTAGGACGAACGTTCGCTAGCCTGAGAGGGCTATTGCTCCTATTCTGCCGCTCAAACTTGCGGTCTTCATACAGGAGAACATCATGCCCGAAGCCAGAAAGCCCGGACGCGGACGCGTCTATTCCTCGATCACGGAAACAATCGGCGACACGCCGATCGTGAGGCTCGACAAGCTGGCGAAGGAAAAGGGCGTGAAGGCAAACCTGCTCGCCAAGCTGGAGTTCTTCAACCCCATCGGTTCCGTGAAGGATCGTATCGGCGTTGCCATGATCGAAGCGCTGGAGGCGCAGGGAAAAATTACCCCCGGCAAGACCACGCTGGTGGAGCCGACCTCAGGCAATACGGGCATCGCGCTCGCCTTTACCGCCGCCGCCAAGGGTTACAAGCTGATCCTCACCATGCCGGAAACCATGTCGGTCGAACGCAGAAAGATGCTGGCGCTGCTGGGTGCCGAACTGGTGCTGACCGAAGGCCCGAAAGGCATGAAGGGCGCCATTGCCAAGGCGCAGGAACTGGCAGAGACCCTTCCCGACGCCGTCATTCCCCAACAATTCGAAAACCCCGCCAATCCGGATATTCACCGCAGGACAACGGCGGAAGAAATCTGGAACGATACCAACGGCACGGTCGATATCCTCGTTTCCGGCATCGGCACCGGCGGCACGATCACCGGCACGGGTCAGGTTCTGAAATCGCGCAAGCCCGAAGTGAAGGTGATCGCGGTCGAGCCCGCCGACAGCCCGGTTCTTTCCGGCGGCAATCCCGGCCCGCACAAGATTCAGGGCATCGGCGCCGGCTTTGCACCCGCCATTCTCGACACCGGCGTCTATGACGAAATCGTCACCGTGACCAATGACGAGGCATTTGAAATTGCGCGTCTGGCGGCACGGCTCGAAGGCGTGCCGGTCGGCATCTCCTCGGGTGCGGCACTGGCGGCGGCCATCAAGGTTGGCGCGCGTGAGGAAAATGCCGGCAAGAACATCGTCGTCATCATTCCTTCCTTCGCAGAACGTTATCTCTCGACCGCGCTTTTCGAAGGCCTCGGGCTTTAAGGCAGAGTCTCGCGCACGGTGCTTATGCACCGGTCAATTGATATCCCGATGTGCCGCCCGCCCCGCTGGCGGCACATCGTTTTTTGCGGGTAAGGCCCGAAGATCAACTTTCTAGGCCGCGACCGTCAGCCTTTCCCCCGCGATGCGGTAAGACACGGCTTCCGCCACATGGATGCGGCCGACCGTCTGTTTACCATCCAGATCGGCAAGTGTGCGGGCGACCTTGAGAATGCGATGATAACCGCGCGCGGAAAACTTCAGCCGCTCGGCGGCGTCGCGCAACAATTGCAGCCCGGATGCATCCGGTTCAGCATATTTTTCGATCAACGTCGTTGTACAGCGGGCGTTGGTGCGGATGGCAGGAAACCCCGCCGCGGCATAACGTTCCTGCTGGGCAAGGCGGGCCCGTGCGACCCGGGCGGCAACCACCGCACTCGGCTCGGATACGACGGGTCGGATGAGATCGGTCGCGGAAACGGCGGGAACGTCGATGCGAATATCGATACGATCCAGCAGCGGACCTGAAATGCGGGACTGATAATCGGTTACACAACGCGGACCTCTGGCACAGGTGAAGCCCGGCTCTCCCGCCATGCCGCAGCGGCAGGGGTTCATGGCAGCCACGAGCTGAATTTCGGCGGGATAACTGACGCGATGATTGGCCCTTGCGATGATGCATTCGCCAGTTTCCAGCGGCTGGCGCAACGCATCCAGCACCTGCGGCGAAAATTCCGGGAATTCATCCAGAAACAGGACGCCGTGATGGGCAAGCGAGGCCTCACCCGGTCTGGCGCGCAACCCGCCGCCGATCAGCGCCGCCATGGTGGCGGAATGGTGCGGTGTGCGGAACGGTCTGCGGTCCGAGAGCTTGCCGCCCGATAATTGGCCGGCAATGGAATGCACCATCGACACTTCCAGCAGTTCCGCCACCTCCAGCGGCGGCAGGATGGAAGGCAGCCGAGCGGCGAGCATCGATTTGCCAGAACCGGGCGGTCCGACCATCAGGAAATTGTGCTACATTAATTGCATCCCATCTGATATGGAATGCAGACCATGACGAAAGCCTATTCATATATTCGATTCTCCAGCCCGGAGCAGGCGCGCGGTGACTCCCTCCGTAGGCAGACTGAGGGGGCGCAGAAATGGTGTGCTGAACGCGGAATCACTTTGGACGAGACCCTCCACGATCTGGGCGTCAGTGCCTACCGTGGCAGGAACCGAATGGAGGGAGCGCTTCGATCATTCCTAGACCTCGTTGAACAAGGCGAGATCGAAGAGGGCTCATACCTGATTGTCGAAAGCCTAGATCGCTTGTCCCGAGAAAGGGTAATAGACGCTGCGTTGCAACTATGGGCCCTGGTGAAAGCGGGTATTACCGTTGTCACCCTAAGCGACAATCAGGAATACTCGTACAGCCGCCTCGATAACGATTGGACACCTCTCATCATTTCGCTGGCCGTCATGGCCCGTGGGCATGATGAAAGTCGGGAAAAGAGCAAACGGGTTGGCGAAGCATGGCTAAAAAAGAAGGAGCTAGCTCGCAACGAAGGCAAGCCCCTGACCCCACGATGCCCGGAATGGCTTGAGGTTCGCGACGACAAATTTGTTGAACGGGACGGACGCTTCGATTTAGTGCGACGCATCTTTCGAGAGACGATCGAGGGCTTCGGACGGCGCGAGATCATGCGCCGTCTAAACCAGGAAGGCGTGCCGACGTTCCGAGGCGGAAAGGGTTGGCATACGTCGAGCATCGCCAAGGTTATCCAGAGCCGGGCGGTCCTCGGAGAGTATCAGCCTCACACTGGGACTCACAAGAATCGCAATCGGAAACCGGAAGGCGACCCGATCACCAACTACTACCCTCGCATCATCGATGATGAGACCTTCTGGCGGGCGCAAAATGCCACCGAGGGACGGCGGCAGTCAGCGTCAGGAAGAAAGGGCCACAAAGGGGCTCACATCCTTCAGGGTCTGGCCCGCTGTGCTTCCTGCGATGGCCCCATGCATATCCAGAACAAGGGGAAACCACCGAAAGGCGGCATCTACCTCGCCTGTTCAAGTAACCTTCGGAAAGCGGGTTGCGATAATAACCGACGCGTTCGAGTTGACCGCCTTGAGAGGGACCTGTTGACCGCGCTGCTCCACGTCGATGTTGCCGCCCTCGCGTCTCTGGATGATGAGACACCTCAGATGCTCCGACAGGTTGAAGCACTGAAAGCAAAACTCACAGACGCGAAGGCGCGGCGCGCTAGATTTCTGGCAGTTTTTGCTAAAACCGATGATGAAGAGGTCGAGAAGCAACTGATTCAGGCCGCCGCTGACGTTAAGGAACTAAAAAAACAACTGAAAGACCAAGAGGAAGCCGCAGCCAGCAGGCAAGCCGATCCAGGCGTTATCGCGCGTTTGGCTACGGCAAATGAACTATCTGGGCAGCTAGAAGAAGCAGACTTGGAGAAGCGTCGGGAACTCCGGATCAAACTTTCGTCCCTTTTACGTGGGTTGGTGGAGCGTGTCGAATGCCGGCCCATCGGGCCAGTTATGATCCTCAAGCCGCAGCTGGAAGTACGTATGAAAGGGGCCATGCCCTTCGCGTTTCGCATGGACCATGGCGTCGTCTCAATGTTACTTGAGTCCTAACCCAACAACTACGCTTTGGGCCAGTTCTTCCTCGGACTGGGGGGAGCATCCGGAATTGCGTAACGGCATCGTCCGAGCGCCTGCGCGACGGCGATGAAACCAAGTCGCCCCCGCGGGGGCGTGAGGCCCTTCCCTGGGGGAGGGCCGCAGCACCGCCTTTGGGCGGGGTGGGGGATATTATCATGGCAGAGACAAGCGCGCAGCGGAGCAGAACGATGTCTCGCATCCGCTCCATGGACACTAAGCCTGAAATGGTTATTCGCAGACTGGTCCATTCTCTCGGGTATCGCTATCGCCTACACCGCAAGGACCTTCCTGGGAAACCTGATATCACCTTCGGGCCGAGGCAGAAGATCATAGAAATTCGCGGCTGCTATTGGCATGCCCATCTCCGTTATGACCCTACATGTTGGGAGGCCCGATCCGAAGCCAAATCGAACAAGGCGTACTGGGGTCCGAAGATGGATCGGAACGTCGAGCGAGATCAGAGGAACCTGGCGCTTCTGGATGAGGCCGGCTGGGCGGTGCTTGTGATCTGGGAATGTGAACTTCGTGACATGGACGCCGTTCGAGATCGGATCGAGCATTTCCTCGAGAAGTAATTCTGTGGGTTCTCGCTCCGTTCCCCCGGTTAAGCTTGGGGAAACCTTGTAGAAATATCTTGACGGATGAACCCGTTGCGCTGACTCGCGTGGCGTGCTAATGCGGCTATGTTCTTCTTTTGTTCCTGCATGGAGGCCCCGATGTCTTTTACTTCACTCGAGATGTGCGCCGGGGCCGGCGGTCAGGCACGAGGCCTTGAACTTGCGGGCTTCGGCCACGCCGGCGTCGTGGAAATCGACCGTGACTGCTGTGCAACCCTCAGACTGAACCGCAAGGATTGGACGGTACACGAGGAAGACCTGACTCTGTTCGACGCTCGCAGCTACAGGGGTATCGACCTCTTGGCTGGCGGTTTGCCGTGCCCGCCCTTCTCGGTCGCTGGGAAGCAACTCGGCGACAAGGACGAGCGGAACCTGTTCCCCGCGGCCATCCGTCTCGTTGACGAGACGCGCCCCAAGGCGATCATGATCGAGAACGTTCGCGGCTTCCTGTCCGCTGTTTTCGAGGACTATCGCGGCTTCATAAGAGGCGAATTGAAGAAGCTCGGCTATGAAGCCCACTGGCGTCTATTCAACGCAAGCGACTACGGCGTCCCGCAACTCCGCCCGCGTGTTATCATCGTCGCTCTGCGCGACGACATCAAGGACAACTTCGAATGGCCGGCCCCGTCCCCGTTCGACGCGCCGACGGTTGGAGAGACGCTTGTCGACCTCATGTCGGCCAACGGCTGGAAGGGGGCGAAAGCTTGGGCGAAGCGTGCCAACGAGGTCGCCCCCACGCTGGTCGGTGGTTCCAAGAAGCATGGCGGTCCAGACCTTGGACCCACGCGCGCGCGCGCGGCATGGGCCACGCTTGGCGTGAACGGTAAGTCCATTGCCGAGGAGGCTCCCGAACGGGACTTCGTCGGTATGCCCCGCCTGACGGTTCGGATGGCAGCGAGGATTCAGGGGTTCGATGACGCGTGGCAGTTCCACGGAAAAAAGACAGCTTCCTATCGACAGGTCGGAAATGCCTTCCCTCCTCCCGTTGCAAAAGCCGTTGCTTCGAAACTTCGCGAAGCTATGGAGACGAGAGCGAGCCGTCCTATTTCGGCACTCGTAGGTTGATAGCTTAACCATCCGCTAACCATGTCCGGCAATCATGCGGGACATGTCTCATGCCCCTCTCGATTCGCTACATCAGGACTTCGCGACCCTGTCCGCCATAGACCGTGCGATCGTCTCTGCCGGCGGCGGCTTCGACGCATTCACGGAAATGGTGACTGGACTGTTCCGTCAAGCTTTTGACGAAGTCATCGATGCACCGCGTACAAACAGATTCACCCTCGCGGAGATCGAGAAAACCGAGAAGACCTATATAGGGACCAAGGTCGAAATCCTGCTGCGCAATTTCCTCGGAATGCCCAAGGGAAAAATCCTCGACCTGTCCGTCAACGGTGTCGAGGTTGATATCAAGATGACCACCGCCCGAGACTGGATGATACCGAGGGAGAGCATCGGACGTCCCGCTATCCTCATGAAGGCGGACGAGCGCACCGCCCTTTGCGACGTCGGCCTGGTCGTATGCCGGCCGGACTATCTCCGTACCAGCAACAACCAGGACAAGAAGGGGCAGATTGCTGCTGCGCAGTACGTCCACATCTGGTGGATACTGAGACGGCAGCCCTATCCTAAGAACTTCTGGGAGGTGCTGCCTCTTGCCGAGCGGAAGGCGATCATGGAGGCCGGCACGGGCAAGTGGCGGCTGGCGGCACTATTCGAGCGAATACAGGGGCAGCCAATTTCACGCAGCCAGGTGGAGGCGATTGCGCAGCAGGACGATTATATGAAGCGTCTTCGGAAGAATGGCGGCGCTCGCGACATTCTCGGGCCTAAGCAGATAGCCATTCTATGGGGATCGAAAGATCGTGATCTTATAGAAAGGTTCGGAATTGGCCCCGTGACGTCCAAAGAGTTCGTCTCATACCACGCTACCGACCCAGATGATATCGCACTTCTCCGCGCGCGCGATCATATCGACTGATGGCTTGGAGAACCTTGAGGAGGCAATCCCCTTTTCGGCGCTTGACCCCTGCGCCATCTCGACCGACCATGAAAAAACCGCCATCAACGGGCTCGCAACCCTCCGGCGGTTTTCTTGGGAATGTTCGATAATGATGAACGATCTTGAAATTGTTGTAAAGCCGCCGTTGACGGCTGAGTGACCGCCGGGCTGGGACATACCCCAGCCAAGTCTGCGTCACCCCCAACCCTCAGACTCAAATTTGTTGACAAGCTCTTCGCTGACAAGGGCTTTACGTTCGATCCCTATGATGACGCAGAGGCGCGTGTACGTGCCGCCGTCTCGCAGCCCTCCCAGCTTGTTCAGGACATGATTGCGGCCTCGGTGGCGCGGTCCCGCGCCCGTATCGCCGAAGGCGATGAGCAAGCCGAAGGCGCGCAGGTAAGGCCCAAAAAGGGCCGCCTCGGGAGTGGAGGAGCTACGGTTCCGCATCGCGGGAACGGAGTTTCTACGCTCCCCCGCCAGGTTACCCAAGCCTCTCTTCCTGGATCATCCACTGTAAAGCGATGGAGCCTCCTGTCCAAAATCCAACGGCTCTGCCGGCCCGCCGAAGAAGGTGCTCGCGGCCCCGCCGTCGTCGGCTGCGGTATGCCCGGACACGACGCCACCAGCGTCAATATCCACCTCCGCACCACGACCGAGACGGGCGAGATACGCGCCGGCGTTTCCGGCATCTTCCGATGTGGCTCGCCGTGGCTCTGCCCCGTCTGCGCCACGAAGAAAGCTCACGACCGAGCCGAACGTGTTCAGGCTGCTGCCGATGCCACGTTCAAGCGCGGAGGTCGCGCGGCTCTCGTGGTCCTTACCGCATCCCACTCGCTCGACATGTCACTTGCCGATATTAAGGGCCTCGTAGCAACCGCCTCCAGCACCGCCCGCAAGGGCCGCGCCTGGACGAAGGCGGTCAGGGATTACGGTATTCTCGGCGTCGTCGTTGGTCAGGAAGTGACGTATAGCGTGACGAACGGTTGGCACTACCATCAGCACCTATCCATCATGGTCGACGGCCCCGACGGCGAGGGTACCGAGTTCTACGAGTTCTCCGACGCCTACGAGCGCGCCGAAGCGGCTGGCGCATGGATCGCCAGGGCCTACGCCGAGCAAGTCCGCGCCAGAGGCGGCAAGGTTTCGGATCGGCACGGCTGGCATGTCCGGGTTGCGCGGGACGCCGCCGACGCAAGCGATTATACAGCCAAGGGCAGCATGGCGTGGGAGATCGCTGGAGGCCATAAGGACGAGACCAAGGCCGAGATGTCGCTGACACCGTGGGATATCGCCATAGCCGCGGCGGACGGCGACACCGCCATGTTCGCCCGCTGGCGGGAATACATGGAAACCATGCCCGGAACGCGCTCTTGCGTCGTATCCGCCGCGCTCGCCAAAAAGCTCGACATTCCCTCGCTGGCCGGCGACGGCGAAGGTGGCGAGCAGATGTTGCACGATACCGACGAAGTCGTCGGCCGTGTGGAAGCGCCCATGTGGCGCGTCTGGATGCGCCACGGTCTCGCGGCAACTTTCCTGTCACGCGTCGAGTTCGGCGGCGAGGAAGGCTTTGACGCCGCGGTGGACGCCACCGAGCAGGACGTCGCACCGCTCGAAGCCGAGTATCAACGGCTCCGGGCAGAACGTTCCTTCGTCCGTCAGGCCGAGCGGCGCGAGGCGGACCGCGCCGACAGGGATACCGCCTTCGCCAAGGCTTATGCGCTCGACCGTCTACGACGTCTCGCCGATCGTCACGGTTCGAGGGATCGCATCGCGCGCGTGATCGCGGAAGCCGCCGCGGTGTTCCCCGCGGCCCGTCCGCTCGAAGCGGTCGAACTCTACAAGGCGGTCGCCTAAACGGAATGCCAATCCGGGGGCAGTCGGTCCCGGTTCCGGCCGTGCCGGCCGCGCTATGCTGAACCTCCTGCGGCTACCCTAGATTCCGGTCTCGGCATGCGCGAATTCCCGCGCCCTCCTCGATATCGAGGACCACTATGTTGGCGCTCCTATACGCTCTTCTTCACCACGGATGCGGTTACCGCATTCAGATGGCCCACGGGTCCATTTTGAAGTCAACGGTGCTGTACGGCCACGTATGCAGCCTCGTACAGCGCTAATATACACTTAGATGGATCAGACTATCTTTAAATCCATCTCCCCACCCTCACCAGCAAGCTTGCCAGCGTTCTCACTCTGTCAACGTCGGTGCCGTCCTCCACGTCGTTACGGCCCCTGCGGGGTGACTGCCGCTCCGAGCGCCGGCCACCTTGGAGGCATCGGGACGGGGAACATCAAGGTTTCCGCCCGCAGGGCGGGTCCGATCCCCTCCGGAGGGATCGAACAGGGAACAGGCCCTTCACTCCAGAACTCCTAAAACTCTACCGATCTCGTTAACTGCCTCTCCGGCACAACTCAACCATGCCGCGTTATTGCCTGGGCTCGATTCTCACGCTGTGATAAAAAGAAATGGTAGTGAAATCATAGGTGAAAGGCGCTCCGATGCAGATCAACACGACAACCATTCCGGGATTGACGTTCTCCATTCAAGTCGAGGAGGTTAATCATCGGGACAGCTTCGGGGGGCTCATCTGCTACATTGCCTTGCTCTACAAAGTAGACCCCAAGACGCAGGCCCGACACCTTGTCCGGCGCTCGCGCATCCCGGGCACTGCCGACGACATGAAACGTGAATTTCAACAGGGCGGCATCCAGGCATTCCGTCGCCTCGAAGCCACGGCCTGAAAGAAGGAAACGCCAATGATCGCACTTCGCATCCTCTCCCTGCCACTTGCCATGGCAGCCTTCACCGTCCTTTACGTCGTCGCGACCAAGGCCCCCGAAGCCGTCGAGATGACGAGTATTATCCTTTGGCTCTTGCTGCCTGCCGTACTCATCGCGAAGGTCGCGAGACTCACTTGGAAGTGAAATATTTTTTTCCAAGACTTCACCAGAGCGGAACCACTTTCACGTCCGTCTCGCCATAATTGAAGGACTCAGAGGGTGGCGGCGTCTTCAATTAACTCGAAATCAAAGAACTCGATCCAATTTTGGCTGAACGAGTTCTTTAATAAATTATTTCAATAGGTTAGCCAGACTCCCTATTGGATATTTTCCTTCTTTCAGTATGCTGGACCTCGTCACAGCGACAGACTTAGTCACGAACATGGAGAGAGAATGTGAGGAATACGAACATCACGGTAATCGATGAAGAAACGCGCAAGCAGCGGCTTGCCCAAGCCTGGCACTACATCCGTGAGGCAATGTCGGGGTTCGAGGAAGAGTAAAGCCATGACCAGCGAAGTATTCGTGAGCGCCGGCGTAATCGGCGCATCAGACAACATCGGCTTTCTTGAGCGGTTGCCGAGCGCACACGCGCAACAGCGCGACGGCGATCGTCGAGGTAGACAGATGACGGTTCGGCGGATGGGAGCATTCGTTTCAGAGCACAAGATCGGCGACACGGAAATCCATGTCAGGGAAGAATACGGCCTCGGGGACTGCCACCGCATCTACGTGATGACGGGATCGGAAAGAGTGCGCGATGCGGCGGATTTCACCGAGTTCGCGGGACTGGCATTCGGCTAAGTCAAACTCAAGATCAGCAAAAGGAATAAAGATATGGACTTGTATGTAATGCCCTGGAAACCCGACGCCGACGTTTGCGGGGAAGCCGCTGGAATGTCGTGCGACGGTCGAGTGCTCGACCTTGTCGTGACGTATTGTGCTGACGGTACATTCTTGTGGGAAGTCGTTGACGGCTGCAACTCCATCGCATCCGCCACTGCCGCCAGCGCCGCCGAGGCCCGTCGCGCTGCCGAAGCCGCCGGCCGTCGCGCATTCATCCGCGCTGCCTGAAAAAATACCTCACGGCGTGATTTTTTATTTGCCGCCGATCTCACGGCGTAAGATTCTGGTTATGTCAAGAAGGGGATACAGAGATGCGGACGGTTCAGGTTGATTTTCAGGTTGCGGGTTGGGAATGCTTCTTCTACCGCGTCGGCGCTCGCGGACCAGGTGAGAGCATTTACAGGGTCGAGCGCCGCGAGTTCGGTGATTTTGTCGGCGAAAACCGCTTCCTCTTCGACTTCGTTGCTGATGATTGTCGGACTGCTCAGCAGCTTGAAGACATTGCGTATATCAGTGTCTGCGATCGTCGCGGCCTTGACGCAGGCACCGCCGAAACCGATACAGGCCGCTGAGGGGTGTAGACGACGACATGAAGCAGGAAGAAACTCGGAAGGCTCGTCAGGCAGCCTATGCCGCCAAGCACCGCAAGAAGGCAAAAGCTATCCGCCGCCCAGACGCGCGGATTGTCGAGTCGGCCTATTTTGAGGCCTTCCATGTATTCATGTCGGAATTCCAGCCTGATCTCGTGATACGTGGCCTTTCACACGTGGATACTCGTGCTCGTCACATATTAGCGCGACAAGGTTACGATCCCGAGCAAGTTGCCGACAAAATCTCGAACATGAAAGACCGACTTACAGGGACAGGGCCCGATTGATCACCTCGCATCGATGTTCAGGGTCAGAATTCCCATTGCCGTCTGCCCCGTTCCAACGTCCATCACCCTCACGGCGAGCTCATGCTCACCTGCCACAGGAACCCCCGAAAACTCCCGTGTTTTCGGATCGTAGGTCATCCAGTCGGGCGTCGACGTCGGCACGACCTGGACAGCCCCCGTCGACCTAGTGACGACGACGCCTACGGTTAGCGGCTCGCCGGCCTTGAAGCGGTCGGTCGGCGATGTGTCGGGACTGGCGAACTCCACGCGCAGCGTGTCGGCCGGCGGCTGCAGGAGTGTTCCGGCTTGAACCGGTAGGGTGGTCAAGGCGAGAAAGATGAGACCGCTGAACAGAGAACGTGTCATCGCGGAATGAACCTCATGTGCATGTCGAGCGTCGGAATGCGTTTCCCGTCGCGGTGCATCTCGACGGTGAAATTTCCTGGTTGAGGGACGCCGCGCAGCAGACGTCCGTCTGCCGTGGACACCTCACGCACGAACGGCGGCAGTCCGACCAGCTGGATGCCCTGAAAGCCGTGCATCCTCAAAAACACCTCGTCTCCGCCCCCGGACGAATACTTGATGTCGGTCGTGTGACCACGAAACCAATATCCCCGTTGCCCGCCTTGCTCGTGTGCGCCCTGTTCATGCGGCATGAACTTCGCGGGTAGAGGCGACGTGTGGAGTATTACCTCTGCCACCGCAGGCCCCGCCATGAATGCCGCCAGTGCGGCGACGGCGATCGTGATGGATTTCATTGTTCGCGCCCAGTTGAGCCCCCCTCTCATGCTCCGCCCTCTTTCTTTCCGCCGACTGAAACATTCGCCGCGGATTCCCCCCAAGCCGCGATACGATCAGGCAGAGACCAAACGACACCGAACAACCAAGTGAGGACAAGAAAGAGTATCGCCGGCGTGGCGCAAAACACTGTCAGTGTGAAGACCGTCGCCGACAGGTGCGGCAACCCCGCCAGACCGCAGACCGTCGCTACACCAAGCCCGCCGACTATCCAGAAACCCAGTTTCTTCATTTCGATTTCCCTCCCGTTTTCGAAAGCCCTGGAAGAATATTCTTGGGCAACATGCCGCGTCCGGCAACAGCCATCATTCCGCCGAACGCACCGGAGACGAGCCCGGACTCGCCGTAGGAAGTGCTTTGACCGGACCAGGCCAGAACCCGGTCAGGGAGAGCCCATGTCTGACCATACGTCCTCGAGACGACGTACCAGATCATGTAAGTCTGTCCGAAGGTCAGCAGGATGTAACCCGGAAGTCCAACGACATGCCCACCAGACTGCGCCAGGAAGGCCGTGGCCCACATACGGTCGAGCATTCCGAGGATCGGATTAAACACTCCATACGCCGCGAAGATCGCGAGCATGGCCAATGCAGGCCGCAAGAAAATGTTGACAACGAAGAGTAGGCCGACCTTGACGCTGTCTCCCGCGAAATCATCGCTGCCGTCCATCTTGAGCCAACGGAGGCACCAGAGCGGCAAGGCGATCATTGCCTCCATCAGGTTGGCCAGCAGGGCAACGCCGGAGACGATCATGAACACATGCGGCATAAAGGGGATCACGTAAGCTCTGAGCGCGCCGATGATCCAGACGGGGATGATGGCGAACTTCGACCAGTCCAGAAAGTAGTCGACAGCCGCCGCCCCAAAAAACTCAACGATCTGGTTCCCTGCAACACCTGCGATTATGCCACCAGCGGCGATAGCAGCGTACACACCCGCCATCATCGCGTGGCCCGAAGAAATCAGTGCACCCATCTCGTCGCGAGGCTGTCCATCATCGGCAGGGGTTGCGGCCCATTCAATAATCGAACGGGATATCGGCGCGAGGATTTTCGTGGCGAGGTCTGCGGTCTCGTCGCCCGCCGCGGCAAAATCATTGGCACTCAAAGCCTGCCGTTCGGCTTCGCCTGAAACCTGCAGCCGAAGCGCGGCGAATGCCTTCGCTATCGCCTCCCCGAAATCCCCATCGACGCGCGGCGGGGTATCCTCGGGCCTCTCGTTGGTCATGGACGTCGTAACGTCCGAGATTTGCGCCAAGGTTCTCCAGTACATCCCCGTCGTCAGAAAACCCTCCCGACGGGCTCCTTCAACGAGTGCATCGCGGGAGTCGGCCGCAATGGTCTTGGCCTCTTCCTTCGCCGCGACCGTTATTGCACGATCGTAGGCGGCCCCCATGGATCGGATGTTCTGGACCAGATCGGGGGACAGCACCTTGGACGTCACCGCCTTCGCCGCTGCATTCGCCGAGGACAGCCCCGACGTTTCGGCGGCAAGGCGCGCGTATCGGCCCGCCTCCGTCCGGAAGGCAACCACGAACGTCTTCATTGCCTCACGCCGCGCCTTGGAGAACGACGGGCGATCGTCGAGGGCGCTGAGGGAGAACTGGCCGCACGTCGGACCATAAGCCCATGTGTGGCGGCGCTCGGACCCGAAGATACCCGTCTCAGCGCCCTCTGGATCGGGCAGACGCGCATTCCACCCCCAAAGACTGCCGGCCTGATTGTAGACCGCCGCGCAGACTTCGTGTCGCAATACCGTCATCGCAATGCTCGACCCGTTCGAGGACGCAGGCGTTATCGTGACGCCCTCCTTGACGACGGTGGTGATGCCCGTATTCGACAGGGCATTGCCGAGATTGATACCAGGCCGGGCAACAAAGTCGCGTAGTACGTAATGAACGCTGGAAAACCCAGTTGAAGACAGGGGGATCAGAAGCCCGAATGCCAAGACAGCCCGCAGGGGTGTCCAGATATGGTGCCACCGCCCGCCAAGCGCCTCTCCGGTGCGGGCTGAGGCAACTATCGCCTGCAAGGTTTGATAGGCGACGAGGAGACTGCCGAGGAATGCGAGTGCCGCCGTGAAGACCTGAAGGACGCGGCCGTACATCGTTGTCGCTTCGCTAGGGAGAACGGCATTGACCATCTGCCATGCGATATCGGTTGACGGCGGTTCGGCGAGAAGATCGATCATTTCGGGCCTCCTGCCATCTTCGGGCCTGTTGGGCCATTCGTCCCGTCAGGGCCGACGGGCGTGACGTCGTTCTTCCCGTCGGCATCGCTGGCGTCGTCGCGGAGATCGAGCGCCTTCATCTCGGCGACGGTCAGCACCACAGCGACGACAGGCAAGGCCAGCCGCGACGGACGCGGCTTGGCCGCCGTCCCCGCCGATCCGGTCTTGCCCGTGCTGCCCTTTTCGTCGCCGCCGTCGCCGGCTTTCGCATCGGTATCGGTCGGCGCGGGTGCGGCTTCGAAATCCGCTACACTCTTGGGCCCTTTCTGGTCATCAAGGATGCCTTGGCCGATGGCCGCGAGTCCGGGGAGCGCGTGCCAGATCGCCGCCAGCCATGGGCGAGCGCAAGGCTGAATGCCAGTTTCTCGGAGAAACTCCGCGTGGGAATGAACACGATCCCGAAGCGTCCGCCAGCCCGTCGCATCTCCCGACGTCGACAACCGTTCCAAGTACGCAAGCAGCGCTGGAGACTCGATCTCCAGCAACGTCTGCTGATGGTAAGTCGGACGATGCCGGGTGTTCATGCACTGCCGCACAATATTCACGGCAGCGCCATGCGCCCAATCCAGGTGCGGCATACCGATATCGCGCAGGATCGCGCGGGCATTCTTCCAGCAAATCTCTTCGCCGACGTCCTTCATGGCGTCATCCCTCCTGGTGTTGGTGTCGGCTCGTCCAGCGCGGCGGCAAGCGCCTGCGACAAATTCCGGATTTCCTGTTGCGCGGCGACGAGACGTTGTCGCTGTTGACGGAGCGCATAGTTGGCATCAGCAGCCTTTCGCTCAAACTCGCGGCGTGAGTTTCGCTCTCTGCCGGCGACCGCTTTGGCTTTCTCCACGGCAGCCTTCGCCGCGGCGATCTCGGCGGCAGATTCCTGCCGGACACTCTCACGTAGAGAGGACTCCCGTGCCCCGTCGAGGACAGCGCGAACGGCCCCGCCGACGCCCTTCAGGCGATCCGCCGAAGCTTTCACCTTCGCGGCGTCCGCCTTGATCGCAGCAGCCTTCCGTTTCGTGCTTTCGATGTAGGCGCGGCCCTTCGCTTCTACGACGGCAGCCCGCTCTACGGCCTGCTTGAGTGCCGCAGCCTGCGCCTTCTCCTGATGCCATTGCGCCCGCGTCAGGCGACGCCTCCCGGCACCGATACGGGTAAGGCCGGCGGGAACGGCCACCCGCTGGTGGTAGTCGTCTAACCACTCCCGGAGACCCGCGACGTAGGCGCGGTTTGCGCGCTTATCCAGGGCCTTCTTGTCTTCACCTGGAAGCATTCCACCGTCGATAACGGCGTTCTTCGCAACATAGCCGGCGTGCAGCCGCCCCGCCCGCATCTCCGTGTCGTCGGGAAGCAGGTAGGCATGTACATGCGGGTGGCTTTCGTCAGTGTGCCGCACGACCGACACGAGCCGATCCCCGTACTGTTCCCGAAGCCAGTCGATCGAGGCCTGCTCCCATTTCTGGACGTCGCGGCGGACGTCGGCGCTGGCGCGGTATTCCTCCATCGTCGCGGGGTGGCTGAAGACGACGGCTGCTAGGGTGTTCTGCGCCTTGCGGATTGCCTTAAATGTCGTCTTGCCGTTCTTGTCCGTTCTCGGCGTCCTCGCCGCCGCTGCCCGTTCATCATGCAGCGTGCGCAGCGCATTCACGTCGAGGCCGTACACGATTTCTGGGGGCTTCGGGGATTGGACATGCACCGATGCCGAGGGAACCCGCGTGACCTCATTGAAAATGAAATCCGTGGTTCGCCCCGCCTTGTCGGAACGGGCAAAAATTTCGATGCGGGCGAACTGGTATGCCATTGTAGGCGCTCGGAGAAATACCCAAAGCGTGCCTACCGGCGAAGATCAGGACAACAGAAAAGTGAACTATATAGACCGAATATAGCTTATCACTGCGTTCTAAGCATCGGCTCTTCGAGTTTGTCTACCGACATGGCGACGATCGCCGAAGATTGTCGCCAATCACTTCCTTTTACCTAAGAGCTAACCATTGCTCTTGATTGTTTTTTGGCGGCTGCTAGGAAAGGTTGCATCATCGTCGGAGTAGACCAAGAATGGCCACAGAACCCGGAACGGCGGAACCGCTTGCCAAGCGTATTGCGGAAAGCGCTGCAACAAAGGCCGCGGTCACAGGCGAGCTCAAGACCAATGACCGCATCATCGCTCGTGTTACCGACGGAATTTATCGCGAACCGTGGTCAGCCTTTCGAGAGCTGATCTCAAACGCATACGATGCCGATGCCACCGAAGTCACTATCGACTGCGACTATCCGTTTTTCAGTGAGATCAGAATCACGGATAACGGCAATGGTATGAATGAAGAGATTATCGGCCATCTTCTCCAGAACATTGGCGGGAGCTCCAAGCGGACAGCCGAGGGAAAAGAGCTCGGCACTGTCGCTCAAACGGACCCTAGACGAAGCCCAGGTGGCAGAAAGCTAATAGGCAAAATAGGCATCGGCCTCTTTGCCGTCGCTCAGCTTACTCAGCAATTTCAGATAATATCCAAGCGAAAGAACGAAAACAGGCGTGTATCGGCATCGATACGTCTACACACTTACAAAGAAGACGCTTTGGTAGACGAAGGCGAGGCGAAAAACTATTCAAGCGGGACATTCAGCGTCCTTGCAGAAGATTCCCCCGATACTGAGCAGCACGGCACGACGATTATTCTCAGTGCTATCAGGCCGGCTATCAGACAAAAGCTCCAAAGCCAAGAAATCTGGTCGGCGATTGATGACAATGATCCAGACGACGGCAGCGGTCTCATGGATATCGTTCTGCCGCCCGAGTTCAACATAGGTCGCCTCGATGACGAAGGGAAATTGATCGAGCGGCCCAAGCTTCCTTGGGAAACCACCGACACCCCCCTTGCGAAGTTTGAGAAATTAATGGGTGCGGCTATTCGAACTGGCCGTTCCTCGAAAGAGCAGGCGAACCTCGCTCACTTTGACAACTATCTAAAAATGCTTTGGCGAGTGAGCGTTGCCTCGCCAATCAAGTATATCGATCGCCATCCATTCGACATCTCGAATGACGGAACCTTCGATGTATTCCGGCTCTCAAACAAGAAGAAAGGGGCGGCGGACGCGGTCCCACCGTCCTCTCTCCGTCTTAGGGATGAGTTCGATCTGCTAGCTGGTCACTCTGACCCACTAGGGAAATTTCAGGTTACCATTGACTCGGTCGAGCTTCGTCGGCCCATCACACTGCCGCCCACACTGCAAGCTGACTCTCGCATCGCCAAACCATTGATGTTTGTAGGTAGCGTCCAAACCTCATTTGGTGGGGCAACGGCCAATCGGTCTGGTGGAGACCTATCGTTTGAAGCTTATCTCTACTGGAATAGCAGGATCGTTCCCAAGGAGAATATTGGAGCGATCGTCCGGGTTAACGACGCCAGTGGAACGCTATTCGATCCCGAATTCCTCGGTTACCAAGTATCTGAGCAAACCCGTAAGAAGCAGATCACTTGCGAAATATTCGTCAAGGAAGGCTTGGATGGTGCTTTGAACATTGACCGAGAATCGTACAACACCAGCCATCCACACTTTCTGTATATCCAAAAGTGGCTCCATGGTGCCTTCCGACAGTTCGCAACCGTTCATAAAAAAATGGGACGAGCCGCCCGCGAACAGCGTTTCGAGACTCTGCCTGATTTTGACTGGTTACTTCCTCGCAATATAAGACCTGATCTGGATAAGCTGTCCGAAGATGTTTGGACGAAAATGAGAGGTGACGACTCGACCCCTCCTAGAATTCAGGGGCTCGAGAATTCGCGAGAATCGTTTTCTGTGGGCGACCTGCCTGTCTCGCTCAATAGGAAGCAGCCCGTGCCCGAGTCACTTCCGCCGACTGATGTCGATTTGGTTAAAACAATCTCAGTTGTACTCGACGCGCACGGTGTATTGGAAACACTGACCGAGCAAGGGCGCGCAGAGCTGATTTTCGATCTCCTTCGCATATTCGAGAGTGCCCGATGATTGATGATGACGGTAGCGACGATTTCGCCGAATATTCCCTCCCGCCAGAAGCACCGCCACCATCGTCTCCGGAGGCATTAATCTTCGCGCCCTGGCATAAGCCGCGAAAACAATACATCCGCAGACGTCAGTGGATACATCATGTGGACTCGATAATTGAGAGGCTCGCCGATGCCGCGGGATTCAATGACGGCCATCCGCTTCGATACATGACGCTCCCTGGTCCAGACCTGTTGGATGTCCGGATGATGGCGGACTTGTGCGCTCAGAAGGCGATCAAGCTCCGGTACACAGGGTTCTGTTATGGGTCTGAGAGCGAGGAGCGTCGCCTTCGTCAGAACGTGAGCGAATTCGCTTTGACCCACCAAGGTGCAGTAGTATCCAGCTCCCGAGTGGTTCGCTCTCGCCTACAGCAGGTTAGCGTGACCAACTCAGAGGCCTTCATTGAAATGGAAAAGGGAGGCCCATACGATGTTGTAAACATCGATGCATGCGAGCCCTTAGCCAATGACGATGTCGATACGTCTGGAAGGCTGGTCGACACTATTCGCGATATTACCAAATTTCAGTTGAACAAGCGCAGAACCCCATGGCTTCTGTTCTTGACGACTCCGATCCAAGTGGAATCAATCTCCGCCGCCAGCCTACAAGCCCTACACACGCAGATTGTCGAGAATGCAGCTAAGGATGAGGCATTTGCCAGTGCGATGTTTACGCGGTTTGAGGCGGGAGAGACGCTGGAAGTCTTCCTTGACCGCCTTAGCAGTGTTGACGGTGAAAACCTCATATCAGTTTTCTCGCTCGGAGTTGCCAAATGGCTAATTCATCTTGCCGAGCAGGCGAAGTTTCGGGTTATCAAACTGAAAGGTTTCAGTTACTCGATGTTCAAAAAAGAACCCTTCGATCCCAACATGGTTTCACTGGCGTTTCTCTTCGAGCCGACTCCTCTTGTGATAACCGATGGATCGGGTTTGACACAAAACCCGACCGCGCCTCCTCAGACGACTAAGCCAGTTTCCGATCACGTCAGAGCAATTAACAAGGCCTTCTCCATCGAGAATCTCGATGAAACGATGAAGAGTGATCCGGAACTGTATGAGAGTATGAAGGCGGAGAGCAAACAGCTGCTTGCAAGCGTGGGTTATCCCGTCGATCATCCAGACCAGGGCTACGACCAGTGGATCGCATCGCTCGTGGATGATCATGAGGAAGCCGATATCGAGCCGGCCATTGCGATCTCGGGGCACTAATTAGCAACGCGCTATTCGTGTCCGAAATGTTGTAGGCTCCAAATTTCACTTTCCAAACCCATGGTCATCGCTTGATAAGCTAAAATATATATGCATTGGGGATTGGTGTCAGGTGAAGGACATCCTAAGAGAGTTCTACGAGAGCCTGAATCAAGAGGAACGGATTCTCGCGGCTGAAGTCGCCACCGATCGTCTCGGGCTGTTGATGCGAATCGCCGTCAACGAACTCGACCTTGATTTTGAACGTGTGGAGATAGGAACAGCGCCGACCGAAGCCGACAACGAGCGCTCATACCTCATGCGCATCGGTGTTGTCCGCATCATCAAGCTGGCAATGCAGGCACATCAACAGTTCGACGCGCCAACAGTGACGATCCAGCGCAGCCTCACCTACTCTGCTGCGGTGTACTCGCTCATCGGTGTTGCCGGCGCAATCGAGCACGGTCGACGCGTGGCGCAAAGCCTGGCGGCAAAGGGGGGCCGGATAGAGAAGCTGCCTGATCGTTTCCGCATCGTGCTACCCGCGAAGCTGGCCGATCTCGAGCTGCACGAACGCGAGCTCGAGCGTCTTCATAAAGGGTACCACAAGAAAAGGTTCACGGAGGACTATCAGGCAACCATCGGCGTCAGAATCGGCGACGAAGTCAGATCGCTGCTCGCCGATCTCGTCTATCCCTTCGCGAAGCACTTTATTGGCTACGAGGCCGACCCCACACTAGACTTTTACTTTTTCGGGCACGCCTATAGCGAGATGCTGCTCGCCAAGGGTTTCGATACATTCCATTTCTCGACGACCTTCGGCGGAGTGACATTCGCGAATTTCAAACTCGCAGCGATCTTCATCGTGTCAGTGGCGATGAAACATCGTGCATTCGTGCAAGCGCTCTTGGAAAAGGAGCCTTCGATCAGACTCGAGAACGTCCTCACCGTCTCGGTCGAGACCGCGGGCTTTCTCGAAGGCCTGCGCGACTTCATCAATCAGTTCGGCGAAAAGTTTGAAGGTCATGTGACGGTGGCCGATGATGACGTGCGGATCATTTTCGAAGCACTCTCCGTAAGCAGGCGCAATCTGGCGCTGCTTGATCGTCCAGGCGCGCCACTACCTCCGTTGATCCAGTGCTCCGACGATCATGTCATCAGACCCTTAGCGGGCGCGACGGGGGATCAGGTCATGCTGTTCCTTCTGAATTCACTGCAGCATAGCTTTCCAAAGGAGTATGACCGGGCGCAGCGGGCGCGGGAAAGTGTATTGCAGCGAGCTGTCGAAAAGGCGATCTGCTCGGCGCTTCCGACGCTGGAGTTCCGGGGCAATATCAAGCTGAGGCGGGCTGGCAAGGATTTGACGGACATTGATTTGGTGATTGTCGAGAAGTCGGGCGAACACATTACCCTCGTGCAACTGAAGCATCAGGACCCGTACGGCGAGGATTTCGCCACGATGCTGGCAAGGACCGGCCGACTGAACCAGCAGGTGAGCGACTGGCTCCGCAAGGTGCGTTCATGGCTCGACGCTGCGAGCTCGGCCGAACTCTATGCGACCCTTCGGCTGCCGGCACGTCCGACGAGACCCGAAATCAGCTTGCTTGTACTCACGCGGCACTACGCGCATTCACTCCGACTGGTCGTAGCCGATGAAGATGCCACGTTCTCCAACTGGAATCAGCTCGTCACGGCGATAGCGCAACTTCGGGAGCGAGCAGCCAGCGCCACGATGTGCCATTTGATTAAGGAGCTGAGGGGTCTCAGCACTCAAGAAGAGGAAGAGCATTTACCCGAACCGTCCAGCGTATGGACGGTTGGAAGCCTGCGTTTTACTATCGAGCAGGAGCAAAATTCACCCGATAATGTAGCATAACGTCGGAGGACTATGGACAACAGCGGCTAGCATGTCCAGACACCGATTGCCGTTATCTACTCACATACGGTTCAGGATTTGTAGAGCTCGATGAGCGCCTTGCTACGGTTCGTAAACCAGTCGTCTTTACTCATGTGCGTTACCGAATTTCAGACGACAGGGTTTCATTACGCATGCGAGAGATTGATTTCATCTTAGATAGGGAAGAGGAAGAGCAGTTCGGAAACTTCTTGATGTGCGACTACGGCTACGCACATTTCACGATTAAAGAACTCATGAAATCGGGAGTTTTTATTGATAGAATTGCTCCTGACGTCAATTTCTTATTAGAACACGGCCAAGAGACCTTTAAAGAATTCTATAGGCTCATCATGAGGGAGCCAAACAACTTCAGAGACCCAGGGCTTTGGGCGCTGTACTGGGCGCTCACCGAAGCGACCCACACCATCGCGGACATGGTTAGTTCTGGCTCACATGAGCCAGAGCTTAACGGTGCACTAATAGCGGCGGCGGCAACATCCGTCCGAAAATTCCGGTCTTCTAGCGTTGACACGGACTCTGAAGGAGTTCGCGATTGCGTGATACTGAATATCGCAGACATGGCTAATCACGGAAATGAAGGAAAGACCGGATCGGATTTTGGTCTAATCATCGAATTGAGGCGAGGCGATGAGAGGGACTATCTCGTTACTTTAGTTCAGGCAAAAAGGGCAGATAGCAGGTCGATCAGTGTACAGAGGGCAGCAGGTGACTCAACTCAACTCGAAAAGTTGTGCCTCTTCGACACTGGAACTTATCTGTTTTACAATCAATTCACAGCGCAAGGAAACGTTCCTCCTACTTCGAAAAGCGCCTTATTAGTACATCAAGAAAGTAGCGGGACTGGTTTAGGAATCGATCCGCTTCGCCTTGCGAGTGACTTCCCTGCGCATGTCGCGCTCCTTCTTACCTCTGGGTGGCATGGCTCAGTTCATTGCAAAACACCAGAAGACGCTCTTGCGTCACTGTTCAATCCCCAGATACCAGAGATTTACGTCAATGACTTGATGGTTTGCGTGCTTGACCAAGAAGCTCTTACTTACCGTGAGATCGCGACGATAAGGCAGTCATGGGACGCGCTAACTGTGGATGCCCGCAATCAGTTTAGCCCGCCCGCCTCATCTACGACAACCACTGACTACACGGGCTGAATCAGCGTCTACTGCCAACTTAATGTAGCACAATGTTAGCAGATTATGACCGCCGGCGGCCGCGACCTCCATAGCGCGCCGGGCGCTTTCCTGTCCCTTGATATCGGCCAGATCCGGTAGGTTGACCGGATTGGCGCGGATGGCGGGTGTGGGGCGCGACAGAAGCTGGTTGCCGCGAAAATGATTGGCGAGCGCAATGAGGCTGCGCGGGCGAGAATATCGATGCCGGCGCCGGCCCAGGCCGCTTCCGGCCCGCTTTCAGCCGGGCAGATCAGCCCCTTGCCGAGCGCATTGGCGCCGATGGCCGCCGGAAGCGCGCCAGAAACCATGCCAATCGTGCCATCGAGATTAAGTTCACCGAGAACCACATATTGGCTGAGCGCTTCCGCCGGTATGGCGCCGAGAGCAGCCATGAGGCCGAGAGCGATGGGAAGATCGAAATGCGATCCTTCCTTCGGCAGATCGGCAGGCGCCAGATTGACGGTGACTTTTTTTGCCGGCAAGGCCAGACCAGAGGCGTGTAGCGCGGCCTGCACCCGCTCGCGGCTTTCGGCCACCGCCTTGTCCGGCAGGCCGACAATCTGGATACCGATCTTGCCGGGTGCGACCATCACCTGCACCTCGACGGGCACGCCCTCTATGCCCTGAAATGCAACCGTATTGACCCGTGCCACCATGGCCTGCCCCCGCAAACCGGCCGCATCATCGGAACTTCGTGTTCCATGGCGGCCACCCGCAAGCAACGTGCCACAGAGCAAAGAATAAAACAAGAACACCTAGAGAACAATTTCTCGCAGGCGATGTATTTTAGTTGTATCGAGTTGTACGCATGGAACAAACCGGGAGCGATCGAGATCGCCTCAGAACTCCTGGGCGTCGCGTTTTTTCTCGATCGCATCCCACAGCAGGCTCGCCACATCGGCGCCGCCGAATTTGCGCACTTCGCGAATGCCGGTCGGTGATGTGACGTTGATTTCCGTCATATAATCACCGATCACATCGATACCGACGAAGAGGAAACCGCGCTCGCGCAGGGCAGGACCGATGCGGCGGCAGATTTCCTGTTCCCGCGCCGTCAGTTCCGTCGGCTCAGGCCGGCCACCGGCATGCATGTTGGAGCGGGCGTCGTTTTCCGCCGGCACGCGGTTGATCGCACCCACCGGCTCGCCATCCACCAGCAGGATGCGCTTGTCGCCCTTTCGGACGTCAGGCAGGTATTCCTGGGCGATATAGGGCTCGCGGAACATCTGGCCGAACATTTCCAACAGGGAGGAGAAATTGCGGTCATCACGCGCCGAATGGAAGACCCCCGCGCCGCCATTACCGTAGAGCGGCTTGAGGATGATATCGCCCATCTCATTGCGGAAGCGGGCGATCTCGCTCACGTCCTTGGTGATCAGCGTCTTCGGCATCAGATCGGCAAACTCGGTGACGAAAATCTTTTCCGGCGAATTGCGAACCCAGGCCGGATCATTGACCACAAGCGTCTTAGGATGAATGCGCTCGAGCAAATGGGTCGAGGTAATATAGGCCATGTCGAAGGGCGGATCCTGACGCAGATGGATGACATCCATGGTCGAGAGATCGACCCGCTCCGGCTCCGACAGGGAGAAATGATCACCCTTGATGTCGCGCAGTTCCATCTGCTCGACGGTGGCGTAAATCTTGCCATCGCGCATGGAAAGTCGCTCGGGCGTATAATGGAACAGCCGGTATCCGCGCGCCTGCGCCTCAAGGCTGATGGCGAAGGTGGAGTCGCCGGCAATATTGATGCCGGAGACATGATCCATCTGGATCGCGACGTTCTTGATCTTCGCCATTCACATCTTCCTCTTGCAGCATGCGGACGCTTCGCCGGTCCGCTCTGCCCATTGCTCGCTTTTCAAGCTTCCCGGCAGGACCGGAAGAGACCCCGGAAATGCTTCAGAAAACCCTGAAGATGTAGGGCAGCGACCATTCAAACGCAACTGCTGCAAGCGGTGGTTCGTGTGAGTTTTATTGAACCTTCACAATTGCGCCGACGGAGCAGCACAGACCCGCCGGCCGGTAGGTGAAGACAGGGTTTCACGCCGCCAGCTTGTAGGAGCGGCCGGCGAACAGCTTGTTCTTGACCCGATAGGCCAAAGCCAGTGCCGTGGGAAACGGGCGGCGCATGAAGGCGACCTTGCGGACATAATCGTCCACCCGCCAGGTGGCCCAGGTTCCAGCCCGGAAATAGGCGACGTCCCCGACCCTGAGGATGCTGACCGAACCGTCTTCGGCCGTCACATGCACTTCGCCTTCGAGAATATAGACGGTTTCGTCCCAACCGAAAAACCAGCGGAATTCGCCGGCCGTGCAATCCCACATGGCGGTGCTGGAAGCGCGGTCGCCACTTCGGGAGTGATCCGCCGCGCGGGCTTGAGGGTTGCCGGAGATGATCCATTCCGGATTGATGGGGGCCGGCTGAAGCCGCAGATCGGTGCAGGAAGCGCTGACGACCGCTTCGTCTTTTTGTCTGCGCAGATAGGCCGGCAATATCGGCACCGTTCGGATTGCCATGGTAGCGGCCGCCGCGAACATCATTTTGAACGACATATGAGAAAACCCCCGTGAAATATTGGAGGTCTTCTATCATCGGGATCGTAACAAACCGGTTTTGACAATCGGCGCAATTTTAGTCATTGCGCCGATTTCTGCGCTGCGCTCAGGCCGTCGCCAGCTGAGCGGACTGCACACCGAGCTGCTCCGCCTTGCCGGCAATGCGCTTGCCGGTTTCGCTGGAGAAGAAATGCAGCTTTTCCGGCGCGATCGTGATCGAAAGTGCTGCGGGAACATCGACATCCGGCGGGAAAGCGATTGTCAGGTTCTGGTCGCCGATCATGCCGTGGATGAGGCGCTGGGAACCCAGTTCCTCGATATAATCAACCCTGAATGCAAAACCCTGCTCGCCTGCCGCAGCGAGGCGGAAATCCTCTGCCCGCATGCCCACCGTCACCGGCCCGGAGGTGGGCGCGAAACCAATGAGCGCAAACAGCGAGGGACCGATGGCGAGGCTATCACCATGCAGTTCGGCATTCAGCAGGTTCATGGCGGGGGAGCCGATGAAGCTCGCGACGAAGGTCGAGGCGGGGGTGTGATAGACATCGAGCGGCGCACCTATCTGTTCGATGCGACCGCCATTCAGCACGACGAGGCGATCGGCCAGCGTCATGGCCTCCAGCTGGTCGTGCGTGACATAGATAGAGGTGGTGCCGAGACGCTTCTGCAGACGCTTGATTTCACCGCGCATGGAAACACGCAGCTTGGCATCGAGGTTGGACAGGGGCTCATCGAACAGGAACGCGGCAGGCTTGCGCACGATGGCGCGCCCCATGGCGACACGCTGCCGCTGACCGCCGGAAAGCGCGCGCGGCTTGCGGTCCAGATAGGGTTCGAGTTGCAGCATGCGGGCGGCTTCGGCCACACGCGCATCGATTTCCGTCTTCGCTGTCTTGCGGTTCTTCAACCCGTATTCCAGGTTCTCGCGCACCGACATATGCGGATAAAGCGCGTAGTTCTGGAATACCATGGCGATATCGCGATCGGCCGGATCGGTCTGGTTGACGACCCGGTCACCGATCTTCACCGTACCTTCGGAAATATCCTCGAGGCCGGCGACCATGCGCAGAAGCGTGGACTTGCCGCAGCCGGAGGGGCCGACGAGAACGATGAACTCGCCATCCCGGATGTCGATATCGACGTGATGCACGGCGCGGACGCCGCCGTGATAATCCTTGCAGACCTGACTGATTTCTATCGCGGCCATTTCGGTCTCCTTATTTATCGCTTTCGGTCAGGCCCTTGATGAACCAGCGCTGGAAAATGACGACGATCAGCACCGGCGGCAGCATGGCCAGGACGGCGAGCGCGAAAGCTTCGTTGTAATCGGGAATTTGCGAACCGACCCAGACCTGCAGGATCGACTTGATGCCGCGCATCAGCGTGAAGAACCTCTCGTCCGTCGTCATCAGCATGGGCCAGAGGTACTGGTTCCAGCCGTACACAAACATGATGATGAAGATCGCCGACATCATCGTCCGGGACAGGGGGATCAATATATCGATGAAGAATTTCACAGGACCCGCGCCATCAATGCGCGCGGCTTCCAGCAACTCCTCCGGAACGGATTTGAAGAATTGCCGGAAATAGAAGGTGCCTGTCGCAGACGCCAGAAGCGGCACGATGAGGCCGGTATAGGAATTCAGGAGGCCGAGTTTGCTCATCACCTCATAGGACGGCATGATACGCACTTCCAGCGGCAGAAGCAGCGTCGTGAAAATGATCCAGAAGGCGAGCGTCGCAAACCGGAACCGGAAATAAACGATCGCATAGGCCGCCGTCATCGACAGAACGATCTTGCCGACGGCAAAACCGATGCCGAGGATCAGCGAGTTGATCACCATATTGAGACCCGTGATCTGCCCGGTGAAGCCACCCTTCTGCGTCAGGACCTTCTCGTAGGTCTCCACGAAATTATCGCCCGGGACTATCGTCAGACCGCTACGGTGGATTTCCGCCGCCGTGTGGGTGGATGTCATGAAGGCCACGACGACAGGCAATATCAGAAACAGCGCGCCGAGGATCAATACCAGATGATCGAGAGGTCTCGTCTTGTACATGGTCTTCTCCCTCAATTGTAGTGGACGCGCTTTTCGATGAAGCGGAACTGGATGACGGTGAGAACGAAGACGACCAGCATCAGAATGACGGACTGAGCCGAGGAACCGCCGATGTCATTGCCGCGGAAACCATCGAGAAACACCTTGTAGACCAGCGTGATAGGATTATCCGCCGCCTTGTCCTTAACCATCACGTCGATGACGCCGAAGGTATCGAACAGCGCGTAGGTGATGTTGATGATGAGCAGGAAGAAAGCCGTGGGCGCCAGAAGCGGCATGATGACGGTCCAGAACCGTCGGAAACCGGAGCGGCAATCGATGGCCGCGGCTTCGCGCACGGAAACCGACACGCCCTGAAGGCCGGACAGGAAAAAGATGAAATTGTATGGGATCTGCTTCCAGACCGCGACGACGATCATGGCTGTGGCGGTATCGAAGTAGTTGAGACCGACCTTCATGTCCCAGCCGAAGACCGCGGCCAATTTGACGAAAGGCCCGATATGCTGGTCGAAAAGCATCATGCCGATGAGACCCGCGACCGGCGGTGCGATGGCATAGACGGAAATCAGCAGCGTCTTGTATGTCGAGCTGCCGCGAATGACTGCATCTGCCTTGACGGCAAGCAACAGGCCGAGCGCCAGCGAAAAGAAGGTCACCAGCACGGTGAAGACAACCGTGAATTTAGCGATGTTGAGATATTCCGGATTGAATATCGCATCCGAATAATTGGCGAAACCCACGAATGAGGCACCGAAGCCGAAAGGGTCTTCGAGATAGAAAGATGATTGCACGGCCTGAACGGACGGCCAGTAGAAGAAGATGAAGATCACCACGAGCTGCGGTGCAAGGAACAGATAGGGCACGTAGGACGAGGAGAACTGCACGCGCTTCATGCCGGCTTCAGCGGGCTTGGCAGGTTTTCCAGCCTTTGCGGACCAGCCGGACAAAAACCGGCGCGGTTGAGACGATGTATAGGCCACGCTTGCGCCTCCTTATCCAGAAGCGAGCCTCCCTTCCATCGAAAGGAGGCTCGACAACGATCATTGATTTCGAAAAGATCGATCAGCCGGCCGTCTTGGCGAAACGGGCCAGAAGGTCATTGCCTTCCTTCTCGATGATCTCGAAAGCAGCCTTCGGTGTCACTTCGCCCGAGAAGATGCGGTTATATTCACGTTCCATGACGGCGCGGATCTGCGGGTAGAAACCGAGGCGGTAACCCTTGGACCACTCGCCACCTGCCAGCGACAGCTGCTGGATACCAACTTCTGCGACCGGCTTCTCCTTGTAGTAGCCTTCAGCCTTGGCCTTTTCGTAAGCGGCCTTGGTGATGGCGACGTAACCGGTTGCCTTGTGGTAGAAGACCTGGATTTCCGGCGAGGTCAGGAACTGGAAGAAGTCGGCCACGCACTTGTTTTCGGCTTCAGACTTGCCCGACATTGCGAAAAGAGCAGCACCGCCGATGAAGGAGTTGGTACCGGCACCCTTGATGGAGCCCCAATAGGGAAGGAAGGTTGCCGAGAACGGCATGGTCGCCGTCTTCTGCAGACCACCGAAGGAACCCGAAGAACCGATCCAGAGCGCAACCTTGCCTTCTTCGAAAGGCTTCTGGTTGTCGTTCCAGCCGGCGCCGTAGTAGGCGAACAGGCCCTTGTCCTTCCAGTCTTTCAGCTTTTCGAACATCATAACGAGGTTCGGGTCGGTGACCTTGAGCTTGGTGTCGGTGACGCTGTCGTAACCGTTATTATTGGTGGCGAACTGGATGTTGTTGCGGGAGAAGAAATTCTCCGTGAACTGCCAGGTCAGCTGCGACTGGACGAGAGGAATGTAGCCGGCTTCCTTCAGCTTCGGCGCAACCTTTTCGAACTCTTCCCAGGTCTTCGGTGCCTCGACGCCGGCCTTCTTCAGGGCTTCGTCGTTGATGTACATGATCGGAGCGGAGGAGTTGAACGGCATGCCGACGAACTTGCCGTCAGCGGCAGCGTAGAAATAACGCACGCCGTTGATGAAGGCGTCACGGTCGAACTTGTAACCGGCCTTGTTGATGAGGTCTTCTGCAGGAATGACCGCGCCCTTGGCGTTGATGATGGTGGCGGCGCCGGCATCAAAAACCTGGAGGATGTTCGGCTGTTCGCCCGAACGGAAAGCAGCAATGCCGCTGGCCAGCGCTTCTTCGTAAGAGCCCTTGGAAACCGGCGTCAGAGCGCATTCCTTCTGGGCTTCGTTGAACTTCTGGGAAACTTCATTGATGACTTCGCCGTTACGGCCGCCCATACCGTGCCACCAGGTGATGTTGGTCGCAGCCATGGAAGACGTTGCCGAAATGCTGACCGCCACTGCGGCCATGGAAATCTTCTTCAACATTACTAATTCCTCTCCACCATTTATTGGGATGAGGATGCGAATAGAGAGGTTCCATGACGCCTCTTTGACAGTTCCGTGTCAGATTTATTACAGCGCGTGCCGACAGTCTCAGCCGGCTATACGATTTATGGGTCGGGCCGGATTTCCCACGACCGTTGCACCCGCCGGCACATTGCGCGTCACCACCGAACCGGCGCCGACAATTACACCGTCGCCGATGGTGATGCCGGCCAGAATGATCGCTCCGCCGCCAATCCAGACATCACGGCCGATCGTGACAGGCTTTGCGATTTCAATCCCCTGCGCGCGCGGTACCGGGTCCAGATGATGTTCCGCACAATAGATCTGTACGGCGGGGCCGAGCATCGCGCCATCGCCTATTGCGACCTTCGCAGAATCGAGAATGGTGCAGCCGGCATTGAGATAGACATTCCTGCCCAGCGTGATGTTGAAACCGTAGGCGCAATGAAACGGTGCCTCGATGAATGCCCCTTCGCCCACGGAGGCAAAAAGTGCGCGCAGCAGCAGCCCGATGGTGCCGCGCTCATCCGGTTGTATGGTATTGTGCTGGTGAACCGCCCGGCGCGCATGCCAGCGCAGCAAATCCAGCTCGGCATCCATGCAGCTGTACCATTCGCCTGCGGCCATCTTTTCCCGCTCAGTGGACATTGCCTGCCCCCTCCCCCTCAAAACGCGTCGATAAAGTGCTGCGGCAGGCGTCGTGGCAGAACGGCGACAATATCGAAGCGCAGCGAAAAACGGTCGGCATCCCTGCGGCGGGAGAGCCAGAGATCGGCAGCCGCCCGGATGCGCTGCTGCGAATGGAAACCAACGGCATCCACCGCGCTGCCACCGGAAGCGCGCGCCTTGACCTCGATGAAGGCGATAAGATCCTTCTTTCGGGCGATGAGATCGATTTCCCCGAGCCGGGTTCGATACCGAACGGCGAGGATGCGATATCCCTTCAGCAGCAGGTAAAGTGCGGCCCAATATTCGGCGGCATGGCCGCGTCGCTCGGCTTTCCGCCTTTTATTGCTCTGCCCGTCAGCGGCCATCCGTGTCCTTCATATCCAGCAGCCTTTGATAAAGCTCCTTGCGCGGCAGGCCCGTCAGCTTCGCCGCTTCGCCGGCAGCCTTGGCAGCGGACATGGTGGCGACGAGATCCTTCAGGAGCTTCTCGACATCCTCGATATCGGGAATTTCGTCATAGGAGGGCGGCTCTATCAGCAGCACGATTTCGCCCTTCACCACACGGTCGCCATCGTAATAATCCGCAAGCTCGCCGAGTGTACCGCGCCGGAACTCCTCGAAAGTCTTGGTCAACTCACGGCAGACCACCGCCCGACGATCGCGGCCGAGCACCTCCGACGCCACCTTGAGGGACACCCCGATGCGGCGGGGCGATTCAAAGAAGATCAGGGTTGCGGGGATTTTCGCAAGCCCGGCAAAACGGTCGCGCTTGCCGCGATCCTTGACTGGCAGGAAACCCGCAAAGAGGAAGGCATCGCTCGGCATGCCGGACCCGACAAGGGCGGCGAGCGGCGCAGAGGCGCCCGGAACCGGCACAACGCGGTGTCCGGCTTCGAGTGCCAGCTGGCCGAGGCGATAACCCGGATCGGAAACCAGCGGCGTTCCGGCATCCGATACCAGCGCCACGGATTTTCCGGCCTCCAGCGCGGCGATGAGCTTCGGCCCCGCTTCATTGGCATTGTGTTCGTGATAGGCGAGCGGCCGCGTGCGGATGCCGTAACGTTCAAGCAGGATGCGGGTGACGCGGGTATCCTCGCAGGCGAGTACATCGGCCGAGGCCAGCGTTTCCAGCGCGCGGATGGTGATATCGCCGAGATTGCCGATGGGGGTGGCGACGAGATAAAGCGCCGGCTCCAGCGGCCGGGCCGGAATGGTGGCCGTGCCGATCCTGAATTCCTTCGCTGCCTGTCTGGCATCGCTGCTCGATATTTCCTGCGTCACACGGCTTCCAATCATTCTGGCCGATCCTTGCCGGCCGGTCGCTCCGGTTTTTCCCTTTATGGGCAATAGAAAACCGGCGAACAAGCTCCATCCACGGTCCCAACCTGTGGATCATGTTGTATAGCAGCAAAATGAGCCGAGGCAGATGAACTCCGCTCTTGCATTTTCTCCAATAACTCTGCCATTTTGCCCGTCCACATTGTCCGGCTTTGGCCGGTGAAGACTCTTCTTGCCGATCCGGCGGTGGCCGGTTCGCAACGGTTGAAAGCGGTAGCGTCCATGCGTATTACTCTTGAGCGGTCGAACCTTCTGAAATCGCTGAACCACGTCCACCGGGTCGTTGAGCGTCGCAACACGATCCCGATCCTGTCCAACGTCCTCCTGCGCGCCTCCGGCGCCAATCTGGACATGAAGGCGACCGACCTCGATCTCGAAATTACCGAAGCGACCCCGGCCATGGTGGAGCAGGCTGGCGCCACCACCGTGCCGGCACACCTGCTTTATGAAATCGTGCGCAAGCTGCCGGATGGTTCCGAAGTGCTTCTGGCGACCAACCCGGACGGTTCCTCCATGACCGTTGCCTCCGGTCGCTCGAAATTCTCGCTGCAATGCCTGCCGGAAGCGGATTTCCCTGACCTGACCGCCGGCACCTTCAGCCACACCTTCAAACTGAAGGCGACCGATCTCAAGATGCTGATCGACCGGACGCAGTTTGCGATTTCGACCGAAGAAACGCGTTATTATCTGAACGGCATTTTCTTCCACACCATCGAAAGCAATGGCGAACTGAAGCTGCGCGCCGTCGCCACCGACGGCCATCGCCTGGCGCGTGCTGACGTGGATGCGCCATCCGGCTCCGAAGGCATGCCGGGCATCATCATTCCGCGCAAGACCGTCGGTGAACTGCAGAAGCTGATGGACAATCCGGAACTGGAAGTCACGGTCGAAGTCTCGGATGCGAAGATCCGCCTGACCATCGGCTCGGTCGTTCTGACCTCGAAGCTGATCGACGGCACCTTCCCCGATTATCAGCGCGTCATCCCAACCGGCAACGACAAGGAAATGCGCGTCGATTGCCAGACCTTCGCCCGGGCCGTGGACCGTGTTTCGACGATTTCTTCCGAGCGCGGCCGCGCCGTGAAGCTGGCGCTAACTGACGGCCAGTTGACGCTGACCGTCAACAATCCCGACTCGGGAAGTGCTACCGAAGAAGTGGCCGTTGGCTACGACAATGATTCGATGGAAATCGGCTTCAATGCCAAATACCTCCTCGACATCACGTCGCAGCTCTCCGGCGAGGATGCGATTTTTCTGCTGGCAGATGCGGGTTCGCCGACGCTGGTTCGCGATACCGCCGGCGACGATGCACTTTATGTTCTGATGCCGATGCGCGTTTAAAGCGGGCTATTTTTCGCTATTTTAAATGAAACGCCGGTGAAGCAGTTCATCGGCGTTTTTGATTCGGCAAAGAGCGGCAGCGCGCAGCAATCGAATTTTCTTAATTACGACATTCTGCCTTGTTTTTGCGCCAAATGGGATCAACATTGCGGTAACAGTTTTTTGACAATGACTAAATTTATCTGAGGGGAATTATGGCACTTAACCTGAAGCGACGCTTTGAACAGAAATTCGAGGAAGAGATCCGCTTTTTCAAAGGCATGGTCAGCCAGCCGAAGAAAGTGGGCGCTATCGTCCCGACATCGTCCATCACTGCGAAAAAGATGGCAAGCGTCATCAATCCCCATTCCGGCCTGCCGGTTCTGGAACTCGGTCCCGGCACCGGCGTCATCACCAAGGCCATTCTGGCGCGCGGCATCAAGCCGGAGAGCCTGACGGCCATCGAATATTCAACTGATTTCTACAATCAGCTGCTCCGGAGCTATCCAGGCGTCAATTTCGTCAATGGTGACGCCTTCGATCTCGATGCGACGCTTGGCGAGCACAAGGGCCAGATGTTCGACAGCGTTATCTCCGCCGTGCCTATGCTGAATTTTCCGATGGCTGCCCGCATCAAGCTTCTCGACGAATTGCTGAAGCGCGTGCCGCACGGCCGACCCGTGGTGCAGATATCCTACGGTCCGATTTCCCCGATCGTCGCGCAGCCGCATCTCTACCATATCCGCCATTTCGATTTCATCGTGCGCAATATTCCGCCGGCGCAATTGTGGATCTATACGCGGGCCTGATCGTCCCGGCAGAACGGACAAGGCCGTCATTTCCCGGTCGTGACGAATGGTTAGGGTAATGATTTGCCCTCTCCATCGCCTTTGAGGACCGATTGCCATGCATGCGCTCTACATCACCCACCCCCAAGTCAAGATCGATCCGGCTATTCCCGTTCCCGAATGGGGGCTTTCGGAAAGGGGTGCTGAGCGGGCGCGCGAGGCGAGCCGCCTTCCCTGGGCGAAGGCATTGCGGCGCATCGTTTCCAGCGCGGAAACCAAGGCGATCGAAACCGCCCATATCCTCGCGGAAACCTCCGGTGCAGCGATAGAGATCGTCGAGGCGATGCATGAAAACGACCGGTCCGCCACCGGTTTCCTGCCGCCGCCTGAATTCGAGAAGGCGGCGGACTGGTTCTTCGCCCATCCTGAGGAGAGTTTTCACGGCTGGGAGCGGGCAATCGACGCGCAGGCGCGAATCATCGGGGCCGTCAAAGCCGTTCTTGACCGACACGACCCAAGGCAGCCGATCGCCTTTATCGGCCATGGCGGTGTGGGCACACTTCTGAAATGCCACATCGAGGGCCGCGGCATCAGCCGCACCGAGGACCAGCCACCGGGCGGCGGCAATCTTTTCCGCTTTTCCATCGCCGAATTTTCACTTGCAGCGACCTCCCCCACATGCGACTGGACGGCAATGGAAACATGGCAGGGATAAGACAATGACCGCGCGCGAAAAACTCATCGTCGGGCTGGATGTTCCGACTGTGCAGCAGGCAGAAGAGATCGTGTCGAAAATCGGCGACGAGGTTCTGTTCTACAAGATCGGTTATCAGCTGGTATTCGCCGGCGGTCTTGAATTCGCGCGTGACCTTGTCCAGAGCGGCAAAAAGGTCTTTCTCGACATGAAGCTGCTCGATATCGACAATACCGTCGCCTCCGGTGTCGAGAACATCGCGCGCATGGGCATGTCGATGCTGACCCTGCATGCTTATCCCAAAGCCATGCGTGCTGCCGTCAAGGCTGCGGAAGGCTCCGGCCTTTGCCTGCTGGGCGTCACCGTGCTGACCTCGATGGATGACAGCGATCTCGCCGAAGCCGGTTACGCCTCCGACGCCCGTTCGCTGGTGCTGCGCCGGGCGGAACAGGCACGCGAGGCGGGCATGGGCGGCATTGTCTGTTCGGCGGAAGAATCCACCGCCGTGCGCGAAATCCTCGGTCCTGATCTTGCCGTGGTCACCCCGGGCATTCGCCCCGCCGGCGCCGATCTCGGCGATCAGAAGCGGGTGATGACGCCCTATGACGCCATCAAGGCCGGTTCGAGCCATCTGGTTGTCGCCCGCCCCATCGTCAGGGCGGAAGACCCGAAGGCAGCGGCCCGCGCCATTCTGGACGATATGCTGCGCGCCAGCTTTCCGGCCAATCAGTAACGGTAAATGGAGGAGACGACATGCCCAAGGGATATTGGATCGCCCGCGTCGATGTGCGCGACAGCGAGCGCTACAAGGACTACGTTACCACGGCAAAGCCTGCTTTCGAGCGGTTCGGCGCCAATTTTCTGGCCCGCGGCGGTGCTCTGACCGAGCTGGAAGGCAAAGCGCGTGCGCGGAACGTGATTATCGAATTTCCCTCGGTGCAGCACGCCATCGATTGCTACAATTCTCCCGAATACCAGGCAGCCGCCAAAATCCGCCAGGAAGTCGCCGATGCGGAGATGATGATCGTCGAAGGAATTTGACGCCCGTCAACCGCATTTCCCAAACTAGCCTCAAGCCTTGCGACAACCTCTCTTCACGCGCGCGCGGCTTTGGGCTAAGAGACTGAAAAACGCTTTATCGACAGCTTCTGAGGAGCCTCCCATGACCTTGGCCAACCTTCCCCCCCTCGTCACCGTTTTCGGCGGTTCGGGTTTCGTCGGGCGGCATGTCGTGAGAATGCTTGCCAAGCGCGGTTATCGCATCCGCGTCGCCGTGCGCCGCCCCGATCTTGCTGGTTTTCTGCAGCCGCTCGGCAATGTCGGCCAGATTTCCTTCGCCCAGGCCAACCTGCGTTATCGCGACTCCATCATCAAAGCCGTCGAAGACGCGGATCATGTCGTCAATTGCGTCGGCATCCTGGCGGAAAGCGGCCGCAACACTTTTGACGCCGTGCAGGAATTCGGCGCGAAAGCCATTGCCGAAGCCGCCCGCGACGTCGGCGCCACGCTGACGCATATTTCCGCCATCGGTGCAGACGCCAATTCGCAGACCGGTTATGGCCGCACCAAGGGCCGCGCCGAAGCTGCCATCCATTCCGTGCTGCCCGGCGCCGTGATCCTGCGTCCGTCGATCATTTTCGGACCGGAAGACGATTTCTTCAACAAATTTGCCAAGATGGCCCGCAACCTGCCGTTCCTGCCGTTGATCGGCGGCGGAAAAACCAAATTCCAGCCTGTGTATGTCGAGGATGTTGCCGAGGCCGTTGCCCGCAGCGTCGATGGCAAGCTGAAGCCCGGCGCAATTTATGAACTCGGTGGCCCTGACGTCATGACCTTCCGTGACTGTCTCGAGGCTGTTCTTGCCGCGACCTATCGCGAGCGCTCCTTCGTCAACCTGCCCTTCGGCGTGGCCTCGATGATCGGCAAGCTCGCGTCGATGGTGCCGCTGATTACGCCGCCCCTGACGTCCGATCAGGTGACCATGCTGAAAAAGGACAATGTCGTTTCCGCTGATGCCGAAAAGAACGGCCTGACGCTGGAAGGCATCGGCATCACCCCCGTTCGCGTCGCTTCGGTTCTGCCGTCCTACATGGTGCAGTATCGCCAGCACGGACAATTCTCGAACGCCGGCAAGGCGGCCTGAGGTCAGGCACGTCATGGAAATCAAAAGCGGGGCCACATCCCGCTTTTTTTATGCTGTTTATCGCAACCAAACCGCTTTCATTGCATTTTCACTGCCAAATGGGGTGGGGAGGAAAAATCAAAACTGAAACGGCATGGTTAACGGCGGAGCGCCGAAACGGGCAAGCGTGGCACAAGCGCAACTGTGGAAAAGACTTCGCATTAACCCCGTATTCAACAAGCTGCTTTATTGATATTCGCCACATTCCAAACATATCCCGGACCCTCAATTCACACACGGCGGCATGATCCGCGCGAACGAACGTCTGAAAGGCAATCATAAAATGGGCAGATCTATCGCACTCTTTTTTGCGTGTGCGGCTTTGGTGGTTCTGGCGGGTTCATTCATGGCGCCGGGCACGGTTGCAGCAGGCAAGAGCGGCTGCGCTCCGGCCTACGGCGTTGACCCCTGCGCAACGGCTTCGATCAGCGCCAACTGATTGGCCTTTACAGGTTTAAAAAAGCGCCGCCGGTTCTCCGGGGGCGCTTTTTGTTTGTCGGTCCGATATGAAACTGCGGGTCAGCCGATAACCAGAAGTGCGACGAGACCCAGCGCACCGATGACGATGCGCCACCAGGCAAAGGGTGCAAACCCACGTCGCGATACGAAATCCAGCAGCGAGCGCACGACGAAGAGGCCGGACACGAAGGCGGCCACAAACCCCACGGCAATCAAGGCGCTATCATCGAAGCTCAGCGCGTCGCGGTTCTTGTAGAGGTCGAGCACAAACGCGCCGAGCATGGTCGGCATCGCCAGGAAAAACGAAAACTCGGCGGCGGAGCGCTTGTCCGTGCCCATCAGCAGCGCGCCGACAATGGTGGCACCTGACCGCGAGGTGCCGGGAATCATCGCAAGGCACTGGAAAAGGCCGATCTTGAAGGCGAGCGACGGCGGGTAATCCATAATGTCGATATATTTTGGTTTCAGCGGCATCCGGTCGACCGCAAGCAAAATGAATCCACCGATGATCAACACGACACAAATGAGCATCGGCGTTTCGAACAGCACCGTCTTGATGAAGTCATGCGCGAGAGCGCCGATCACCGCCGCCGGCAGGAAAGCGACGAGAACCGCCAGGACGAAACGGCGCGCCTTGGCACTTGTCGGCATGACCGTGGCGATCGATACAAGCTTTTGAAAATAAACGAGAAGGATCGCGAGGATAGCACCGAGTTGGATGAGGACGGCAAAGGTGTTGCCAGGCGATTTGAAGCCAAGGAAGTGCCCGGCCAGCAGCACATGCGCCGTGGAGGAAACGGGAATGAACTCCGTCAGACCCTCGATAATGCCCAGCAAAAGCGCGCTGATGATCGATTGGTCACCCATGAGGTATCCTTCTTTTCAGGGGGAAAGCGTGAATGGAAAGCAATTGCGTTAAACTTGTTTTAAAGTAGCCAAGCTCTTATAGCGTCTTGATGAAGCGAAACTGAAAAAGTTTTCCGGCAAATGCCGATCATGACAACCAATCGTAAAAATTGAGTACAGATGCCAACTCTCTATCACTCCCCGATGTCGACCGCATCCCGGTTCGTTCGTCTGATCCTTGCGGAATACGGCTTCCAGACCGATCTCGTGGAGGAGCAGCCGTGGGAAAGACGGCGGGAGTTTCTGGCGCTCAATCCGGCTGGCACCCTGCCGGTCTATCTCGATGACAATATGCGCTCGCTGAGCGGCCCTTATGTGCTGGCTGAATTTCTGGACGAAACGCATGGGGTTTTGAAGCGCGACCGGCGACTTCTGGCGGAAGACCCGTTTCAGCGCGCGGAAATCCGCCGCCTGACGGAGTGGTTTCTGCAGAAGATGGAAAATGACGTGACCCGGCCGCTGGTGCGCGAAAGGGTCTATAAATTGCAGATGACCGCGGCGCAGGGTGGCGGACCACCGGATTCCAAGCTGTTGCGCACCGCGCGCAACAATATACGCCAGCACATCAAATATCTGGAATGGCTGGCCGGTTCGCGCACATGGCTGGCAGGCGATCGGCTGAGCTACGCCGATCTTGCCGCAGCTGCCGGTGTTTCGGTGCTGGATTATCTCGGCGAGATCAACTGGCTCGAGGCTCCGATTGCCAAGGAATGGTATCAGCGGGTGAAATCCCGTCCCTCCTTCCGGCCGTTTCTCAGCGAACGCATTCCGCGTCTTGCCCCCTCTTCCCACTACGCCGATCTGGATTTCTGAGGTCTGGCCTCCCGGTTATTTGCTGCGGCGTGCGGCTATAATGCAAGCATGTTGTTTTCCCGAAACCGCTGCACACTTTCGGGCGACATGCACTATATATGCCGCAGAATAGGCCTCAGGAGAAACGACCATCAACGTTGCCGACGACAAGCAGCGGATACGCGCGCGCAAACTGACGGATTTCGTTCGTCAGGAGGCGTTTTCGCTCGGCTTCGATCTGTGTCGCATCACGGCGCCCGACAGCATTCCGCTCGCACCGGAGCGTCTGCGGCAGTTTCTCGAGAATGGCTACCACGGCACCATGGCGTGGATGGAGGAAACCGAAGCGCGTCGGGCGGAGCCAAAAACGCTCTGGGGCGATGTGCGCTCCATCGTCATGTTCGGCCTCAATTACGGTCCGGAGGAAGATCCGCGCGACCTGCTTTCGAAACCGGACAAGGCGGCCATTTCGGTCTATGCCCGCAACCGCGATTACCATGACATCATCAAGGGGCGGCTGAAGGAGATCGCCACGCGCTTTGCTGCCCGCGCCGGTGAGGATGTGAAGGTCTTCGTCGACACCGCCCCGGTGATGGAAAAGCCGCTTGCCGCCGCCGCCGGTCTCGGCTGGCAGGGCAAGCACACCAATCTCGTCAGCCGCAGCCATGGCTCCTGGCTGTTTCTGGGCAGCATGTTCACCACCGCCGAGCTTTGTCTTGACGAGGCCGAGAAGGATCATTGCGGTTCCTGCCGCGCCTGCCTCGACGCCTGTCCCACCGCGGCCTTTCCTGCCCCCTATCAGCTGGATGCGCGCCGCTGCATCTCCTATCTCACCATCGAGCACAAGGGACCGATCCCGCACGAATTCCGGCCGATGATCGGCAACCGCATCTATGGCTGCGATGATTGCCTTGCCGCCTGTCCGTGGAACAAGTTCGCGGCCAGCGCCTCCGAAATGAAGCTGCAGGCGCGCGAGGATCTGAAGGAACCGTCCATCGCCTTCCTGCTGACGCTTGATGATGCCGCCTTTCGCAGCTTTTTCAGCGGCTCACCCGTCAAGCGCATCGGCCGCAATCGCTTCATCCGCAATGTTCTGATTGCCGCTGGAAACTCTGCCGACCGGCAATTTGTGGAACAATGCAAGGCGCTGGCGGAGGCCGACCCTTCCGCGGAAGTGCGCGGCATGGCCGCATGGGCTTTGTCGCGGCTTATGGACAGGGACGAATTCCGTACATACTCTGCCGGGCGCGCGCCGGAGAGTGATCCGGAAGCGGCAATGGAATGGCAACTGGCAGAGGCATGAAGCATGCATGTGATGATTTTCGGCGCGGGATATTCAGGGAAAGCCATTGCCAACGCGCTGAAAACCAAGGCAGCAAGTGTTTGCGGCACCACACGCAGCGAGGATAAGTTCGCAAACCTCGCCGCCGCCGGCATGACGCCGCTGCTCTTCGACGGCGCCCATCTCGATGACCATCTCATCGCTGCGATGGGCAATGTTACCCATCTCGTGCAATCCATCGCTCCAGGCAAGGACGGCGACCCGCTGCTTGCGCTTCTGGGCGGCGATCTGAAAAAGCTCCTGCCCAATCTGCAATGGGTGGCCTATCTTTCCACCGTCGGCGTTTATGGCGACCATCACGGCGCCTGGGTGGACGAGACGACACCCTGTCGCCCGGTCTCCGCACGCTCCGTGGAACGGGTAGCCGCCGAGGCCGCCTGGACGGAGGCAGCCCAAAGGGCAGATGTGCCGCTTTCCATCCTGCGCCTATCCGGAATCTATGGTCCCGGACGCAATACCTTCATGAATTTCGAGAAAGGAACGGCACGCCGTCTGGTGAAGAAGGATCAGGTGTTTAACCGCATCCGTGTCGAGGATATCGGCGCCGCGCTTGCCTTTCTGACGCAGAAAAATGAGCGTGGCATCTTCAACGTGACCGACGACGAGCCGTGCCCACCGCAGGATGTGGTGAGCTTCGCGGCCGACTTAATGGGTGTTGTCCCCCCTGCTGAACAGGATTTCGAAACCGCCGATCTGACGCCGATGGCCCGCTCTTTTTATGGCGAAAACAAGCGCGTTTCCAATGCAAAAATAAGGGAACTCGGCTTTGATTTCCGCTTTCCGGAGTATCGGCAGTCGCTGAAGCAACTATGGGAAAACGGCCTCTGGCGTGGCTGAAAACAGCGCCGTCAAAAACGACGAAAAATCCATCCAACGCCGTTTTGGCGGATAGTTTTCGTTGTATTTAAGCGAATTAAGACTTAATTAACTACGGCGAATCGCTAAAATCCTACTCATTGGAAAAATATTTCACTCACATTTCGTGAAGTGGATTCACGAAGCCGTGACTTGCAATAGCATTTCCATTGAACGTTGATTCTGCGTTATTTTTTCCGAGTTTTCACTGGAACGGCCATACGACGCCTCTCCGGCTAACGATCACGAATATTACAGACTGTAACACTTCGTGATTTGAGATCAGCTTTTTTTCGCCATTTTTCCCTCGCCCTACAATCTCGCATCAAAAGGCGTTCAGGCCAGTTCATGGCCGTTTAGCAAGGGCACAATCAATCGGCGCGGGGCCGATTTTCAGGGAAGTACAGTTTGTTGAATATCCGTCGTATAACTTTCACCGCTGCAACTATAGCCGCCTGTTCCATCATCGCGCCTCTTCAGGCGAATGCGGCAAATGGTTGTGGAGGCGCATCGTGGTATGCGTTGTCCTCCAAGACTGCTTCGGGCGAGCGCATGAACGCCGCCAACCTGACCGCTGCACATCGCTCTCTGCGGTTCGGCACCAAGGTCAAGGTAACGAATGCGCGCAACGGCAAGGCCGTTGTGGTGCGCATCAACGACCGCGGGCCATTCATCAAGGGCCGCGTTCTCGACCTGTCCAAGGCTGCCGCCAAGAATATCGGCATGATCAGCTCCGGCACTGCCAAGGTCTGCTACGAGATCGTCAAGGCCGATTGAGCCTTGCCCTCGCCGCCATTCGCGTCTACCAACCGGGCTTATCAGCAAGAAGAGGTAGACAATGCGTTTGGGCGGGCGTTTGGCCGGAGCAATCGAAGTATTGGCGGATATTGAGGGACGCAGGCGTCCCGTTGCCGATGCGCTGAAGGATTGGGGTCTCGCCCATCGTTTTGCCGGCTCAGGCGACAGGGCCGCAATCGGCAACATCGTTTATGACGCGCTGCGCATGAAACTGTCGCACGCCTGGCTGATGGATGACGATAGCGCTGCCTCGCTTGCCTATGCTGTCCTGCTGCGGCAATGGGGCAAAAGCTTTGCGGAACTGGCGGCGGAATTCGACGGCGACAAATTCGCCCCCGCCGCGCCCGACGCGGACAGGCAGCAGGCCTTTCTTTCCCGTTCACTTTCCGACGCGCCGGCCTATATCCAGGGCGATATTCCCGAATGGGTTCAATCCTCCTTTGAAACGGCTTTCGGGGAGCGTTGGCTTGCCGAGGCGCAGGCGCTCAAC
This sequence comes from Agrobacterium sp. El2ro-1b, assembly GCF_048298475.1. Classification (NCBI taxonomy): domain Bacteria; kingdom Pseudomonadati; phylum Pseudomonadota; class Alphaproteobacteria; order Hyphomicrobiales; family Rhizobiaceae; genus Agrobacterium; species Agrobacterium sp. El2ro-1b. The sequence goes on along the minus strand of NZ_CP103458.1, from coordinate 2,887,829 downwards.
GAGCGACCGACCCTCGACCTGCGCGCCAACACGCTGAAGGCAACCCGGGACAAGGTTCTGAAGGCGCTTGAGGAAAGCGGCGCGGAAGCCACTCGGATTGCCCGGCAGGGTGTGCGTATACCCGCCGGTGCAGGCCCTTCCCGCCTGCCGAATGTCACCGCCGAACTCTCCTTCCAGAAGGGTTGGTTCGAGGTGCAGGATGAAGGCTCACAGATCGTCGCCGATCTTGCCGGCGCTCGCGAAGGTGAACAGGTCCTCGATTATTGCGCCGGTGGTGGCGGCAAGACGTTGGCCATGGCCGCCAGCATGAACAATAAAGGTCAGGTTCACGCCTTTGATGCCGACCGCAAGCGGCTTGCGCCGATCATCGAGCGGCTGAAGCGGGCCGGCACGCGCAATGTGCAAGTGCATGACCGCGCAACGGGCCTTGTCCCGTTCCATGAAAAATTCGACCGCGTTCTGGTCGACGCACCCTGCACCGGCACCGGAACCTGGCGCCGCCGCCCCGACACCAAATGGCGGCTGACGGCGCGCAATCTCGAAGAGCGCGTGCAGCAGCAGGGCGAGGCGCTTTCGCAGGCCAAGGGTTTCGTGCGCCCGGGTGGCGAGCTACTTTATGTCACCTGTTCGGTTCTGCCCGAGGAAAATGAGCAGCAGGTCAGGCGCTTCTGCGAGGAAAATCCAGAATTTGCCATCGGTTCGGCTGTGGAGCGCTGGCAGTCGATTTTCAGTGGCAATGCGAATAAACCGCATTCTTCAGATGGCAAGACAGTGACACTTACGCCTGCAACCACAGATACGGACGGTTTCTTCTTCTGCTTGATGAAACGCAAAGCATAAAGCAGGTTTTGCACGCAGCGATTTTACTTGGGAAATACCCCACAGGCTTGTTTCAAAGCATTCTAAACTAGAATGTTTGACACAAGTTTGTGATTGGGTCAGAACTCGCTGGCCGCAGCCTGATGTCTTTTCATGGCTGCCCAAGGAGAGGGATCATGATCCGCAAAACCATTCTAAGCGCGTCGTTCGTGCTTTTGGCCGCATCGGCGGCCTTCACCGCGCTTCCCGCACAGGCTGCCACCGACGCTGCCGCCGTCATCAAGCATTATACCGATGTCGCGCACGCCAAATACGAGGATTCGCTGACCACGGCGAAGACGCTGGACAAGGCCATCGATGCGCTGATCGCAACGCCGAGCGAAGAGACCCTCAAAGCCGCGCGCGCAGCCTGGATCAAGGCGCGTGTTCCCTACCAGCAGTCGGAAGTCTACCGCTTCGGCAATCCCCTTGTTGATGCATGGGAAGGCAAGGTGAATGCCTGGCCGCTGGATGAAGGCCTGATCGACTATGTCGACGCCTCCTACGGCACGGAAAGCGACGAGAACGAACTTTACGTCGCAAACATCATCGCCAATCCCAAGATCAAGATCAGCGGCGAAGAGGTCGATGCCTCCAAGATCACCCCGGAACTGATCGAGAGCCTGCACGAGGCGGGCGATGTCGAAGCCAATGTGACGACCGGTTATCACGCCATCGAATTCCTGCTATGGGGCCAGGATCTGAACGGCACCGGGCCGGGCGCGGGCAACCGCCCCTATACCGACTATGACAAGGCAAAATGCACGAACGGCAATTGCGACCGCCGCGCCGATTACCTGAAATCCGCCTCCACCCTGCTGGTCAAGGATCTTCAGGAAATGGTGGACGCCTGGGCGCCGGAGGGCGAAGCCACGAAGACCGTGGAAGCCGATCCGAAAGCGGGCCTCACCGCCATTCTCACCGGCATGGGCTCACTCTCCTATGGTGAGCTGGCGGGCGAGCGCATGAAGCTCGGCCTTCTGCTGCACGATCCGGAAGAGGAGCATGATTGCTTCTCCGACAACACCTATAACTCGCATCTGAACGACGCCATCGGCATCGCTTCGGCCTATACGGGCGACTATACCCGCGTGGACGGCACGAAGATGACCGGCGCCTCGCTGGCGGAACTGGTGGGCGCCAAGGACAAGGCGTTGAACGACGAAATGACGGCGAAGCTGAACAAGACGCTCGACGCCATGCATGCGATGGAAAAGCGCGCCCAGACGGTTGAAGCCTATGACCAGATGATCGGCGAAGGCAATAAGGAAGGCAATGCCGTGGTTCAGGCGGCCATCGATGGTCTCATTGACCAGACGAAGACCGTTGAACGCGTCATCGCGGCGCTTGATCTCGGTAAGATAGAGCTTGAAGGCTCCGCCAGCCTCGACAACCCGAACGCCGTCTTCAAATAAGCGGCAAGGCGGGCCGCGATCCACTGCGGCCCGCCACCAAATGTGCCTTCAGACCCTGATGGAATTGTCGCTGTCTCCGATCCGCAAGCCGTTTTTCTTCGCCGGGGCAGCCTGCCTTGTGGCCTCAGTGACGCTTGCCGCCCCGTTGCGTGACGACCTGACGGAGAAAGACCGAAGCCGCGTCTCGGCCGTCACTGCGCCAACAACCGATTTTACGAGACCGGAGCCCTTCGAGGCCATGTCCGGAGGCGCAACCACCAGCACCGGCAAAGCCGATGGCAATGCATTTTCCCAACCTTCCGCCACCATGCCTTTCGAGCGGAAGCAGGATTTCAAGCTCGGCAACGCGCTGTTCCAGAAGCTCTGGGTCTCCTCCCCCTCCTCCACGCAGGCTTCGGATGGGCTCGGCCCTTTCTATAACGCCCGATCCTGCCAGACTTGCCATGTGAAGGATGGCAGGGGCCGCCCGCCACTTGCCGGCGAAGACGCCGTTTCCCTGTTTCTGCGGTTGGCGCGACCGGCCCGGGATGAGACGGAACGGGCCGCGATTGCGCGCCATGAGGTGCTGAATTTTCCCGACGAGACCTATGGCCGGCAGCTGCAGAATCTCGCCATCCCCGGCCTCGCCGCCGAGGGCAGGCCGGTCATCACCTACACCGAAAAGCCCGTGCGCCTTTCGGATGGTGAAGTGGTGTCGCTGCGCAAACCCACTTATGCCGTTGCGGACCTGAGATATGGCCCGCTGGGTGCGGACACAACAGTTTCGGCCCGCATTGCGATGCCGACGCTCGGCCTGGGCCTGATCGAGGCCATTGCCAATGCTGATATTCTCGCCGGCGCAGACCCCGATGACAACAATGGCGATGGCATTGCCGGGCGCCCGGCCTGGGTCAAGGACCATCGCACCGGCGAGATAAAACTCGGACGGTTCGGCTGGAAAGCCCAGAATGCGAGCGTGCGCGACCAGAGCGCCAGCGCCTTCTCCCACGATATCGGCATTTCGACGCCGGATGCGCCGAATGCCTATGGCGATTGCACCGATGCCCAGAAGGACTGTCTGGCCATGCCAACAGGCGTGCAGCCGCGGCTGGGGCCGGTGGAAGCGCCGGACCCGGTTCTCGATCTCGTGACCTTCTACACCGAAAACCTCGCCGTGCCGCAGCGGCGCAATGCCGGGGATCGAACCGTTCTTGAGGGCAAGCAGCTTTTCTATACATCCCGCTGCACCGCCTGCCATACCCCCAAATTCGTCACCCGCCGCGATGCTGGCGATCCGATGCATTCCTTCCAGCTGATCTGGCCCTATTCGGACTTCCTCCTGCATGACATGGGAGAGGAGCTTGCCGATGGCCAGCAGGTGGGGGAAGCGAGGGGTCGGCACTGGCGCACGCAGCCGCTCTGGGGCATAGGTCTGACGCAAAGAGTGAATGGCAACGGCTTTTACCTGCATGACGGGCGCGCGCGCAGCCTGACGGAAGCCATATTGTGGCATGGCGGCGAAGGGCAAAAAGCGCGCGACGCCTTTGCCGCCTTGCAAAAATCCGACCGGCAGGCTTTGCTGGCTTTTCTGGAGTCCCTCTAATGAACTTTGCCATGCGAAAAATTTCCGGGGTCATCTCCGTGCTGCTGCTTCTCACCACGCCGCCGGCAAAAGCGCAGGATGTGGAACTGTTGCCGCCACCGCCACTCGACCCCGCGCAGGTGCGGGGCGTGATGGAAAAGGCGGTGAACGGCTTCATCCGTCCCGGTTATGACCACTTCCGGCAGTCTGCGGAGACGCTGGAAGGCAGCATGAAGGCATTCTGCGCGGCACCCTCCAAAACGACGGAGGCGGCAGCGCAGGCGGCTTTTACTGAAACGGTCCTGAGCTGGTCGACAATCGAGATCGTGCGTATCGGCCCTGTCATCGAGAAGAACCGCTTCGAACGCGTGCTTTATTACCCCGACAAGAAGGGTCTCGGGCTGAAACAGGTGCAGCGTTACCTTGCCGACAAGGATGAAAGCGTCACCAGCGCCGATGGCCTGAAAGGCAAGAGCGTCGCGGCACAGGGGCTCGGTGCGCTGGAATTCGTGCTTTACGGCACCGGCGCGGATGAACTTCTCGACAAGAAGGGCGATTTCCGCTGCCGTTTCGGCACCGCCATCGCCAGCAATATCGCCAATGTGGCGGCAGAGCTTTCCGACAGCTGGAACGCACCTGACGGTGCACAGAAAAACTGGACTCAACCGGGACCGGACAACCCCGTCTTTCGTGATGAGCGTGAGGCACTGGTCGCCCTGCTCGGCATTCTCGTGCACGGTGCGGAGGCAATCCGCGACCAGCGGATCGAGACCTTTTACAAGGGGCCGGACAAGGCGAGATTTCCCCGCACCGCCATTTACTGGCGCTCCGACCTGACCTGGAAGAGCATCTCCACCAATATCAAGGCCGTGCAGACTCTGCTGCATACCGCCGACATGGTCGAACTCGTGCCACCCGATCAGCGCTCCATCGTCAACTCCATCGACTTCATCGCCAAATCGATGATCCGCGTTGCCGCAACGATCGATACGGATGTGGAAAAGGCACTGGACAAGGACGACCAGCGCGCCAAGGTGGATTACCTGCTGCTCAACGGCAAAGACCTGATCTACCGCCTCAACGACCAGTATGGCGGCGCCATCGGCCTCAGCTCCGGCTTTTCCTTTGCTGACGGAGACTGAGTGATGACCTCCGGCAGCAAGAGCATGCTGATCGACCGGCGCAGCTTCATCAAGGCGGCGGGAATTCCCTTTCTTGCCGCCCTCGCCCCGCGGTCGCTCCATGCGCTGGAACGCACGGACGCCGTCTTTGCCTCCGCCTTCCGCGCACGCGATGGATCCTACGGCATTGCGACGGTGAGCGAGCGCGGCGAAATCATCGACCGCGTTGCGCTTCCCGCCCGCGCCCATGGGATGGCGACAAGCCATGCGACCGGCAGGACCGTGGCATTCGCGCGCCGTCCCGGCACATTCTTCATGGCGTTTGATCCCGTGCGGCGTCAGGAGCCTGTCGTGATGCACTCGCCGGAGAACCGGCACTTTTATGGCCACGGGCAATTCTCACCCGATGGCGCAATCCTTTATGCCAGCGAAAACGACTTTGACGGCAATCGCGGCGTCATCGGCCTTTACGACGCCCGCAACGGCTTTGCCCGCATCGGCGAATATGACGCGCATGGCGTCGGCACCCATGACATGACGGTGAGCGATGACGGAGGGCTGATCGTGATCGCCAATGGCGGCATCGAGACCCACCCGGATTTCGGCCGCACAAAGCTCAATGTCGACAGCATGGAACCGTCGCTCGTGCTCCTGGACGCCGCCACCGGCCAGCTGATCCAGAAACACGCGATGCCGGACCGGCTGCGGCAGCTCTCCACCCGCCATGTCGATCTCGGCGATGACGGCCGCATCTGGTTCGCCTGCCAATATGAAGGACCGCGCAACGATCTGCCGCCGCTTGTCGGCCATTTCTCGAAGGGTGAGGATGTTGCCTTCGTCGATCTGCCGGAGGAAACGACGGTACGGCTTGCCAATTATGTCGGGGCCATCGCCGTCAACCGGCGCGAAGGACTGGTGGGTCTGACCTCGCCGAATGGCAACGCTGCCGTGACGCTTGATGCAAAGACGGGAAGTGTGGTCTCCGAGGTCAGCGTGCGGGAGGCGGCGGGCGTTGCGACGGCTGCAGGCGGCATTGCGGTTTCCTCTTATGACGGATTTTTCGAGGCCATTCGCAGCGACGTGGCCTGGGACCAGCATATCGTGCGCCTGTCCGGCTAAAATACTGAAAAGGCAGGGAACAAAAGCAATGGCCAGCGCATTTGAGGCGTCATGAAGAACCTTGCCGTGTATATTGTTTTTGTGGTTGTCGTTGTTGCCGTCGGGGCGCTGATCGGCGTCAACAACGTGCCGGGCGAATGGTATCAATCGTTGCAGAAACCATTCTTCAATCCACCAAACTGGATTTTCGGGCCAGTCTGGACCACGCTTTACGTGCTGATCGGCATCGCCGGCGCACGAACGTGGATCCGGAAACCAATGGGGACGCGCATGCGCCTCTGGTTCACGCAGATGGTGCTGAATTTCCTGTGGTCGCCGATCTTTTTCGGCATGCAGAGCCCGGCCGGTGCGCTCGTCATCATCCTCCCCATGCTGATCTGCATCATCGCCTTCATGGCACTGACCTACCGTCGCGACCGCGTATCCATGTGGCTTTTTGCGCCCTATGCCTTGTGGGTCGCCTTTGCCACGGCGCTCAACGCAAGTATCGGAATGCTGAACTAATTCGCCTTACGCCCTTGCCTTGCCCGACGCAACGCGCCATGTCAGTCTGCGACGGGGCAGAAGGCAGGCAGGTAGGCCATGGAGATAACGGATCCCGGCGATTTTCGCCAGCGGATAGAAACAAGCTTCGCGCGGCAGGGCGTGGTGCAGGCCATCAATGCCGAGATAAGCCGCATTGAACACCGGCTGGTGGAAATAGAGCTGCCCTTCCACGAAAAGCTGACACAGCAGCATGGCATATTGCATGCGGGCGTCATCGCCGCTGGTCTCGACACTGCCTGCACTTACGCGGCCTATACGATCATCGAACCGGAAGCCTCGCTGCTGACCATCGAATTCAAGGTCAACCTCATGTCGCCGGGTCGTGGTGAGCGGTTTCTGTTTCGCGGCGAGATCATCAAGCCCGGCAACAATCTGATCGTGGCGGACGGTCGTGCCTATGCCCTATCCGATGGGCCGGCAAAGCTGATCGCCTCGATGACAGGCACGATGATGGTGGTCAAGGGGCGCGAGGATATTACCGGATGAGCTACCGGCTTTCGCATGTTGCGGATAAATCCGTTCTTTTCGTCATGGCGGCTTCCGCTGAATACGGCCCCCATCTGCAGGCGCGCATCACGCCACTCATGACCGGCGTCGGCCCAGTCGAGGCGGCCATTTCGGTGACCGCCATTCTTGCCGGTCTCGATGCCGCCGACCATTTGCCCGACCTCGTCGTTTCGCTTGGCTCCGCCGGTTCGCAGACATTGGAACAGACGAGCATCTATCAGGCGGTTTCGGTTTCCTATCGCGATATGGATGCATCCGCCTTCGGTTTCGAAAAGGGGCGAACGCCGTTTCTCGATCTGCCCGCCGAAGTTGCCCTGCCTTTGCGGATACCCGATATTGCCGAGGCCAGGCTTTCCACCGGCGGCAACGTCGTTTCAGGAGAGGCCTATGGGTTGATCGATGCCGATATGGTGGACATGGAGACCTTTGCGGTCCTGCGGGCATGCCAGCGCTTCGGTGTACCGCTCATCGGCATGCGCGGTATTTCCGACGGCAAGGCCGATGTGAACCATGTGGATGACTGGACGGAGTATCTTGATATCATCGATGAAAAGCTCGCCGATGCCGTCGATCGGCTCTGCCGCGCCATCGAGGATGGTGTGATTGCCCTTTGAAACCTTGCGATTTTCGCAAATTTCCGCCCTTTGACGCCCGCTTCCGGGTTGCCTAAAGCCGCCATTTTCTTTAAAGGCTCGCCATGACCCAGATAGCCCATCCCGACAGCATTCTCATCATCGATTTCGGCAGCCAGGTGACGCAGCTGATTGCGCGCCGCATCCGCGAAGCCGGGGTCTATTGCGAAATCCATCCGTTCCAGAATGCCGCAGAGGCTTTCGAGAAGCTTCAGCCCAAGGGCGTGATCTTCTCCGGCGGCCCCGCATCCGTGACGGCAGAGGGCAGCCCGCGGGCTCCGCAGGCGGTGTTCGACAGCAAGGTTCCGATCCTCGGCATCTGCTACGGCCAGCAGACGCTCTGCACGCAGCTCGGCGGCGTGGTCGAAGGTGGCCATGCGGCAGAATTCGGCCGTGCCGATATCGATATCAAGAAGGCTAGCCCGCTGTTCGAAGGTTTCTGGGAACAGGGCAAGAGCTATCCGGTGTGGATGAGCCATGGCGACCGCGTAACAAAGCTGCCTGATGGTTTCGAGGTCATCGCGACCTCCGAGAACGCTCCTTTCGCCATCGCGGCTGACGAGAAGCGTCACTATTACACCACCATGTTCCACCCGGAGGTGGTGCACACGCCTGACGGCGGCAAGCTGCTCTCCAATTTCGTGCACAAGATCGTCGGCCTCAAATCCGACTGGACGATGGCTGCCTATCGCGCCGAGATGATCCGCAAGATCCGCGAGCAGGTTGGCACCGGCCGGGTGCTCTGCGCGCTTTCCGGCGGCGTCGATTCGTCGGTTGCAGCGATCCTCATCCATGAGGCGATTGGCGACCAGCTGACCTGCGTTTACGTCGATCATGGCCTGATGCGGCTTGGCGAAAGCGCGCAGGTCGTCGGCATGTTCCGCGACCATTACAATATTCCGCTTGTTCACGTTGACGCCGCCGATCTGTTCCTCGGCGAGTTGTCCGGTGTTTCCGATCCGGAAGTGAAGCGCAAGACCATCGGCCGGCTGTTCATTGAGGTCTTCGAGGCTGAAGCGGCCAAGATCGCTGCTGACGGCAAGGGTGCGCCCAGGTTCCTCGCGCAGGGCACGCTTTACCCTGACGTCATAGAAAGCGTCTCCTTCTCCGGCGGCCCCTCCGTCACCATCAAGAGCCACCACAATGTCGGCGGTCTTCCCGAGCGCATGAACATGCAGCTCGTCGAGCCGCTACGTGAACTCTTCAAGGATGAAGTGCGCGCGCTTGGCCGCGAACTCGGCCTGCCGGAAAGCTTCATCGGCCGCCACCCCTTCCCCGGTCCGGGTCTCGCGATCCGTTGCCCCGGCGCGATCACCCGCGAGAAGCTCGATATTCTGCGCAAGGCGGATGCGATTTATCTCGACGAAATCCGCAAGGCCGGTCTCTACGACACCATCTGGCAGGCCTTTGCCGTGCTGCTGCCGGTGCAGACCGTGGGCGTCATGGGCGACTATCGCACCTATGACTTCGTCTGCGCGCTGCGCGCGGTGACGTCGGTGGATGGCATGACGGCGGATTTCTATCCCTACGACATGAACTTCCTTGGCCGTGCGGCAACCCGCATCATCAACGAAGTGCGCGGCATTAACCGCGTCGTCTACGACGTGACGAGCAAGCCGCCGGGCACGATCGAGTGGGAATAAGCGAAGGCGGAGCAATTCCGCCTTCTGTTCATCTTTTGTTCTTTATTTTATCACCGCACAATGATAGGTTTCCGGCCTTGGTATAAGGCTGTGGAGCATCGTCATGGAGTGCGAGTTGGCGGACGAAAGAGCCTTAAGGCAGCTTTGCTTTGATGGGCTGGAGCCGCAGAAAATACGGCGCGTCAATCCACGCTTTCGAAACAAGCTCCTGCTAATGCTCAAGCCGCCACGGCAATTGGCGGAAAGAATGTTTGTTGATGCGTCGTATCATGCCATGGGTCGCACAACCCGTGAGGCATATCCCGCCGAGCTTCTGCACATAACCCTCCTGTGTTTGGGATGTTTCGAGACGATCCCTCACGGACTGACAAGCAGACTGAAGGCGGCAATGGATGCGGTGAGCGCGCGGCCTGTTCCGGTCACCCTGGACGGAAGCGCGCTTTTTGGCAATCGCAACAGTTTGGTTCTACGAAACGGCGGTGATCAGCCGGAGATCCATGCCTTGGTCAGGCTGCTGCAACGGGCGCTTCGACAGGCGAACCTTCCCTATATCCCTGCACCATCTTTTACGCCGCATGTCACGATGATTTATGGCTGCGGGAAGATAGAGCCGATGCCGGCCGGAAAGCCATATAGCTGGCTTGCGAGTAATTTCGAGCTTGTTTTCAGCCATAACGGCGAAACGCGACATGAGTCCCTTGGACGCTTCGCACTCTCCGCAAAAGCGGATCGGTATGAGCCGCTCGAAAACCAGCTGCATTTACCGGACAAACTGATCGGTCCGAGAAAACGGCCGAACCGAAAATAGGCTGAACGCTTAGGCCCGCCAAAATATACCCATAAGCGAGGCGAAGTCGCCTCGCTATAAACGATAATCAGCTTAGAGCTGGACCTTGTCGAAAGCCTTGCCGTCAATACCGAGGGCTTCGAGATCGGCGCGGGCGGGCTTGCGATGTGCGCGAACAGCGGCCGAAACCGAGAGCGCTGCACCGAGAACGGCGAAAGTTTCACCGAAGAAGTTACGCGATGTCTCTGCAACCTGACGCATTTTTCTCTCCATCTTTGATGCCTAGATAATGGGGATTTACGCTCTGTTCTACAACTCATGATGTAGCAGGGAAGCCATGCAGCTTTGCTCGCGCTCGTTCGAATATCAGCCACTTCAATTTTGCATGGCTCAGGCATCATGCTTCGAAAATGGCGCAAGGCACCTCAGGCGGCGGCTTGAATAAGATGGATATTTTGTTATGCCGGAAGGCTTAAAGACGAAGAGGCGGTAGCATGACGGTCACGATTTACGGCATCAAGAATTGCGACACGATGAAGAAGGCCAGAAGCTGGCTCGAGTTGAACAGCGTCGATTATTCCTTCCACGACTACAAGGCGGCCGGCATCGACCGCGCCCACCTGGAAACATGGTGTGATGCCGCCGGCTGGGAAACGGTTCTCAACCGGGCCGGCACGACCTTCAAGAAACTCGACGACAGCCAGAAGGCCGATCTCACTCGCGAAAAGGCCATCGGACTGATGCTCGCGCAGCCCTCCATGATCAAGCGCCCGGTGCTGGAGGCGAAGGGCAAGATAACCGTCGGCTTCAAGCCGGAAATCTACCACACCCTTTTTGCCTGAGCGCAACCCACCATGTCCAAAACAACCCGCGCCACCCAGATGCTGACGAAGGCCGGCATTGCCTTCACCACCGTCACTTATGATTACGACCCGAATGCCGACCGCATCGGCCTGCAGGCGGCCGAGGCGATCGGTGAGGCGCCGCATCTTGTGCTGAAGACACTGATGGCGGAGCTGGACGGCAAGCCGGTTTGCGTTGTCGTCCCCTCCGACCGCGAGGTGAGCATGAAGAAGCTTGCAGCCGCGTTCGGGGGCAAATCCGCCAACATGATGAAACCCGCCGATGCGGAGCGGGCGACCGGTTACCATGTCGGCGGCATCAGCCCTTTCGGTCAGAAAAAGCAGGTGCCGACAGCCATTGAAGCCGATGCCATGGTGCATGATTATGTCTACATGAATGGCGGGCAACGGGGTTTGCAGGTAAGGCTTTCGCCCCGCGATGCCCAGAAAACATTGAGTGCCATCGTAGCGCCGCTGGTCGCGGAATGAGGCGAAACGGCCGTTCCTGAAAGCATTTGGCTTTCGGAAGGAATGGGCTATGGTCGGCGCCTCCTATTGAAATAGACGAAGGCAGATCATGACCGTTTCCCCCATCGATCCCGTCAAACTCGAAAAACTCGCGGAAGTCGCCGTCAAGGTCGGCCTGCAATTGCAGAAGGATCAGGATCTGGTGATCACTGCGCCGCTCGCGGCCCTGCCGCTGGTCAGGCTCTTGACCAAGCATGCCTATATCGAGGGCGGCGGGCTGGTGACCACTTTCTACTCCGACGAGGAAACCACCCTTTCGCGCTACCGCCATGCCAGCGACGCGAATTTCGACCGGGCTTCCGGCTGGCTTTATGAGGGCATGGCAAAGGCCTATGCCAATGGCGCGGCGCGGCTGGCGATTGCCGGCGACAACCCCATGCTGCTGGCCGAGCAAGACCCTGCCAAGGTGGCGCGCGCCAACAAGGCCAATTCCACGGCCTATAAGCCGGCGCTGGAGAAGATTTCCAACTTCGACATCAACTGGAACATCATTTCCTACCCCAACCCCTCCTGGGCAAAGCAGGTCTTCCCCGGCCTCACCGAGGATGAAGCGGTGCGCAAGCTGGCGGATGCCATCTTCGCGGCCTCGCGAGTAGATGTGGCCGATCCCGTCGCCGCATGGGCGCAGCACAATGCCAATCTTGCCAAGCGCTCCGAATGGTTGAATGACGAACGCTTCTCTGCGCTGCATTTCACCGGCCCGGGCACCGACGTAAAGATCGGCCTGGCGGATGGCCACGAATGGCATGGCGGCGCTTCCATGGCGAAAAACGGCGTGACCTGCAACCCGAATATTCCGACCGAAGAGGTCTTCACCACACCACATGCGCTGCGTGTCGATGGTTACGTGTCCAGCACCAAGCCGCTGTCGCATCAGGGCACGCTGATCGATGATATCCAGGTGAGGTTCGAAGCCGGTCGCATCGTCGAAGCCAAGGCTTCCAAGGGGGAAGCCGTGCTGAACAAGGTGCTCGACACCGATGAGGGCGCGCGGCGTCTTGGCGAAGTGGCGCTTGTGCCGCATTCCTCGCCGATTTCGGCAAGCGGCATCCTGTTCTACAACACGCTATTCGATGAAAATGCCTCGTGCCATATCGCGCTCGGCCAGTGCTATTCAAAATGCTTCCTCGGCGGCGCCTCGCTGTCGCAGGACCAGATCAAGGCGCAGGGCGGCAACTCCAGCCTGATCCATATTGACTGGATGATCGGCTCCAACAAGGTCGATATCGATGGCGTGAAGCCGGATGGCTCCACCGTTCCTGTCATGCGCAAGGGCGAATGGGCCTAACGGCCCCCTACCTCGGCAACTGGCTGCGCTGACTGAGCCAGATGCTGAAAAGCACGGCAATGAACCCGGCGATCTGCGCTGGCGCAAGGCTTTGGCCAAGCGCCAGCCAGCCCAGAAGGGTGGCCACGACAGGGCTTAAAAAACCGAGCGATGCCGCCGCGGAAGGTTCGATGCGGGCGAGCCCCCGAAACCACAGAAGATAGGTGAGCGCCGCGCCTATGAGGCCGAGATAGGCCATGCCCATGACATTGGCCGCCGTTGGCGCCGGCAGGGCCGGCTCCAGAAAATAAGCGACCGGCAAAAGAAGAATGCCGCCCGCCGTCAATTGCCACGCGGTGAAGGTGAGGTTCGAGACGGGCGGGCGCCATTTGCGGGTCAGCACCGTTCCGAAGGCCATGGAGACGGCGCCGGCAAGGCCTGCGGCAACACCGATACCATCCAGTGCCGCGCCGGGCGTCAGCACCAGAAGCGCAACACCTGCAATGCCGAGAAAACCGGCGCCGATGGCGAGCGGCCGCACCGGTGTTGAGAGAAACAGCCGCGACAGACCGATAACGATGAGTGGTTGCACCGCGCCCACCGTTGCCGCGACACCGCCAGGCAACCGATAGGCAGAAACGAAAAGCATCGCCCAGAAAAACGAGAAATTCAGTGCGCCGAGAACGAAGCTGCGCGGCCACCAGATACCCTGCGGCAGCTTTCGGACGAGAAGCAGCAGCAGGATACCGGCCGGCAAGGCGCGCAGCATGGCGACATGCAACGGATATCCCTGCGGCAAAAATTCCGTTGTGACGAAATAGGTGGTCCCCCAGATGGCGGGAGCAAGCGCTGTGACCATCACATCGGCGGTATAGGTCGTATTTTTCTTCATTTCAAGAATCTCTATATCAAGATAAATTCAGCTTAGTCGATTTTATCTTGACGTCAAGATATCAATTGTTATGCCTTGGTGATGAGCAAGAAAACTACGGACCACGTCGATCACATTCTCGCGCAGTGGCGCAAGGAACGACCCGATCTCGATGTCGGCCCGATGGGGCTGCTTGGGCGCCTGCACCGGCTCAGCACGCATCTTGGCCGCGAGGTGGAGGCGGTGCTCTTGAAACACGGCCTCTCCTCTTCCGCTTTCGATGTGCTGGCGACATTGCGGCGCGCGGGCTCACCCTACCAACTCTCTCCCGGCGATCTGCTGGCCATGACCATGGTCAGTTCTGGCACCATGACAAACCGGATCGACCAGCTGGAAAAAGCCGGGCTGGTGGAGCGCATTCACAATCCGCAGGACCGGCGCAGCGTCTTGATATCGCTGACGGAGCGTGGCTTTGCCATCGTCGATGAGGCGGTGGGTGCGCATGTCGACAACCAGCATCGTCTTGTCGCCCATCTCAGCGAAGAGGAGCGGGCTACCCTTGATGGATTGCTGAAACGCTTCCTGCAGGACTTCGAGGAATAGATTTACGTCGCAGATGGAACCGGCGATTGTGCGGGCCAGGGCGCTTGTCTACGTAGAGAAAATCCTGTAAGCAATTTTCCGTAAACCTGTCCTACAGGTTGGAGTAAAAATGTTAAACGCCATTTCGCATGAATCCGGCCTCGTCAGCAGCACAATCGGCGCGATCACCCGCCATATCCGCGAAAACGAGTTGGCACCCGGCGCGAAGCTGCCGAGTGAACTTTCGCTCTCGCAACAGCTGGGCGTCTCGCGCACGGTCGTTCGCGAGGCTTTCCGGTCTCTGTCGGCCATGCGGCTGATCGATGTCAGTGCGGGCAAGCGCGCAACCGTCGCGACGCTGGACCATGGTGCGATGTCGCTGATGTTCGAACATGGCATTCATACCGAGCAGATCAACATCCAGCAGATTTACGACGTACGCCGCACCATCGAAGTCAGAACCGTGACGCTCGCGGCGCTGAGACGAACGGACTTGGAAGCGCTTACCATCCTTGATCACGCCAACAATATGGAGCGGGACTTCAGCGACAATGACAGGGTGATGGAGCATGACCTTGCCTTTCACCTTGCTGTTGCCAGAGCCTCCAAGAACCCGGTTTTCGAACTCATTCTCGGCGCTTTCCAGAATGTGACACGCCAGACCTGGCCGATCGGCTGGAAAAGCCGAACCTCCGATGCCCAGCGCCTTGCCGCGTGCGAACTGCACATCGCCATCGGACAGGCCATTGCCGCAGGCGATCCGCAAACCGCCTCAACGCTGATGGCGCGGCACTTCGATGAAAGCGTGCATGCGCTTCTCGCCGCCGGCATCGCCTGATTTTTTCAACGCAGTCCCAGATGGAAACCGACTGCCTCTGGAGGAGACACCATGAAAATAACAAAACTCGAGACCGTCCGTGTGGCGGAACGGGCAAACTTGCTCTGGGTTCTGGTCCATACGGATGAGGGCATTACCGGGCTCGGCGAAACCTTCTTCGGAGCGGAGACGGTGGAGACCTATGTGCATGAATATATCGCCCCCCGCGTGATCGGCCGCGATCCGCTGCAGATCGACCTGCTGGCGCAGGACCTTGTCGGTTATCTCGGTTTCCGGTCGTCGGGCGCGGAAGTGCGCGGCAATTCCGCCTTCGACATCGCGCTGTGGGATATTTTCGGCAAGGCCACCAACCAGCCCATCGCCCAGCTTCTCGGCGGCTTCAGCCGCAAGGAAATCCGCACCTACAATACCTGCGCCGGCACCGAATATATCAAGAAGGCGACCGGTCAGCAGACGGCCAATTATGGCCTCTCCGACGGCAGGGATTATGACGATCTGAACGGCTTCCTGCATAACGCCGACGAACTTGCCCATTCGCTGCTGGAAGACGGCATCACCGCCATGAAGATCTGGCCCTTTGACCGGGCCGCGGAAAAAACGCGCGGGCAATATATCTCGATGCCGGACCTGAAAAGCGCGCTCGAGCCGTTTGAAAAAATCCGCAAGGCGGTGGGCGACAAGATGGATATCATGGTGGAGTTTCACTCCATGTGGCAGCTTCTGCCCGCCATGCAGATCGCCAAGGCGCTCACCCCCTACCAGACCTTCTGGCATGAAGATCCGATCAAGATGGACAGCCTGTCCAGCCTGACGCGTTACGCCGCCGTGTCGCCCGCACCGATTTCCGCATCGGAAACGCTCGGTTCCCGCTGGGCTTTCCGCGATCTCCTGGAAACGGGTGCGGCCGGCGTGGTGATGCTTGATATCAGCTGGTGCGGCGGCCTTTCGGAAGCGCGCAAGATCGCCTCCATGGCGGAAGCCTGGCACTTGCCGGTCGCGCCGCATGATTGCACCGGACCAGTAGTGCTCTGTGCCTCCACGCATCTGTCGCTCAACGCGCCGAATGCGCTGGTGCAGGAAAGCGTGCGCGCCTTCTACAAGACTTGGTATCGCGATCTCGTGACCGCCTTGCCCGAGGTGAAAAACGGCATGATCACCGTGCCGCCGGGTGCCGGTCTCGGCATGGAGCTGCATCCCGATGTCGAAAAGACCTTCACCGTCACCCGCCGTTTCTCGGATGCGGCGTCGATCTGATCAGAACAGATTGCCCTGATTCCCCGGGTCAGAAGAAGCCGGTTTCGCCGGCTTCTTTTTTGGCGCGGCGGCGGTCTCCGGGGCGGGTGTTCCCTCTCCCGTCGTGAGGGCGGAAACGCGGCCATCGGCAAATTCCATCGAGACCACAGCGCCTGAGGCAATGGCGGCGGCGCGGGTCAGCGGCCGGTTTTCCTCATCGCGGATCACGGCATAACCGCGGTTCAGCACGTTTTTGTAGGACAGGGATTGCAGGATACGGTCATGAGCAGCGAGACCGGAACGGTTCTGCGCCATGCGGTGCAGCACCGCTGTATCGGCCCGGCGCGACGCGGTGACGACCCGTTCCTTCTGCCGTTCCAGCTGGCCAAGCAGGCGGGCAGGAAGCGAACGCAGCGCGGAATCGAATGAATCAACCCGGCCTTTGCCCTGCAACAGACGGCGCTCCACGAGGGTCTCGGCCCGGTGCATGCGTTCGGTAATCCGCTGCCTATGGTGTTTGAGGCCGTTCAGCAGGGTTTCCGGTCTCAGTCCCGAGGCGGAACGCTCGAAAGCGCGGCGCTTGTTCAGCGTCGTCAATTCCAATCCACGGCCAAGACCGCTCGCAGCCTCGTCGAAACGTCGGCGCGGCAGGGCGAGAAGTTGATCGAGCGACGGCAAAGCGCGCACCAGCGCCCGCACGCCCTGGCGGCGATTGTCCATCTGCCGCGAGACCGAACCGGAAAGGCGGGCAGCGAGACCGGAAAGCTGCGCTTCGAGTTCCGCCCGCACCGGCACCGCCATTTCGGCAGCGCCTGTCGGCGTCGGCGCGCGCACATCAGCGGCATAATCGATCAATGTCGTATCGGTCTCGTGCCCGACGGCAGAAATCAGCGGAATTTCGCTCTCAGCTGCCGCGCGCACGACGATTTCGTCGTTGAAGCTCCAGAGGTCTTCCAGGCTGCCGCCGCCGCGAGCGACGATCAGCACATCGGGACGGGCAATCTCGCCACCGGACTTCAGCGCATTGAAGCCACGAATGGCGTTCGCCACCTCCTCGCCCGAGCCTTCGCCCTGCACCTTGACTGGCCAGACGACGACGTGGACCGGAAACCGATCCGAGATACGGTGAAGAATATCGCGAATGACCGCACCCGTGGGCGAGGTGACGACGCCGATGACACGCGGCATGAATGGCAGGGGACGCTTGCGGGCCGCATCAAAAAGTCCCTCTGTCGCCAGCCGCCGCCGGCGATCTTCCAGAAGCGCCATCAGCGCGCCGGCACCGGCAGGCTCCAGGCTTTCGATGACGATCTGGTATTTCGAAGAGCCGGGAAAGGTGGTGATCTTGCCCGTCGCGATCACTTCCATCCCCTCTTCCGGGCGGAACTTCAGCCGAGAAAACGTGCCCTTCCAGATCACCGCGTCGATACGGGCACGATCATCCTTCAGCGAGAAATAGGCGTGGCCGGAAGAATGCGGGCCACGATAGCCGGAAATCTCGCCGCGCACACGCACCTGCTCGAAAGCCGTCTCCACCGTGCGTTTGATGGAACCCGACAGTTCGGACACCGAAAATTCGGCAAGATTGCTCAAGGTAGCATGGGAGAAGATATCGCTCATGACCGTTTGTAACCAAAAGCCGTCGATTCGGAAATGCCGACATCGGCTCACCGATTTTAACGTCGATGAAACCATATCCTCAACTAACGAGTTAGGAAAACAGGGTTTGGAGGAGAAAACAAGGGTTCGTTAGGGAAGGAGACGCTACGTCTTGTTCCAGACCCGGCAACCAAAGAGGAGGCGGCATCATGATTTTTCTTACCGCCACAGTGCTTGGCGTAACCGCAGTTGCGTTGCGCTCTGTCTTCAGCATCGTTTTCATCTGCATGATGATCATCGGCGCCTACGGTGTCGCAATGGTGCTTTCGTCCACGGCCGTGCCGCTGATGTCGCTGCTTCTGGCGCTTGCCGGTTATAATTTCGGCGTGGTGGGTGTCGTGATCGGCCTTCTGGTGCTGCAACGCCCGCGCTCCACGCAGCCGACGCTTTAAAAGCTCACCCCGTTGAGACTTCCGCACTTCGCGCTGACCGAAATTTGCGGATTGGCCGTCGATCTTGCCGTTACCTGTCTGCTTGTTTTCTATCTCCGCGTCGATCCGCTGGCGGCACGTTTACCGGGTGCGGCAGCGGGGCTTGCGACGAGCTGGAAGCTTAACCGTTCGAATGGCGCAGAGCTGAACGGCTTTCTGAAGAATGCCGTCACACTCACATCCCGGATCGTCGGCGTCGGCCTGTTTGCTCTGCTGCTATGGCGCAACCCGCTTTTGCAGCCGTTCATCCCGCTCGCACTTTCAGCGATCGCAGCATTGGTCCTGGCGCTTTACGGATATTTTCGGCTGCAAAAACAGCGGACTTAAACCGTTTCCCAACCATCCTTTTCCGCCGCGCGGTAGATGGCGTCGATGAAAAGCTGGTTCTTCCTCGAATTTTCCAGAGTGACGACTTCGCCCTCGCCTTTTACCGCACGGGCAAAGGCCTCCGCCTCGAGCTTGTACTGGCGGCTATCCTGAAACCGGAAGACTTGCGACTGGTTATGGGCCTGATTGGTCAGTTCGATTTCTTCAGCCCCCCAGCGATTGGCGTTGAACGGAGATTTGACCTCAATGTAGCCATCGGTGCCGTGGAAGACCATGAGCTGACGGGAGGCAAGCTGGGTTGCCAAATAGAAGCTCAGCTCGAACGTGCCGAAATCGGCCCGGACGCTGGAATAGATATCGGTGCCGAATTCCCTGTCACGCTCGACCGTGGCCTGCACGCGCCTGGGCTCGGCGCCGGTGGCAAAGCGGGTAACGATGGTCGGGTAGACGCCGATATCAGGCAGCGCCCCGCCACCCAATTCGGGAATATTGCGCATATTGCCGGGATCACGATTGAAATAGCTGAAAGCGCCCTGCACATGTTTCAGTGTACCGATGGCGCCCGACGCCAGCAATTCCTTCACCTTGGCCCAAACAGGGGAATAGGTGACCATGAAAGCCTCGGACACGATGACACCATTACGGTCCCTCGCAGCGATGAGCGTATCGATCTCTTCTGCCTTCAACGCAATCGGCTTTTCGCAGAGAACATGTTTGCCGGCATTGGCGGCCTTGATCGTCCACTCCACATGTTGCGCGGTGGGAAGCGGAATATAGACCGCATCGATCACATCCGATGCCAGCATCTCCTCATAGGAACCGAAGGCATGGGGCACGGAAAAACGCTCGGCAACCGCGCGAGCTCTGGCGTGATCGCGGCTGGCGATGGCACTCACCACGCAGTTTTCCGCATCCTGTATTGCCGGAATGACGTGATCCTGAGCGATTTTCGCCGTTGAGATTATTCCGAAGCGCAGCATTCCATTCTCCCACTCTGCCATTTGCCGGAAACTTATCACCATCGCAGGGGCTGGCAAGCCGCCGGCAGGCAACGAAATAAGGTATGGCCGGATTTGTCCTTCCTTTGTCGGCTTTGTTGCTTTTATCCGCACAGGAGAAGGAGAATTATGCTATCCATGATCACACTGGAGAACCATGAAATGTCCTCGTCCAACACCGCACTTCTCGTCATCGACGTTCAGGAATCCTTTCGGCATACCCCCTATTTCGAAGAAAGCGGGCTTGCCGCCTATCTGGAGAAGCAGCAGGCACTGATCGACGGCGCTAAGGCAGCGGCAATCCCCGTCGTGCAAATCTTCCATGTCGATGGCGACCGGGCCTTCTCGAAAGACAGCGGTTATATCCGAGCGCTGGAGGGTGTGCGGATTACCCCTGATGTCACCTTTCACAAGAGCCGGCACTCGGCCTTCGCCGGCACCGGTCTCGAGATCTGGCTGACGCAGAGAGGCATCAACCGGCTGATCGTTTCCGGCATCCGCACCGAACAATGCTGCGAAACCACCACCCGGCACGCATCCGATCTCGGATATAGCGTCGATTACATCACCGAGGCGACGCTGACCTTTCCGATGACGCATACCTCCGGCACGGTGTTCAGCGCGGATGACATCCGCAAGCGGACTGAGCTGGTGCTGGCCGGCCGCTTCGCGCGCATCGCCACTGTGAGCGAGGCGCTGGCACCGTTGGAGGCAGCAGCCTGATGGATAAAGGCGGCACACGCGCCATCCCTTTTTATACGCTTGTGCCGCCGCACGCGTTGCTGCTCGATATTGCGGGGCCATTGCAGGTGATCCGCTATGCCAATGACGAGCAGAACGATGTTTTTTTCGACTGCCGCTACATCGCAGCACAGGAAAAGCAACAATCCTCGATCGGCCTTGGTATTTGCGGGCTGGAGACCCTGCCTGCCACACTGCCGGAGAACGCCTTTCTGCTGATCTCCGGCAGCACGTCGTGCTCCGAGAACGAACCGGAAATCCGGCGGGAGCGGCAGGCATTGGCAGCATGGCTGCGCCGCGTCGTGGGTCTCGACACGACAGTCATTTCCATCTGCTCCGGCGCATTGCTGGCGGGTGAGGCCGGGCTTTTCGACGGGCGGAGCTGCACCACGCATAGCGACTGCATCGAGGCGCTCCGCCGTGTCGCGCCCTTGTCCCAGGTGGCCGAAAACCGGCTGTTTGTCGAGGATGGCAACCGCTTTTCCAGCGCGGGCATCTCCACCGGCATCGACCTGATGCTGCATGTGGTTTCGCGGCTGACATCCCCCGCCGTCGCGGCGCGCATTGCCCAAACCATGGTCGTTTATCTCCGGCGCAACGGCAACGATCCGCAGATTTCCCCCTGGCTGACCGGCCGTAACCATATGCACCCCGCCATCCATCGGGTGCAGGACCGAGTCATGACTGAGCCGACACAAGACTGGTCGCTGGAGAGGCTGGCCGATATCGCAGCACTCAGTGAAAGGCATCTGTCGCGCCTGTTTCGCGACCATACCGGCATCAGCGTCATCGATTACGTCAACCTGATGCGGGTCAATCTGGCCCGTGACATTCTTTCAAATAGCCGCCTCGATATGGAAGCCATCGCCGAGCGGGCGGGCTTTGCCTCTGCCCGGCATTTGCGGCGCGTCTGGCAACAGCATAATCGTTATCCGCCCAGCCATTATCGCGGCTTTCAGACCTGATTTTCCCGGCCATCGCCCACTCGCTGATGAGTGACATCAAAGGAATTGAATGGTTATGCAGGCGGGCAATTGCTAACCTGCGGCAAAGTCAGCAACAGGAGCATTCCCGTGGAAAAACGAAGCCTTGGCCGGACCGGCCTCTCCATCGCGCCGATCGTCTTCGGCGGCAACGTGTTCGGCTGGACAGCGGATGAGAAGACTTCCTTTGCCCTGCTCGATGCATTTTTCGACGCCGGGTTCAACGCCATCGACACGGCGGATGTCTATTCCGCCTGGGTGGACGGGCATGTAGGCGGCGAATCCGAGGCGATCATCGGCAAATGGCTGAAGCAATCGAGCGTGAAGCGCGAGGATGCCGTTATCGTCACCAAAGTCGGTTTCGACAATCGCGGCCAGAAGACCGGCCTCAGCGCCAGGTGGATCGCTGAAGCTGTCGAAGCCTCGCTGAAGCGGCTGCAAACCGACTATATCGACCTTTATCTCGCCCATAAACCCGATCCTGAAGTGCCGCTGGAAGAGACGCTTGCCGCCTTCGCAAAACTGAAGGAACAGGGGAAAATCCGCGCCATCGGCTGCTCCAACTATTCCGCGAGCCAACTTCAGGAGGCGCTGGACGTGGCCGCGAAGAATAATCTTCCGCGTTATGACGTGCTGCAGCCCGAATATAACCTCTATAACCGCGCGGATTTTGAAGGTCCTCTTGCCGACCTTTGCGTCAAGGAAGAGATCGGCGTCATCAATTATTACAGCCTCGCCGCTGGCTTCCTGACCGGGAAATATCGCGCCAAGGCCGATACGGAAGGCGTCGCCCGCAGCTACCGGGTGGGCGATTATGTCAACACGCGCGGTCTTGCCGTTTTGGGCGCCATGGATGCTGTGGCCGTACAGACCGGGGCCAAGCTCGCGGATATCGCGCTGGCTTGGCTGTTGCGGAAACAAGCGGTGACGGCGCCGATCGCAAGCGCCACAAGCCTGTCGCAGCTTGAGAGCTTCAAACGCGCCGTCGAGCTGAAGCTGACGGATGAGATGATGACCCTTCTCGACAAAGCAGGTGCATAAGATGGAACTTACAATTCGCGATGTGCAGCCGGCCGACCGAGCGGAATGGCTGCGCCTCTGGAACGATTACCTCGCTTTTTATAAGGTCGATCTTGCCGATGATGTGACGGAACACACCTGGGCGCGTATCCTCGATCCCGTATCCCGCGTTTCCATGCGCGTGGCCATGCTCGGTGAGCGAATGGCCGGTTTCGCCATCCACCATTTCCATGATTCCACCTGGGTGAAGGCACCGGACTGTTATCTGGAAGATCTGTTTGTCGATGGCGCGATTCGCGGCAAGGGAACGGGCCGGGCGCTGATGGACGACCTGATCACCATTTGCAAGGATAGGGGCTGGTCCCGGCTTTACTGGAACACCGACGAAGGCAATCACCGCGCCCAGAAGCTTTACGACAGCTACGTGAAGAGCGACGGCCATATCCGTTATCGCATCAAGTTCTGATCAGCCCCGGAAGCGGAAGAAATCCACGAAGGCCCTCAGCGCCGGGCGCATCTGCCGGCGCGAGGGATAATAGATGTAAAAACCATCAAAGGGTGCACACCAGTCTTCCAGCACGCGGATGAGCCGGCCTTCCCTGATATCGTCCTCAACGCGCTGCTCGAAAACAAAGGCAAGCCCCGCGCCGTCGATTGCCGCCCGACGAATGAGGCTCTGGTCCGACAGGATCAGCGGCCCTTGAACATCAACCACCAACGGTTTGCCATTTTTCTCCAGTTCCCAGCGATAGACAAGGCCGCTGGCGAAGCGCCGGCGGATGCAGCGATGGCGGATGAGATCTCTGGGGTCACGCGGCGGTGTATTCTGTTCGAAATAGGCGGGAGCACCAACAATTGCGCCGCGCCATGCGCCGCTCGCCTTCACCGCAATCATATCCGCATCCAGATGCTCTCCGAGACGCAGACCGGCATCGAAGCCCTTCGCGACAATGTCTTCGAAGCGATCATCCGTTGATATTTCGAGGGAAATATCGGGATAAAGCCGCAGGAACTCGCCCAGCCGGGGCACGATGAGATCCTCGGCGGCCAGTCTCGGCAAGGTGATGCGCAGGGGGCCAGCCGGTCTCCCGCCATGCTCGGCAAGCGTCTCGATGACCGCATCGATATCGGCAAGCGCCGGACCCAGTGTCTCTAGGAGCTGCCTGCCCTCCTCTGTCGGCGAAACACTCCGCGTGGTACGATGCAGCAGGCGCATGCCCAGGCTTGCCTCAAGAGAGGATACCGCATGGCTGACGGCTGAGGGCGCAATGGCAAGTTCGGCTGCGGCCTTGCGGAAGCTGCGGCCTTCGGCGACGGCGGCGAGAACGGCCAGCTGGGAGAGTTGCACACGGTTCATTGTTCTAAATGATAGAACAACCCAAGCGGATTTGCAGCGATTATTTTTACCGCCATGAGACGTTATTTTCTGATCACGCCCTGATGACGGGCGGTTCCTTATGGAAGGACGAACAGATGAAAAAAAGAACCCTCGGAAACAACCTTACCGTTTCGGCGCTTGGCCTTGGCTGCATGGGAATGACCCATGCCTATAGCCCGACCGGCGATGAAAGCAGCGCAATAGCGACGCTGCACCGTGCCGTGGAACTCGGCGTTACCTTTTTTGATACGGCAGAGGTTTATGGGCCTTACAATAACGAAATTCTCGTCGGCAAGGGTCTGAAGCCCTATCGCGATAAGGTGGTCATCGCCACCAAGTTCGGTTTCAGGATCGACCCCAGCAAACCCGCAGGCCAGATGATGGTGGGCACCGACAGCCGGCCTGAAAATGTGCGCGCCGTCGCAGAAGCCTCGCTCAAACGCCTCGGCGTCGATGTCATTGACCTGTTCTACCAGCATCGCGTCGATCCCAATGTGCCGATAGAGGATACGGTAGGCGCCATGGCCGAGCTGGTCCAACAGGGCAAGGTGAAACATCTCGG
The DNA here is from genome assembly GCF_048298475.1 of Agrobacterium sp. El2ro-1b. Lineage (NCBI taxonomy): Bacteria > Pseudomonadati > Pseudomonadota > Alphaproteobacteria > Hyphomicrobiales > Rhizobiaceae > Agrobacterium > Agrobacterium sp. El2ro-1b. Next base: position 2,863,380 of record NZ_CP103458.1, on the reverse strand, counting down.
CCTGTCGGAAGCGAGCGCCGAAATCCTTCGCAAAGCGCATGCCGTTCATCCCATTGCGGCTATTCAGAGCGAATATTCGCTGTGGACCCGCGACGTGGAGGAAAACGGCGTGCTGGAAACCTGCCGCGAACTTGGTATCGGTTTTGTCCCCTTCAGCCCGCTCGGTCGCGGCGCTTTAACGGGCGCACTGAAGTCACTCGACGGCCTTGCCGCCGATGATTTTCGACGCGGCCTGCCGCGCTTCCAGAGCGAAAACTTCGATGCCAATCTGGCGCTCATCAAGCTTCTGGAAGACATGGCGACTGACAAGGGCGTTACCGCCGGGCAACTGGCGCTCGCCTGGGTGCTGGCCCAGGGCGACTTCATCGTGCCGATCCCCGGCACCACGAAGATTGCCAATCTGGAAAAGAACGTGGCTGCAGCGGATGTTTCGCTGACGGCGGACGAAGTCGCCAGTCTCGGCGCGCTCCTCTCGCCGACAAAGGTTGCAGGGGAACGATATCCCGAGCGCATGTCGCAGATGGCCAACCGCTAAAACAAAAAGCCGCGGCAACTGCCGCGGCTTTTTTCATTCCGCCATCAGCTTTCAGGCGCGCAGAACGCCGCCTGTCGATTTCTCGACATTGCCAACGATCTTGGCCGTCAAGGCTTCGAAATCCTCGTCGGTCAGCGTCTTGTCGACTGGCTGGATCTGGACCTCGATGGCCACCGACTTGCGGTTTTCGCCGAGCGATGCGCCTTCGAAGATGTCGAAGACGTTGACGCCGGTGATCAGCTTTCGGTCAGCGCTCGTTGCGGCCTTGATGATGGCTCCTGCTTCCACCGACTTGTCGACCACGAAGGCGAAGTCGCGCTTGACTGCCTGGAAGGGCGAAAGTTCGAGCGCAGGCTTGGTGCGGGTCGCTTTTTTCTTCGGCTCCTGCATGGCGTCGAGATAAATCTCGAAACCGCAATAGGCGCCGGAGACATCCAGTTCGGACAGCGTCTTGGGATGGAACTCACCGAAATATCCAAGCACGACCTTCGGACCCATCTTGATGGTGCCGGAACGGCCGGGGTGATACCAGGAAGGCGCGCCGGCTTCGATCTGCACATTGGCCATGGGCAGGCCGCAGGCTTCCAGCACCGAGAGAGCATCGGCCTTGGCATCATAGACATCCACCGGCTTGCCGCCACCCTTGGCCGCGTTGGACCACATTCGGCCGCTGCCAGCGAGCGAGGCCGTGCCACGGCGGATACCGCCGGCAACGCGACGCTGCTTCTCAGGCGTATCGCCCTCATAGGTGCCGGAAACCTCGAAGATCGCCACGTCGCCATGGCCCTTGTCGGCATTGCGCTGGGCGGCGGTGAGAAGGCCCGGCAGCAGCGAGGGCCGCATATCCGACATGTCGGCCGCGATGGGATTGGCCAGTTTCAGCGCGGGCGAACCGCCGCCAAAAAGCTTCGCCTGCGCTTCCGGGATGAAGGACCATGTGACGGCCTCCAGCATTCCACGGCTTGCCAAGGCACGGCGCGCAGTACGGGTGCGGATCTGCAGCGTGGTCAGGATACGGCCGTTGACAGCACCGAAGTTTTCCAGCGGCTCCGGCTTGATATTGTCAACGCCGTGGATGCGCATGACTTCTTCGACCAGATCGGCCTTGCCATCGACGTCAGGACGCCAGGACGGGACGGTGACGGATACGCGCTCGCCCGTTCCCTCGACGCCAAAACCGAGGCCTTTGAGAATGGTGCGGCTCTCTTCCGCCGAAACCTCAAGACCGGTCAGACGCTTCACTTCCGAGAGCGGAAAATCCACGACCTTGGGCTGATGGCCCTTGTAACCGACGACCTTGGCTTCGCCAGCGATGCCGCCGCAAAGTTCCAGAACCAGTTCGGTGGTGCGTTCGAGACCCGGAACCATATATTCCGGATCGACGCCGCGCTCGAAACGATAACGCGCATCGGTGATGATGCCGAGCGAACGGCCGGTCTTGGCAATGTTGATCGGATCCCAGAGAGCGGATTCGATCAGCACGTCGATGGTGTTGTCGTCGCAGCCGGAATGTTCGCCGCCCATGACGCCACCAATCGACTCAAGGCCCTTTTCGTCGGCAATGACGACATTGTTCGGGCCGAGCTTGTATTCGCGCTGGTCGAGCGCGAGGATGGTTTCACCCTCTTGCGCACGGCGAACAGTGAGATCGCCCTTGACCTTGGCGGCGTCGAAGACGTGCATCGGCCGGCCCTGATCGAAGGTCATGTAGTTGGTGATATCAACAAGCGCGTTGATGGGGCGCAGGCCAATCGCCATCAGGCGCTGCTGCATCCATTTCGGGCTCGGGCCGTTCTTGACGCCGCGCACAATACGCAGGGAAAAGCCGGGGCAGAGGGCCGCGTCGTCCAGCTCCAGCTTCACGTCGACAGGCGTTGCGCCTTCTACCGTGAAGGAGGGCGCGGCCTTCGTCTTCAGCTTGCCGAGACCGGAAGCCGCAAGATCGCGGGCGATGCCGTAGATCGAGGTGCAGTCCGGGCGGTTTGGTGTCAGGTTGATCTCGATGACCGGATCGTCGAGGCCGGCATAGGTGGCGAAGGAGGTACCAACAGGCGCATCCTGCGGCAGATCGATGATGCCGTCGTGATCGTCGGAAATGTTGAGCTCCTTTTCGGAGCACATCATGCCGTGGCTTTCGACACCGCGAATCTTGCCGACGGCCAGGGTAACATCGATGCCCGGAACATACATGCCGGGACGCGCCAGCGTGCCAACGAGGCCGGCGCGTGCATTGGGGGCGCCGCAGACGATCTGCACCGGCTTGCCGTCACCGGCATCCACCATCAGCACCTTGAGGCGGTCTGCCTCGGGGTGCTTTTCAGCGGAAACCACCTTGGCAATGACGAAGGGCTTGTAGGCCGCCTTGTCGTCAACGTCCTCGACCTCAAGACCGATTGCCGTCAGCCGCTCGCAAATCTCGTCCAGCGTCGCATCGGTATCGAGATGCTCCTTCAGCCAGGAAAGAGTGAATTTCATGTCTTTGCTCCTTGGCTAACCGGATTAAACGCTCAGACCGCCGAACAGCGTCGGCATGTCGAGCGGGCGGAAGCCGTAATGATTCATCCAGCGGACATCGGCGTTGAAGAAATCGCGCAGATCAGGCATGCCGTATTTCAGCATGGCGATGCGGTCGAGGCCCATGCCCCAGGCAAAGCCCTGATATTCGTCCGGGTCCAGCCCGCCGGCGCGCAGCACATTCGGGTGCACCATGCCGCAGCCGAGGATTTCCATCCAGTCCTTGCCTTCGCCGAACTTGACGATCGGGCCGGAACGGTCGCACTGGATATCTACCTCGAAGCTCGGCTCCGTGAAGGGGAAGAAGGACGGGCGGAAGCGCATGACGACGCTGTCGACCTCGAAGAAGGTCTTGCAGAACTCTTCCAGCACCCAGCGCAGATTGCCGACATGTGCCTTCTTGTCGATGACAAGGCCTTCGACCTGATGGAACATCGGCGAATGGGTGGCATCGGAATCCTGGCGATAGGTCTTGCCGGGAATGACGATGCGGATCGGCGGCTTCTGGCTTTCCATGGTGCGGATCTGCACAGGCGAAGTGTGGGTGCGCAGCACCTTACGCTCACCGTTTTCATCCGGCTGGAAGAAGAAGGTGTCGTGCATTTCGCGGGCCGGATGGCCTTCGGGGAAATTCAGCGCCGTGAAGTTGTAATAATCGGTCTCGATATCAGGACCTTCGGCGATCGAGAAACCCATATCCGCGAAGATGGCGGTGATTTCATCGACGATCTGGCTGATCGGATGAATGCGGCCGCGCTCGGCAGGCGACTGGCGCACCGGCAGGCTGACATCCACCGTTTCCGCCTTCAGCCGGGCGGCGATGGCCGCATCCTTCAGCGCGTTCTTGCGCTCGCTAATCAGATCGGTGATTTCGGTCTTGAGCTGGTTGATGGCAGCGCCACGGGTCTGGCGTTCTTCCGGTGTCATGCTGCCAAGCGTCTTCAGAAGCTCCGAAACCGAGCCCTTCTTGCCGAGCGCGGAGACGCGCACGGCCTCGATGGCCGGCTCATCGGCAGCGGCGGCGATCTCCGACATCAGTTGCGATTTCAAGGTATCAAGTTCAGTCATCTTTTCCTGCCTTGCCGGACTTTTTAACAGCGGCGTCGGTGTTCACAGCATTCATCAGATAGTCGGTCGCCATGATAAAGCGTCGCAGATCACTACCCATCCGCACGCGCCCGATCAACCGGGCAAGCGGTAAAAATCGCCCGAGAATGCCGGTCAGGCGGCTTAATTCTTCGACCGCCCGGGGTGGGGCGTATTCAAGCCAGCGTGAAAAGGCTGCGTCGCGGGTTTTAGGGGCATTACAGGCACGGGTCGCGACCTGCAGAAACAGCAGCCAGATATCGCGGGCCTGCGCCGTTTCAAGCGGCATGACCTCCTGCGGGCGCTCCTCGAAATCCATGAAACCGACACGGCCGTCCTTTAAAAAGAAATCACGCACATGCGGGCGGCCGTGGCAGAGGCCCGCAGCATGCAGCTCGCCGAGCGCTTCTGCGGATTTCACAAGCAAGGCGTCATGCTCCACCGGATCGGACGACTTCAGCACGTCCATCCGCTCCATGAGGGTCGGTCCGACATCTCCCAGCACCACCGCCGTGCGTGAAGAATAGATCAGCGGCGGAACCGGGAAGCCGCGTTGCTGGAACTGCTGCAATGTTTCCAGTTCTCGCTGCATGAGGCCCGCACCGTCAAGCGGTTCGGAAGGACGAAGAAAAGTATAGGGCAGAAGTTTCGACAGCAGCTTCTGCATTTTCATCCACCAGGTCACACGTTCCGTGCCCTGCCGTTTGATCCACACCGTCAGCTGCGAAAGCTCGACCTTCTGAATGCGCCGGTCACTTTTTAGGAGGACGCGCATCACGGTTGCGATGTCATCGTCGTCAAGATGAACGCGAAAACCTTCCGCTTCCACAACCTCACTTTTATTGACCAGCATTTTCGTCCACCAAAGGTTTCGCTCCAAACGGCGTGAATACTCCAACTCTTCTAAATTTCTAAATTAAAAAACACCGATGGAAATGTATCAGCAGCTCAAAACGAAAAACCCGCGCCGGTTTCCCGACGCGGGTTTAAAATGACAACAGATTGTCCGCGCCGTAATTACTTTACAGCGGTTTCAAACTCGTTGGTCGTACCGGCATCCTTGAGGTACTCAAGCGCCTTCTTCGCTGCTTCAACGAGCGCGCCGAATGCTGCCGGCTCATGGATAGCCATGTCGGACAGAACCTTGCGGTCGACTTCGATGCCAGCCTTGTTCAGGCCGTCGATGAAGCGGCCGTAGGTCAGGCCGGATTCGCGAACAGCAGCGTTGATACGCTGGATCCACAGAGCGCGGAAGTTACGCTTGTTGACCTTGCGGTCGCGGTAAGCGTACTGCTTGGAACGATCCACGGCAGCCTTTGCTGCACGGATGGTGTTCTTGCGGCGGCCGTAGAAGCCCTTGGCTGCCTTGAGTGTCTTGGTGTGCTTGGCGCGGGAAGTTACGCCACGTTTTACGCGTGCCATGTCATGATCTCCTTAAAGTGTCCAAAAGTGCGGAAAAGTCTCAGAGACCGTTCGGCAGGTAGTTCTTGACGACTTTCTTGCCGTCAGCTTCGGCGAGAACCATGGTTCCACGCGCGTCGCGAATGAACTTGTTGGTACGCTTGATCATGCCGTGGCGCTTACCGGCGGCGGCTGCAACAACCTTGCCGGTGGCGGTGATCTTGAACCGCTTTTTTGCAGCGGACTTCGTCTTCATCTTGGGCATTTTGCTACTCCGTTTTTTGTATCGAAACAGGCAGACGAGGCCTATTTCAAGCTATTCAGGAACGGCCTCGGCATGCCCTGCCGGACCGTTCGGACGCGCGCTTATAACCGCAGTCGGCTAAAAGCGCAACGGGGAATGAGAATTTCCCCTTGCGGCGGTGATTTACGCAGCTTTCAGAACTGGCGCAAATTATCTCGGGGCGAGAACCATCATCATCTGACGGCCTTCCAGCTTCGGCTCGGCTTCCACCTTGGCAATTGCCTGGGTATCTTCCTTAACCTGAAGGAGAAGCTTCATGCCGAGTTCCTGGTGGGCCATTTCACGGCCACGGAACTTCAGGGTCACCTTCACCTTGTCACCCTCGTCAAAGAACCGGTTCATCGCCTTCATCTTCACGTCATAGTCATGCGTGTCGATGTTGGGGCGCATCTTGATTTCTTTGACTTCGACGATCTTCTGTTTCTTGCGCGCTTCAGCGGCCTTTTTCTGGGTCGAGTACTTAAGCTTGCCGAGATCGAGGATCTTGCATACCGGCGGTTCAGCGTTAGGCGAAATCTCGACGAGATCGAGACCGGCCTCTTCCGCCATTTTCAAAGCCTGATCCGTCGGCATGCTACCGAGGTTCTGGCCCTCTTCATCAATAAGCTGAACTCTGGGAACCCGAATTTCCCGGTTGGAGCGCGGGCCCTCCTTAACGGGGGCATCGGCTTTGAAAGGTCTGCGAATGGTCGTATTCTCCTGATCTGTTTCTGGATCACGTCAGCAAAAAACAGCTTGTTTGGTACAAGCGGCGGAAATGTCGTTATTGCCGTGGCGAAGTCAATAGCATATCTGCCCGAAAAGATCACCTGTTGCCACGGTTTTTGCAAATACGCCGCCGATATTGCACGAAAATCAGGAGAATTGCATATACATGACCGAACAGACTGCTGAATTCCTGCATATAGGAATGGGCGAGGATGCCCGCAACATCGCCCTCCTCCATCGCCCAGCAACATCTCAGCCGGATGCACCCACGCTCGTCTGGCTCGGCGGCTATCGCTCCGACATGACGGGAACCAAGGCAGTTGAACTCGATCGCTTCGCAGCGGAAAACGGCCTTGCCTGCCTGCGGCTCGATTATTCCGGCCATGGCGCTTCCGGCGGCGATTTCAACAAAGGCACGATCTCGCGATGGCTCGAAGAGGCACTTGCAGTAGTGCGCGCCAAGGCGTCGTCGCGCGTCGTTCTCGTCGGCTCGTCGATGGGCGGGTGGATTGCGTTGCGCATGATCGAGGAGTTGCGCAAGGCGGGTGGCGGGCCCTCGGTCGCCGGTCTGGTTCTCATCGCGCCTGCGCCCGATTTCACGCAGGAACTGATAGAGCCCAGCCTTTCGGACGCGGAAAAGACCTCTCTCGCAGAGCGGGGTTATTTCGAGGAACATTCGGACTATAGCCCCGAGCCCAACATCTTCACCCGCGCGCTGATGGAAGACGGAAAGCAGAACCGCGTGCTCACGGGCATCATCACCACCGGTTGCCCCGTTCACATCCTGCAGGGCATGCGCGATCCCGACGTTCCCTATCAGCATGCGCTGAAGCTCATCGAACATCTTCCGGCCGACGACGTGGTGCTGACGTTGATCCGCGATGGAGACCACCGGCTTTCCCGACCGCAGGATATCGAGCGGATGCTCGCGGCCGTCAAAGCCCTTGCAATATAGGCATTTGCGCAACGCTCTTAACCATATTCAACGAGTCTTGCGCGCCATCGATTGCTAGTGATTGACTCCTACCCCCCATCCCTCTTAACTTTTCGTTAAGAATTTAAGGGACGGGTTTCATGATGAACGCACCGCTGGCGCGTGCTCTGCTGTTTGCAGTTGCTGCCGGGCTAATGACTGCTGCCTCCGCCATGGCGGAAATCAAGGGAAGCCCTTCCATGGTAACGGGCGGGATCACGTCCCAGCCAATCGGCCACTACGAATTCTGTCAGAAATACGCCGACGAGTGCAACATCCGCAGCAAGGTGACGCCGCCGCCGCGCGTTACCGACTATGGCTGGGGCGTCATTCGCGAGATCAATACTTCCGTCAACACCACCATCGTGGCGATGACCGACCAGGAAATCTACGGCAAGGACGAGGTCTGGGAATATCCGACGACCGCCGGCGATTGCGAAGATTTCGTGCTGCTGAAGCGCAAGAAGCTGATCGAGCGCGGTTTTTCCGTGGCCGATCTGCTGATCACCGTCGTGCGCAAGCCTGATGGCGAAGGCCATGCCGTGCTGACGCTTCGCACCACGGATGGAGATTATATTCTCGACAACCTCACCGACGACGTGAAGCTCTGGACCGACACCAACTACACCTATCTGAAACGTCAGGCGTCCTTCAATACGGGCCGCTGGATTTCCATCGAAGATGGTCGCGACGTTCTCGTCGGCGCGTTGCGCTGACACTCAAATTCCAGGTCTGATATAATTTTGATCGAGCCCGCCGTCGCGGGCTCTTTCTTTTTTTTACGCGTTGCCGATGATAATGCCCGCCGCCAGCACCAGCGAGCCACCCAAGACGACCTGAAACACCGCCCGCAGGAACGGCGTTTCCATGAAGCGGTTCTGAATGAAGGCAATGGCCCAGAGTTCCACAAAAACGACGATGGCGGCAATCGCCGTGGCCGTCCAGAAATGTGGAATGAGATAGGGCAGCGCGTGGCCGAGACCGCCAACGGCTGTCATGATGCCGGACGCCAGGCCGCGCTTCAGCGGTGATCCACGGCCGGAAAGCTTGCCGTCGTCATGAGCGGCCTCCGTAAAGCCCATGGAAATACCCGCACCGACGGAGGCGGAAAGACCAATCAGGAAGGTCTGCCACGTATCCTGTGTGGCAAAGGCCGCCGCGAAGATCGGCGCCAACGTCGAGACGGAGCCGTCCATAAGGCCGGCAAGGCCCGGCTGCACATAGGTCAGAAGGAACTGCCGCTTGGCGGTTTCCTCCTCTTCCGTCCGGCCGCCCTCATCCAGATGTTTTTCCTCGAGCATCTGGGCGATGTCCTCGTGACCCCGTTCCGCCTCGGCCAGATCACCCAGGAGCTTGCGGGTGGACGCATCGGTGGTGCGTTTGACGGCTTCATCGTAAAAACGGATCGCCTGCGCTTCCATCAATTCGGCCTGGGCGCGGATTTTCTCGAGCGACAGGTTCTTCACCAGCCAGTCCGGCGTGCGTTCGTAAAAACCGCGCACATGTTCGCGGCGGATCAGCGGGATGGTTTCGCCGAAACGACGGCGATGCATATCGATCAGGACATTCCGATGCTGCTGCTCCACCTCGGCCATATCCTCGAAAACTTTGGCCGATTGCGGATATTGCGCGCGCAGATGATCGGCATAAGAACGGTAGATACGGGAATCGTCTTCTTCGGACGAAATGGCGAGAGCGAGGATTTCCTGTTCGCCGAGCGAGGAAAATGGACGTTTGGACAGGGAAAAAAGACTGCGAAACATGGCTGAAACCTCTTTAGAATAATTCTAAATACATCCGCGCGCCACCGCGATCAAGCCATTTTAGAATTATTCCAATAAGGCAAAGGGTCGCATTGCAGCCTGCGGCGCTGCAGGGTAAATTTGCCCAAAAGGAAAGACGATGCAGGATCAGATTGCAGGGCGAGCCGCCCACAATGCGGAAATTCAGGACAGGGCGGAAAAGGCCATGGCCGAGATCGGCGTCGATGCCGCTTTCGTCGACCTCCTGGTCGAGACCTTTTACGGCCGTGTTCTTGAACACCCCACACTTGGCCCCGTTTTTGATGCACGGCTGGCCGGCCGCTGGCCGGAACATATGGCCAGGATGAAACAGTTCTGGACGGCTATCGCCTTCAAGAATGGCAGCTATGGCGGCAAACCCGTGCAGGCGCATTTGGGGGTGAAAGGCATGTCGGCGGAGCTTTTTCCGCAATGGCTCGCACTGTTTTCAGCGACGCTCGATGACATCGCGCCGAGCAGAAAGGCGCATGACTGGTTCATGGAAACGGCGGAACGCATCGCCAGAAGCCTGACGCTTTCGCTGTTTTATAATCCTGCAATGGATGACCCGGCGTTAAAACGCAGTGGGTCTTAAGGCAAAGAAAGAGCCACGCGAGTTTCAATATTCCCTCTTGATGGCTGCGGGGATAAATGTTTAGTAGCCAGCGGGAGGCGTACCGTGCGGTTCGCCTGTATTTGCAGAGATAGCAGGGCTTATCGACATGGATCGCAGATCATTTATCCGCAAGGCGGGCGCCGTCGGCGCCGGTGTTACCGCAACCGCTCTGGCCGCTCCGGCCATCGCGCAGGAAAACCCCAAGATTACCTGGCGCATGACGTCGTCCTTCACCAAGGGCCTCGACATCCTTTTCGGCGCAGGCCAGATCGTTGCCGACCATGTCAAGGAAGCCTCCGGCGGCAATTTCATCATCCAGCATTTTGCCGGCGGCGAGATCGTGCCGGCGCTGCAGGCGGCGGATGCGGTGACGGCCGGCACCGTCGAAATGGCGCATACCTGCTCGTATTATTATGTCGGCAAGGACCCGACCTTCGCCCTTGGGACCTCCGTCCCCTTCGGTCTCAATGCACGCCAGACAAATGCCTGGTTCAACCAGGCCGGTGGCAACGAGCTGCTCAATGAATTCCTTGCCCAGCACAATATCTACTCGATCCTGCTCGGCAATACCGGCGCCCAGATGGGTGGCTGGTTCCGCAAGGAAATCAACACCATCGACGACCTCAAAGGCCTGAAGATGCGCATTGCCGGCCTGACCGGCCAGGTGATGCAGAAAGTTGGCGTGACACCGCAGCAGATCGCCGGCGGCGATGTTTATGCGGCGCTGGAAAAGGGCACGATCGACGCCACCGAATTCGTCGGTCCCTATGACGACCAGAAGCTCGGTTTCTACAAGGTCGCGAAATACTACTACTACCCGGCATGGTGGGAAGGCGGCCCGGCCGTGCATGCTTTCGTGAACCTGCAGAAGTTCAACGATCTGCCTGAAAACTACAAGCGCATCCTGAAAGACGCCTGCGCCGCCGGCAGCGCCAGCATGCTGGAGCGTTACGATGCCCGCAACCCGAAGGCGCTAAAGGAACTCGTGGCACAGGGCGCCATCCTGCGCCCCTTCAGCCAGGAAATTCTCGACGTCTGCCACAAGGCAGCGCAGGATACCTATGCGGAGATTTCGGCCAAGAACGAGAGCTTCAAGAAGATCTATGAAAGTCAGCAGGCCTTCAAGAAGGACGCCTATCTCTGGGCCCAGATCGCCGAATATACCTATGATACCTATATGATGATCCAGCAGCGTAACGGCACGCTCTGATCGACAGTCATTTTCCGACGATCTTCAAGGGTTCTTCAGGCTTCATACGGTCATCCGGCATCTGCCGGATGGCCGTTTTGTTTGGCGAGACCAGTTTCCACACTTCCCTTTCGCGCCAGTCGACCGGACTCATGCCGGTGACACGGCGAAATTCCCGGTTGAAATTAGACTTGGTCTGAAAGCCGGCGGACAACATGATGGCCGTCACCGATTGCTCCGTTTCCTCCAGCAGCCGGCAGGCTTCGCGGATGCGGAGCTGATTGACATATTGCGAGACATTGACGCCGAGGGAACGATTGATCGCTCCCGAGATTTGCCGACTTGGCAGGCCGAGGCGTCTCGCAAGCCGGGACAGGTTGAGGTTCTCGTCGCGATAAGGCGCCTGCACCTCCATCAGCCGGTCAACCCTTGCGACGATGTCCCGGTCCTGTTCGGATGGTTCTGCCGGCGGCGATAAGTCCGAAATCGGCTCCGCCGCTGTTTGCGGCGCTTTGCTTTTACCGGCGAGAGCGGCCATGAGGCCGATCAACAACAATCCGAAAAGATTGGCATTGCTGACGAGTGCTGCAACATTCTGCCCCTGCGCCCATTCGAAATCAAAAAACACAAGCAGATCGAAAAGAGCAGAAACACAAAGAGCAACGGCGGCGATGATGAGCGCCCGGTGCGCCGAGGCGACGTTGGCGAATTGCGCCTCGTCCAGCCCATCCGGGCCCTTCCTCCCCAGAAGAAGAAGCGCGACGGCGTGGCCGACAAAAATGATGATCAGCGCGATGTCGATCGCCGCCGGAAATGCAAATTCGAGCACGACGATCAACAGTGGCGACAAAGCCAGACTGGCGAGCATCACCCTGCGGCTCTCCGCCCCCGCCCCCATCAATCCGCGAAAGGCGATGTAGATGAGAGGCGGCAGGCAGGCGGCAAGGATCGGCAGAGCATAACGCATTTCGCTGATGCCATAACCCCAACGCAGCCCCACCAGGACGGATTGCACAGCGCAAAGGGCAATGGACGCCAGAAAGGCCCGGTTGGTCCGCACATCGTCTCCGCTGCGCAGGAAAACGATGAACATGACGACCAGCAGAAGCGCTACGACAAAAGGCAGCGGAATGAACAGCACGAACGATATCCCCTGAGCGAGACCCTATTTTGCCCAGTCATGGACCAGATCGCGTTTCGGTACGACCTCAAACGCGATCAAGGACGCAAAAAACCGGTGACGGCGCAGATTGCATCTCGTTCTTTTCACCGCACGGGGTTTTCATGCGCACCTTTACGACCATCACGACCTTCCTGTTTTCCGCTCTCGCCATCCAACCGCTTTTCGCGGGCGAGGCCGTCGGCGTCAGCGACATCGCCATCCATTCGCCGGACCGGGGCAAGGATCTTGCCGTGACGATCTGGTATCCATCCGACGGCAAAGGCACACAGGTGCTTTCCGGGGAGGATCGGATTTTTCAGGGCACACCTACCTTCAAGGACGCTGCGGTGCAGCCTGGCCGTCTTCCCCTGGTGCTTCTGTCGCACGGCTCGGGGTCTAGCGTGCGCAGCATGGCTTGGATCGCCTCGAAACTTGCGAGTGAGGGTTTCATCGTTGCCGGCACCAACCATCCGGGCACGACCAGCGGCGATTCCACGCCTGCCGATACACCTAAAATCTGGGAGCGAACAGACGATCTCTCCACGATCCTCACCGCGATGACGACACAGGGCAAATGGTCCGCCACAGTCGACACGGACAGGATCGGTGTTGTCGGCTTTTCGCTGGGCGGCAGCGCGGCAATGGAGATATCCGGCGCCCGCGCCGGCCTCGATGCCTATGCGCGTTATTGCGAAGACTATACCACGATGCCGGATTGCCAATGGTTTGCTGGGGGCCGGGGTTATCTCAATAACGAGCCGGTCAGCGTGACGAAGCTCGATCTCAGAACCCTCGACAAGGCCCGTTTCGAACAGCAGAACCGCGATTCCCGTGTCCGTTCCGCCGTACTGGTCGATCCCGGCCTCGCACTCGCCTTCCAGCCGGAGAGCTTGAGAAAGATCGACATTCCGCTCACCTTCATCAATCTCGGCAGCAAGGGGAAAATTCCGCCAGCAGTGCTGGCGGACAGGCTGGCGGCCGAGGTGCCCGGTGCAACCTATCAGCAGGTCGACGAGGCCGACCATTTCAGCTTCCTGCCCCTCTGCAAGGAAGGCGCCAGCGCGTTTCTCAAATCCGTTGGCGAGCGGGATCCGATCTGCGAACCGGCCGGGCCGCGTGATCGTTCTGATATTCATGCCGAGTTGGAAAAGACGATCGTTGCCGCCTTCAACCGAACGTTGAAGCCCGGGCAATAGGCCCCCGAAAGATCTAGCCGATGCGCTTGTAAAACAGGGTCGTGCCGCAATAGCGCCCATCGGGAAACAGGGCGTAATCGGGAATGACGCCAACCCGCTGCCAGCCGAGGCGGGGATAGATCGCCTCGGCATCACTGCCTGTCGCCGTATCCAGCACCAGAAGGGTACGGCCACGGGCAGCCGCTTCCTGCTCCACCTTTTCCATAAGCTTGCGGGCGAGACCAAGGCCGCGCGCCTTGGGATGCACGAGAAGCTTCATCAGATCGCCGCGATGCGGCTGGTTGGGCTTGGAAGCGAGACCGACCTGCACGGTGCCGACCACCCTGCCATCCACTTCCGCCACCACGTGGATCGTACCACCCTCGCCCACATTTTCCGCCACGGCTTGCCAGAAGGGTTCTGCATCCCGCGGGGAGAAGGGCAACATAAACCCGACGGATGCGCCGCCATTCACGCACTCGGCAAGGACGTCGCAGAGTTCGGGCAGGGCATCGATGGTTTCTTGCCCGTTCAATATGCGGATGTTGGCCATATGAACTCCTCTGGGAAATCAGCGCTGTCTTTGATCCAGCACGACGGCATAACGGGCGGGTTTTTCGGAAGGATTGTGAAAGACATGCCCCTCGCCCACCGGCATGAACAGGCAATCTCCGGGTTCCATCAGGTGCACGACACCGCCGCTCGTCATCTCCAGAACACCTTCGAAGAGCCAGACATATTGCGTCATGCCCCGGCTTGCCGCGTGCGGCGGAAAACCGACACGCGCGCCTGCCGGAAATTCGACTTCAACGATATCGACATCAGACCCCACCCGTGGTGGGGAAATAGCGCGGCGGACATAACCGGTCTCCGGGTCTTTCCACAGCTGCTGGTCGTGTTTCTTCACCAGCGGGGAGACCGCCTCTTCGTTTTCCGCGAAGAAACCGGAGAGCGACAGGCCGAGTGCTGCGCAGATGCGCGCAAGCAGCGACGCGGTGGGGCTCGCCTCCCCTCGCTCGATGCGCGAAATCATGGCGCGACTGACGCCGGATTCGGAAGCGAGCCGGTCCAGCGTCAGGCCGTTTTCAGCCCGCAACACCTTGATCCGCTCGCCGATGGAGCGTTCTAGAATTCGATCTTCAGTTTCCATCATATGAGATTATTATTCTCATATGATGGAGTCAATATCCATGATAATGGAAATTATAATTGCCACTCTGCGGCCAGTTCCGCATGGCAAATGAGGGTTCAGGCGCCGACCTGGGCGATCCAGTCGTTCAGATTGTAGTAATTTGTTACTCGGCTAACCTTCCCGTCCTTCAGGTCGAAGAAGGCGCCGGCCGGCAGCACGTATTTCTGGCCATTCGCTTCCGGCAAGCCCTCATCGGTCTTGAGATATTCGCCGTTGACGACGAATTCGGCGGATGCGCGTTTGCCGTCTTCGCTCGCCATGATCACCATGTCGGTGAGGTTTTCCCGGTAGCAGCGGTTCATATGATCCATGAAGGAGGCGAAGGCGGCCTTGCCGGTCTGGCGCTCGCCCTGATTGATGTCATGCACCACCTCATCGTGAAGCAGCGCCAGGAAGGCGTCCATGTCCTGACTGTTGAAGGCATCGTAATAGGCGCGGATGGTCTCGGCAGCGGTCATCGTCTTCTCCGTTCATGCTTGCGCGGGTGTTCCATGACGGTATAACCAGTGCAACCGAGAGTGAAAATGCCCATGACCGTCGAAATCAAGTCTCTTTCCGGCATCGACGCAGCGCCCCATTTCGATGACCTCGCACGCCTGCGGATCAACGTCTTCCGTGCCTTCCCCTATCTCTATGACGGATCGCTGGATTATGAGCGCAAATACCTCGCGACCTATGCCGATACTGACGGCGCGGTATTCGTGCTGGCGCTCGATGACGGGCGCGTTGTCGGTATGTCTACCGGCATGCCGATGATGGCGGAAACCGATGAGGTGAAGGCGCCCTTCCTCGAGACGGGCTACGATCCGGACCGGATATTTTATTTCGGAGAAAGCGTGCTTCTGCCCGACTATCGCGGTCACGGGATAGGAGTACGCTTCTTCGAGGAACGGGAGGCCCATGCAAAGAGGCGCGGCTTCGATCGCTGCACCTTCTGCGCCGTCGAGCGACCCGCCGATCATCCGCGTCGCCCGGTGGATTACGTGCCGCTGAATGAATTCTGGGAAAAGCGGGGTTATCGCCACCATCCCGAGTTACGCACCAGCTTCACATGGCAGGACATCGACGAGAGCAGCGAAAGCGCAAAACCGCTGTCCTTCTGGATGAAGATCATTGCCGGAGATGCAAACGAATGACACGGTTAGCGGCCAGCCAATATGCCATCGAACTGATCGAGACATGGGAGGCCTATGCGGCGCATCTTTCCGCCATCGTCCGCGAGGCCAAGGAAAAGGGCGCGGAACTGTTGCTTCTGCCGGAATATTCGGCGATGGCGCTGACCGGGCAATTGCCACCCGATGCCCGCTCCGATCTGCACCGTTCCATTGAAGAGATACAGCCACTCATCCCCTCCTGGGTGGAGCTTTGCGAGGAGCTGGCGCGACAACACCAGATTCTGCTCCAGCCCGGCAGTGCGCCGGTGAAGGACCCGGACGGCAGGTTCCGCAACCGGGCCTGGCTCTTTGGCCCCGATGGCCTGATCGGTTATCAGGACAAGCAGATCATGACCCGGTTCGAGCGGGAGCAATGGAACATTCATGCCGGGGTCGAGGGTTTGAAAGCCTTCGAGACGAGCATCGGCAGGCTCGGCATTTTGATCTGTTACGACAATGAGTTTCCGATGCTCGGCCGCAAGCTGGCGGAACTCGGTGTGGAACTGGTACTGGCACCAAGCTGCACCGACACTTTGGCCGGCGCTTACCGGGTGCGCATCGGCGCACAGGCCCGGGCACTGGAAAATCAATATGCCGTTCTTTCCTCCCCCACCGCGGGCGAGGCTCCATGGTCTCCTGCCGTCGATGAAAATCGCGGGCGGGCGGCGCTTTATGTGCCGTCCGACTACGGCATGCCGGCCTCCGGCATCATTGCGGAAAGCGAAAGCGATGCGGTGACGGAGAGCACGATGCTGATTGCCGATATCGATCTTGCCGCTGTGGCAAGGCTGCGTACCGAAGGACAGGTTGCCACTCGCCGCGACTGGCCGGAGCAATTTGCGGTCTGAAAGCCCATTTTAAAGGGCTTTTAACCAAATTCCCGCTTTGCGGCATGACAAGCCCCTGCTATAGCGCGGAACATGAGCACAAATTCGACCCGCACGCCCCTGGACCATATCCGCAACTTCTCGATCGTTGCCCACATCGATCACGGCAAATCGACGCTGGCCGACCGGTTGATCCAGTCGACGGGCGGCCTTGCCGAGCGCGACATGTCGGAACAGGTTCTCGATTCGATGGATATCGAGCGCGAGCGCGGTATCACCATCAAGGCCCAGACCGTGCGCCTGCACTACAAGGCAAATAACGGCGAGACCTATGTGCTGAACCTCATCGACACGCCCGGTCACGTCGACTTTGCCTACGAAGTGTCCCGCTCGCTTTCGGCCTGCGAAGGTTCGCTGCTGGTGGTCGATGCATCGCAGGGCGTGGAAGCCCAGACGCTCGCCAACGTCTATCAGGCGATCGACAATAATCACGAGCTGGTCACGGTCTTGAACAAGATCGATCTGCCGGCGGCCGAACCCGACCGCATCAAGGAGCAGATCGAGGAAGTGATCGGTATCGACGCCTCCGACGCCGTGATGATTTCGGCCAAGACCGGTCTTGGTATTCCCGATGTTCTCGAAGCCATCGTCGACCGTCTGCCGCCGCCGAAAAGCGATGTCGGCGAAAACGGCCCGCTGAAGGCACTGCTGGTCGACAGCTGGTACGACACCTATCTCGGCGTCATGGTTCTGGTGCGCGTCATTGACGGCGTGCTGAGCAAGGGCCAGCAGATCCGCATGATGGGTTCGGGCGCAAAATACGGCATCGAACGCGTCGGCGTGCTGACCCCGAAGATGGTCAATGTCGACAGCCTCGGCCCCGGCGAGATCGGCTTCATCACCGCTTCGATCAAGGAAGTCGCCGATACCCGCGTTGGCGATACCATCACCGACGACAAGCGCCCGACGGCGCAGGCCCTGCCCGGCTTCAAACCCGCGCAGCCGGTGGTATTCTGCGGCCTCTTCCCGGTTGATGCGGCTGACTTCGAAGACCTGCGCGCGGCTGTCGGCAAGCTTCGCCTCAACGACGCTTCCTTCTCCTTCGAAATGGAATCGTCAGCCGCCCTCGGCTTCGGTTTCCGCTGCGGCTTCCTCGGCCTGCTGCATCTCGAAATCATTCAGGAACGCCTTGAGCGCGAGTTCAATCTCGATCTCGTCGCAACCGCCCCTTCGGTCGTCTATGAAATGACGCTGACGGATGGCACGGAAAAGGAACTTCACAACCCGGCTGACATGCCCGACGTGGTGAAGATCAAGGAAATCCGCGAGCCGTGGATCAAGGCGACGATCCTGACGCCGGATGAATATCTCGGCGGCATCCTGAAGCTGTGCCAGGACCGGCGCGGCCTGCAGACGGAGCTGACCTATGTCGGCAACCGCGCAATGATAACCTATGAGTTGCCGCTCAACGAAGTGGTGTTCGATTTCTACGACCGGCTGAAATCCATCTCCAAGGGTTACGCCTCGTTCGATTACAACATCATCGACTATCGCGAAGGCGATCTCGTCAAGATGTCGATCCTCGTCAATGGCGATCCTGTCGATGCCCTCTCCATGCTGGTGCACCGCTCTGCGGCCGACCGACGCGGGCGCTGCATGTGCGAAAAGCTGAAGGAACTCATTCCGCCGCACATGTTCCAGATCCCGATCCAGGCCGCCATCGGCGGCAAGGTCATCGCCCGCGAAACCGTGCGCGCGCTGCGCAAGGACGTGACGGCGAAGTGTTACGGCGGTGACGCAACGCGCAAGCGCAAGCTTCTGGATAAACAGAAGGAAGGCAAAAAGCGCATGCGCCAGTTCGGCAAGGTGGAAATTCCGCAGGAAGCCTTTATCGCCGCTCTGAAGATGAACGACGAGTGATGCATCTGTAATGCTGCAAGGGCGTGGCGCGACAGCAGGCAGCGCGCTACGCTTGTTTAACCTGCACCTACTAGAAGTAACCTGAAAATCCGCCGCTAACACTAATCAACAATTGCCATAGCACGTATCACGTTCGCTATCCTTGACGCCTCTGATTGAGTTAGATCGTGAGGTATCCCCTGCACATAAACCGTCAAATCAGCGCGAACTGGTATCGGCAAAATCAACGTGGCAACCGGCGGCGGTGTTTGAGTGTTTAGTGTCGGTGAAGAAGCAAGCGGCGCAGTATTTTCTTTTTGCGCTCTATTGGCTGGTCGTGAATTCTCACGTGCTTTTTTGCCGTTGCCTGTGCTTGGCCTAAATGCCATCGGATTTTCAACATAACTAAGAAAATCATCGATAGCAGACCTCACCCTACTCTTATAGGTGGCCAAGCTGTCGCCGGTATATTTCATTCCATTTAGGTTCTGAAAACGACGCATCACATCGTCCAGATCGATCATGGACACATCTTTCGCCTCCTCGCTGTCCAGAATCCCCAGAACATTGTTAACGGCCGCCTTTCTTGAGGAGGCTGTTGTCTTGTTCATGAGTCCCTTGCGAGCGAGATAGTCGAGAAAACCAAGCAACGCGTCTTTAGATTTTTGACCAGTCATCTTCCGACTCCTATTTATCTTATTATTACAGAGCGACTTAAACGCGTCAACGGCTCTAGTGACTCGCCATCCATTGGGACGAAAGCTGACTCAGACAACAACGATAACTACAGAAATCCGCAAACAGACAGACATAAACATCATAACACATTGTATAATATCAGTTTTTTATGAAAAATTCACGTCTATCAACATATTAAAGATTGACATAGACAAATTGATCTCATGATTTTTTTGTCTGAATTTTTAAAAATCACGCATTTATCGTCGTGAATGGATTGACTCCACAGAAGTACCGATCAAGTATTGTTGCAAAGGAGAATCACATGGAAAGAATTGCACTAGCTGACCGCACCAACGAGCACCGTCGCGATTGGCAATAACAAAAAGGGCCACAAAGCAGGAGGGCTGGTACCCGACCTGAAATGTGACCCATGGTGTCAGCGGACAAGCCCAAATCCGTTGGACGGAATAACTGGGAATGCCGATATCTGAAGCACTTAACACTTTTAGAATCGCATTTTCCGGTCTCCGTTTCAAGAGGGCATTCCGTCGTAGTCAGGAGAATATAATGACCAACGACAATATGCCGAGCTACACGCTCACTTTTGATGATGCCGTCCAGATTTGGCTTCGCCACTGGAAGGGTGAATTCCAGAACCGGATTGCAGCGAGCTTCGACGTCAATCCGGGCCGCGTTAACGATGTCCTTAAAGAGCGGAAACATGTCGGCAGCCGTGAAGCCGCGCTTTCCCGGCGTTCCGCGTGACGAAAGGTTCTGAACATGACGAATAAGCGTAATCAACACGTTGTTCCTCATCCCGATGGCTGGGCCGTAAAAGGCGCCGGTGCAGAAAGGGCGACGAGGGTGGTGGAAACTCAACGCGAAGCAATCGATATTGCCCGCGGGATCGCACAAAATCAGGCAACGGAAATGCTGATTCATGGAGAAAACGGTCGTATCCGCGAGCGTAACTCCTATGGCAATGATCCCTTTCCGCCCAAGGGCTGATTGATCTTTTTGCTGGTGCTGGTGGCCTCCATGGGCCACCAGTTTTAGGAACTTCCTTCGATTTTCACATTTCCGGGAACAGGATGGACCGGTGAGCCGCAGCGCCCGCCATGGCGCCATCGCCGACCGCAAGGGCGACCGAGCCGGCCGGTCTTGCCACATCGCCACAGGCGAAGATGCCGCGGGCGGTGGTCTGTTTCATCGGGTCCGTCACGATGGTCGATCCCATTGGCCCCTCCTTCACCGCACAGCCGAGTTTTTCGATATCGCCGCTCTGAAGATGAACGACGAATAAGCGGCCATCACTGCATCGCTATTGAAGGGAGGCCCACAGCCTCCCTTTTGCGTTTGAAGGCCGATCCTCAAGCGTGCAGCTTCGCACCCTTGGTGATCTTGTCGACGATCTTCCTGTCGGCCCTCAGCGCCATGCCGACGACCTTCGCAGTGTCGGGAGAAAACTGCGAAAACACCTGGCGGTTGGCGGCATCGTGGCCGGTGGCGAACATTTCCTCGATGTAGAGCGATGTCGTGATGTCACGCTCGAGGGAACGCTGGTGGATTTTCCGCAACGCCTCCTGATCCGTGGCCATGACGACGATTGGCTGAATGGACAGGGGATTGTAGACGTTGCCTGCGCCATCGCGGTATGGTTCCCCGATGATCTCTCCGGTCTGGGCGACAATGCCGGACATGAGAAATGCGGTGACGTTCAGTTTTTGCCACACGGCAAGGTCATCACGAAGAATGACGGCGATCTTGGTATCAAACATGCGAACTCAATCTGGCTGTGGTTACGAAAGAGAAGCGATCCTAGCGCCTCGGGGCAGCAACGATCTTGAACGTTCGTGCAAATTCGAAGGGATCGTGCAGGCCCGCTCCAGCGAGGGCATAGAGCGTATAGACGCGCGCTTTCACGGCAATGCCTATGCGCCGCATCGCCACGATACCTATGCGCTCGGCGTCACGCTTTCCGGCGTACAGACCTTTTCCTATCGTGGCACATCGCATTTCAGCATGCCGGGAAATGTCATCGTTCTGCATCCCGATGAAGTTCACGATGGTGGCGCAGGCACGGACGAAGGCCTGCACTATCGCATGCTCTACCTTCCACCGGAGAAAACGACGGAGGCGGGATGCAACACGCTGCCCTTTGCCCGAAGTGCCGTCATTGAGGACGAAGAGTTCCGCCAATGCCTGACCGAGGCACTCGGCAATCTCGACGGCGAACCTGACAGTCTGCTTCTCACCGACTGGCAATCGCGGCTTTCGGATCTGCTCTGGAAACATTCGAACGGAAGCGCCAGTCCCATCAAGTGGATCGACCGCGCCGCCGTTCTGCGATGCCGGGACTATCTGCTGGAAAACAGCGCCGACACCGTTCTGTCGCAGGAGCTGGAACAGATAAGCGGGCTCGACCGCTTCACACTCTTCCGCCACTTTCGTTGCCTGTTCGGCACCAGCCCGCACCGTTATCTCATCATGCGCCGGCTGCAAAAATGCAAGGACATGATGCGCGCGGGTGCGAGCCTTGCCGAAACGGCGTTTGCCTGCGGCTTCGCGGACCAGGCCCATTTCACCCGGCATTTCAAAAATGCCTTCGGCATGCCCCCGGGCCGCTGGCTGAACCTCGTCTCAGACTGGTGCATTTCCGGGAACAGGATGGAGCGGTGAGCCGCAGCGCCCGCCATGGCGCCATCGCCCACCGCAAGCGCGACCGAGCCGGCCGGTCTTGCCACATCGCCACAGGCGAAGATGCCGCGGGCGGTGGTCTGTTTCATCGGGTCCGTCACGATGGTCGATCCCATTGGCCCTTCCTCCATCGCACAGCCGAGTTTTTCGATCCAATCCGCGTTAATGCGCAATTTGGGCTGGGTGAAGAGACCGGCCAACGTCATGCTGCGGCCATCCGCCAGAACGACATCCGCATGCCCGGCAATCTCCCTGATGCGGGTTGTTTCCACCCGGACGCCGCGCGCTGCCAGCAGCGCATGCTGATCCGCATCCGGCTCGACTATGCCATTGGTGAAAAAGGTCGTCTCGCCCCAGTCGGGAAGCATCAACGCGTGGTGAATGGCCATTGGCGAAGCGGCGATGACGCCGATTTTTCCCTGATCGAGCTCATAGCCATGGCAATAGGGGCAATGGAAGACCGCAGAACCCCAGCGCTCCCTCAGCCCGGTAATCTCAGGAAGTTCGTCGGTCACACCCATGGCGAGGATAAGTCGGCCCGCCGTCTCCCGGCGGCGGCCGTCGATCTCAACGATGAACTCACCGAAAGAGCCCTTGGCGTCGGTCACCCTGCCCTTGACCCAATGTATGGTCGGGTAACGTTCGATCTGTCGGCGCGCCTCGGCGATAATCTCGCCCGGTGCTCTCCCATCCTGCCCGAGGAAACCGTGTGAATGGCTGGCGAAACGGTTTCTGCGTTCGCTGGCATCCACGATCAGGATGTTTTTTCTGGCGCGACCAAGCTGCAGGGCGGCGGAAAGGCCGGCATAGCTGCCGCCGATGATGATGACGTCGAATTTCATGATGCACCCATTGTTCAGGGAATGAGGCGGGAGCGCCGTTCATTTTCATGAAACTTATATTGTTACATGAATTTTGGAGTCAATAGTCACGCAACTTATATTGTTACGTCACATCCAAACTGATATCGTCCCCGATAAATGGATGGGCTGAGCAATGAGACACGACACGCGCCTTTCTCGAGTGCTGCATATTCTGATCCATATGGAAAAACATGAGGGTGCCGCGACCTCCGAAAACATCGCGGCGATGCTGCAGACCAACCCCGTGGTGGTGCGCCGCACGATGGCCGGCTTGCGGGAGCATGGTTACGTAAGATCGGAAAAAGGCCATGGCGGCGGGTGGGTGCTGGCACGGCCGCTCAGCGAGATCACGCTGCTCGATATTTACCGGGCACTTGGCGCACCGCAGCTGTTCTCGATCGGGTTGGCTGGTGACAATCCGAATTGCGTCATCGAGCAGGCGGTCAATGCTGCACTTTTCGACGCCATGAACGAGGCGGAAAACATCCTGTTGTCCCGCTTCGGAAGCATAACGCTTTCGACGCTCGCAGAGGAGTCGATCAATCGCTGGTCGAAGCTTTCCAACTGCCCCTCCGCCATGGAGCAGCTTTAAGCGCGCGGTTGGCTTTCCACGAAGAAAAACCGCCTGCTGAAAAGCAGGCGGTTCTGTCATATCAATCAACCCGTTAAGGCTGGGTCTGCGTGCCACCCGTATTCGGGCTTGCCGGTGCCGTGTTGTTCACGGGCGGCGTTGCCGGGGTGGTCGGAGCCATGGGCGCCGGTGACTGATCCGTTGCCGCAGGCGGCGTGGTGGAGGACGTCGTTGCCGGATCGGTGGTCGGGCCGCTCATTTGCGACCAGGCGAAAACGCCCACCAGAACGACAACGATGATCGCCAACCACGGTACCCAGGACGACGACGTGCGGGCACGCGGTTCATTGCTGATATTCAGTTCCGGACGCAGATCGCGGTCCGGACGCGGGTTATTGGGATCGAATGTCATGGTGTTTCCTCCTCTTCATTCTGGGGAGAAAACGACGTTCACGGGATTTTGTTCCGATTTCCTTCAAATGCCGATAAATAGGGATGGCCAGTCACTCATCGAAGGGCATCCGCGAGCACCGTCATGACCTGCGGGCCTGCCATTTGCGACACGTTGAAACGCATGAAACCGGAGGCGTTCTGCGACGAGCTGAACACATTGCCGGGGGCCAGAACCACCTGCCGTGCAAGCGCTCGCTGCGCCACATCGGCGGCATCTATTCCGTCCGGCAGGCGGCACCACAGGAACATGCCCGCCTGCGGCTCGATCCATGGCACACATCCGATCGATCTCAGACGGGTTGCCGCCTCCGGCACCGCAGCCGCAAGACGCTGCCGGAGGGCCTCGACATGCTTGCGGTAACTTCCGTCCGTCAAAAGCGACAGGACCAGCGCCGCCGAAAAATGCGTTCCGCCGAAGGCCGTGGCGATCTTGAGGTCGGTCAGGGCTTCCACCCATGCCTGGGGCGCCGCGATGAAACCGCATCGCACGGAGGCGGACAGCGTCTTGGAAAAGCTGCCGATCTGGACAACGCGGTTCAAACCATCAAAAGCCGCCAGCCGCGGAGCCGCCTGCGTTTCGAAATCGGCAAAAATATCATCCTCGATGATGGTCAGGCCCGCCTGTTCGGCCAGCATCAGCAGGCGATGGGCGGAAACGGCGGATAGTCTTGCGCCGGTCGGATTATGGATCGCGGAATTGGTGATATAAAGCCGCGGATGGTGTTCTCTTAGCGCCTGCTCGAAAAGCGGCAGGTCGGGACCAGCAGGCGTATAGGGCACCCCGACAATCTTCACCCGATGCGCCCGCAACAAGGCTTGGAAATTGAAGAAACAGGGGTCGTCGACAACAACCGTATCCCCCGGCTGCAGCAGGAAACGGCAGAGAAGATCGATTGCCTGGGTGCCGGAATCGGTGAGCATGATCTGGCTCGCCCCCGCCTGCACACCGTGTTCCGCCAGCCGGCGTGACAGAAGCTGGCGCAACGGCAACAGCCCCATCGGGGTTCCGTAATCCGTCAGCAAGACGTCATCGGCACGGGCCAGCCCTCGCATCGCCCGCCGCAATGCCTCCTGTGGCATCCACGACGCCGGAAGCCAGCCGCAGCCGGGCTTGGCGAGAGCGGAACCGTCATCCAGCGCCTGCCGCGAAACCCACAAGGGGTCCACCGCCCTGTCGAGCCGTGGTTCGATATCGGCAAGCGAGAGCGGCGCAAGCGGACCCGCGACGAAAAAACCGGAGCCGGGGCGCGAGCTTATCGTACCATCCGCCACAAGCCGGTCATAAGCTTCGACAATGGTGGAAGTGGAAAGCTGCATGGTCTTTGCAAGTGCCCGCACGGATGGCAGGCGCGCGCCCGGAACAAGGCTGCGCGAGGCGATGCGCTGGCGAATATTCGCCATCACCTTTTCGATGCGTGTGCCCGCCGTGACCTTCCCGTCCACATTCAATCCTAACCGTACTGCTTTCAATACCATAACAGTTTGTCGATATTGTATCTTATTGTCGCTGTTCCTGCCAACCAATCCGGATCAAGAAAGGCAAAAGGCAGGAGATGATCATGGACAAGACGACAAGCGGTTGGCTGAACGGGCTGACGGGCGTGGTGATATTCAGCGGGTCTCTGCCCGCGACACGCCTTGCGGTAACAGGTTTCGACCCGGTGTTCCTGACCGCCGCCCGCGCCAGCATCGCCGGCCTGTTGGCGCTGGCGCTGCTGTTTCTGTTCAGGCAGAAGCGCCCGGCGCGCGGTGATCTGACATCACTTTTCATTGTCTCACTGGGCGTCGTGGTGGGATTTCCGCTCTTGACCGCCCTCGCCCTGCGACACGTCACCTCTGCACATTCCGTCGTTTTTGTCGGGCTGCTACCGCTCGCAACCGCGATTTTTGCCGTTCTGCGTGGCGGGGAACGACCGCGCCCCATCTTCTGGCTGTTCTCCTGCCTCGGCAGCGCGCTGGTGGCGGGTTTCTCCCTGTCGAATTCGTTCGCCACCGGGATCGAGGCCTCGCTTGCCGGCGATCTTCTCATGCTCGGCGCAATCATCGTCTGTGGGCTCGGTTATGCGGAGGGCGCTGCCCTCTCCCGCAAGCTGGGCGGCTGGCAGGTCATTTCCTGGGCGCTGGTGCTTTCCCTCCCCGTGATGCTGCCGCTTGCCTTTTTTACCGGGCCGGAAACGCTCGGCGGCATAGACCCGCAGGCCTGGGGCGGCCTTGCCTATGTCTCGCTGTTCAGCATGCTGATCGGTTTCATCTTCTGGTATCGCGGGCTGGCACAGGGCGGCATCGCTGCGGTGGGGCAGCTGCAATTGCTCCAGCCCTTCTTCGGGCTAGCGCTCGCCGCAACTCTGCTGCACGAAGAGGTGAGCCCGGCCATGATCGGCGTGACGCTGGTGGTGGTGCTGTGCGTTGCGGGCGCGCGAAAATTCGCGCGCTGATCATCAGCTCGAACGACGATCCACCCAGCGATGCCAGGATTCCTCGCTGCCGTTGAAGACATTGAGATCGATACGGCCATCGACGCCATGCGACAGGCCGGAGCCGGAATATTGCCAGAACAGCCACTTGCGCCCGGGATAGACCACCGACGGGTGCTGGGCGACGGCGCGCAGCCAGAAGGGATAATCCTGAAACTCACCCTGGAGGTTGTCCTTGTAGAAATCAGGCGCCGTATAGATGATCGGCCGCTGGCCATAATGGCGCTCGAGCTTGTCCATGAATACACGCATCTTTTCCAGAACGCGTTCGCGGGAATGGCGCATCTTGCAGCTCGATTCGCCGTTATATTCCACGTCGATGACCGGCGGCAGCGCATCCGGATCGCGCGGCACGTTGCGAATGAACCAGTCCGCCTGTTCGCTGGCGTTGCGGCACCAATAAAAGAAGTGGTAGGCGCCACGGCGAATGCCTGCCTCCTTCGCACGCTGCCAGTTGGTGCGGAACATCGGATCGAGATGATCGCCGCCATCCGTCGCCTTGATGAAGGCGAAATTTGCGCCGCGGGTGCGCAGCTGCGGCCAGTCTATATTCGCCTGCCAGCGGGACACATCCACACCATGGACCTGGAAATGGCGCGGCTGAACCCGGCCGAAATTGATGGGCTTGGCGTCGCTGAAACTGGAACGGAAAATGCGGGAGCGGATCTGCGCGCCAGCGCTCGCCGCCGGAGCGGCAGCCATGGCCAATTGCACCGGGCGCTCCATCGGCCGTTCTGCCGGTCGCACCATTCCGGTCTGCGAAGGACCCGGCAGACGGATTTCAGGTGCATTTTGCGGCAGGGATGCCCTCGGCGTGACGGCGGAAAAGGCCTTGGGCTCATCCGGCACCGGCCCGCCCCACGCCAGGACTTCCTGCCGTGGCTGGGCCGCAATCGGCTGGGTGCCGACACTTGCCTGCGGCACCGGTGCAGATGGCCTGACCGAACTGGTGGTTTCCTTCGACGG
Source organism: Agrobacterium sp. El2ro-1b (assembly GCF_048298475.1). NCBI lineage: Bacteria > Pseudomonadati > Pseudomonadota > Alphaproteobacteria > Hyphomicrobiales > Rhizobiaceae > Agrobacterium > Agrobacterium sp. El2ro-1b. Next base: position 2,836,159 of record NZ_CP103458.1, on the reverse strand, counting down.
CAAGCCAGCCATCAGGCTTTCCGGCCCGGAACTGGACGTGCAGCCGCCAAGCAGAAGGCAACCGAAAAGAAGTGCTGGTACAGCCGATGAACGCATGAGAACCCGTACGCAAAACAAAATCGGGGGGCACTCAGACGCCACCCGCAGACCTCGAAAGACAAATGCTAACGGAAGATTATCCAAAAAGACTGAATCTTATCTTTACGCCGGCACCTGTCGATGCGCCCGTCATTTATGACAGGCGAAACGCTTCGAGTTCTCGCGCAAGGGCGGCGCTCAGGCCGTCATTGTGGTGAGATCGACGGTATCGGCACCGGCAGAGTTTCTCTTGATCGATTCGATCGCGTGGATAGCCGATGCCTTCGCCTTGTACCCTTCCGACGAAAACATCGTCTCGCCATTGGATGCCTTGAAGCGGAAGCGATATTCACCGGCTTTGTCCTGATAGATTTCGAATTTATACATGATCTTTGCGCCTCTCTTGCGAATCGGGATGAACCCACAGCGATCTTGAGTAGAGCCCATTTAATTCGCAACCGAAAATCGCTGCGGTCAGATCAGCCGGATCCAGGCACGGGCTATTTCCAGACCGGCCACGTCAGCCATCTGCGCCCGCGTGCCACGGTAGTGAGCGTAGTTTTCCAGCCAGCCGGGCGACATTCTTTCGACGGAACCTGGAAATGCCCGACACCATTCGTCGACAACCTCGGTGGAAGCCTCGAAATGAAACTGGGTGCCATAGGCCGCGCGGCCGATACGAAAGGCCTGGTTTCGTGTCGCGGCATTGGTCGCAAGGCGCGTGGCATCGGGCGGAAGCGTAAAAGTGTCACAATGCCACTGAAAGATCGGGAAGTTCTGCTGCTGCCCGGCCAAAAGCGGATCGGATAAGCCCTCCGGCGTCAGGGACACATCCTGCCAGCCGAATTCCGGCGGGCCTGAGAGAATATTCTCTCCGCCATAGGCGCGTGCCAGCAACTGGCTGCCGAGGCAAACACCCATGACTGCCTTGTCCGCATCGCCGAAGGCCTTCATCAGAAGCGCCAGGTCCGGAAGATAGGGATAAAGCACATCATCTACCGCGTTCTGTTCGCCGCCCAGAACAACAAGCGCATCATGGTCGTCCGCGTCTTCAGGAAGAGGATCGCCCGCATAGGCGCGGATGATGTGAATATCCGCCGCCGCCTCTCGCAGGGCGACGCCAATTTGTCCATGCGGCGTGCCCGCCATGTTTTCTATGATTGCTACGCGCATAAGACCTCTTGGCGACGACGATGGACTCAATCGGCAAAGATTGCCGATTGAGTCCAGCTTCACCACGGGAAAAAACGATTTTCAAGAGCGCAACATCGTCTTTGAGGCGGTAGCGGACGGCGCGGCGTTTTAAGCCTCAGAATTCACGCGTCAGCTTGGCGTCCACCGAATGACGGTTGCCGCCGCGCACGGCGAAGAACAGGAAAATCGCAGCCCAGAGAATCGATTTTTCCGCACCTCCCAAGCCTTCTGCCTTTACGATGCCGTGAAAATAGACCGTGACCAATAGCACGATCATGGCCGCGAAAGATGCTGGCCGCGTGAACAGGCCGATCGCGACCAGAATGCCGCCGAAAAATTCCGTGGCGGCCAGCAGCGGCGACCAGAAGACGCCAGGGTAAAAGCCAAGGCTCTCCACCATGCCGACGGCGCCGAAAGGATTGACGATCTTGCCAAAGCCGTGGGTAACCAGAAGAAGCCCGGCTGTGACGCGCAGAACGGTCTCCACTAGATCATGGGTCGAATTATAAAGCGGCGCGACCGCCGGAACGAAAAGACGCTGACGATTATTCTCGAACTGGGCCATAGGATCTCCACGTTTCAGCCTTCGACAGCTTCTCTGTTCGCAAAGCCACATGATAAGAACAAGCACGCGCCCGGTAAAAACATGAGTGTTTTAGTTGACATTATCGTGAGCATTATTGCGCTGAAGGAAAATTAGGGATGACCGAGACAAAACCCCGCATAACCATTCGCTACTGCACACAATGCAACTGGCTGCTTCGCGCAGGCTGGATGGCGCAGGAAATCTTGCAAACCTTCTCCTCTGATATCGGCGAAGTCAGTCTCGTTCCCTCGACCGGCGGTCTGTTTGAGATCACCGTTGATGGGACGATTATATGGGAACGCAAACGCGATGGCGGTTTTCCCGGTCCAAAAGAACTCAAACAAAGAATCCGTGACATCATCGATCCGGAGCGTGACCTCGGCCATGTCGACAGAACGAAGCATGAGGGCCTCGACACCTGACCCGGCGACATGTTTCAACAGCCCGGATTAAGTTTTTTCCCTTTAAAATCAATTATCGTCATAAAAGTTCAAAAAGTCTGTTGACACCGGGCGGCTGCCCTCGTACATCGCTCTCCGTCGCCCAGATGGCGGAATTGGTAGACGCGCCAGCTTCAGGTGCTGGTACTCGAAAGGGTGTGGAGGTTCGAGTCCTCTTCTGGGCACCATTCCATTTTTGATCTTAGCTAGATCAAATACTTATCCGAAAAAAAGTAACATATAGCCGACCGGCAAACGCCGGGAAGCATGTTGCTTTTTTCGCATTTTTTCACTCTCAGAAAAATTGAAGACGAGCGACTTCCGTTTCTATCGGAAGGCCCGCTGTCCTGTCAGAATTATGCATGACGCTCCCTGTTAAGGCTGAGCGTCCTTGTCGCCGCTATTCTGCGAATGCTGTTCGCAATTCGGCGTACAGGACAGCACCGTGCGCTCCGTCTGACGGAACACACGAACCGTATTGCCCTCATCGATGGAGACGAGAATGCGTTCATCCACGATCGGATTGCCTTCGGCATCAAGAAGCACAAGGTTGGTCGTGCCGAAACTGCGCCCGGTTAGAACGATGGTCGTTGCATCGGCAACCGTGGCATCGGCGACTTTGGAGTTGCCGACGATAACCTTGCTCACGGGACGATCGAGGCGGAGAACGCGGGCGTGATTCATCGAAACGCGCAGTATATCGTCCTGGGCAAAAACCGGCTGCGCCGCAGCCCCGAGGAAGACGGACAAGCCGACCATGATTTTCGCCAGTTTTCCGGATGACACGCGTTTGGCCCTTGCTCACTATCAGCACAGTTTATTGCGCCACAGAATGCGCGGTTTTAGTGAATGAAGCGTTAAATGGCACGAATCCCGCAATGCGGATGATCGCCATGTGTAACAAGATGGTATTTTCATCACTCTTCAATCGCCTCAAAACTGAACATATGCGTCTCCCTGAAGCAGCAATTCTAAAAAAGAGAAAAGTGATAAGGCTCAAAATACACTTACTTATCCGCAAATATAAAAATGCAGAAAATACTTTTCATTTTTATTTACCAAGAGAAACTCATCCTGCCGTTTACTTTGAATTAATCGTTTTTTTTAAGCGCTTGGAAATCGCTCGGCTGTAGTTTGAACGCAACCGAACAACGGAGAACAGTTGTCGGCGTGCTGAACCAAACAAGATTTAGGAGAGACCTCATGACCAAGATTTTCGCTCGTTTCCTCAAGGATGAATCCGGCGCGACCGCCATCGAATACGGCTTGATCGCTGCCCTGCTTTCGGTTGCAATCATCGGCGGCGCAACGACTGTCGGCACTCGCCTTAACGCATTATTCGTCAGCCTTGGCGCCAAGATGACGACCGCAGCGACTTCAGCGGCAAATTAAATACTACTGGATTTCTCTCGATGGCCGCTCGTGAAACGAGCGGCCATCTTATCATTTTCTGATATCCTTATTCCATTGTTTGCCACACCGAATAAATGCGAAATCCTTGACAGGAATTAACCACATGGTCGTAGCAGCAATTTTCCTGATCTTACCTCTGTGCCTCGCCTTTGCCGCACTTAATGACCTTTTCAGCATGACGATACCCAACAGGATATCGTTTATTCTGCTGTTGTCTTTCGTGGTGGTAGCACCCTTGTCGGGTATGGACTGGCAGTCTTTTGCAATGAGCTTCGTCGCCGCGGCGATCGTCTTTTTCGGTTGTTTCGCACTCTTTGCAGCCAATGTAATGGGTGGAGGTGATGCCAAGCTACTCACGGCCGCTGCAGTGTGGTTCGGTTTCAATACTGCCCTTGCTGAGTTTCTGCTTGCAGTGACTTTGATCGGAGGCGTGTTGACTCTCGGAATTCTTCTCCTGCGATCACGATCACAGGAAATCATGGCCATCGGTATTCCCATTCCAGATTCTCTGCTGGTTGCAAAAAAAATCCCTTATGGCATTGGCATCGCCATAGCCGGGCTGTTGACCTACGGTGAAGCACCACTTGTGAAAGCTGCCATCGTCAGTCTTTCCTGAACCAGATTGTGTGCGTCATTAAAGTCGCGTTAACCACGAATCCAAGAACAATATTAACCATAATTATACCAATCGAGCACCATCCTGACGGGAGCAGAATCTGATTCCCTCAAGGATCGAGCATGAAACCGTCGCGTATCGTCATTCTTTCCGTTGCCCTGGTGGCCGCCGGTCTTGCCGGCCTTGTCGCCATGCAGATTTCCGGCGCGAAGCAGGTTATCGAAAAAGCGGAAACGATCATCCAGAAAGAACCAACGGTCAACGTTCTCGTCTCCTCAGTCAATCTGCCCGTCGGCAGCCGTCTGAACGACAGCTCTGTGCGCTGGACACCCTGGCCACAGGGCAATGTGGTCGACAGTTTCATAACGGAAGCGAAAAGGCCCGACGCCATCACCGAGCTCGCGGGCACGGTCGTGCGGTTGCCCCTGTTCGAAGGTGAGCCGATCCGGCCGGAAAAAGTGGTCGATTCCAGCAACCGCATCATGTCTTCGCTTTTGCCCGCCGGCAAACGCGCCGTCGCGACCGAGATTTCCGTCTCGACCGGTGCGGGTGGCTTTGTGCTGCCGAACGACCGGGTCGATGTCATCATGGTCCGCAAGGGCGAGAATGGTAACTTCCTGACCGAAAATGTTTTGAACAACGTCCGTGTTCTGGCGATCGACCAGCAGATCAAGGAAGGCGAAGACGGCATGGCGGCCGTGGTCGGTGCCACCGCGACGCTCGAACTGACCCCCGAACAGGCAAAGATCATAACCGTGGCGCAACAGATGGCGGACCGTCTCACGCTCGCCTTGCGTTCAGTCGCAGATGCGCAGGAAAACGATACGCTTTCGGCCGGCCATCTTCTCAGCGGAAGTTCCGGCCAGCCGGAAATTCAGGTGATCAAATCCGGCTCGATCGTGAAGAGCGGTCAAGGAGCCTCACAATGACCGGGGGGCTCATGACAAAACGCTTCAAACACCATCTGCGCTCGTCGATGGCAGGCGGGCTTGCATTCTGCCTGGCTTTTTCAGGCGTTCCCGGCCGGCATTCTCCCGATTTTCTGCGCACCAGCGAGGCGGAAGCGCAAAGCGCAAGCATCGTTCGGATCACCGAAAGTGGCACGGGCATTCGCAAGCGCCTTAAACTCGGGCTGAACAAGGCGCTCGTCATCGACCTGCCGGAAGATGCGCATGACATTCTCGTTGCCGACCCGAGCCTCGCCGACGCTGTGACCCGGACATCGAGACGCATCTACCTTTTCGGGAAAATGGTGGGACAGACCAACATCTTCATTTTTGGTGACGGTGGTCGGGAAATCGTCAGCCTCGATCTCGAAGTTGAGCGCGACATTTCGGGGCTTGAGGCGAATATCCGCCGCTTTATCCCTGAGTCGGACATCAAGGTGGAAATCGTCTCGGACAACATCGTTCTAACCGGATCGGTGCGCACGCCGCAGGATTCCGCACGCGCGGTGCAACTTGCCGACGCCTTTCTGAAGGGCGGCGAGGCCACCACACGCAACATATCGCTCACGGGCGGCAACAATGGCGGCGATGCGGCAATTTTTGCCGAGCGCCGGCAGGTATCGCAAATCGTCAACATGCTGACGATCGAAGGCGAGGATCAGGTAACGCTGAAAGTCACTGTCGCGGAAGTCAGCAGACAGGTTCTGAAGCAGCTCGGATTTAACGGCTCGATCAGCAGTTCGACAAGCGGCAATGGGTTCGAATTTGCAAATCCGTCTAATCTTGGCAATGCGATCGATGGCGCGTCGAGGATTGCAAGCGGCGCAATTGGCTCGGGCTCGCTCAGATTTGCGTCATACCTCAACGCCATGGAGCAGGCCGGCGTCATGCGCACCTTGGCGGAGCCGAGCCTGACTGCTATTTCCGGAGAGCAGGCGAAGTTCTATGTCGGAGGTGATTTCAGGCTTGCCGCAGAGCAGGAAGTCGACATCGACAAGGAAACCGGGCGGCCGACGATTACACGAACGACTAATACAGTCGACTATGGCATCACTTTGAACTTCAAGCCTGTCGTGCTTTCGCCCGGCCGCATCAGTCTCAAGATTGAGACCAATGTTTCCGAGCCTACCTATGAAGGCAACGTTGTAACCGGAAATGGGGGTCGAACGATCCCAGGTTCAACTTACATGTCGGTGCGCAAGCGCGAGACCTCCACAACGGTTGAGCTTCCCTCCGGCGGATCGATCGTGATTGCGGGTCTTGTCCAGGATAATGTGCGGCAGGCGATGTCCGGGCTTCCCGGCATGTCAAAAATCCCGATCTTTGGCACGCTTTTCCGCAGCAAGGAGTTCCTGCGCAACGAAACGGAACTTGTCATCATCGCGACGCCTTATCTGGTGCGGCCCGTTGCCCGCAACCAGATCGCCCGGCCGGATGACAACTTCAACCCGGAAAACGATGCGGCGATGTATTTCATGAACCGCGTCAACAAGGTCTATGGTCGCAAGGATCAGGTTCAGGCGGCCCCCTATCAGGGATCAGTGGGGTTCATCTACAAATGACGACGCGCGCACCCAGTCCCCTCTCCACAGCGAGCCCGATCCGGGCAGGAAACGTCATGCAGGAAAACTCTTCCGCCTTTTCCCTCCATTTGCCCGGAAGAAGGGCCAGCCTCCTCGCCGTGGCGGCGCTAGCTGCCGGCCTGCTGCAGGGCTGCGCACGCGACCCGATGACCACCAACGCCATTCCCGACGATTATCGCACGCGCCACCCGATTACCCTGTCGGAAGCCGAGCATTCGCTTGATATTCCGGTTTCTGCCGGCGACAGCCGCTTGACCACGGCCATGGCTGACAATGTCCGTGGCTTTGCCCAGAATTATGCGTCGATGTCGACGGGTATCGTCAACATTCAGACGCCTTCGGGATCGCCCAATTCGGCAACGGCAGCGAAAATGGCGAAACAGATCCGCTCCACGCTTTCCGGCGCGGGTGTCGCTCAAGGCAAGATCATGGAAACGCGCTATGCTGCTTCTCCGAATGGCGACTCCGCGCCCATCCGCCTGAGCTATGTCGCCGTTACCGCGATGACCGGCCAATGCGGCCAGTGGCCTGAGGATCTTTCGGACAACACCTTCGCCAACAAGAACTGGTATAATTTTGGATGCGCCTCACAGAGCAATCTCGCGGCGCAGATCGCCAATCCCATGGATCTGGTCGGCCCGCGCGGCATGAGCCCGATTGATGCCGAACGCCGGGCGGTGGTCATCGATACCTATCGCAGCGGTACTTCGACGGCACCGACAAACTGATGCAGGTCCACCATTTCTCACGGCAGGAAAAACGATGAGCGCTGTAGAATACGACATCAAGCTGAGCGGTGGCGCGGAAGCCGAACCGCCGCTGCGCGCTTCGGATATGGATCGCCTGCGGCCCCTGCCCCGTATCTCCATCCACGCCTTCTGCGTCAGCGACACTATGCAGGCCGTCATGGAAGCCCTGTCGAGCGACAGGCGCATGAGCAGGGTCACCCTGCGGGTGACCAAGGGTGATATCAATGCGGCGGCGACGATGTTTTCCGCATCGCCCACACCCAATCTCATCATTCTCGAAACGGCAAGCTCGACTGCCTCACTGCTGAACGATCTCGCGCCGCTGGCGGAGGTTTGTGATCCTTCCACCCGCGTCATCATTATCGGCCGGCACAACGACATCACGCTTTATCGCGATCTCATCCGCAACGGTATTTCCGAATATCTCGTCGCACCGGTCAACATGGCTGATCTGCTCGGTTCGATCGCCGCGATCTTCGTCGATCCGGAAGCCGAACCGCTCGGCCGTAACATCGCCTTCATCGGCGCCAAGGGCGGCGTGGGTTCCTCCACCATCGCGCATAATTGCGCTTTCGGTATTTCGAGCCTCTTCTCCACGGAAACCATTCTGGCGGATATGGATCTTGCCTATGGAACGGCCAATATCGATTTCGATCAGGACCCCGCCCAGGGCATGGCTGAAGCTGTCTTTTCACCGGAACGACTGGACGAGGTGTTTCTCGACCGTCTTCTGACAAAATGTTCCGACCACCTGTCGCTCCTGGCAGCACCGTCTCTTCTCGACAGGACCTATGATCTCGATCGTCAGGCGTTTCTGCCGATCCTCGAGGTCTTGCAGCGAAGCGCGCCGATTGCGGTTCTCGATCTTCCCCACCAATGGTGCGACTGGACCCGGGCAGTCCTTGCGGAAGCCGACGAGGTGGTCATTACGGCGGTTCCCGATCTTGCCAATCTGCGCAACACAAAGAACCTCTTTGATGCGCTGATCAAGCTCAGACCCAACGACAAGTTACCGCATCTCGTTCTCAATCAGGTCGGTATGCCGAAACGTCCGGAAATTACGCCGACGGATTTTCTTGAGCCCTTGGAAATCGAGCCGATCGCGATCATCCCCTTCGACGCACAATTGTTCGGAAATGCCGCCAATAGCGGCCGTATGATCAGCGAGATGGACGAAAAATCCCAGACTGCGGAAACCTTCTCGCAGATCGCACACACCATCACAGGTCGCTCCGTGCTGCGCAAAAACCGGCGCGGCGGTCTGGAAAAACTGAAGAATATTCTCAAGCGCAAGTAGGTCTTCTGCCAGCGCCCTTAGACGGAAACGCCGATGTTCGGAAAACGCGGGCCTGAAGGCCCAGCCAGAAGCACGAAGCCGGAACCTGTTGCACCTGCCGTATCCATGCAGGTGGCGACAGCGTCTGAGCCTCGTTCTCCTGCCACTGATACGCTCGAGCCCGGCCAATCACCCGTTACGCGCCAGGTGACGACGGGCGCACCACTCGCTCAGAAAAAACGCGCCCGCACGGAAGACTATTACAATACCAAAAGCCAGGTATTTTCCGCCCTCATCGATACCATCGACCTTTCGCAGCTCGCCAAGCTCGACGCGGAAAGTGCGCGCGAGGAAATTCGTGATATCGTCAACGATATCATCACGATCAAAAATTTCGCCATGTCGATTGCCGAGCAGGAAGAGCTGCTCGAGGACATCTGTAACGACGTCTTGGGCTACGGGCCGCTGGAGCCGCTTCTCGCGCGCGACGACATTGCCGATATCATGGTCAATGGTTCCGGCCAGACCTTTATCGAAGTCGGCGGCAAGACCATCGAGTCCGATATCCGCTTTCGCGACAATGCGCAGTTGCTCTCCATCTGCCAGCGCATCGTCAGCCAGGTCGGCCGACGCGTGGATGAATCGAGCCCGATATGCGACGCCCGCCTGCCGGACGGATCGCGTGTCAACGTCATTGCACCGCCGCTCGCCATCGACGGACCCGCGCTGACGATCCGAAAATTCAAGAGGGACAAGCTGACGCTCGACCAGCTCGTGCGTTTCGGAGCGATCACGCCCGAAGGCGCGACATTGCTCAAGATCATCGGTCGCGTTCGTTGTAATGTCGTCATCTCTGGCGGCACCGGCTCGGGCAAGACCACGCTCCTCAATTGTCTGACGAGCTTCATCGACAAGGATGAACGCGTCATCACCTGTGAAGACACCGCCGAATTGCAGCTTCAGCAGCCGCACGTGGTGAGGCTTGAAACGCGTCCGCCGAATATCGAGGGCGAAGGCGAAATCACCATGCGCGATCTCGTCAAGAACTGCCTTCGTATGCGGCCTGAGCGTATCGTCGTCGGCGAAGTGCGCGGACCGGAGGTTTTTGACCTGCTTCAGGCCATGAACACCGGCCATGACGGCTCAATGGGAACGCTGCACGCCAATACGCCGCGTGAATGCCTCAGCCGTATCGAATCGATGATCGCCATGGGGGGATTCACGCTGCCGGCCAAGACCGTGCGCGAAATCATCTCAGGCTCGATCGATGTCGTCATTCAGGCGGCCCGCCTGCGCGACGGTTCGCGGCGGATAACGCAGATCACCGAAGTGATCGGCATGGAAGGCGATGTCATCGTCACCCAGGATCTGATGCGATACGAGATCGAAGGCGAGGATGCGCAAGGCAGGCTGATCGGCAGGCATGTATCGACCGGTATCAGCAAGCCGCATTTCTGGGACCGTGCACGGTATTACGGCGAAGATAAGCGTCTGGCGGCCGCGCTCGATGAGATGGAAAAGAGCTCCTAAGGGAAAGCGACCGCCATGGACCCGACAATAGTGTTACTGGCCGTACTCGTCGCCATCTCGGCAGGAGCGCTCGCCTATGCCTTTCTTTTCCAGCAGATAGAGGTCGAGAAAAAGACGACCAGCCGCTTCAAGCGCGTGCAGGCCGCAGAGACGGATCATACAAATATCAAGGCTGCGCGCGACCGGGTCCAGGAACTCAGCAAGCGCCGCAAATCCATGCAGGACAGCCTGCGGGATATGGAAAAGAAACAGAATGAGAAGGCAAAAAAAGCAAAGAATGTCAGCCTGCGTGATAAACTCGTGCAGGCAGGGCTGGCAATTTCCGTTCGGCAGTTCCACCTTCTGAGCGTCGCCGCGGCGGCATGTGCCGCCTTAATTTCACTTATCTATGGTCTGTCCTTATTGACCGCTGTTCCCATAGCCGTCGTCGCGGCTTTGGGACTGCCGCGCTGGGTATTGGCATTTCTCCTCAAGCGCCGACAGAAAAAATTTCTTGAGGAGTTTCCCAATGCGCTTGACGTCATGTGCCGCTCGATCAAATCAGGTTTGCCGCTGAACGACGCTGTACGACTGATCGCTTCGGATGGTCAGGAACCGGTGAAAACGGAGTTCCAGCGGGTTGTCGATGCGCAGCAGGTCGGCATCGGCATTCCTCAGGGGATCGAGCGCATGATGCTGACCATGCCGCTTTTCGAAGTAAGCTTCTTCAGCATCGTCATCAACATCCAGGCACAGGCAGGCGGCAACCTTTCGGAGGCATTGTCCAACCTGTCCAGGGTGTTACGTGACCGTAAGAAGATGCGCGCCAAGGTGAACGCCCTGTCCATGGAGGCGAAAGCATCCGCCGTCATCATCGGCGCATTGCCTTTCATCGTGATGATGCTGGTGCACTTTACATCACCTGACTATCTTTCGGTTCTTTTCACAGATATGCGCGGACACATCATTTTGGGGGCGTCCGCAATATGGATGCTCATCGGGATTTTCATCATGCGTCAAATGATCAATTTCGATATTTGAGGGGCGACCATGACAGGAAATCTCATTTCCCGCCTGACGGATCCGCAGACGATCATCGCCATTCTTGTGACGCTGGCGGTTTTCGCGACCCTCTATACGCTGATCATGCCTTTCCTGGAGCGGAAAGACCTCGCCAAGCGCATGAAAGCCGTTTCGTCAGAACGGGAACTCATTCGCAGCCGTGAACGCGAGCGCCTAGCGACTGTGACCCGCGACGGCAGAACATCCCTTCGCGGCAACAATAATAAATCCGCGCGGCGCATTGTGGAAAAATTCAATCTTCGTGAAGCGCTTGCCGACCAGAACACGATGAACAAGCTGCGTGCCGCCGGTTTCCGTTCACAGAACGCGCTCAATACATTTCTTGCCGCCCGGTTCGTCTTGCCGTTCATTTTCCTGGCGGTGGCATTCACCTGGGTTTTCGTGCTCGGAAATCTGGCCGACAAGGCTTTTGTCGTTCGACTGATGGCCGTGCTTGTTTTCGGCTATATCGGTTTTTACGCCCCCAATATCTATGTTTCTAACCGCATGACCAAGCGGCAGGCCTCGATCAAGCGGGCATGGCCGGATGCGCTCGACCTGATGCTGATCTGCATCGAATCTGGCGTGTCAATGGAATCGGCAATGCGTCGTGTGGCGGAGGAGATGGGTGAGCAATCACCTGAACTGGCGGAGGAGATGATCCTGACGACGGCGGAGCTGTCTTTTCTGCAGGACAGGCGCACGGCTCTAGAGAATTTCGGTATGCGTACCCAACTGGATGGCGTCAAAAGTGTGGTGCAGGCTCTTATCCAGGCAGAACGGTATGGAACCCCGCTCGCTCAGGCGCTGCGTGTTCTTGCGCAGGAAGGCCGAGACGAGCGTATGAATGAAGCCGAGAAAAAAGCTGCCGCTTTGCCGCCGAAACTGACCGTGCCGATGATCATATTTTTCCTGCCGGTCCTCATTGCGGTCATTCTCGGGCCAGCTGGCATTCGCGTTGCCGATACTTTCTAATGTAGCAAAAGCATCGCGAATTTACGCACAGCAGCAATCATTTATCCGCCGGGCCGCACTATAAGTGTTTCAGAAAACCCGTTAACCAGCCGGCTTGCCGTCTTTTTTCGCCAGTTGCTGCCAGGAATTCTGCTGCGAAAGCATTGCACGCAGATACGTCAGGTTAGCCTGTGCCTGCTGGGCAGAGAGTTCCTGAACCGCAATGCGTTCGGCTTCAGCAAAGCGGCCCTGCAGACCAACCACGAGCGCAAGGTTCTGGCGGACGCGGCTATCGGCGCCCGGCTGGGCAATGGCCGATTGCAGATAGGTTTCAGCGGTGCGCGGATCGCTCGACAGGACATAGGACATGCCGAGATTGGACAGGACGCTCGGATCGTTCGGCTTGAGGTCGAGCGCCTGACGATATCTGGAACGCGCCTCGTTCGACCGTCCGAGCTGGTCGAGCACCGCGCCCTCGGCGGAGTAGAGCCGCCAGTCTGGACGATCAGGCGTCTGCGCGCGCTGGATGGTCGAAAGCGCCTGCTCCAGCTGGCCGGCAGCCGCCTGCGACTTGCCATAGGCTGCAAGCACTTCACGGTCGGCCGGATTGGCGATGGCGATCTGCTGCATGACGGCGAGAGCCTGCGTATTCTTGCCGGTCATCATCAGCACGCTGGCATAATTCATGCCGACGGACCTGTCCTTGGGGTTGCGTTCATAGGCTTTTCCGGCGGTCTCTTCCGCCTGCCGAAGCTGCTCCATGTTCAGGTGGTCATAAGAACGCGTGGCGGCGGGAATGGAGCCAGTGGACATGCGATCCGGCTTGTTGGTGCTCGCGCATCCGGAAACAGCCAAAACCAGCGCTGCGAGACATGCCCCCCGCAACAACCTTGTCCGGCGTGTCTCACCCAAAGAAAATGCAGTCATGGCAGCGCCCCCGCCCGAGAATGATCGATCTTGCGCCCGACACACGAAAGACTCACATGACGCAACTTTCGCTTAAGCAATAATCTGTTAACCCTAACAGAGCGTTAATCGCACCGATTCTCGACATTTACGGAAGCATACCATGGCGCCCTATCAGTTCATCGAACGCCCCACCCCTTTTAGCTCGAAGGCCGGCAGCACATTGCCGGTTTTTGCCGTCACGCCAGCCCATATCGAACAGGGTGCCATAGACCCGGTCGCTCTGGACTGGGCGAAAAAGGCGGGGTTCAAGGCGGAAGCGGGCGCCGTCCTGCTCGTTCCCTCCTCCGATGGATCGCTGGGCGGTGTGTTGCTCGGCCTTGGGGGCAATCCTTCCGAAGTTCCCTTCATCACCGGGAAACTCGCCCGTGAGCTGCCGGAGGGCGAGTGGCACATCGAAACCGCGCCCCTGACGGCCAATCGCCTCGCGCTCGGTTTCGGCCTCGGCAGTTACCGCTTCGACAAATACAAGACCACCAAGACCAGCGGGGCAAAGCTTCTCATTCCGCAGGACGCCGAAGATGGCGAGATCAAGCGCGTTCTGGCAGGTGTCTTCCTCGCGCGCGACCTCATCAATGTTCCGGCCAACGACATGGGGCCGGACGAGCTCGAGATTGCCTTCCGAGCGCTTGCCGCCCACTACAAGGCCAAGGTGAACGTTACCACCGGCGATGATCTGCTTAAAGAGAATTTCCCGCTCATCCATGCCGTTGGCCGCGCCAGTGAAAGCGCACCGCGCCTTCTGGAGATGAACTGGGGCAAGAAGGGCAATCCGCGGCTGACACTGGTGGGCAAGGGCGTCTGCTTCGATACCGGCGGTCTCGACATCAAGCCTGCGGCCTCGATGGCCTTGATGAAGAAGGATATGGGTGGCGCCGCTAATGTTCTCGGCCTCGCGCTGATGATCATGGATGCGAAGCTGCCGGTCGATCTGCGCGTTCTCGTGCCGGCGGTCGAGAATTCCATTTCCGCCAATGCCTTCCGTCCCGGCGATATCTATAAGAGCCGCAAGGGGCTGACGGTACAGATCGACAATACCGATGCGGAGGGTCGTCTCGTTCTGGCTGACGCGCTTGCTTATGCGGACGAGGATGCGCCGGACCTGATGATCGACATGGCGACGCTGACGGGTGCGGCACGTGTGGCTCTGGGTCCCGATCTGCCACCCTTCTACACCGATGACGAGGATCTGGCGCATGATGTCGCGGAAGCCAGCATCGATACGGATGACCCGCTGTGGCGCATGCCACTTTACATGGGATATGACAAGGATATCCGCTCGCGCGCGGCCGATATCACCAATGCGCCTTCGGGCGGCATGGGTGGATCAATCACCGCTGCCCTGTTCCTGAAGCGCTTCGTCACCAAAACCAAGCGCTGGGCGCATTTCGATATTTACGGCTGGTCGCTCAGCGAGCGTCACCATTCATCGATCGGCGGGGAAGCGCAGGGTATCCGCGCGTTGTTCCATTACATCGCCCATCAATTCGCGAAGTAATCTTCCTGAACCAAGATCAGGTTCGAAGGGCGCTTCCTCAACCGGAGCGCCCCTCGCCTTAAACCAGAACCTTCTGTTCCTTGTGGTCTTCCTCGCCGAAGAACTTCAGGTAACGCTCCACTTCGGCCGGATCGCCAGTGGCTTTTTGCGGATTGTCCGAGAGCTTCACCGCCGGGCGGCCATTGGCGTCGCTCACCTTGCAGACGATGGAAATCGGCTTGAGGCTGGCAATGGTCTTCGGCGCGCAGCCGGCAAAATCATTGGTGAGGTTGGTGCCCCAGCCGAAGCTCATGCGGACGCGGCCTTCAAAATGCCTGTAGGTATCGACGATGGCATCGACATCGAGACCATCGGAAAAGATCAGCATCTTCTTACGCGGGTCGCGGCCCATCTTCTGCCACCACTCGATGATCTTTTCCCCACCTTCGATCGGCGGCGCGCTGTCCGGGCGGAAGCCTGTCCAGTCAGCCACCCATTCCGGCGCGTTGCGCAGAAACGCAGCCGTGCCGAAGGCGTCGGGCAGCACGATCAGCAGGTTGCCGCCATAAAGCCGGTTCCAGTCCTTCAGAACCTGATAGGGGGCGGCCGCCAGTTCCTCATTCGTCTGCGCCAGTGCCGCAACCACCATTGGCAATTCATGCGCGTTGGTGCCGACGGCTTCGAGGTCGGAATCCATGGCGAGCAGGACATTGCTCGTGCCTGTAAAGGCGGGGCCTATGCCTTCTTTCAGCGCCTCGACGCACCAGCGCTGCCAGAGGAAGCTATGGCGGCGGCGGGTACCGAAATCGGAGATGCGCAGGCCCGGCAGTTCCCGCAACCGCTCGACCTTTTCCCACATCTTGGCCTTGGCGCGGGCATAAAGCACATCCAGCGTGAAATAACCGAGCGAACGCATGGCGCTGCGCGAGCGCAGCTCGTTGATGATAGACAGCGCCGGGATTTCCCAGAGTGTCGTGTCCATCCAGCGGCCATGGAAATTCAGCTCATATTGCCCGTCGCGCTTGAAAAGCTCGTATTCCGGCAACTGATAGCTGGAAAGCCAGGAGAGAAACTCCGGCTCGAAAATCTGCGAGCGGCCGTAAAACGTATTACCCGCAAGCCAGATATTTTCCTTCTTGGAGAGACGCAGGGTGCGCGCATGATCGAGCTGTTCGCGCAGTTCCATCTCGTCGATCTCCTCCGCCAGCCGCACAGTCTTCGTGCGGTTGATCAGGGAAAACGTCGCGTCGACTTCCGGATAAAGTTTCCAGATCATCTGCAACATCAACAGCTTGTAGAAATCCGTATCGATCAGGCTGCGGACGATCGGGTCTAGCTTCCAAGTATGATTGTGGACACGGGTGGCTATATCGGTCTTCGTCATACTTGCATTCCCCAATATCGGCCAAAGGTCAAAAAATAGCCGATGTCACTCCGCACCCCGGCAGGTATCAACCTGTCACGCGGAAGATTTATCTGAAAAAGCGACGACAAGTCCAGAGCGCCGGCAGCGGCAAATGCTTCCTGTCATTCCTGATGGACGATTTTCCACAAACGCAGCTGGGCAAACCCGCTTCAGAAGGTCGGATCGACAGGGTTGATGCCGGGATACCAGTCCTTGGAGATCGGATTTCTGCCGCCGAAACTGGAAATACCGTTTTCATCGGTGCAGCGATACCCCTGAACAGGAAGCCCACGGCTACCGAAAACATCCCGGTATGGACCTCGGGAGTATCCCGTCACGCCCAGTTCGCTATGGCAGTTATAACGGACCTTGGGCTGCAGCGTTCGCGGGTCCTTGACGCCGGGCAGGTTTGCATAGGCATCCGGCGCAGGGGCAAAACCATTCTGGAAAACGGTCTGTGCCTCGGCCGATGTGTTCAGCAAGGCCGCCGTGAGGATCGCTGCCAATCGTGTCGCCGTTCTCGTCTTCATCCGTGCCAGTCCCGTACCATCATCCAACCGATGTAGGCCGTCGGGGGCTCTCGCACAAAGGGCCGGGCGGGCACAATGTCGTGAAAGCCGCCGTCTCAGCCTTCCAGGCGGCGGAAAGCCGTCGGCTTTTCATAAAGCCAGCCGATGCGCTCGATGGCCGCATCGAGATTTTCGCGGGCGACATTCATCGTGTGGCCATTGGCATGCAGCAACGTCTCCTCGTTTTCCATGAGGCCGACATGGCCCTTCCAGAAGACGAAATCGCCGCGTCGCAACTCATCACGCTCGATTTCCACGCCCAGCGACTTTACCTGCATATCCGTGTCGCGCAGAACCCGGCGGCCGGTCATCGCCATGGAAAGCTGCACGAGGCCCGAACAATCGATACCGAAGCCGGAGCGCCCGCCCCAGAGATAAGGCGTTTCGATAAAACGCAGAGCCACTGCCACATAGTCTTCTTCAAGCGCCGCATCCACGGCCCGGCAATGGGCGGCAATGATGCCCTCGCCTTTTTCGGTCATCAGGTAGCGGGTGCCGCGTGTCTCCGCCTCGCCGACGATGCGGATCAGGCTGCCAATGGACAGCGCCGCGACAGGCGGTTTGCGCAACTCGGCCGAAGGATAAAGGAATGTGCGCGGCGCGATGATCTGATGCGTGGCGGCGGCTACGTCGCCGATTGCCGTTTCCGGCACATAACCGGCGTAACCATCGGCATCAGCCTGCACCCAGGCCCAGCCATTTGCCCTGTCGAAAACGCGCACCGTTTCGCCGCAGAGCAGCTCGGTGTCTATACCGGTGGCAAGGTCAGGCGTCGGCCGCAGGCCAATGACCGGTGCGGTGACCTGTGCGGGCGAACCGCTGACGAAACGTTCGGCCTCTACCACACCCTGCAGTTTCGCATCGGCGAGATCGGGCCGGAAGACATTCAGGCGGCGGTCGAGCATCATGGGTTTCACATCCAGAGGTTAGATCTTGCGCGCCTGATCAATAATCAGATCACCGAATTTTTCCAGATAAAGCGCACCGGCCACGGTGCGTTTTATCACGACATTGCGCCTGTCCCGCTCATCCCGAACCCGGTCGACTAATCCCAGCGCCCCGAGGCTGTCGAGTGCGCGGGTGATGACCGGTTTGGTGACCCCCAGCGTGGCGGCGAGCCCCCGAACGGTGTGCGGCGGCGGCACGAGATAAATCTGCAGCAGGATGGCCGTCTGACGCAAGCTCAAATCCGGCTGATCGTCAATGACCTGCGCCGTGGATACACGGTGCCAGAGACCCAGGGCCTCCGTTGGTGACAATTGTGCAGGCAAGCAAGTGACCCTTCCCGTCGTTATTCCACTGTTTTCATGCAACGCAATGGAAAACTCAAGAACCAACTGCACAAACAAAACCGCCGCGCGGCGCAGACCTTAAGATCGCGCGGCGCGGCGGCATTATAGACCCGTTTTCCGGGCTTTTACGTCCCCTCTGGACTTGCCAGATGAGATGCAGGAAGCGTGCCAGTTTTGTTGCAACGCACAAAATTCAATGAAAACAGTCCCTTGGAACGAATATCCGCTTTTATGGGCAGATTTCCCTCAAGGAGAAAACAGCAACAAAAACAGGCAACAGGAGATATGATGCTTAAAAACTGCCTTCCGCCGCAGTGGCGGAAGGCAGGGATGGTTGTGGATCAGATTTCCGCACCGCGCGCCGCATCTGCGGCACCGGCACTTTGTTGCCGGTTATGCCGGATCGACGACCAGAGCGAAATACCGATCAGGGTCGCACCGCCAAGACCGGTGATGACCTCCGGTATATGGAACATGGTCTGCACGTACATGATAACCGAAAGGATCAGGATCGCATAAAAAGCTCCGTGTTCCAGATAGCGATACTCGGCCAGCGTTCCCTTCTCCACCAGCATGATCGTCATCGAGCGCACATACATGGCGCCGATGCCGAGGCCGATGGCGATGATGAAGAGGTTCTGCGTCAGCGCAAAAGCACCGATCACGCCATCGAAGGAGAAGCTGGCATCCAGCACTTCGAGGTAAAGAAACGCACCGAAACCGCCTTTGGCCGCGCCTTCCAGCATTTCCTGGCTGCGATCGAGAATACCGCCGACAACTTCCACCAGCAGGAAGGTCAAAAGACCCCAGATCGCCGAATGAAAGAAGGTGTTGGCAGCAACCGGACCGAGTTCCGGGTTGTCGCTGGCACCGATGATACGCGAAAACACCAGCATGACGATAAGCACGAAGGCGATCTCGATGCCCTTGACGGAGGAATAGGTCGCAGCCTTTTCCTCGATCCAGCGCACCCAGTGCACGTCCTTCTCATGGTCGAAGAAGAAATTGAGACCCACCATCATCAGGAAGGTGCCGCCGAAAGCCGCAATCGGCAGATGGGCGTCACGCATGATTTCCGCATAACGCTCCGGCTGCGTGGCCGCCATGACGAGTGCCGTCCAGGGGCCGACATTGGCGGCAACGACAACGATGAGAAGCGGAAAGACGATACGCATGCCGAAAACGGCGATGAGAATACCCCAGGTCAGGAAGCGATGTTGCCAGACCGGTGTCATGTCCTTTAGCTTGTTGGCGTTGACGATGGCATTGTCGAAGGACAGCGAGATTTCCAGCACGGCAAGCACCGCGCAGATGAAGAAGATCGTCGCTGTGCCGCCGATCGTGCCGGTCATTTCCCAGCCGAGGTAACCGCCGAGGATCAGACCAACGACGGTGACGATAAATGCCCACTTGAAGTAGGAAAGCGTGGTTTTCTGGGCGGCGCTCATGTCCGGTCTCCTGCGATGACGAGGAGGTTCACGGACCGACGCAGGGCGTCAGGCCGCACGCAAAAAGCACGCGCGCGAAGCACATTCAGGTTTTTCATAGTTTTTAATCCGCCGGCCAATTTTGCAGGCGGTACCGACATCACGAGAGCGCCGTAAAACTCTCGCCAGAGGGGCCCGGCACCTTTGTTTCCTCTGCCCATACGAGACAAATTATCGCAGGGCCCTCTCTTACTTCCTGAAGATCACGCCTTCGTCAAGTCCCGTGATTGTGACCAAGACCAACTAGAAAGATCAAACCTGCTCCGCAGCCAGTCTGTCGGCCGCGTCGCGGCGTCGCTTGAGTGTATTTTCGCGGAAGAAAATATAAAGGCCGGAAAGAACAATCAGGCCTGCACCGACAACGATACTGGTCTGCGGCACATCGTTGAAGAACAGCCAGCCGAAGATCACCGCCCAGAGCAGCAGGGTATATTGCAGCGGCGCGACGGTGGCGGCGTCGGCAAGCTTCAAGGCCCGGTTGACCAGCACATGCGCCGCCATGGCGACCACGCCGAGCAGGCTCAGAAACGCCAGGTCGAAGCTGGACTGGACCGGTAGCCAGCCAGATGGGGTCATGAATACCGCAACGATGCCCGCAAGCCCTGCGCCGATGATCTGCCAGAAAGCCAGCACGGTATCCGGCGTGTTGCGCAGCTGGCGGCCGGACAACATCATGAAGGCGAAGGCAGCGCTGCCGAGAATGGAAAAGAGTGCTGCGGAGGTGAGGCTTGCCGAGCTGGGTTTGAGCGCAATGAGAACGCCGACAAAACCGATGGCGATGGCCGTCCAGCGGCGCCAGCCGACCTTCTCTCCGAGCAGAAACGGCGCCAGCGCGGCCACATAAATGGGGGCCGCCAGCCAGTAGGTCATGACATCCGCCAGCGGCAGGCTCGCCACTGCGAAATAGAAACAGAAAAGTTCGGCCGTCGAGAAGAACACACGCGCAACCTGAAGGCCGGGCCGCTCGACATTCACGAGGCCGGAAAGGCCGGCTCTCCAGACGATCGGAACGAGAATGACAAGTGCTGCCGCACTTCTGATCAGGATGACCTGACCCTGGCTATAGGTTGATACCAGCCATTTGCCCATGGCGTCGTTCAATGCAAAAAGCAGCATTCCAAGCAGCATGACGGCCACGCCGAGGCCAGTCGGCGAAAGCTTTCTTATCATAGTCGACATGTCAGATTCCGATTTCTCCCAATGGCTGCATTGGTCGTCCAGCCAGCAGCCCTTTGTCAAGCCCGGAACGACCTGCCATCAGCAATTAATAGTACTAATAGATCGGCAGGCGGATGTCAGATGAAGATGCGCCGCTCTTCCGCGACCAGTTCCTGGAGAAAATCCACCACCGTGCGGACACGGACCAGCTGGCGCGCGGATTCGTGATAGGCCGTCCAGTAGGAACGGCTGATACCGAGATGTGGCATGATCCGCATAAGTTCGGGATATTGTCCGGCGATGTAATTGTGCAGGATGCCGATCCCCGCCCCCGACCGCACCGCCTCCGTCTGGCCGGTGGCGCTGGAGATTTCAAAGGCCGCGTCCCAGTCGCGCATGATCTCGCCGGTATAATTGAGTGAGGGTGAAAAGATCAAATCCTCCACATATCCGATCCGCCGGTGGCGCTTCAGCGCCTCGACATCGTCAGGCGTTCCGTGGTCGGCCAGATAATCCGCGGAGGCATAGAGGCCCAGCGAATAATCCGTCAGTTTCGAAAACATCAACCTGCCCTGCTCCGGCCGCTCGATGGTGATGGCGATATCGGCCTCGCGCTGCGACAAAGAGAAGGACCGCGGCACGGGCACGAGCTGGATTTTCAGGTCGGGATAACGGGCCGTCAGCCGGCCGAGCCTTGGCGCAAGGAAGGAGACGCCGAGGCCATCTGGCGCGCCGATGCGCACCGTTCCCGCTACCGCCGTATCGACGCGGCCGAGATTTGCCTGGGCATTCAGCATTTCGGTTTCCATGCGCTCGGCGGCACCCAAAAACCGCTGACCCTCCTCGGTCATTTCGCAGCCATTCGTCCGACGGATAAACAACTGGGTCTTCAGCGCCTGCTCCAGCAGCGTCAATCGCCGCGAAAGCGTCGCATGGTTGAGTCCAAGCCGTTTTGATGCGGCGAGTATCTGCCCGGAACGGGCAACGGCAAGGAATATGCGGACGTCATCCCAATTCATGGCTTGCTGCGCATCATTACGGGTTCAACCTCGATCAAAGTGAGCGATGTCACCATTCCCGCCACACCCTCCTTGTATTTCAGGAAGTGCGGCGTCTGCAGATGAGCCTCGTATGCCGCCTGGTTCGCATAAACTTCGAGGATGCGAAGCTTTTCCGGGCTGCCTTTGATCGCCACGGCGTTTAACGCAAGCACGCCATTTTCAAGACGGACCGAAGCCTCGATTTCCTCTGCAAGCAATCTGCGATAGGCTTCCAGATGGGTCGGATCGATCTCTATTTCAGCCATCCTCACGACGCGTTCATCGCTCGCCAATTTTTTGACTTTCTTTTTGATCGGCGAACTCGCCGCTATCGGACATCAGGAAACGTCTCAAAACACTTATCGTGCTTTAATTTACGCACAACGGTTTCTTATCCGAGTTCATTGATTTGTACAAATTCAAGTGCGATGCTGCATCCATCAAAAAATCGCGGAGGAATATCCATGAAGGAAATCGGTCATTTCATTAATGGCAAACATGTGCCGGGCACCAGCGGCCGCACATCTGATGTCTACAACCCGGCAACCGGCGAAGTGCAGGCAACTGTCGCGCTTGCAAGCGACGCCGAACTGCGCGCCGCCGTGGAAAGCGCCAAGGCGGCACAGCCGAAGTGGGCCGCCACCAACCCGCAGCGCCGCGCCCGCGTTTTCTTCAAGTTCGTCGAACTTCTGAACCGCGACATGAACGAGCTTGCGGTTCTTCTCTCCAGCGAGCACGGCAAGACCGTCGAGGATTCCAAGGGTGATATCATCCGCGGCCTCGAAGTCTGCGAATTCGTCTGCGGCATTCCGCATCTGCAGAAGGGTGAGTTCACCGAGGGTGCCGGCCCTGCCATCGACATGTATTCGATCCGCCAGCCGGTCGGCATCGGCGCGGGCATCACCCCGTTCAACTTCCCCGGCATGATCCCGATGTGGATGTTTGCACCGGCGATCGCCTGTGGCAATGCCTTCATCCTCAAGCCTTCCGAGCGCGATCCGTCGCTGCCGATCCGCCTTGCCGAACTGATGATCGAAGCCGGTCTTCCGGCCGGCATCCTCAACGTCGTCAACGGCGACAAGGGTGCTGTCGACGCCATCCTGACCGACCCGGATATCGGCGCGGTCTCCTTCGTCGGCTCGACGCCGATTGCCCGCTATGTCTATGGCACCGCCGCCATGAACGGCAAGCGCGCGCAGTGCTTCGGCGGCGCGAAGAACCACATGATCATCATGCCGGACGCCGATCTCGATCAGGCCGTGAACGCATTGATGGGCGCTGGTTACGGTTCGGCCGGCGAGCGCTGCATGGCCGTTTCCGTTGCGGTTCCGGTCGGTGAAGAGACGGCCAATCGTCTTGTTGAGAAGCTCATCCCGCAGATCGAAGCGCTGAAGATCGGCCCCTATACCGATGACAAGGCTGATATGGGTCCCCTTATCACCAAGGAAGCGCAGACTCGCGTTCAGGGACTGATCAACAGCGGCGTCGAACAGGGCGCGAAGCTTTTGGTCGACGGCCGTGACTTCAAGCTCCAGGGTTATGAAGACGGCTATTTCGTCGGCGGCTGCCTGTTCGACAACGTCACCCCTGACATGGACATCTACAAGACGGAAATCTTCGGACCGGTTCTGTCCGTCGTTCGTGCCAAGAACTACGAAGACGCGCTGGAACTGCCGATGAAGCACGAATACGGCAACGGCGTCGCGATTTACACCCGTGACGGCGACGCCGCCCGTGACTTCGCAAGCCGCATCAATATCGGCATGATCGGCATCAACGTTCCGATCCCGGTTCCGCTCGCCTATCACTCCTTCGGCGGCTGGAAGGCCTCGAGCTTCGGCGATCTCAACCAGCACGGCACGGATTCGATCAAGTTCTGGACGAAAACCAAAACGATCACCTCGCGCTGGCCGTCCGGCATCAAGTCCGGTGCCGAATTCGTCATGCCGACGATGAAATAAACCGAAAAGCCAGCAACCAAAACAAAAAGCCTCGCTGCGAAAACAGCGAGGCTTTTTTTGATTAAAAAGATTACTAAAAAAATCAAGTTTCTTTCGTCAAAATAATTCCACTTAAAGCTGTTATCGCGTAAGAGAGCCGCTGCGGCGTGGGGACGCTGCCAATCGACGATTACGGGGAAGCCTGCAAACTCAATCTGCCCGGAGAAGGGCATGTCATGAGGGACTATTATGAGTGAAATCTCAGTCAGCGCGGATCAGCGCGCGCTCGAACGTGGCTCGTTCAGTGGAAATGCCAAGGAATATTTTGGCATCTGGATCGTCAATATTCTGCTGACGATCGTCACGATCGGTATCTATTCCGCCTGGGCAAAGGTGCGCCGCAAGCGTTATTTCAATGGCAACACCGTGCTGGCCGGCCGCGCTTTCGGTTATCACGCCACCGGCGGGCAAATCTTCAAGGGTCGGCTGATCGCCTTTGCCTTCATCGTCGTCTCGCAGCTTGTTGGCCTTATCCATCCGTTTCTGGTCTTCGTGCCGGCAATCCTGCTGATGATCTTCTTTCCCTGGCTCATCACGCGCAGCATTCGTTTCAATACGCGGGTGACAAGCTACCGCAATGTCCGTTTCGATTTCGTCGGCACTGCGGGAGGCGCCTTTGTCTCCATTCTGCTCGGCAGCCTCGTCGCGCTTTTCTCCTTCGGCATTCTGGCGCCGCTATCCAGCCGGTGGGCGAACCGCTATATTTTCAGCAATCTGCGCTATGGTGATCGTCCGTTTAGCGCCGATCCGAAGATCAGCGCACTTTACCGGGTCTGGATCATTCCTGCGATCATGGTGGTGATCGGCAGCATCGTGGTCGGTTTCTTCGGCATTGCCGCCTTTGCGGCCAATAGTGCGATCCTCGAAGACGAGACGGCCGCCATGGTTACCGCGCTCGCTTCCCTCTATATCGGCGTTTTCGGCGCATTTCTGGTTTATGGCCTCGCGGGCGTCGTCTATCGCACTGGCGTTCGCAACGTCGTTATTTCGTCCATGCTGCTGGATGGAAAGCATGACCTGCACAGCAACCTGCATCGCGGGCGCTACCTCTGGATCGTCATCTCCAACCTTGTTGTCACCGTTTTCACGCTGGGCCTGATGCGGCCATGGGCAGCTGTGCGCGAGGCGCGCTACACCGTGGAGCGCACGGCGATCCGCTTTAACGGCGATGTCGGCGAGGTCCTTTCGTCGATGGAAGCCACCGGTGCCGCCGTCAGCGCCGAATATATGGATATGGAAGGTTTCGAATTTGGTTTCTGATACCGGAGAAACCGTTTCGGGCGAGTGGCACACCGCTCGTTCCAACCTTTCCAACGCCGCCAGGCTAAAGCTTGGTGGTACGGTCCTTCTCGTGCTTGACGCGAAGGATAATCACGTCAGAACCCAGGCAGAAATAAAAACGGTGGAGATCAGCCATCGGGTGGGCGCCATCCCCCGGGAGTTGCATTTTCCCGATGGGTCATTGTTCGAAACACGTGACAATGACGGCGTGGACAGATTGCTGCACGCGCATATCGCCAGACGTACCGGCGTCGTGCACTGGCTGGAACAGTTCCGCCCGCGATTGATCGGCATCACCACGGCAGCCGTTCTTCTGGCTTATGGCACCTACAAGCTGGCGCTTCCCGCGCTCGTCGAACTAGCGGTCGCTGTCACCCCGCCGATCGTTCCGCAGATCATGTCGGCCAGTACCATGCAGGCCTTCGACAAGACGGTATTCTCCCCAAGTGAGCTGCCGCAGGAAGAGCAGGACGCCATCCGTTCGGAATTTTCCCGGATCGCTGCCCATGCGGAAGGTTCGCCCGAGGACTACAAGCTGAATTTCCGCAAGGGCGGTTATATCGGCCCCAATGCCTTCGCGCTGCCGGACGGGACGCTGGTTTTGACGGATGAACTGGTGGAGCTGGCAGGCGAGGACAGGCAGATGATCACCGGGGTTCTCGCGCATGAAATCGGCCATGTGGAATATGAACACAGCCTGCGGCAGCTTTACCGCGCCGCCGGTGTCGCCGGCCTCGTCATGCTCATTGCCGGCGATGTCGGTTCAGCCATGGAAGATATTCTCACCCAGGGCGGGGGTCTTCTGGCGCTCTCGCATTCACGCGATGCCGAGCGGCAGGCGGATCAGCGCTCAGTCGAGCTGATGCGCAAGGCCGATCTCGACCCCACCGCCATCGAACGTTTCTTCGCGCTGCTGGAGGAAAAACTCAGCGACAAGGGCGGCACCAGCATCATCTCTACCCACCCCGGAACGCCGGAAAGGCGCAAGGCTATCCTTGATTACAATGCGTCACTGGATAACAAGCCGGCGGGCAACTGACCCGCCGGTATTGCGAAAACGGCGTCAGTTGGTCGGGCCGTCGTTGAAACCCACTTCGTCCACCAGCTCTGAAGCCTGTTTGCGATGAGCAGCAATGTCCGTCAGCGGCAGCTTGTCCGGATTGATGGGGCCGAACCCTTTAACGACGTCGGACGGCTCCGCGCCTGGCAGCACCGGATATTCGAAGACCTGCTTGGCGTAGATTTCCTGTGCTTCACGCGAGGCGAGGAATTCCATCAGCTTCAGCGCGTTGTCCTTGTTGGGCGCATATTTCGTCAGGGCCATGCCGGAAATATTCACATGCGTGCCGCGATCGCCAGCATTCGGGAAGATCACCCGCACCGAACCCGCCCATATTTTTTCTTCCGGCTCCTGATCATTGGTCAGCATCAGGCCGACATAATAGGTATTGCCGAGCGCGACATCGCATTCGCCGGAAAAGATCGATTTCGCCTGGCTGCGGTCGGTTCCATCAGGCTTGCGGGCGAGATTATTCTTCAGGCCCGTCAGCCATGTGCGTGTATAATCGACGCCGTGATGGGCGATCATCGAGGCAATCAGCGCGATATTGTAGGAGTGCTGACCATCGCGGATGCAGATCTTGCCCTTCCATTTCGGGTCGGCAAGCTCCTCATAAGTAATATCCTGCTGGGTCACCCGCTCCTTCGAAGCATAGACAACCCGGCCACGCGTCGTAAGGCCAAACCATTCGCCCTCGGGATCACGCAGGTTGGCGGGAATATCCTTTTCGATGACGGGATCATTGAGGACCGGCTGTGTGACCTTACCCTCTTTCGCCTCGACGAGACGGGCGATATCGACCGTCAGCAGCAGATCCGCAGGTGAATTGACCCCCTCTGCCTGAATACGTTCCACCAGACCCTTGTCCAGAAACAGGACGTTCGTCTCGATCCCGGTTTCCTTCGTGAAGGCATCGAGCAGCGGCTGGATCAGTTCAGGTTGGCGATAGGAATAGACGTTAACCTCCCCCTCTGCCAGAGCGGCGGGCGCGAAGGAAAGGATCGTCAGCCCTGAAAAAACGGCAGCGGAAAAGCATGATTTCAAGCTTGCCATTATGAATGCCTCCATTACATTCCGATTCTTGACTTGTTTGTTCATGAATCATGAGGGCGGTCAACAAGGCTGTTCGAGAAATATCGGATGGATGCCAGTTTTTTCAGTTTCTGGAATTGTTCTAAACTGAAAAAGAGACTATATAACTCCACATTGAGAGTTAGGAGACCAGCATGCGTTTGACCAAACAGACCAACTATGCCGTTCGCATGTTGATGTACTGCGCTGCGAATGAAGGCAAGCTGAGCCGCATTCCGGAGATCGCCAGGGCTTACGGCGTGTCTGAGCTGTTCCTTTTCAAAATCCTGCAGCCGCTCAACAAGGCGGGCCTCGTGGAAACCGTGCGTGGCCGCAATGGCGGCGTGCGCCTTGGCAAACCTGCCGAAAAAATCAGCCTGTTTGACGTCGTGCGTGTAACCGAAGACAGCTTCGCCATGGCTGAGTGCTTTGAGGACGGCGCCGTGGAATGTCCGCTCGTGGACAGCTGCGGCCTGAACTCGGCGCTGCGCAAGGCGTTGAATGCCTTCTTCGATGTACTGGCGGAATATTCGATCGATGATCTCGTCAAGGCGCGCCCGCAGATCAACTTCCTGCTCGGGATCGATACGGAAATGCCGAAGATTGCCGCACTTCCGGCAGCCTGATCGCTCCATAACCTATCCGGCAATCGCCAAGCCCGTGGCCACAGGTCACGGGCTTTTCTTTTATCGAAAACGCGTGAAACGTAATATTTTCAGTCTCATGTGTTGACGTCACGGAAGGAAGCGGCGCATTTGGTCGCGAGCTTTTTCAAGCAACCAACCAGCGTCGCAATGATCATCAAGCCTGAATTCCACACATTTGCGCTTACCGCCTTTGTCGGCAGCATGGGCGCACTATTTGCCAGCCTGCTGCACATTCCCGCCCCCTTTCTTTCGGGACCGGCGCTCGCGGTAACAATTACCGGACTGGCGGGCGTAAAGCTCGGAATTCCCGCCTTCATCCGCAATGCCTGTTTCGTCGTCGTCGGCATTTCCATGGGAACGAGCGTCACGCCCTCGGTCATCGATGCCGCAAAGACATGGCCAGTGAGCTTTGTCGTCGTGCTCGTCGCCGTCGTGATCATGCTCTACGTCGCTTACTGGATCCTGCATTACGGTTTCGGTTACGACCGGACAACGGCGATGCTCGGCGCTTCCCCAGGCCATCTCAGCTACATCATCAGCCTCGGCGCCGAGACGAAAAGCGACCTTGCGACCGTCAGCATCGTGCAGAGCGTGCGCGTCCTGGCGCTGACACTTTCCGTGCCGCTGATCGTCGAATATTTCGACCTGGTCAGCACAGAACCCTTGATCACAAATCCGCCAATGGGCCTTTTTACGCTGGCGCTCACCATCGCCGCCTCGCTTCTGACCGGATGGCTTTTCCTGCGCTGGAAATTTCCCGCCGCCCTGCTGCTTGGTGGCGTTGCGATCTCCATCGGCACGCATATTACCGGCCTCACCGAAGGTGGCGTGCCCAGCTGGCTCAGCCTGCCGGTCTATGTGTTGATCGGCTGCCTCATCGGCACGCGCTTTTCGAATGTCTCGCTGATGGAAGTGCGCAAGGGCTTTCTGGCCGGCTTCGTGGTCACCATTGCCGTGATGGTGATTGCCGGCACCATTGCCTGGCTGATTTCACGCGTGACAGGTGTTCCGCTCAATGCCGTCATGATCGCCTATGCGCCGGGCGGTCTCGAAACCATGGCGGCCATGGCGGTAATGATGCATGCCGATACTGCCTATGTCGGTTCGCATCATGTCATCCGGCTTCTCTTCCTGTCCGTGCTGATGCCGCTCGTCATGGGCAAAGATGCGCGCAAGCGGGACGGCGACACCTAGCGCTGGCCATTTGTGCCAACAGGAGCCATCGACGCGAAAATGCGGATGGCGTGCAACTTTTTTTCCGTCCGGCCGTTGATGCTTCGCCGCAATTGCGGCGGCGATTTTTCGCCTGTTCGGCAGGCTGACCCACCGGAGGACTATTCATGAACCGCTTGATGACGTTGACGGGCGCCGGACTCGCGCTTGCTTTTTCTGTTTCCATCGCTCAGGCGCAGGTGGTGGTGTCATCGAAGATCGACACCGAGGGCGGCGTTCTCGGCAACATCATTCTCGCCGTTCTCAACCAGAACAAGATCGAGACGACGGATCGCATCCAGCTCGGCGCTACCCCGGTCGTCAGAAAAGCGATCACCGCGGGCGAGATCGACATCTATCCGGAATATACCGGCAATGTCGCCTTCTTTTTCTCCAAGGCAGATGACCCGCTCTGGAAGGATGCCGCCAAAGGCTATGAAGAGGCAAAAACGCTCGATTATGACGCCAACAAGATTGTCTGGCTTGCGCCGTCGCCTGCCAACAACACCTGGGCGATCGCGCTGCGCAAGGATGTCGCCGACAAGAACAATCTGAAGACGCTTTCCGACTTCGGCAAATATGTCGCCGGTGGTGGCACCGTCGTTCTCGCCGCGTCCTCCGAATTCGTCAATTCCGCCGCTGCCCTGCCCGCCTTTCAGACGACCTATGGTTTCACCATGAAGCCGGATCAGCTGATTACGCTTTCCGGCGGTGACACCGCGGCGACGATCGCCGCCGCCGCGAACCAGACGAACAATGCCAATGCCGCCATGGTCTATGGCACGGATGGCGGCATTGCCCCTTCCGGCCTTGTGGTTCTGGAAGACGACAAGCATGTGCAGCCAGTCTATCAGCCCGCGCCGATCATTCGTGAAGAGGTTCTGAAAAAGCACCCCAATATCGAGGAGCTTCTGAAGCCCGTGTTCGAAAAGCTTGATCTCGCCACCCTGCAGGATCTGAATGCCCGCGTGCAGGTGGGCGGCGAGCAGGCGAAGACGGTGGCGATGGACTTCCTGACAAAGAACGGTTTCGCCAAGTAGGGGCTCATGGCGCGGGAAGAGGATCATGAGAACGGAAGCGCTCTCATCATCCGATCCCAACCGAGGGGACAGGGGAGCAGGATTTGACGAAATGGCCTGACAAGGTGGGCGTGCTGATTTCGTGCCTGCTTCTTTATGCACTTTTTGCGTCGCCATTCATGACGTTTCGCGCCAACAGGATCGTTCAGGGGGAAACACGAACGATCTTCGAGGCCCTTCCATCAACGGCCGCGACGCTCCTTGCGGCCATCATTCTTCTTGCGGCCTTCATGGCCTTTTTCCGCTTTCCCGCATGGTGGAAACTCGCAGCGGCGCTGGCCGGTCTCGCGGCGCTCGCCGTTTTCGTCGGACAGGCAGCCTCCTTTCTCACGCCGGAAGGGAATAGTTTTGCTCGCGTCTCGCCGTCCAGCGGTTTCTGGTTGCTCTTTGTCGGGCTAGCTTTGCTCGCCACGGATTGTATCGCGCGTCTGGAGCCGAAACCCGCCATCCGGATCTTACTGTTGCTGCTGGCGATCGCGGCACTTTCCGCGATATTGGCAAGCGGCCTCTGGAACGATCTCTCCATCATCAAGGAATATACCGGTCGGGCCGACATATTCTGGACCGAGGCCGTGCGGCATGTGGAGCTCGCCATCGGGTCGCTGATCGCGGCCACCGTCGCGGGCATTCCGCTCGGCATCCTCTGCTACAAGGTCGAGCGGCTGCGGGCAGGCGTTCTGAACAGTCTCAATATCGTCCAGACCATCCCCTCCATCGCCCTGTTCGGCCTTCTGATCGCGCCGCTCGGATGGATTGCGGCCACCGTGCCGGGTGCGGCGAGGATCGGCATTGCCGGCATCGGCATGGCGCCGGCCTTCGTGGCGCTGTTTCTCTATTCGCTGCTGCCGGTCGTTTCCAACACGGTGGTCGGTCTTGCCGGCGTTTCGCAGGCAGTTCGGGAAGCGGCGCGCGGGCTTGGCATGACATCAACTCAGCGTTTGCTGCGGGTGGAATTTCCGCTTGCCATGCCGGTCATCCTCACCGGTATCCGCATCGTGCTGGTGCAGAATATCGGGCTCGCGACAATCGCCGCGCTGATCGGTGGCGGCGGGTTTGGCGTTTTCGTGTTTCAGGGCATCGGGCAGACGGCCATGGACCTCGTGCTGCTCGGCACCGTGCCGACCGTTCTCCTCGGCTTTGCCGCCGCGATCACACTCGACGCCCTCATAGAGGGCAATCTCTTCAGCGCAGGCGGAAGGCAGAAGCCATGATCGAAATCGACACCATCACGAAACGATATGGCGATACGACCGTTGTCGACCAGGTCTCGCTGACCGTCGCGCCGCGCACCGTGACCGTCATCGTCGGCACATCAGGATCGGGGAAAACCACCCTGCTGCGCATGATCAACCGACTGGTGGAACCGACCTCCGGCACGATCCGTATCGACGGCGAAGACATTAGCGCCATTCCGGGTTTCAAACTGCGCCGCCAGATCGGCTACGCCATTCAGGGCCATGGACTTTTTCCGCATCGGACCGTGGCGGAAAATATCGCGACCGTGCCGCAGCTGATCGGCTGGAATCGCCAGCGCATCAAGGCCAAGATCGATGCGCTCATGCATCTGTTCCAGCTTGATCCCGCGCTTTATGCGGATCGTTTTCCGCATGAGCTTTCCGGCGGCCAGCAGCAGCGTGTCGGCGTAGCCCGGGCACTGGCCGCGGAACCGAATATTCTCCTGATGGACGAACCCTTCGGCGCGCTGGACCCGGTGATCCGCGCCAAGGCCCAGAACGACCTTCTCGATATCCAGAAGAAACTTGGTGTTACCATCGTCCTCGTCACGCACGATATGGACGAGGCTTTCCATCTGGCGGATCGCATTGCCGTGATGGACAAGGGCCGCGTCGTGCAGGATTGTCCGCCGGCCGAGCTGGTGCTGAAACCGGCGACGGATTTCGTCCGCACCATGATTGGCGAAAACGAACGCGCATTGAAACTGCTTTCGGTTCTGACCGTCGCCGACATCGTGGAGCCGGGAAGTGCGGAAGGTGCGCCGCTCACCGAAGGCACCAGCCAACGCGATGCCCTGTCGGCTATGTTATGGGCGGGCTGCGATGTCTTGCCTGTCATAAAGGACGATGGGCAACCCATCGGCCGGGTGCGGCGTGATGTTCTCCTTCAGCGTGCCACTGGCGCCCCATGAAAAACGCCTTTTCTTTTTTCTCTCTCGGGCTTCTTGTGCTGGCGCTGATCATTTTTCTTGCCGCGCCGCAAATCTTCGCGCCGATCTTCCGCCCTCTCGTGCAGGCCAATGCGCCGGCCATCTACACGCAGGCCAATCTCTTTTCCCTGACGCTGTCGCATCTAACCATCGTTGCGATCGCGACCGGCCTGGCCACGCTCACGGCAGGGGCGCTTGCGGTTCTCGTCACCCGGCCTTTCGGGGCGGATTTCCTGCCGCTGTCGCGCAGCATCGTCAATATCGGCCAGACCTTTCCGCCGGTGGCGGTGTTGGCGCTGGCCGTGCCGATGATCGGGTTTGGCGAGAAACCCACGCTCATCGCCCTGTTTCTCTATGCGCTTCTGCCGGTGTTCGAAAATACGCTGACGGGTCTGACCACCCTGCCAGCCACGGTGATGGATGCCGCCAGAGGCAGCGGCATGACCGGTTGGCAGCGGCTCACCAAAGTGGAGCTGCCGCTTGCCCTTCCGGCCATTCTCGCCGGTGTCAGGCTTTCGGCGGTCATCAGCCTTTCTACCGCGACCATTGGGTCCACGGTTGCCGCCCGCACGCTCGGCGAAGTGATCATCGCCGGCCTGCAATCCAACAATCTCGCCTTCATTCTCCAGGGCGGTTTGATCGTTGCTGCACTGGCGATCCTGATCCACGCTGGCTTTTCCGCACTGGAAAGATCCGCAGCCCGCAAAACCGGGCACTGACATGCGGAGCCGCCCAAATTTAAGGTTCCCGGCACCCGCCGCACATGGTAGGGGCTGACCGTCGAAACAGAAACATCAGAGGTTCGGGTGACACAGGCAATCGTCGTGATGGGAGTGAGCGGCTCTGGCAAGTCCACGGTCGCAGAGGGACTGGCGGAGAAGCTGGGTATCGCCTTCATTGAAGGCGACAAGCTGCACCCGAAATCCAACGTCGACAAGATGTCGGAAGGCATTCCGCTGACGGACGATGATCGCTGGCCATGGCTCGATCTGATCGGTGCGGAACTGCGCAATGGCAGTGAAGGCAAGGGTATCGTGGTTTCCTGCTCCGCCCTCAAGAAAATCTATCGCAACCGCCTTCGTGACGCGACCGGTGGCCCACTCACCTTCGTTTATCTTGATGGCAGCCTGGAGCTTCTCAGCCGGCGCATGGGTGAACGCAAGGGTCATTTCATGCCGCTCTCGCTGCTTCAGACCCAGCTTGCCACGCTGGAAGTGCCGACCGGGGAACCGGGTGTCGTCACGGTCAGCATCGATTCCACACCGGATGAGATCGTAGCGAATGCGCTGGCCGGCCTGAAGACAATAACTTTCTAAAGGCCGAGCTTGTCCCTCAAACCGTACCACCATGCACCAAGCATGGTCAGCGGCACGCGGAACGTCTTACCGCCTGGGAACGGGTAATTCGGCAGCGAGCTCCAGATATCGAAACGTTCTGCGTGGCCGGCAACGGCCTCGCCCAATATCTTGCCGAGCAGATGGGTGGTCGTCACACCATGGCCGCTGTCGCCGTGTGAGAAATAGATATTATCCGAGAGCTTGCCCATATGCGGGATGCGCGTGAGCGTCAGTGCGAAATTTCCACTCCAGGCGAATTCGATCTTGGTCTTTTCCAGCTGCGGAAAGGTCTTCAGCATGTTCGGCCGGATCACACCCGTCAGATCGGTAGGGTCACTGCCGCCATACCCTATACCGCCGCCATAAAGCAGGCGGTTATCCGAGGTGCGGCGGTAATAATCGAGAATGTAATTGGCATCCTCGACACAAAAATTGGCAGGCAGAAGAGCCTTGATAAGGTCCGCATCAAGCGGCTCCGTCGCCATGACCTGGCTTGAGACCGGCATCATCCGCTCGCCGATTTCTGGCAATAAGGTGCCGAGATAGGCATTACCGCAGACGAGAACATATTTCGCCTTCACGCTGCCCATTGCCGTGCGCACGACGGGATTGACGCCCTGCTCCACCGCGATGACGCGCGAATTCTCGAATATGCGGGCTCCCAGGCTTTCAGCCGCCGCCGCTTCGCCCTGCACCAGATTAAGCGGGTGGATATGACCACCGAAGCGGTCGATCATGCCGCCGGCATAACGGTCCGTCTTCACATAGTGACCGAGATCCGCCTCGGAGACCATTTCGAGGCCGCCATGGCCGTGTTTTTCCCAATGGGATTTGTGAGCTTCCATTTCCCGGATTTGCTTCGGCGTAAAGGCCGCGAAGAAGCCGCCGTCGACCAGATCGCAGTCGATGCCGTATTTGGCGACACGACCGCGAATGATCGCGCCGCCTTCCAGCGACATTTCTCCGAGCTTTACCGCTTTTTCGTGGCCGTAACGTCGGGCGATGGTTTCGAGATCACGACTATAGCCATTGACGATCTGGCCGCCATTGCGGCCGGAAGCACCGAAGCCGACCCGAACGCCTTCCAGAACGATGACGGCATAACCGCGTTCACTGAGTTCGAGCGCGGCGGAAATGCCGGTGAAACCGCCGCCGATGATGCAGACATCGGCTTCCAGCGCGCCCTCAAGCGTCGGTCGCACGGATTTGACATTGGCGGAGGCCGCATACCACGACGATGTGTGGCCGGGATTGGGAATGCTCGTTACCTCAGCCATCTCACACCGTCCTGATATAGGCGTCATATTCGACGTCGGTTACACGCAGGGAAAATTCGGAAAGCTCTTGCTGCTTGCAGGCGGAAAACAGCGTGCGGTACTTCTGGCCGAGCGTCGCATAGGCAAAGCTCGAACGCGTGAAGCGCTGCAATGCATAGTCCCAGTTGGTGGGCAGCGGTTCGTGATTGATCGCGTGGCTGTCACCGGCAATCGCTCCGCCGGGCTGACGCTTCTCCTTCATGCCGGCGATAGCGGCGCTCAGGATCATCGCGAGGACCAGATAGGGATTGGTGTCGGCGCCGGCGACGCGGTGTTCGATGCGGGTTGCCGCCTTGCTGGCAACGATGACGCGGACCGCTGCCGAGCGGTTGTCGATACCCCACGAGGCATAGGTCGGTGCGTGTTCGCTGGGGGTCAGGCGGCGATAGGAGTTGGCATGGGGTGCGAAGATCGCCATGCTCTCCCCCATGTTTTCCAACAGGCCGCCGACCGAATGCATCAGCGCATCCGACGGGCCGTTTTCCCCGGCGTAGATATTCCTGCCGTCCCTGTCGAGAACGGAAAAATGCACATGCATGCCGTTGCCGGCCTGCAGCCCATAGGGCTTGGCCATGAAGGTGGCGTCGAGTTCGTGCCGTCGCGCCACGCCCTTGACGATGCGTTTCAGGAAGACGGCAAAATCGGCGGCCTGCAGGGCATCCGGCACATGGTTGAGGTTGATCTCATATTGTCCCGGGCCATTCTCCCGCAGCGTCGTATCTGCAAGCACACCCTGTGCGCGGCAGGCTGTCGCGATATCATGGAAGACATCCTCGAAATCCTGCAATTCGGAAATCGACAGAACCTGCGTCTGGCCAGTGTGCCAGCGGCCTTCGCGGCTGTGCGGCGGGCGCACCGGGTCAAGCGCCGAGCGGACGGGATCGATGAGGTAGAATTCCAGCTCGGTCGCCACGACCGGCGTGAGGCCAGCCTTTTTATAGGCGCTCAGAACCTGCGACAGAACATGGCGTGGATCGCCATAAAAGCCGGTTCCATCCGCGTTTTTCATCGCCAGCAGAACCTGCGCCGTCGGGCGGCCAAGCCATGTCACCCGTGACAGCGTGCCGGGAACGGGGAAACAGAAACCATCGGGATCACCCGTGCCTTCGGCAAGACCTGCGGCGTGCACATCCCGGCCCCAGATATCCAGCGCATAAACGGATCGCGGGATCGCCATTCCCTTTTCAAGCACGTCGATTGCCCTCTCACGCGGAATCCATTTGCCACGCGGGACGCCGTTCGCGTCTATGACGAAAGCTTCGAGAATTTCGATATCGGGATTATCAGCGAAAAATTTCTTTGCGTTTTCAATATCATACATCATGCACCAGTAAGCCGTTTCCATCTCGTTTCATGCGCAGCGAGTTTCGCTAACGAAAGTCGTCCTGCTGCTGATAGATGAGAAACCTCGCCACCATGATGACGTTTGCCCCTTTTTCCCTTTATATATGATCATGTTACGTGGGCTGTCACAGGAAGGCCAGCGGATTCGGTTATCAGGGATTGAACCTTTCCGGACGATAGGCATCGATGGCGATAACAGGCGCTTCTCCCAGCATGGTTTCCGCCAGAACACGACCGGTAATCGGACCAAGCGTCAGTCCGTGATGGGCATGTCCGAAGGCGAACCACAAGGTTCTGTGGCGCGGCGCCTTGCCGATGATCGGCATCATGTCAGGCGTGCAGGGCCTGGCACCCATCCAAGGTTCCGCATCCAGCCGGCCGCCAAGGGGAAAGACTGTGCGGGCAACCCGTTCCGCCCGCTCGATCTGCACGGGGGATTTCGGTGCATCGCGTTCGGCAAATTCGGCACCGGTTGTCAGGCGGATGCCCTTGCGCATCGGCGCCAGGAAGTATCCCCGCTCGGCATCGATCAGCCAGTTGTTGAGCTTTGTGCCTTCCTGCGGCGCATAATGCATGTGATAGCCGCGCTTCACGCCAAGCGGGAAGCGATAGCCCAGCCTTTCCGTCACCGCGTCCGCCCACGGGCCAAGTGCCACAACGGCCTGTTCGGCCTCCACCGCCCCCGTCTCGGTACGCACCGTCCAGCCGCTTGTCGTCTGGCTGAGGGTGGAGGCATCACCCCGAACAAAGGTTCCACCGAGGCTTTCAAACAGTTTGACATAAGCAAGCGTCAGCGCGTGCGGATCGCGTACTGACCAAGGATCATTCCATTTCAGGCCGCCGACGAAATCACGACTGAGATGCGGTTCTGCCGTCGCCAGCTCTTCAGCGTCAAGTTTGGTGTGGGAAATGCCGTGTTCGCGCGAAAGACGCTCAGCAAAGGCATAGTCAGCATCCCGCCTTTCGGCGGTTCTATAGGCCTCCATCCAGCCATTTTTCACGATCAGATCGACGGCCTTCGCTTCATCGATGAGGATATTGTGCTCGGACACGGAGTGCTCGATCAGCGGCGCATAGGCGCGGGCAATCGCGGCATGCCTGCTGGCTGCGGAATTATACCAGTAGCGACCAAGGAAAGGTGCAATCTTCGGCAGGGCCGAGAGGCGATAACGGACATCGATCCTGTTGTTCAGTGAATAGCGCAGCAGCAGCGCAAGGTCCTGCGGGAAGCCATAGGGCACCACGCCCTCTCTCTGGATCAGACCGGCATTGCCGAAAGAGGTCTCTTCGCCCGGTCCGCGCCGGTCCACCAGCACTACCGATTTGCCCCTGCGGGCCAGTTGCAAAGCGACAGAGACCCCGATGATCCCCGCTCCCAAAACGACCACATCCGCTGCCATCGCAATCAATCCGTTTCCGTGTCACGCTGATCACAACATGGGTCGGCGTTTTCCGCAAAGCAACAAAAAATCATTGCCTTAATGGAAAGATGATGTGTCTTACTGGCTGACCGCCTTTGTTTCCACCGCCTCTATATTGAAGGCCGCTGCCAGCAGTGCCTTGGTGTAATCCTGCTGCGGATTGGCGAAAATCTCAACCGCCGGACCGCTCTCCACCACCTTGCCGTGACGCATGACAATCAGGTCGTTGGCGAGCGCCTTCACCACCTTCAGATCATGGCTGATGAAGAGGTAGGCCAGCTCATGTTTCGCCTGAAGATCGCGCAGCAGGTCGACCACCTGCGCCTGCACGCTCATGTCGAGTGCCGATGTCGGTTCGTCCAGCATGACGAAACGGGGTTTAAGCACCATGGCGCGGGCAATGGCGATGCGCTGGCGCTGGCCACCGGAAAACTCATGTGGATACCGCCAGCGCGTGGCCGGATCGAGGCCCACCTCTTCCAGTGCCGTGGCAACCCGCGTATCGCGCTCGTTGGCAGAGAGAGACCGCTCATGAACCTTCAGGCCCTCCGCGATGATTTCGCCAACCGACATGCGCGGGCTGAGCGAACCGTAGGGATCCTGAAAAACCACCTGCAGCCGGTTTCTGAGCGGCTTCATCAATTCATAGGAATAGCTGTCGATCGACTGGCCGATGAAGCTGATGCGACCCTTCGAGGCAATCAGCCGCGAGAGAGCGAGACCAAGCGTCGTCTTGCCGGAGCCGGATTCGCCCACCACGCCTACGGTCTGGCCGGCGCGCAGGGTAATGTCGATACCATCAACCGCCTTCACATGATCGACTACCCGGCGCATCAGCCCCGCCTTGATGGGGAACCAGACCTTGATGTCGTCGCCCTGCATGACCACCGGTTTGCTGGCATCGGAATGCGGCGGCTCGCCCTTCGGCTCGGCGGCCAGCAGATGGCGGGTATAGGCGTGCTGCGGATCGGTAAATACCTGCTCCACCGTGCCGGTCTCGACGATCTTGCCCTTGGTCATGACGCAGACGCGATCGGCAAATTTGCGGACGATGCCGAGATCGTGGGTGATGAACAGCATGGACATGCCGTGCTGTGTCTTCAGATCACCG
Source organism: Agrobacterium sp. El2ro-1b (assembly GCF_048298475.1). Lineage (NCBI taxonomy): Bacteria > Pseudomonadati > Pseudomonadota > Alphaproteobacteria > Hyphomicrobiales > Rhizobiaceae > Agrobacterium > Agrobacterium sp. El2ro-1b. Next base: position 2,797,315 of record NZ_CP103458.1, on the reverse strand, counting down.
AGCAGTTCCAGTATCTGCGCCTGCACCGTCACGTCGAGCGCAGTGGTCGGCTCGTCGGCGATCAGCAGTTTTGGCCGGTTGGCGAGCGCCATGGCGATCATCACGCGCTGCCGCTGGCCGCCGGACAATTCGTGCGGATAGGCCTTCAGGCGCTTTTCCGGCTCGCGGATGCCGACCTGTAATAACAGTTCCAGCGTGCGTCCGCGTGCTTCAGCCCCGGTGATGGCATGATGCAGTTCCAGTATCTCGCCGATCTGCCGCTCGATGGTGTGGAGCGGGTTGAGGGAGGTCATCGGCTCCTGGAAGATCATGGTGATGTCGTTGCCGCGCACGGCACGCAGCGCCCGTTCCGGCAGCGTCAGCATGTCCTTGCCGTCGAACAGAATTTTGCCCGAGGGATGGCTCGCCGCCGGATAGGGCAGCAATTTGAGGATGGAATTCGCCGTCACCGACTTGCCGGAACCGGATTCCCCGACGAGAGCGACGACTTCGCCCGGCATCAAGTCGAAGGAAACGTGATCGACAGCGACGCTGGTTGCACCACCCTGATGGAAGGCGACGGAGAGATCACGGACGGAAAGAAGCGGCTGGGTATTTGTTTCCTTCATGGCGATCACCGGAACGTCTTGCGTGGATCGAAGGCGTCGCGCACCGCTTCACCCACGAAGATCAATAGCGAGAGCATGATGGACATGGTGAAGAAGGCGGTGAGGCCGAGCCAGGGCGCCTGAAGGTTGTTCTTGCCCTGCGCGATCATCTCACCCAGCGACGGCGATCCCGGCGGCATGCCGAAGCCGAGGAAATCGAGGGAGGTGAGCGTGGTGATCGACCCGGAGAGGATGAACGGCAGGAAGGTCAGCGTTGCCACCATGGCATTGGGCAGAAGATGCCGGAACATGATTGTCCAATTGCCGACGCCAAGCGCACGGGCAGCACGGACATATTCGAAATTTCTGGCCCGCAGGAATTCGGCGCGGACAATGCCGACGAAGCCGACCCATGAAAACAGCAGCATGATGCCAAGCAGCACAAAGAACCCCGGCGGCAGGATGGCCGCGATGATCAGCAGGATATAAAGCACCGGCATGGACGACCAGATTTCGATGAAACGCTGCAGAAGCAGGTCCGTCCAGCCGCCGAAATACCCCTGAATGGCGCCAGCCGTGACGCCGACAAGGGCCGATGCGATAGTCAGTGTCAGGCCGAACAGCACGGAAATGCGGAAACCGTAGATCATGCGTGCCGTGACATCGCGCGCCTGATTGTCGGTTCCAAGCCAGTTGAGATTGCCAAGCGTACAGCCGGGATCGGCATTGCCTTGCGGGTAAGCCGAGCAGCGTTCCTTTTCATCCATCAGCCAGAAGGGGGCCGTAGGCGCCGAATGCGGAATGTTGGAATTGACCGTCTGGTAGGAATAACGGATCGGCGGCCAGATCATCCAGCCATTGGCGTTGATCTCGTCCTGAATGAAGGAGGATTTGTAATCGGTCTGGGCAAGAAAACCGCCAAATTTTTCTTCCGGATAATCGACCATGACCGGCACGAGAATCTCGCCCTTGTAGGAGGCGAGGATCGGCTTGTCATTGGCGATGAATTCCGCGATCAGGCTCAGGAAAAACAGGATCAGGAACAGCCAGAAGGACCAATATCCGCGGCGGTTCGCCTTGAAATTCTGCCAGCGGCGCTTGGTCGTCGGCGAAAACCATGGGCGCTTCGGCTTTACCAGCATCTCGGTTCCGGCGGGATGGGCAAGCGACATCACACATCCCTCCGCTCGAAATCGATGCGCGGATCGATCCAGGTGTAGATAAGGTCGGATAGCAGGCCAACGACGAGGCCCATCAGCGAGAAGATGAACAGCGTGCCGAAGACGATCGGATAATCCCGGTTGACCACCGAGAGATAACCGAGACGACCGAGACCATCCAGCGAGAAGATATTTTCGATCAGCAGCGAACCGGTGAAGAATGCCGAAATGAAGGCGCCCGGAAAACCGGCGATCACGATCAGCATCGCGTTGCGGAAGACATGGCCGTAGAGAACCCTGCGTTCTGAGAGACCCTTGGCGCGGGCGGTGACGACATATTGCTTCTTGATCTCATCGATGAAGGAATTCTTGGTGAGGAGCGTCGTCGTCGCGAAGGCCGAAAGCGAAAGCGCGATCAACGGCAGGGTCAGGTGCCAGAAATAGTCTATGATCTTCTGCCACCAGTTCAGCTGGTCGAAATTATCCGAGACCAGACCGCGCAGCGGAAACCAGTCGAAAAACGAACCGCCGGCGAAAAGCACGATGAGCAGGATACCGAACAGGAAGCTCGGCACCGCATATCCGATGATGATGATGCCCGATGTCCAGACATCGAAGGTCGAGCCATCGGAAACGGCCTTCTTGATGCCGAGTGGAATGGAAATCACATAGGAAATGATCAGGATCCAGAAGCCGAGCGAGGCCGAGACCGGCAGCTTGTCGATGATGAGATCGATCACCGACGAATTGCGGAAGAAGCTGTCGCCGAAATCGAAGCGGATGTAATTCCACATCATTTCAAGAAAACGGGTGAGCGGTGGCTTGTCGAAGCCGAACTGTTTTTCGAGCTTCTTGATCAGCTCTGGATCAAGACCCTGAGCGCCGCGATATTTCGAGCCGCTTTCATCGAAACCACCGGACTGGCCCGTGAGATCGCCGCCGCCCGAGAGCCGGTCGGAGGCGCTGTCGCCCTGCCCGGTCAGCTGCGCCACGACCTGTTCCACCGGCCCGCCCGGCGCGAACTGGATAACGAGAAACGAAATGCCCATGATGCCGACGATCGTCGGGATCATCAGTGCCAGACGTCTGAGGATATAGGCGCCCATCAGCCTCTGCTCCCGGCCGTTACGCCAGCGGTTTTCGTTTCAGTCAAACCCGGTCCTTTCGTGAAAGCGCCTTACGTGCGCTCCAAGCGATTCGTCTCGCCCTATGTGAATCAAGCCTTCGCCACGAAAGCAAGGCCGGCCTCAGTTCCCGGCCTTGCCGGACCACCACGCATCCGGAAAACCTATGCCATATTCAGGCAGGTTTTCAGGGCGGATGAGGGTGTTCCAGTAAGCGATGAACATCTCGCCACGGTAAAATTGCGGAATGACGTAGCTGTTTGCCAGAAGCACCCGATCGAGCGCGCGGGCGGCGGCCACCTGCTCATCCCGGTTGGGCGCAAATATGACCTTCCGGACCAAGGCATCGACGGCCGGGTTCTTGATGCCGGCGAGATTGTTGGACCCCTGCCGGTCGGCCGCAGTCGAACCCCAGAAATCCGCCTGTTCGTTGCCGGGATTGGCTGACGTCGCCCAGAGCTTGATCGTGACGTCGAAATCGAAGCTGCGGGTACGGTTGGTATATTGCGAGGCATCGACGGTGCGGATGGTGGCGTTGATACCTATCTTCTTCAGGTTCTGGACGTAGGGAAGAATGGTTCTTTCCATGCCGGAGGAATCGATCAGAAACTCCATATCCAGCTGCTGGCCGGTTGCCGCATTGACCATGCGGTTGCCACGCAGCTCGTAACCAGCCTCCTTCATCAGCTTCACCGCTTCGCGCAGATTGTCGCGCTGCTTGGTGGGATCGCCGGCCACCGGGTTGCGATATTCCGTCGTGAAGACCTCCGGGGGGACCTGATCCTTCAGCTCCTGAAGAATTTCCAGTTCGCGGCCTGTCGGCAGGCCGGAGGAAGCCAGTTCGCTGCCCATGAAGAAGCTGTTGATGCGCTGGAACTGGCCGTAGGCCAGCGTGCGGTTCAGTTCCTCGAAATCGAAGGCATAGTTCAGGGCCTTGCGCAGTTTCGGGTTCTGGAACTTCTCCCGCCGCATGTTCGGCACGAAGGCCTGCATGATGCCGACGGAGCGATAGATATTCGGCAGTTCCTCTTTCTTCACACGGCCGTCTTTGACAGCCGGAAAATCATAACCCGTGACCCAGCGGCTGGAGGAGGCTTCCTGCCGAAAATCAACCGTGCCGGACTTGAAAGCCTGGAACTCCACGTCCTGATCGGCAAAGAAGGTGTAGGCGATGGTTTTGAAATTGTTCATCCCCACATTCACGTTCACGTCCTTGCCCCAATAATCGTCGCGGCGCTCATAGGTGACGGACGAGCCGGGAGAGACGGCCGCAATCTTGTAAGGGCCGGAACCCATGACCGGCTCCAGCGTACCGCGGGATATGTCACGCGGCTTGCCATCGGGACCGGTGCCCTCCCACCAGTGCTTGGGAACGATCAGCAATTGCCCAACGATCTGCGGCAATTCGCGATTGTCCTTTTCATCGAAGGTGAAGGTAATGTCCCTTTCGCCGCTCACCTCTGCCTTGGTGACATGGGTGTAATAGGTCGCGAGTTGCGGGCTCAGATCCTTCGCTTTTTCGAAGCTGAAGACGACATCCTCAGGCGTTACCGGTTTGCCATCAGCCCATTTGGCGTCCTGCCGCAACCGGAACGTCGCCTTTGTAATATCGTCGGGATAACTCACGCCCTCGGCCAGCAAGCCATAGGAGGCCGACAGTTCCTCTTCCGTCGATTTCATCAGCGGATCGTAAACCAGCGAAAGGCCCGTTGCCTTCTCACCCTTGGCGAGCAGTGGGTTCAGCGTGTCGAAAGTGCCTGATGTCGACAGGCGCAATGTGCCGCCCTTCGGGGCCTTGGTATTCACATAGTCGAAATGGTCGAAGCCATCAGGGTGCTTCAGCTCCCCGACCGTCGAAATCCCCTTTCGCCAGACATCCGCCGACTGGGCGGAAGCCGCCGCCGGGATCAGCAGGGCGGATGCGGCGAGAGCGATAAGGATACGGGATTTCAGTGGTGCCAATATCATCGGGTCGATGTCCCTGTTTTTGTGCTTGCTGGAGAGAGCATAAAAGAAACATTGGCAAAAAACAGATGTGCTGACTCACAAGCTCTTTATCGGCGTCTTTATCCCCGCTTTGCGAGGGCCAGGGGAAACATGGTTTCAACAAAATCCCGTTCCAGTTTATTCTCGGGGCAAGAGAATCACCTGATCGGACGGGCACGGCTATATGACGGCGGGATCATCGAGAATTTTCAAAGCGGCCATGCTGGCGATGTCGGTCGTTTCGGCGCTGCAATTGCAGATCGAGACCGCGTCGGCCGAAGACCGGCCCGCGAAAGAGGTGTTTGGTCACATGGCCCTGCCTTCGGCGGCGGCCTCTCAACCGATTGGCTCCTATGCCAAGGGCTGCCAGTCCGGCGCCATCGCCATGCCGACCGACGGTCCCGGCTGGCAGGCCATGCGCCTTTCGCGCAACCGGCGCTGGGGCCAGCCGCAGCTGATTTCCTTCCTCGAGCGATTTTCGCAGGATGCGCAGAAGATCGGCTGGCCTGGATTGCTACTTGGCGATATTTCCCAGCCGCGCGGCGGCCCGATGCTATCAGGCCATGCCTCGCACCAGATCGGCCTCGATGTCGATGTGTGGTGGCGGCCGATGCCTAACCCCCGGCTGACGGTGGAGCAGCGCGAAACGGTGCCATTCATCTCGATGCTGGACAAGAGCAAGTTCCTGACGGTCGACGACCGCAAATGGTCACCGCTCAATGCCCGTCTGGTGATGATGGCGGCAAGTTACCCGCAGGTGGAGCGTGTCTTCGTCAACCCGGCCATCAAGCAGAAGCTCTGCCAGACATGGACCGGCGACCGCACCTTCATGGGCAAGATCAGGCCGATCTACGGCCATGACGAACATTTCCACATCCGTCTCGAATGCCCGCCGGGCGCGCCCAACTGCAAACCGCAGGCGGAGGTCGGCAAAGGCGACGGCTGCGACAAGTCGCTTGCCTGGTGGTTCACCAAGGAACCATGGGCGCCGCCGAAAAAGGACCCCAATGCCAAGCCGGTGAAACCGCGCCAGGTCATGGTCTCGGATTTGCCGGCGGCCTGCGCTGCTGTTGCGGCAGCTCCTTCCGCCAATCCCGAGGGGATTGCGGCTCAGGCCTATTCCTCCTCCCCTGCCCAGGCCGTGCGTCAGCAGAATGTAGAACAGGTCATTCAAAACGCCCCGGCGATCCAACCACCGTCCGATATTCCGCTTCCGACCCAGCGTCCGACATTGAACTGAAACAGAAATGAGGCATTGAACAGCTTCCCTTTTCAAATGGCGGCAAGCTGTTATAGAAGGCTTCAAATCGATTTAATTCTTTGAGGACAGGCTGGGACCATGGAAGGGCAACGCTGTATCGCGCTCATCGCTCACGACGAGAAAAAGGACGATATGGCGGATTTCGCCCGTCACCATCAGAAAGTGCTTGCCGGTTTCAGGATCGTCGCCACCGGCACCACCGGCGGACGTGTGCAGGAAGCCTGCCCGGGGCTTGAGGTCATCCGCCTCAAAAGCGGTCCTCTTGGCGGCGATCAGCAGATCGGCGCGATGATCGCCACTGGCGAAGTGGACATGCTGATCTTCTTTACCGATCCGCTGACTGCCATGCCACATGATGTTGACGTGAAGGCGCTGACGCGCCTTGCCACGGTCTATGACATTCCCATGGCGCTCAACCGCGCCACCGCAGAAAACCTCATCGACTTCAATTCCGCCGACTGACCCGAACCCACCACAATGGAACAGGCAATGCCGAAGACGTCCGATACCGAATATCTGTCCTTTCCGATCCTTCTTGGCGACATCGGCGGCACCAATGCCCGCTTTTCCATCCTGATCGATTCCTTTGCGGAACCGGTGCACCTCACCACGGTGAAGACGGCGGAATATCCTGGTATCGATGACGCGATCCAGCAGGCGGTTCTGGACAAGACCTCGCTTCAGCCGGTCTCCACCATTCTTGCAATTGCCGGCCCGATCGAAGGCGACGAGATTCCGTTGACCAATTGTGATTGGATCGTCAAGCCGAAGGACATGCTGGCCAAGCTCGGCCTGAAGGACGTCATCGTCATCAACGACTTTGAGGCGCAGGCTCTGGCGATTGCGGCTCTTGACGACGACAACCGGGAGCCTATCGGCTCCGGCAAAAAGGACATTCTGGCGTCGCGCGTCGTTCTTGGACCGGGCACGGGGCTTGGCGTCGCCGGGCTGGTCTATGCCCGCCATATGTGGTTTCCGGTGCCTGGCGAAGGCGGGCATATCGATATTGGCCCGAGAAGCGCGCGCGACTATGCGGTTTTCCCGCATATCGAAACCATCGAGGGCCGCGTCGCCGGCGAACAGATCCTGTGCGGACGCGGGCTGGTCAATCTTTATCGCGCCGTCTGCAAGGCCGACGGCATCGAGCCTGTCTTCTCCGATCCGGCTGATATTACCTCACAGGGGCTTTCGGGCCAGAACGCGCAGGCAAAAGAAACGCTGTCGCTGTTCAGCACCTATCTCGGCCGCGTGGCCGGCGACGTTGCGCTGATCTTCATGGCCAAGGGCGGCGTTTATCTGGCCGGCGGCATTTCACAAAAGATCATCCCTGCGCTGAAGAGCCCGGAATTCCGGGCCGCGTTCGAAGACAAGGCGCCGCACAGCGCCCTGATGCGGACCATTCCGACATTCGTCGTCACCCATCCTCAGGCGGCCCTTTCCGGCCTCGCCACCTATGCGAGAACGCCTGCCGATTTCGGTCTGGCGCTGGACGGGCGGCGCTGGAGAGCTTGATCGCTCTCCTCTCAAAGGGGCTACCCTTCCCATGTGATGCTTGCGAAGCGGGCGGACGATCTTTAACGTCGCTGCTGCAAACATCAATCGACCGATACCGGCGGGTTCCGATCCGCCTGACATGAAAAGTGAGTGAAAACATGGGCAGCAGCGGCATGAAACTGGTGGTGGTCGGCGCGGCGGGCCGCATGGGACAGGCACTTATCCGCCTCATTCACCAGACACCCGGCGTTCAGCTGCATGCCGCTGTCGCGCGTGAAGGTTCGGCTTTTGTTGGCCGCGATGCTGGCGAGATCGCCGGTCTTGGCCCCATCGGCGTCGAAATCACCAGTGATCCCTTACGGGCATTTTTGCATGCCGAAGGGGTGATCGATTTCACCTCACCGGCAACCAGCGTCACCTTTGCCGGCCTTGCCGCGCAGGCCCGCATCGTACACGTCATCGGCACGACCGGCTGCTCGCCGCAAGACGAGGAAAAGTTCAAGGCGGCGTCGCGCCATGCCCGCATCGTCAAGTCGGGCAATATGAGCCTCGGCGTCAACCTGCTCAGCGTTCTCACCCAACAGGCGGCGCAGGCGCTGGATGCGCAGAACTGGGATATCGAAATTCTGGAAATGCACCACAAGCACAAGGTGGATGCGCCCTCGGGCACGGCGCTGCTGCTGGGCGAAGCCGCTGCCGCCGGCCGCAAGGTCGATCTCACCGCCTCCTCCGTGCGCGTGCGCGATGGACACACAGGCGCGCGTGAGGCCGGCACCATCGGTTTTGCCACGCTGCGTGGCGGCTCGGTCATCGGTGAACATTCGGTGATCTTCGCCGGCGAAGGCGAGCGCGTCGAGCTTTCCCATTATGCCGGCGACCGCTCCATCTTCGCACGCGGCGCGATCACGGCAGCGGTCTGGGCCTTCGATAAGAAGCCCGGTTTTTATTCCATGCTGGATGTGCTCGGACTTTCGCAGCCGGCGTGAGCCCGTGCTCTAATTTTCCACTGTGAATTCGACCGTATCGGCGGAAAAGCGACTGACGGCATATTGCACCGGCACGCCGTCCATATCGGCATTCAGAGCCTGGGTGACAAGCAGGATGGCCCCGGGCGATAGTTCGAGATCGGCCAGATCCTGCGTATCCGCGTGAATAGCAGAAATGACGGTGGAAATGCGCACGTAATCCGCCACGCCAAGCGCTTTGAAAGCGGCCGTAATCGAGCCGCTTTTCTGATAGGCCTCACCTATTCCGGCGAAACGATCCGCCGGGAACCATGTGGTCGAACGCGACACAGGGCGGGTGTCCGCCTTGCGCAGGGTTTCCAGACGAACGAGCGGCGCCCCTGATGGCAATTGCAGCCGCGCTGCAAGATCGGCACTTGCCGGCTCGGTCGTGTGGGAAAGAAGCAGCGCCTCCATTTCCTTCACCTGGTCGCCGATGCCAGCCGTGAACCGTGTGCGCAGCGAAATCGGAAAGCTCAGACGCTCCTTGCGGGCGATCATGGTGCCGCGCCCCTGCATCGGCTCAAGAATGCCTTCGCTCGCCAGTGCGGCGATCGCACTCCGGACGGTATGGCGGTTAACACCGAATTTTTCGGCCAGCGTCATCTCCGGCGGCAACATGCCGGTTTCATCGTGATCGCCAGCCGCAATCTCGCCTCTGATCCGGTCGGCGATCTGCCGCCAGAGCGCCACGCCGTTCTTTCTTTTCATCGCTGCTGCAGGGCTCATGTCACACGCTTGTCATTCATCGACGTTAATTGTAGCTTATGTTGTATAGTTGTCTATATCAATAGACATTAGAGGTCAAGCGATGAATAACGAAGCTGCGAATATAGACAGTGAAAGGAAACGGGTGGCGGCGCTTCTTGCCCGTGCCACCGTTCAGGAACTGGAAACGGTCTGGAGCCGGCAGGATGCCAGCCCGCAGACGGAAAACGTGCGGGGGCCGGAAACCGGCCTCGTCATGGTCAAGGGCCGTATCGGCGGCGGCGGTGCGCCTTTTAATCTCGGCGAGACCACAGTCACCCGCGCGACCGTCAGGCTGGCCTCGGGAACCGTCGGTCATGCGCATGTTCTCGGCACCGGCCGCAAGAAGGCCTGGTATGCCGCCGTTTTCGACGCGCTCTGGCAGGAAAGCCCGACCAGGGACTTCATCGAGACCGAGCTTCTTTCACCGGTCGAAAAGAGACTGAGCGAAGAGAAGCAACGGAAAACCAAAGAAACCGCAGCCACGCGGGTCGATTTCTTCACCATGGTTCGAGGAGAAGATTGATGGGTGTGAAAGCCGAAGCATTGACGGGCGGCTTTTCCAGCGCCGTCTTCGATTCCCAGCGTATTTTCAAGAAGCTGATGGACGGCATGGCCCGTCCAGGCACACCGCAGACAATCGAAACGGCGGTCGCCCCGCCGCTGCCGCTTGCCGCCGCCACCGGTGCGGTTCTGCTGGCTCTCTGCGACCACGATACACCGGTCTGGCTGAACGGCGCATTGCGAAAGACCGCGGTGCCGGGCTGGATCGGATTTCACACCGGCGCACCGGCAACGGAAGAAAAAGCGGCTGCGCATTTCGCCGTTATCGAGGCGGGCAGCGCCATCGCGTCCTTAGGTCTTTTCGCCCAAGGCAGCCAAGAATATCCCGACCGCTCCACGACACTCATCATCGAATTGTCCGATCTGGACGGCGGGCGGGAATTGCTGCTCTCCGGCCCCGGCATCCGCCACGTCAACATCGTCAGCCCTTCCGGCCTGCCGGATATTTTCCCAATGCTTTGGGCGGAGAACAACGCCATCTTCCCGCGCGGCGTCGATGTCATCCTGACGGCCGGCGATAAATTCGTCTGCCTGCCGCGCACGACGCGCATCAAACCCGTGGAGGCATAAGATGTATGTTGCTGTCAAAGGCGGGGAGACCGCCATCGCCAACGCCCACCGGCTGCTGGCCGACCAGCGGCGCGGAGACCGCGACCTGCCCGCCATGAGCGTGGCGCAGATCATTTCGCAGCTGTCGCTCGCCGTCGACCGGGTGATGGCGGAAGCCTCGCTCTATGACCCTTCGCTCGCAGCCCTTGCCGTCAAGCAGGCGCGCGGCGACATGATCGAAGCCATCTTCCTGCTGCGCGCCTATCGCACCACGCTGCCGCGCTTCGGTTATTCGGTTCCCGTGGATACCGCCGACATGGCGGTGCAGCGGCGTGTTTCCGCGACCTATAAGGATCTGCCCGGCGGGCAATTGCTGGGTCCGACCTTCGACTACACCCACCGGCTGCTCGATCCCTCCCTCCTCGAAGACGAGGGCGTCGAAACCGCTACCCAGCGGGAAGGTGAGCCGGAATACGTCATGCGCGTTTCCGATATCCTTGCCCAGGAGGGGCTGATCGAAAGCGACGGCGACATGCCGGACGATCATATTGCCGGCGACCTGACACGGGAACCGATGGAGTTTCCCATGCCGCGCGACCTGCGCCTGCAATCGCTGGCGCGCGGCGACGAAGGTTTCCTTCTGGCGCTCGCCTATTCGACGCAACGCGGTTACGGCCGCACCCACCCCTTCGTCGGCGAAATCCGCATCGGTGAGGTGGAAGTCGAGCTTGAAGTGCCGGAACTCGGCTTCTCCGTCTCGCTCGGCGATATCAAGGTCACCGAATGCCAGATGGTCAACCAGTTCAAGGGTTCGGCCAAGGCACCGCCGCAATTCACCCGCGGTTACGGTCTGGTCTTTGGCCAGAGCGAACGCAAGGCGATGGCGATGTCGCTGGTCGATCGGGCGTTGCGTGCTGGCGAATTCGGCGAAGATGTCGTCGCCCCCGCGCAGGACGAGGAATTCGTCATCTCACATGCAGACAATGTGCAGGCGACAGGTTTCGTCGAGCATCTGAAACTGCCGCATTACGTGGATTTTCAGGCCGAACTCGGTCTGGTGCGCAAGATGCGCGCCGATTTCGAGGCAATCAACGCCAATGGCGCGGAATGGATGAGCGATGCGGCCGAATAGCTCAGCGGCTGTGCTGCTCGCCAAACCAGAAGGCGCAAAAGACGGTCGATGCTGCAAAGACAGCAAAGAACACGGCTGCAAGAATTCCAATCTCCATGAGCTTGTACTCCTTTTTTCACAAGGCTAACGCGCAATGCTTAAAGAAGTTTCATTTGACGACGGGCTGGCTGCCTACAACTTCGCCTATCTGGACGAACAGACCAAGCGGATGATCCGCCGGGCGATCCTGAAAGCCATCGCCATTCCCGGTTACCAGGTTCCCTTCGCTTCCCGTGAAATGCCCATGCCCTATGGCTGGGGCACCGGTGGCGTGCAGTTGACCGCCTCCATCCTCGGCCCTGATGATGTGTTGAAGGTTATCGACCAGGGCGCCGACGACACGACCAATGCGGTTTCCATCCGCGCCTTTTTCCAAAAGGTGGCTGATGTAGCCGTCACCACCCGTACGAAGGACGCGACGATCATCCAGACGCGGCACCGCATTCCGGAGGAAGAACTGCATTCGGGTCAGGTGCTCGTTTATCAGGTTCCCATCCCCGAGCCCCTACGCTTCCTAGAGCCGCGCGAGACCGAGACCCGCGTCATGCACGCGCTGGAGGAATATGGCCTGATGCACGTCAAGCTCTACGAGGACATCGCCCGCAACGGCCGCATCTCCACCACCTATGCCTATCCGGTGAAGGTGGCCGGGCGCTACGTGATGGACCCGTCGCCGACACCGAAATTCGACAATCCGAAAATGAATATGTCGGACGCCCTGCAACTGTTCGGCGCCGGGCGCGAAAAGCGAATTTACGCCGTGCCGCCCTATACCGACGTCGTCAGCCTCGACTTCGAAGATCACCCCTTCGAAATCCAGCGCTTCGACAAGCCCTGCGCCCTGTGCGGCGGGGAGAATGTGTATCTCGACGAGGTGGTACTGGATGACAAGGGCGGACGCATGTTCGTCTGCTCCGATACCGACCATTGCGAAGACCGCCGTGCCCATGGCCACAAGGGCCATCTGCTGGCGGATGTGAAGGAGGCCGCAGAATGAGCGACACACCGCTTCTGAAAGTCCGGGACGTTTCCAAATATTACGGCGACCGCGCCGGTTGCCGCAACGTCTCCTTCGAGCTTTATCCGGGCGAGGTGCTGGCGATCGTCGGTGAATCCGGTTCCGGCAAGACCACGCTGCTCAACTGCATTTCCACCCGGCTGATGCCAACGGCGGGCAGCGTGGAATATCGCATGCGCGACGGCTCGGTGCGCGATCTCTATCATATGGGCGAGGCCGAACGGCGTTTTCTGATGCGCACCGACTGGGGTTTCGTGCACCAGAACCCGGCGGAGGGATTGCGCATGGCGGTGTCTGCCGGCGCCAATGTCGGCGAGCGGCTGATGGCCGTGGGTAACCGGCACTACGGTAATATCAGGCAATCGGCCAGCGAATGGCTGGAGCGGGTGGAAATCGGCACCGACCGTATCGACGACCAGCCGCGCGCCTTTTCCGGCGGCATGCGCCAGCGCCTGCAGATTGCCCGCAATCTGGTCACTTCCCCCCGCCTCGTCTTCATGGATGAACCGACCGGCGGCCTCGATGTTTCGGTACAGGCGCGTTTGCTCGATCTCGTGCGCGGTCTCGTCAACGATCTCGGCCTTGCGGTCGTCGTCGTTACCCATGATCTGGCGGTGGCGCGGCTGTTATCCCATCGCATGATGGTGATGAAGGGCGGCGACGTCATCGAACACGGCCTCACCGACCGGGTGCTGGACGATCCGCGCGAGCCCTACACGCAATTGCTTGTTTCCTCCATCTTGCAGGTTTGACGCTATGACGACGCCTCTTATCGTTTCGGAAGTCTTCAAAAGCTTCACCATGCATCTTCGCGACGGCATTGAGTTGCCTGTGGTCCGCGATGTCAATTTCTCCGTTTCCGGCGGCGAATGCGTCGTGCTCGGCGGCCCTTCCGGCATCGGCAAAAGCTCGATCCTGAAAATGCTCTATGGCAATTACGCCATAGACAGCGGGCAGATCCTCATCCGCCATCAGGGTGAGGTCATCGATATGGGCAATGCCTCTCCGCGCACGATCCTCGATATTCGCCACCGCACCATCGGTTATGTCAGCCAGTTCCTGCGCACGGTGCCGCGTGTCGCGGCCATCGACGTGGTTGCCGAGCCGCTTCTGGCGCGCAAGGTTGCCGCTGAAGATGCGCGTGAGCAGGCAGCCATGCTCCTTTCGAAACTCAACCTGCCACGGGAATTATGGTCGCTACCGCCCGCGACCTTTTCGGGCGGCGAGCAGCAGCGCGTCAATATCGCCCGCGGTTTCATCACCGGTCATGCGATCCTGCTTCTCGACGAGCCGACTGCCTCGCTCGACGCCACCAACCGGCGTGTGGTGGTCGACATGATCAGGGAGAAAAAAGAGAAAGGCACGGCCCTGCTCGGCATCTTCCACGACGAGGAGGTGCGCGAAGCCGTGGCTGACCGCATTCTCGACGTTTCGCAATTCTCGCCCCGAAAGGCAGCGGCATGAGTGTCAAGGTCGGTCTCGAACCCGTCATCCATCAAAGTTCCCGCGTCACCAATTCTTCGATCGGCCGCTACACCGAAATTTCGGAGCGCTGCCGCCTCGAGGAGGTCGAGATGGGCGACTACTCCTACGTCATGCAAGATGGCGCCATCTGGTGCGCCACCATCGGCAAATTCGTCAACATCGCCGCTTCCGTCCGCATCAACGCCACCAATCATCCGATGCAGCGGGCCACATTGCACCATTTCACCTATCGCGCCCGCAGCTACTGGGACGACGCCGAAGACGAGACGGACTTCTTTGCCGCGCGCCGCGCCAAACGGGTGGTGATCGGCCACGATGTCTGGATCGGCCATGGTGCGACCATCCTGCCCGGCGTCACGGTGGGGAACGGTGCAGTCATCGGGGCCGGGGCGGTCGTTTCCAAAGATGTTGCGCCCTACACAATTGTTGGCGGCGTGCCCGCCCGGCTGATCCGCGAGCGTTTCCCCGCGGAGCTCGGCAAGCGCATGGATGATCTGAATTGGTGGGATTGGGACCATGCGAGGCTGCGCAGCGCGCTGGATGATTTCCGCGCACTCGCCGCCGAGGATTTCGTGGCGAAATATGGCGGGTGAACTCCGCTTATACTGAAGCAATTGCAGTCCCGGGGCCATGTCCCGGGATTTCTGCTTGTCGGCTCCTGATATGCCAGGCGGGATTTCCACCACATGACAAGCCTGACGAAAGGTTTGTCGACGAACCCCCGGGTGTCGTATCTGCGAATTATGTAATATTTTCTTCATCAAACTGACACTCCCGCTTCACGCACCGCTGTTACGTCGAACCCCGTCAAAAGAAGATTGGACGGGGAAATGAGCTTTCACCTGAAGCAAGTCACGCGCCGTTTCGGCAAGCACACTGCGGTCGATTCCGTTGATGTCGAGATACCGCAGGGTCAGATGGTCGGCGTGATCGGACGCTCGGGCGCCGGCAAATCGACGCTGCTGCGCATGATCAACCGCCTCGTCGATCCGTCTTCGGGTTCCATTCATTTCAACGATACGGAAGTCTCGTCACTGAAGGGTGCGGCGCTGCGCAACTGGCAGCGCGACTGCGCCATGATCTTCCAGCAGTTCAATCTGGTGCCGCGCCTCGACGTGCTTACCAACGTCATGCTCGGCCGCCTCAACCACCGTTCGACGGCTCTGAGCCTGTTCAACATCTTCAGCCATGAGGAACGGCTGATGGCGATCGCCGCGCTGGAGCGCCTCGGCATCGAGCATGTGGCCATGCAGGCGGCAGGCACGCTTTCCGGGGGCCAGCAGCAGCGCGTCGCCATTGCCCGCGCACTGATGCAGTCTCCGAAGATGGTGCTGGCCGATGAGCCGATCGCTTCGCTCGATCCCCTCAATGCCAAGATCGTGATGGACGCGCTGCGCGACATCAACGAGCGCGAAGGCATCACCGTCATCACCAACCTGCACACGCTGGATACCGCGCGCAATTATTGCGAACGCATCATCGGCATGTCTCAGGGCCGCGTCGTCTTTGATGGAACCCCCGCCGAGCTGACGGCTACCGCCGTTACCGAGATTTACGGAACCGATTCTCAAGGCTCCGGCATCGACGAGACCATGACCTCGACCAGCATCAATATTCCCGGCGCGCAGCTTGCCGCGCGCCCGGTTCAGCAATCTGCCGGTCCCGAACCGCTGGCTTTGGCCGGGCTCTGAGGAACCGCTCAGCATCGTTTCCGCCCGCGTCAAGGGCCAACATTTCACAACAAACTCCGGCTCGCCGGGAAACAGGAGAAAGTCCATGTTGAAGAAAGTCCTTCTTTCGGCAGTCGCCCTTGGCGTTCTGGCCGGTTCCGCCATGGCTCAGGACGTCAAGGTTCTGCGCATCGGTCTCGACGGTTCCGAAAACGAAGCCGACCAGATCCGCAACACCAAGTGCGTTGCCGATGGCCTCAAGGCTGCAACCGGCGTTTCCGAAGTTCAGGTTTTCCCGTCGCCGGACTATAACGGCGTCATCCAGGGCCTGCTCGGCGGCACCATCGACATCGCCTCCATGGGCGCATCCTCCTACGCCAAGATCGCCATCGCAGACCCCAAGGCCGTTGATCCGGTCCTGACCTACACCGGCTCTGATGGCTCCAGCGGTTATTATACGATCATGGTTGCCCGCAAGGACAGCGGCATCAAGACGCTGGCTGATGCCAAGGGCAAGAAGATCGGCTTCGCCGATCCCGACTCCACCTCCGGTTTCCTGATCCCGAACGTTGCGATCCCGAAGGAGACCGGCGTTCCGGTCAAGGAATACTTCTCCGAAACCGGTTTCGGCGGCGGCCATGAGAACCTCGTTCTCGCCGTTCTCGACAAGAAGTTCGATGTCGGCACCACCTTTGGTTCGGGCGTTGGCAAGTGGGAAGAAGGTTACTCCGGTGGCAACCTTCACCAGATGGTCAAGAAGGGCAATCTGGACATGGACGATATCGTTCAGGTCTGGAAGTCGCCGCTGATCCCGAACGGCCCGCTTCTCGTTTCCAACAAGATCGGCGACACGATGAAGCAGAAGGTCGAAGACTTCTTCATGGAATTGCCGAAGAAGGACCTCGCATGCTTCCAGGGCTTCACCCAGGGCAAGAACACCGCCTACATCAAGGTCGATCCGTCCTTCTACCAGACGATCATCGATGCCCGTAAGTCCGTTATCGGCGGCTGATCCGCAGATCATACCCGGAAGCGGCGGTGCCTTGCGGCGCCGCCGCTTTTGCCAATAAAGGAAAAGCGGCATGGCGACCACACTGCACAATGGTACCCTCTCACCCGAGGGGTTGAGCGCATCGTCCCGGACGGTCATGCGCCATTATCAACAGCAGCTTGCGACACGACGGATCTATACAGTCATTTCGCTCGTGATCTTTCTCGTCATCCTCGCCGCCTCCCTGAATTTCGCCAATGCGGCCAATTCAGGCAAGTTTTTCGAGCGCCTGCCCTATTTCTTCGATTTTATGAGGACCTTCGTCCCCGATAGTCCGCTCGAAATCTTCCGGGCGATGTTCGACCTGCCGTCACCTTACGCGGATGGTTCGCTGAAATATAACTACGTCGCGGATCGCGTTTACATCACCGACGGTTTCTACATCCCGCACTTCATCTACCAGCTGATCATCACGCTCAATATCGCCCTGGTCTCGACAATCATCGGCACAAGTTTCGCCTTCGTGCTCTGCTTCTTTGCCTCCACCAATCTCGTCGGCGCCGGTCTCGTGCGCTGGGTGGTGCGCCGGGTGATGGAAGTGCTGCGCGCCTTTCCCGAAATCGTCGTCGCCGGGTTGCTGACCGCCATCCTCTCGATCGGACCGATCGCCGCTATCATCGCGATTTCGGTCCATACGATCGGTGCGCTGGGCAAGCTGTTCTTCGAAGTCGTGGAAAATGCCGATATGAAGCCGGATGAAGGCCTACGTGCCGCCGGTGCCAACTGGCTGGAGCGGGTGCGTTTTGCCATCGTGCCGCAGGTTCTGCCCAATTTCGTCTCCTATGCGCTGCTGCGCGCCGAAATCAACGTGCGCGCCTCCACCATCATCGGCGCTGTGGGCGGCGGCGGCATTGGCGAAGTCTTCCGCCTGTCGATCGGTAACGATCACGCCTCGAAGACCTACGCCATCATCATCCTTCTGCTGATCACCATCATCGCCGTCGACCAGTTCTCCAGCTGGCTGCGCCGCAGACTGATCGGCCAACAATCCTTCGAATTCGGACGGGGAGCGGCCTGATGTCGTCCAGCTTCATTCTCAACACCGCCGAGCGCGAGAGGCTGACGGCTGCACATCCGCAGGTGTTCAACCGCAGTTTCATGCAACGATATGGTCTGCTCGTCGGCCTTCTCGTCGCCACCGCCTATCTCATCGGCTGCTTTTTCTTCTTCAATGTCGGCCCGGCTTTCATGCAAGGCCGGTGGGATCGCGCTTCCAGCTATATTCAGGACTGGTATTCCTGGCGCGCCCAACCGCGCCTGCGTTTCGAAGACGGCAAGGTCGCGCCGCAATGGTCGAGCCGCGGTCAATATCCCGCGGATGCGAAGATCGACTGGCTGCAGCCCCTGCCGGATGGCGGTTACAGCGTCGTTTATGCGGGCACACAAAACCGCCTCGATATAACGCCGACCCGGGTGGACGTTTATGTCGACGGCAAGAACTACCCCGTCATCATCAACGACGATGCTGTTGTCGCGCCGCAGGGCCTGCCCGACGAAATCCAGCAGGACGGCAAGAAGGTTCTCGTGCATTACGGTTTTGCCGGCCAGGCGGAAATCCGCACCAGCCAGGTCTATGTACAGCGCCGCTTCCTTGGATGGGCGAACTTCCTGTTCGACACCAAATCGGAATTCTGGGGCAAGGGTTATGGCGAGCTTGCGGCTCTCGCGCTCTGGGGAGAGCGGCTCGATCCCGCGCGCTCCAATATCGGCCATATGGTCGATGATTTCCTTGACAACAGCGTCTGGCAACATGCCGATATCCTGTCCAAGCTGATGCAGACGCTGGTGATGGCATTTGTCGGCACGCTGTTCGGCACACTCGTTGCCCTGCCGCTCGCCTTCATCGCCGCGCGCAACATTACCGCCAACAGGGCGGCAAACTGGGGCATGAAGCGCCTGTTCGATTTCCTGCGTTCCATCGACATGCTGATCTGGGCGCTGTTCTTCACCCGCAGCTTCGGCCCCGGACCGATCCCTGGCATTGCCGCGATCTTCTTCACCGATACCGGGGCGCTCGGCAAGGTCTATGCCGAGGCGCTGGAAAATGTCGACGACAAGCAGCGCGAGGGCGTCAAGTCGGTCGGCGCATCCCCGATCGCGGTCAACCGCTTCGGCGTGTTGCCGCAGGTGTTGCCGGTCTTCATTTCCCAATCGCTGTATTTCTGGGAAAGCAACACCCGCTCCGCCACGATCATCGGTGCGGTGGGTGCCGGCGGCATCGGCCTGAAACTACTGGAAGCGATGGGGACCAATGCCGACTGGGACAAGGTCGCCTATATGGTCCTGCTCATTCTCTTCGTCGTCTTCCTGTTCGACCATATTTCCAATTCGCTGCGTTCGCGCCTGATCGGTAAAACACAGCACTAGGCCCAAGCGGGCGGGATAACGAAAGTCGCGATGACGTTCGTTATCCCGCACCGCGCACGCTCACGCAGTCTTGATTTACGCCGGCCATATCTCCTCACAATTTCCGTCTGCGCCTTCAGCGTTTTTGGAGGATTTGTCGCGTTTCGAATGCGCTTTTTTCCATCTGCATCATCATTCTGTCACGGAAACCGATTACCTCGCACTCCTGACCTTGCGGGAAGCGGGCGAGTCACGCCAAATAGCTTCTCATCCCTGGTTTTCATGACACCGAAGAGTGCTTGCCGTGCGCTACGCCATCTATTTTTCTCCGGCTAAAGATCATCCGCTGACCGAAGCAGCGTCGCGCTGGCTGGGGCGCAATGCGTTTTCCGGCACGTTGCATGACGACCACGACGACTATGCCGATTTGACGGAGGAACCGCGCCGTTACGGTTTTCATGCGACCCTGAAAGCTCCCTTCGAGCTCGCCGAAAAATACAGCGAGGCCGAGCTGCTCGCAGCCGTCGAAGATTTCGCGGCCAATCAGTCCGCCTTCGAGATTCCACGCGTCGTCGTCGGCGCGCTTGGGCCGTTTTTCGCGCTGGTCCCGGATCGCGTTTACCAGCCGCTGCAGGATTTTGCCGCGGAGGTCGTTGATCACTTCGATCGGTTCCGCGCGCCCCTGTCCGAGACCGATATTGCCCGCCGGCGGCCGCAAATGCTGACGGAAAGCCAGCGACAAAATCTCTCTCTTTGGGGTTATCCGCATGTCATGGACGACTTCCGTTTTCACATGACGCTGACCGGCCGTATCGACGAAGACGCGCAGCCCGCCATGCAAGAGGTTCTCTCGACCCGGTTTGCTGAATTCACCGACCGGCCCCTCACCATTTCCGGCCTCGCTTTGTTCATTGAAGAAACGCGCGGCGCGCCATTTACCGTTCATAGCTGGCACCCGCTTGGCCAGCAGCCAAAGAAAGATGCGAACCCATGACCGAGCACGCCCTGTCCAATGCCCGTATCGTTCTGGAAGACGATATTATTCTGGGATCCGTTCTGATCCGTGATGGCAAGATTGCCGATATCAGCGAAGGCGCTTCCAAAACCGGAGAAGACCTCGAAGGCGATTTCCTGATCCCCGGTCTGGTGGAACTGCATACCGACCATCTTGAACAGCACTACTCACCACGTCCCGGCGTGATCTGGGATAAGATCGCCGCCATTCAGGCCCATGATGCACAGGTTGCATCGTCCGGCATCACCACCGTTTTTGATTGCCTACGGCTTGGCTCGGATGAGGATGGTGGTTTCAAAAAGGGCGAAATGCGGGAAATGGCTGATGCCATCGAGGCGGCGGCGGATCAGAACCGCCTGCGCGCAGACCACCTGCTGCATCTGCGCTGCGAAGTGGCTTCTGCCGATGTGCTTGAGCATTTCGAAGACTTCGAAACCGATCCGCGCGTGCGGCTGATTTCGCTGATGGATCACTCCCCGGGTCAGCGCCAGTTCCAGTCGATGGACCAGTATATCTTCTATTATCAGAAGAAGCGCGGCTTGAGCGACGAGGCTTTTGCCGAATTCGTGCGCCGCCGACAGGCTGCATCGGCCGAATATTCCGCCAAGCACCGCGATTATCTGGCGGCCAGCTGCGCCAAGCGCGGCATCACCGTCGCAAGCCATGATGACGCGACTGAAGCGCATGTGGGCGAAGCCATCGGTCACGGCGTTAAACTGGCGGAATTCCCCACCAGCGTCGAGGCTGCTAAAGCCTCGCACAGCGCCGGCATGAGTGTCTTGATGGGTGCGCCGAACATCGTTCGCGGCAAGTCCCATTCCGGCAACATCGCCGCCCGCGATCTGGCCGAGATCGGCGTGCTGGATGTTCTTTCTTCCGACTACGTGCCGTTCAGCCTGCTCTTCGCACCGTTCCTGCTCGCTGATCAGGTGGAAGCTATCAGCCTGCCGGAAGCACTGCGCATGGTCACCGCCACGCCGGCACGCACGGTCGGCCTTGTCGACCGTGGCCGTATCGCGACCGGGTTGCGGGCCGATCTGGTGCGGGTTCATCGCGAGGATGGTGTGCCGGTCGCCCGTTCTGTCTGGCGCCAGGGCAAGCGCGTGGCATGACCACCGATGGAGACGATAGCCGGCGCACATTGTCGCCCGGCACGATGATCGTGGTTGTCGGCCCGAGCGGGGCCGGCAAGGACACGCTGATGGACTATGCGGCGGCACAGCTGTCCGGCCGCCCGGGTTTCCATTTCACGCGCCGCGTCATTACCCGCAGCTGCGATGCGGGCGGTGAAAACCATGATGCCGTTTCGATGCACGAGTTCAACCAGTTGGAAGACGCAGGTGCCTTCGCGGTCTCCTGGCAGGCGCACGGTCTGAAATACGGCATTCCGGCCGCCGTTTATCGCCATCTCGAAGCGGGAGACGTTGTCATCGCCAATGGTTCGCGCTCGGCGCTTCCCCATTTCGGTACCGCCTTTTCCCGTCTGAAGGTCGTGAACATCGTTGCGCGGCCGGATGTGCTGACGAAGCGACTGGAACAGCGTGGACGGGAAAGCCGGGACGATATCCTGCGCCGGCTGGAACGCAGCTCGCTGACCGTTGCCGGGGATTTCGATGTCACGACGGTCGATAATAGCGGCGCAATCGAAGATGCCGGCAAGACAATCATGCAGGTGCTGCAGCAAAGCGCCGGCTCCAGCCACCCTTAAAATGCCGCAGTCGGGCTGCTCGACAAACACGCTTTCAAGGCTTACCATCAGGCGACAATTTCCAAACATGGTACGCCAAGGCGAGGGATGCCCGAAAAAAGGGTCAGTGACGAGATATCTGTGGTCGCCGGTCTGGCCGCCGGCGTCAGTAATTATGCCCGCTCACGGGGCATCGATATCGTTCCCATCTGCAAGGCCCTGGATATCGATCCCGCCACATTCAGCAGCCTGACGGAACGCATCAGCCTCGACAGATTTTCCCGTCTGCTAGAAACCTGCGCCTTGATTTCCGGCGATGACGCCTTCGGCCTGCAATGCGCTGCCACCTTTCCAGCCGGTGCATCCGGTGCGTTCGGTTATGGGCTGATCAGCGCTCCGACGGTTCGCTCGTTCCTGCGTTTTCTTCAGGACCATGTTTATTACGCCACCAACAACAGCAATTTCACCATGGTGACTGATGCTGCGCAGGTGACCCTGTCATGGTCCTTCGCGCCTGGGATCGCCAAACGCGATCAATATGTGGATTTGTCACTTGCCGTTCTGATGCAGCGGCTACGCGATATTCTCGGAGAGCGCGTGAACCAGATCGAAATCGGTCTGGAGCGACAGAAACCCATTAATATTCAGCTGTTTAAAGAGAGACTGACGAGACGGATCAGTTTTTCCCAGGCCATCCACACGATGCGACTTCCGGCATCGCTTCTGGATGTGGCCAATCCGAATGCGGATGAGCGCCTGTTCGAATTGATGAACTTGCAATGCCGGATGTTGCGGCCTGAAACATCGGCGGACCCGACCCATTTCATCGATCAGGTGAAACGCTATATGCAGATGCGGCTGTCGGACGCAGAACTTTCACTCGGAGAGATCGCGCCCTATTTCAACCTGTCGGAACGGAGTTTCCAAAGGCGGCTCGCCGAGCTTGGCACCAATCTCAACGAGATAAAGGACGCCATTCGCAAAAACGCCGGTTTCAAACTCCTTGTCGAAAGCGATCTTCCGGTATCCGACATCAGTTACAGGCTTGGTTATTCCACACCCGGTGCTTTTTCGCGTTCCGTTTCGCGCTGGTTCGGGGCGACACCGACGGATATTCGCAGGAACCACGCGCATCATTCCGCCGGCTGATAGGTATTTTCGGCATCAATATTTCGAAAATACGCATAAAACTTGAGAAATATGTCGGCGTTTTTTGGAAGATGTGCCGAAACGTAACAATAGAAATACAAAACTTGGCGCCCGGTGTTATTTTATTGGCGTGGCACATCGCTTATGAGAGCGCCGCATATTCCCGGGATATGACGGAAAACATTCCAGAGCTTTGAAACTGCATTCTGCGCAAGACCCCTGATTGTGGTCTCGGCAATTGGTGCAGCAGTCCCTTCAATGTTCCGAAATGACCTCTCCACCGGGATCGGCTGGCTGCGAAAGCGGCTTTTTACTGCATAATTCCTGATGCGAGATGAAACCTCTTGGCGAAATTGACGTTTTTGTTCGCGTGTAGGCAGAGCGGTTAACGAGCCAGTTTCGGGGGCGAGATCACCAGATGATCACGCATTCGGAACAGGTCCATCTCTTTTGAGGCTGAAAGAAAATGTCTTCAAAAATGCCACATGAACATCGTCAGACGCGCGATATTGTCCTCTCGGATCGTGAGCGACAATATCTGGGGCTTGTCGCACGGGGTAAACATCCGTCGCACGTCGCCCTGATAACCGGCGCGGACGAAACGGAAGTGAAGGATACTTTGGAGCGGGTGCGAAACAGGCTGGGTGCCGCCAATCTGCTGAATGCCGTCAGCATTGCCCTGCTGCGCGGCCTGATCGAACAGGACGCATGATCAACCCTCTGCTTTATCCAGGCTTACGCGAAACGTCCCCTCTCGTAAGCTGAAAACCGAATGAGCGGCTTTCTGCGTCAAATCCTTCCATATCAATGGCGGGATGGCGGACCAAAAGCGGGCTGGACATGATGTCCGGCCCAATCGACGCAAATGCGAAGCAGCCACATCCGGTTTGCCCGGCGGATCATATTCGATCCGCCGGGTTTTTCTTATCGGTTCAAAGCGATTGGATTTCGGCGAGAATATCGCTTTCGATCACAATGCCGCTTTCGAGCGCCTGCTTGCGGATGCCCTGGCTGCGGCGACCGGGCAGGCGCACATTTTCCTGCTTTTCGATCTCACCCGCGATGAGGGCCAACCGCTCGGTAAAGGCCGCACCGCCAGAGGATACCGGGTCGATGGCGATGATCGTATGGCCGAGGGAGGGCGGCGCACCCTTGTCGTCCAGAAGGGACGATGCCTGGAATGCGAAATTTCCACCGGTCACCGCAGCTGCCATGATCTCCACCATCAGTGCCAGAGCAGCACCCTTGGCTTCACCCGCGGGGACCATGGTTCCGGCAATAGCCTCCTCTGGATCGGTCGTTGGCCGGCCGTTTCTGTCGAGCGCCCAGTCGCCGGGAATGGTTTCACCCTTCTGTCGTGCCGCCATGATCTTGCCGCGCGCGACCTTGGAAAGAGCCAGATCGATGACCAGCGGATCGGCACCGCCGATGGGCGCCGCAAAGGCGATGGGGTTGGTGCCATAGAGCGGCGTGTGGCCGCCCCAGGGAGCCATGGAGGCTGGTGCATTGGCGAACATGAGCGCGACAAGGCCCATTTCCGCAAAACGCTCGACCGTCAGAGCCATGACACCTGCATGATGGGAGCGATGGATCGCTGCCAGCGCAATGCCCTGCTGCCGAGCCATTTCAGGCAATTCTTCAAGAGCGCAGTCGATCGCCGGATAGGCATAACCATGGTTAGCATCGATCGAGAGAACGCCCGGCTTCACGCGCCTCACCACGGGACGCGCATGGCCGTCCACCTTTCCAACCCGCGCCTGACGGACATAAACGGGAATACGGCGAAAACCGTGACCGCCCTGACCAGCCGCCTCGGAGGCGACCAGCGCCTTTGCCACAGAACGGGCATTTTGCGGCAGAACGCCATTGCGCTCAAAGATAGAGGATACAAGATCCTCCGCCTCTGCAATTGAGAGTTTCATGATTTTCGTGATTCCTGTTGGCTCGCATGCGATGGGATGTATGTGCCCCACTTTGCGGTATAGGGTCGCTGCAAATCAACATGGAAAATGAACCGGCCATCCCGTCCTCTTCAGAGTCGGGATGGCCTCATGCCGTTCCAGCCCTACTTGAAAAGAATAGGCAGGGTAAAACTCGTATTTGCGCCTGGGGGGGGCGGTGAGACGGAAACCTTTTGTACAACGGCCAAAAGCTTCTGATCCATCGCGGAGTCGCCCGTAGATGAAAGTATCCTCGCGCCACCGACAGAGCCGCCACTGTCGATCTTGAATGACACCGTGATGGCCATTCCCGATTTTCCAGCCGAGCGAACCAGTCGCCGCTGCATCGCCGAACGGACTTTTGCACCCCAATCGGCATTTGACCTCGATGACGACGAGAAGAAACCGGCGTTGTTTTGTGACGCTGCCGTCCGGTCGGACTGCTGGGCTTCCGCCTTGGCCGTTTCGCGTAACTCCGATGCCTGCTGCGGTTTGGGACGCTGGCGCTCGACCTTCTTTTTCTCTTCCGGCTCTTTCTTTTCCACCTTCTTTTCGACCGGTGGTGGTGGTGGCCGCATGACGGGCAAGGGAACCTCGACATTTTCGAGTTCCGCCATCATCTGTTCCTGCACGGGATCGATCGGCTTCACCGGCTCGGGAATTTCCTGCGGTTCGACGATCTCCTCGACAGGCGGTTCGGGCGGCTGCACGGGCTCTGGCGGCGGCGTTTCCGCAACCGGTTCCGGCGGGGGCGGCTCTTCTGGAGCAGCTTCCTCCACCGGTTCGCTGCTGTCGCTCTTCACCTCCTGGGTGTCCTCGACATCCTGCGCCTGCGTCGTTTCCTCGGTTTTGACGGCTTCCGGTATCGCCGCCATTTCAATCATGATCGCGGCAGGCGGCTGTCCGCCGGCATCCTGTTCCTCGGGCTCCCGCATCAGATAATAGGCAAAACCGGCATGAACGCTCAGCATGAGCAGCGCCGCGGCAGACCACAGCGTCACTTCCCCAAGACGGGAATGGCGGGCCTGCGGGTAGCCGTTTGCGGTCATGGCGCCGTTCCCTGCCCTGCCGGCGCGGCGGGTTGGCCAGAGGGTTGGGCCGCAGGCTGTGCGGAACCGGCAGGCTGAGACGCAGCAGCTGCGTTTTCCAGCCCGACAAGGGCGATCTTCAGATAACCCGCATCCCGCAGGAGGTTCATGATTTCCATGAAGTGACCGTAATCAACAGCTTTGTCAGCCCGCAGGAAGATGCGCGTATCCTTCTTGCCACTCGTCTGGCGGTCGATCGCTGCCGCCAGGGCCTCGCGGGCAACCGCATCATTGCCGAGATTGAGCGAGAGATCGTCCTTGACCGTCAGATAAAGCGGCTCCTCCGGGCGCTCCGCCGGCTTGGCGGTGGATGCGGGCAGATCGACATTCACGTCGACGGTCGCCAGCGGTGCGGCCACCATGAAGATGATGAGCAGAACCAGCATCACGTCGATAAAGGGCGTGACGTTGATTTCATGGTTCTCGGAGAGATCGTCTCCGCTATTTTCGCGAATACCGCCAGCCATGACCGATCACCGTCCAACCAGCGACACGGCCGGCTTGCTGGTGCTGCCCGGCGGAATGCGGCGGAAATCGAGGTCGCGGCTAACGAGGCGCTCCACGCCGGCTGCGGCATCCGCCAGCAGATGACGGTATCCGGTAATCGAGCGGGCGAAGACGTTATAGATCACCACGGCCGGAATGGCGGCGACAAGGCCGATCGCGGTGGCGAGAAGCGCTTCCGCAATACCGGGTGCCACGACCGCGAGATTGGTGGTCTGCGATTCCGAAATGCTGATGAAGGAATTCATGATGCCCCAGACCGTGCCGAAGAGGCCAACGAAGGGCGCGGTGGAACCGATGGTCGCCAGGGCACCCGTTCCGCGTGACATGCGGCGACCCGCATGGGTTTCGATCCGCGACAACGCCGAGGAAACGCGCTCCTTGATGCCGCCGCCATCGGTGTGCTCGACCACCGCATCGGAGAGCTGCATTTCGTGGGTTGCCATGCGCAACATCAGGGCGGCAGGTCCACCCTTGTTTTCGACAGCATCGGTGGCCTCGGCAAGTGTTTTTGCCCGGCGAATGACCTTCAGCGTCGAGCCGGCACGCACGCGTGCGCCTGCAAGCTCTATCGACTTCGCCACCCAGACCGTCCAGGTGACGAGTGAGGCAAAGGCGAGGCCGATCATGACGCCCTTGACGACCCAGTCCGCCGCCATGAACATGCCCCAAGGGGACAGGTTGTGCGGAATATCCGTGCGACGTTCGGCGCTGGCAGGCTCGGCGTTAACGGTTTCTACCGGGGTGGAGGTTTCACTCGGCGAGGCCGTCTGGTTGGTCTGGGCGGGTTGCTCGGTCTGCGCCGGCTGCGGCGCAGTGCCTTGGGACGCCGGCGCGGGATCGGTCGCGGATTGAGCAGGCGCAGGCTGCGGCGATGAGGGCTGCGCGGCGGCTGAAGGCTCGGCGGTTGGTGCGCTCGGCGTTGCGGGAGCTGCCGGCGCCTGTGAAGGCTGAACCGTTTCCGTCTGTGGCGCGGATTGAATCTGGGTTTCAGGGGCCGGCTGAGCAAAAACCGCACCGGCACTCAGGCCCGTCAGCAAGGTGACAGCCATGGCAAGAGAGGCATGCCGTGTTGTGTTTGCCTTGGTGAAGGACGCGGAAGAAGTGAAGGTCTCAGCTGACATAATTTTTATCCCGGATTTCCGTCGATGAACTCATCCGCAGATTGACCGGTCCTGAAAACCGGGGCCATCAACGGACGCCGTCGTGTAGGCTTGACGTTCCGATAATAAACCTGAGTTCTTTTGACAACTATTATATTGTCAAAAGACGACCCGTAAACTCTTCTTTGCAAAAAATTGATCGCCCCAAGCAGTTTCAGCTGTTTTGGGAAGGTGAAAACTGCGCAACCAGCGCATGCCGGTCTCCGGGATAGGTAACCCGGACGCGGGTGATGTATTCCGCCCCATGCCAGGTGCGGCGATCGATGACCAGACAGGCCGCACCGGAGGCTATACCCAGTGCCGCGGCGTTTTTGCGATCCGCGGAAACGGCGCTGATGCGATGTTCGGCAGCGCTCCAGGGAACCATCTTCAGCAGCCAGGTTCCCGGCCCAACATTTGAAAAATCAGTATGTTCCGCCTCGGGAACGGCGGTGACATTGATAATACGTTCCTCAAGACAAAAGGGAACGCCGCCGGCAAAATGCGTGCAGGTCAGTTCCAGAACCGGGGCATCGGCGGCAAGCGCCATGGCCGCGCCATCTTCCTTGCCCGCAGGGCGCAGCCGTCGTTTATCAAGACAGTAGCCATAAACGAGACCGAGCGCCTGCACCTCCCGCTCGATATCGTGGATTTCCAACACGGCGGATTGCGCATGGGGCTGGCGAACGAAGGTGCCGAGACGCCGGCGTCTTTCAATCAGGCCGCGTTGTACCAGTTCGCCAAGAGCCTTGTTCACCGTCATACGCGAACAGCCATATTGCCGGGTCATCTCGTGTTCGAAGGGGATACGATATCCCGGCGGCCATTCGCCCGACATGATGTGGCGCTCGACATCGTTACGGATGCGCTCGTGCAGCGATTTTTCCTGAAGATCGGCGCCTGTGCTCCTCATCCCGATACGTCTCTCCTCCCCTTTGCCGGATCAGCTAGCCATGGGCAGCGGCGGCGATCGCCTCGCTGCGTATTTCCTCCGTGAGTTTCGCCCGCAGCTCGGAAAACTCCGGGCTGGCCTTGATGGTGTAGTGCCGCGGATGCGGCAGGTCGACCGGCGTGATCGACTTGATGCGGCCCGGCCTTGCGGACATGGTCACGACGCGCGAGGCCATGAAGACCGCCTCCTCGATATCGTGAGTGACGAAAATGACCGTCTTCTGCTCACGTTCCCATATGCCGAGCAGCAATTCCTGCATCAGGCCGCGCGTCTGGTTGTCGAGGGCGCCGAAAGGCTCGTCGAGCAACAGGATTTTCGGGCCATTCGCCAAGGCACGGGCAATCGCCGTTCTCTGCTGCATGCCGCCGGACAGCTGTTTCGGCCAGTGGTTTTCGAAACCGCGCAGGCCGACCTTGTCGATGTAACTATCGACGATCTCCCATTTTTCCCTCTCCGCAACGCCGCGTTCGCGCAGGCCGAAGGCGACGTTTTCACGGATCGTCAGCCAGGGAAACAAGGTGTAGGACTGGAACACCATGCCGCGATCCGCGCCCGGACCGGTCACCGCCTTGCCGGACAGCAGCACCTCGCCCGTCGTCGGGCGATCGAGGCCGGCGATGATGCGCAGCAAGGTCGATTTTCCGCATCCCGATGGCCCGAGGATGGTGACGAAATCATTGCGTGGGATTTCCAGATTGGTCGGCTGCAGGGCCAGCGTCGGCTCGCCGCCCTGCACGCCCGGAAAAGTGCGGCTGACGCCCTTGATAACGAGTTCGCTCATCAGGCAAGCCTCCAGGCGAAAAGCTTCCGGTTCAGCGATTTGAACGCGAAATCCGAGATAAGGCCGATGACACCGATGACGATGATGCCGAAGATGATCTGCCCGGTCGCCATCAGCGCCTGGCTGTTGATGATCATGTAACCGATGCCAGAGGAGGCGCCGATCAGTTCCGCAACGATGACATAGGTCCAGGCCCAGCCGAGAACGAGGCGGAGGATTTCGGCAATGTCAGGTGCATTGGCGGGAATGAGAACACGGCGCACCACACCACGGTCCTTCGCGCCCAGCGTATAGGCGGCCTCCACCAGATCACGCCTTGTGCCGGCAACCGCCACGGCCACCATAAGGATGATCTGGAAAACAGCACCGATAAAGATCACCAGCAGCTTCTGCATTTCACCGATGCCGGCCCAGAGAATAAGGAGCGGCACAAAGGCGGAGGCCGGAAGATAACGCGCAAAGGACACGAAAGGCTCTAGCAGCGCCTCGATCGGCTTATAAGCGCCCATAGCGATACCAACAGGCACGGCAATCAGCGATGCCAGGACGAAACCGCCCACCACGCGCCAGATGGTCATGCCGATATCGCCGGCAAAACCCTGATCGGTCAGCAGATAGATGCCGTCCTTGAGCATGGTGATCGGGTCGGCCAGAAAGGTCGGCGACACGAAACCGCCGAGCGTGGCAAAGCCCCAGGCCGAGAAAAACAGCACGAAGAACAGGATGCCGAGAATGATCCTCGTGCTGTTCTTGATGGGTTGAAGAGGTTGCATTCTACCGCCTGTCCGGAAAACCGGCGCGGCACTTTCGCCGCGCCATCAGTGACGCACAATCAACGCTCTCACCCTTGTCATTGGCGGCACCATTCCCCGAAGGGATGCGGCCGCCTTTTCTCTCACTTGATGAAAGACGTATCCGCAAGTGTCGAAAGATCGGGTTTCGACTTTATCACGCCGATTTCAAGAAGCAGATCCGCCGACTTTTCGGAGAACGTCTTGAATTCACCCTCGAAGAACTTCTGGTTGGCGGCCTTGTCCTGCCATTCGAGGAATTTTGCCGAAGCGGCAAAAGCCTCGCCCGCCTGTTTCACATCCGCGCCCATCGTCGCATAGGACTTTTCCGGGTCGGCCTTTATAAGTTCCAGCGCCTGGAAATAGCTGTCCGCCAAGGCCTTGGCCGCCTGCGGATTGGCCTTCAGGAAGTCCGGCGTACAGCCGAAAGTATCCATGACCGAGGGATAGTCCAGCGTCGTGGCGAGAATCTTGCCCTTGTCGGGGGCGGCGCGCACGGTAGAGAGATAGGGCTCATAGGTCATGGCCGCATCATTCTGGCCGGCGACGAAAGCCTGTGCGGCCGGTCCCGGCTCAAGGTTGACGACCTTCACATCCTTCAGCGTCAGGCCGTTTTCCTTGAGGATCCAGGCAAGGAAGAAATAAGGCGAGGTGCCCGGCGCGGAAGCGGCGACGGTCTTGCCCTTGAGGTCCGCGACCTTCGAGACATCGCTGCGCACCGCGATGCCATCGGCACCATGCGATTTGTCCATCTGGAAAATCTGGGTGGATTTCACGCCATTGGCGTTCCAGGCGATCCATGTTTCCACCGTGGTGGCCGCGCATTGGATGTCACCTGACGCGAGAGCGAGATGGCGGCTGGCCTGCGGTATTTTCTTGATATCGACCTTCAGGCCGTTCTTTTCGAAAATGCCGGCCTGCTTGGCAAGCGTCAGCGGTGCAAAGCCGGTCCAGCCGGACATGCCGATGGTCACGGCCGTTTCGGCATAAGCGGAAGCGGACGAAACAAGCGTCGCGATTGCGGCGATAACCCATGTTCTTTTCATGATCGGAACCCCTTTTTGATTTATTTTTGTGCGATATTTTTTTCGCTTTATTTGAGGCATGCTAGGCAGGGATTTTACATTTGTCTAGACAAAATAGAGGTACTGAAACGCTTCCAGAAAGATTGCAAACGGACCGCCCGGCATTCTAGACATAGGATAACACAGCCAGGCGCATCGGCCCGCTGTTTTCCATATCGAGTCTTTCCATGACCAGACAGAGACGCCGTAACATCATCAGGGCAAGGCGCACCGGCACCGGTATTGCGCTTGTCGCCGCCATTTCATTCATCGCCGGAATGACGGATGCGGTGGGTCTTCATCTGTCCGGCGATTTCGTTTCCTTCATGACCGGTAACACCACCCGTGCGGCCATCTCACTGGAAGCGGGCGTTTATTCCCATGCCGCGAAACTGCTTTTCGCGATCGTCGCTTTTGTGGCGGGCAATGCCGGGGGCATCGTGGTTGCGCATAAATTCGACCGGAGCATCCTTGCCGTTCTTGTGGGCGTGGGGTTGCTGGTGGCGATTGCCGCCTTGCTGTGCGGCGACGCTTTCGCTCTGACGCAGTTTTATCTTGTGGTTTTCGCCATGGGCATGGTCAACGCGGCCGTCGAGCATATTGAGGGCCTGCCGATCGGCCTCACCTATGTTACCGGCGCTCTTTCCCGTTTCGGCCGCGGCATCGGTCGCTTTCTTCTGGGGGAGCGAAGTCTCGATTGGGGCATTCAGATCGTGCCCTGGCTCGGCATGATCAGCGGGGCAATCTCCGGGGCCGTATTGGGCGCCACGCTGCAGTCCGGTGCCTTGTGGGTGGTTGCGGCAACCGTTTTTGCGGTCGCCATCGCCACCTTGGTCATTCCGCGTTCGCTGCGCCACCGCTATAATCAAAGGGTCCGGATCAGGCGCATCGCGCCTTGACGGACCGCACCGTCATTTGCGCGAAATCGTGACGAATTTCGTGCCGCGGACCCGCACCGTCATCAGGCAGGGTTCCTTATCGGTGCGCTCGCAATAACGCGGATGCATCTTCAGGACAAAAACCATGTTGCCGAACCGCTTGATGAAATCATAGCTGTAGATCCGGGCGGTGGCGATCATCAGATAACCGCCCTCTTTGACCTGGACGTAGAAATTATAGGGGCATCCTTCGTCGTCGCAGCTACGGCCCTTTTCTCCGTCGCAATCCAGAACGCCGTGATTGACGACGGCATCCATCAGGCCGTCATTGTTGATATCCAGCCGCGTGACGAAATCATCGCCAAAGGCCGCCACCTTGCACTCATTGCGGAAATGATCCTTCTCGTAAATCTCCGGGTCGCTCACCAGCTGCTGCTGCGCCGAGAGCGCTACCGGAAACATCAAGAGGACCAGCGCCTGAAGAGCGGCAACGAGAGCGATTCGCACGGCATTTTCCTTTGCATCCGTTTCGGTTATGGATGTTGCGATCATCCGGGCGGTCAGCCTAGAGTTTAGTGCTTGCGCGACACTGACGTGTTTGCGGGCCGTCTTTCTGGGGGGAACCTTTTCATGACGCTGCTGGGTTTTCTCGATTATGCCGGTGTCGCCGTCTTTGCCGCAACCGGCGCGCTCGCCGCCTCGCGCAAGCAGCTCGACCTGATCGGCTTCCTGTTCTTCGCGGCTGCGACCGGCATTGGCGGCGGCACGGTTCGCGATCTCGTGCTGGGCAGAACGCCGGTGTTCTGGGTGATAAACCCCACCTATATTCTCGTCTGTGTCTCGGTCGCGGTTCTGTTGTTTTTCACCGCGCATCTTTTCGAATCCCGTTATCGGGTATTGATCTGGCTCGATGCGCTCGGCCTTTCCGCCTATTGCGTGATGGGAGCAGCCAAAGGTCTCGCTGCAAGCGGCTCGGCAACCGTCGCCATCGTCACAGGTGTTCTGACGGCGACGTTCGGTGGTGTTTTGCGCGATATTATGGCCGGAGAGCCATCGGTTCTGCTGCGCCCGGAAATCTACATCACCTGCGCGCTTTTGGGCTCTTCCATCTTCATTGTCGTCTATTTCTTCGGCGCACCGCTCTATGCCGCATCAGCGGCGGGTTTCCTGACGGCCTTCTGCGTCCGATCCGGCGCGCTGATCTTCGGATGGACCTTCCCGCCCTATAAGGGCAAACCGGGCAGACGGCCGGAAGACGTCATGAAGTGATATATAGAAATGACCGCTGAAAACAGAGATGGCGCCCATGGGCGCCATTTTCACATTCTATACCAGACAAAAACGTCAACCGCGCTTGCGACGAAGGCGGATGACCACGTCCACGTGGGCGATTTCCATGCCCTCTGGCGCTTCCGGCAGATTGTCGATCTGGAGATTGTTGATGGGAATATCGAGAACCTCGTTCTCACCTTCCACGAAGAAGTGATGGTGATCCGAAACGTTTGTATCGAAGTAGGTGCGGGCACCTTCCACGGCAAGAACGCGGATCAGGCCGGCTTCAGTGAACTGATGCAGCGTGTTGTAGACCGTGGCGAGAGAAACGGGCACGCCGGCGGTGACCGCCTCGTCATGCAGTTCCTCGACCGTCAGGTGGCGATCGCCCTTTGCGAAAAGAAGATCACCCAAAGCAACGCGCTGGCGCGTTGGCCGCAGCCCAGAGCGCCGCAGCCTCGTTCCGATATCCAATGTGGCGTCAAATGCCATGCAATCCCATTCCAAACAGACGTATGAAACCCGTCAATTGCAATAGCATATATCTTTTGCAGGGAATGCTTTCAATAGTTTCAGCGCCGCCAAGTGTCGCAAATGGCTGCAAACCGGCCATTCCTGCAAATTTCCTCTGGTTCCAGCCTGATGGTTCCTGTATGCGGACGGCATATTGAGGTAATGACTTCTGCAAAGAAGGTTCTGAAGACAAAGATTGGGGCCGGAGCGGCCTCTGCCCTTGCAGCGCTTCATTTTGAACCTAACTTGCTCTAGTGAAGTCGTTCAACACCAGTGATTGGGGAAGTGAAAGCGGTATGGCAACCAGGCAATCAAGTTACAACTACGAGGAGATCCTGTCCTGCGGTCGCGGCGAATTGTTCGGCCCGGGAAATGCCCAGCTCCCATTGCCCCCCATGCTCATGGTTCACCGGATCACCGAAATTTCCGAAACCGGCGGCGCCTTCGACAAGGGTTTCATCCGCGCCGAATACGATGTCAGCCCCGACGACTGGTATTTCCCCTGCCACTTCCAGGGCAACCCGATCATGCCGGGTTGCCTCGGCCTTGACGGCATGTGGCAACTGACCGGTTTCTTCCTCGGCTGGCTGGGCGAAGAAGGCCGCGGCATGGCGCTTTCCACAGGCGAAGTGAAGTTCAAGGGCATGGTACGCCCTAACACCAAGCTGCTTCAGTATGGTATTGATTTCAAGCGCGTGATGCGTGGCCGTCTGGTTCTCGGAACCGCCGATGGCTGGCTGAAGGCGGATGGCGAAACCATTTATCAGGCGACGGACCTGCGCGTAGGCCTGTCCAAGGAAAAGACCGCCTGACACAGACGGAATAGTTCAGACAAACGCCGGGCGGCTTCGGTCGTCCAGCCGAAATCTTAAGAAAAGGTCCCTTTCATGAGACGAGTTGTTGTCACCGGCCTCGGTATTGTTTCCTCCATCGGCGGTGATGCCGCTGAGGTCACCGCGTCGCTGCGCCAAGCCAAGTCCGGCATTTCATTTTCGCCGGATTTTGCCGAGCACGGTTTCAAATGTCAGGTCTGGGGCAAGCCCTCTCTCGACCCAACCGATCTGGTCGACCGCCGCGCCATGCGCTTCCTGTCGCAGGGCGGTGCGTGGAACCATGTAGCCATGAAGCAGGCGATCGCCGATTCCGGTCTCGAAGAGAGCGATATCAGCGGCAATGAACGCACCGGCATCATCATGGGTTCAGGCGGTCCTTCCACCCGCACCATAGTCGAAGCAGCCGATATTACGCTGAAGAACAACAGCCCCAAGCGCATCGGCCCCTTCGCCGTGCCGAAGGCCATGTCGTCGACCGCCTCGGCCACGCTCGCGACCTGGTTCAAGATCCACGGCGTCAACTATTCGATCTCGTCGGCCTGCTCCACCTCGGCGCATTGCATCGGCAACGCCGCCGAGATGATCCAGTGGGGCAAACAAGACGTGATGTTTGCGGGCGGCCACGAGGATCTCGATTGGTCGATGTCCAACCTCTTCGACGCCATGGGCGCAATGTCGTCCAAATACAACGAAACACCCGACGTCGCCTCGCGCGCCTATGATGTCAATCGCGACGGTTTCGTGATCGCCGGCGGTGCAGGCGTGCTGGTTCTCGAAGAACTGGAACATGCAAAGGCGCGCGGCGCCAAGATTTACGCCGAGATCGTCGGTTATGGCGCAACCTCTGACGGTTACGACATGGTGGCTCCTTCCGGCGAAGGCGCGATCCGCTGCATGCGGCAGGCGCTGTCCACCGTGAAAGGCGACATCGACTACATCAATACCCACGGGACCTCCACGCCCGTCGGCGACAGCAAGGAAATCGGCGCGATCCGCGAAGTCTTCGGCGACAAGATCCCGCATATCCAGTCGACCAAGTCGCTCACCGGCCACTCGCTGGGTGCTGCCGGCGTGCAGGAATCGATCTACGGCCTGTTGATGATGCAGGAACGTTTCATCGGCGAAAGCGCGCATATTTCCGAACTCGATCCGGAATTTGCCGGCGTTCCGATCGTTCGCAGCCGCATCGACAACGCCAAGATCGACACCATCCTTTCCAATTCCTTCGGCTTCGGCGGCACCAACGCCACGCTCGTCTTCCAGCGTCATAACGGATAATTGCCCATGAACGGCATCATGCAAGGTAAGCGCGGCCTCATCATGGGCGTCGCTAACAATCACTCGATCGCCTGGGGTATTTCCAAGGCACTTGCGGCACAGGGCGCGGAACTGGCCTTCACCTATCAGGGTGAAGCGCTTGGCAAGCGCGTGAAACCGCTCGCCGCGGAACTGGGCTCGGACTTCATCGTACCTTGCGATGTCGAGGATATCGCTTCGGTGGACGCGCTGTTTGCGACGATCCGCGAAAAATGGGGCGTGCTGGATTTCGTCGTGCACGCCATCGGCTTTTCCGACAAGAACGAGCTGAAAGGTCTCTACGCCAACACGACCCGAGACAATTTCAGCCGCACCATGGTCATTTCCTGTTTCTCCTTCACGGAAATCGCCAAGCGCGCCGCTGAACTTATGACCAATGGCGGCTCCATGCTGACGCTGACCTATAATGGTTCGCAGCGCGTCATTCCAAACTACAACGTCATGGGCGTCGCCAAGGCGGCTCTCGAGGCGTCCGTGCGTTATCTCGCTGCCGACTACGGCCCGCGCGATATCCGCGTCAACGCCATCTCGGCTGGTCCGGTCCGCACGCTGGCGGGTGCCGGCATTTCGGATGCGCGCGCAATCTACGCATGGAACCAGAAAAACGCACCGTTACGACGGACGGCTGATATTGATGACATCGGCGGATCGGCGCTCTACCTCCTGTCCAGCCTGTCGCGCGGCGTAACCGGCGAATGTCATTACGTGGATTGCGGTTACAACATCACCTCGACGCCCACGCTTGAGGTTCTGTCCAAGGCAGACGCGGAATAAGCCGCCTTCTGATATTCGACAAAAGCCCGGCCATGTGCCGGGCTTTTTTATGCGCCGTCTCAATTTTGGAATTCACTAAAGTATAGTTTATCGAAGTAACTGAATTTAAACATGGTGTGGTTATGGTCCGCAACAAATTCAACGGTTGCGCTTGCCGCATATTCTTAGAGATCGACACCACCTCATGCGACTGGCCAGACTGAAGCCATTGCTGGAAAAATTCGGGTTCTCCCGCGACGGGACAGCAGCCATCGAATTCGCGATCCTGGCCATTCCTTATTTCCTCGTCGTTTTTGCGATCATCGAGACCTTCATCGCCCTCATGGCGGAACAGGTCGTCGCCAACGCCACCGAGACCATGTCGCGGCGTCTGCGCACCGGGCAGATCAGCAGCTCGATTTCGAAAGAGGATTTTCGCAGGAGTTTCTGCAACGAAGTTTCTGTGATGATCACCTGCTCGGCAGATGAGATCCAGAAAGAACAGAAACTGTATGTCGACCTTCGCTCCTTTACTGCCTTCAAGGATATTCCGACCACGATACCCCTGAAAGCCTATGGCGACTATTACGATCTCGATACGGCTCAATTCGGCTTCAAGCCGGGCGGACCGGAAACCATCAACATGTTGCGCGTCTATTATCGCTGGCGTGTGGTCGCCGATATTATCCGCCCCTATCTCACCAAAATACGCCCGGCCGACGGATCGATGCCCTCCCATTTCCTCATCGTCGCGACGAGTGCGTTCATGAGCGAGAAATACATCACAGGCGGGGGTTCATGATGGAAAGGCTTGTCTTGGTCGCGGCAAGCGGCAGGCGACGTCTGATCGCGCTCGTTTCACGCTTTGCCAGAGATAGCCGGGGTGTGGGCGCGGTGGAATTCGCCATCGTCTTCCCGATATTGCTCGCGCTTTATCTGACCTCTTTCGAGTTGACGATCGGCTACAATACCTACAAGCGGGCAAGCAGTGCGGCCGCCACCATCAACGACCTGATATCAAAAACAGGTTCCGTCGACAAAACCTACCTCACAGGCATGCAGGATGTCGCAGCCGCGGTTTTTGCGCCCTACAGTACCAAGGGCCTGAAACTGAAGATCAGCGGCATCAAGATCGACGCGCAAAAACAGGCAAAAATCACCTGGTCATGGGATGAGAAGAATCAGAGACCGTATGCGGTGGGATCAGTGGTCACCGTTCCGACGCGCCTGCTGGTGCAAGACAGCTTCCTCATTCATGTCGAACTTTCCGTTCCGCATGAATTACTGATGTTCATGCCTGACGTCGCCTCATCCGGCACAAAGTCGATCACGATCGGCAGGGATTATTTCTTCAAGCAGCGTGACGCCGAGACCGCCTGCACCAATTGCTGAAGCAATCAGTGCTCCGGCGGTCCCTTTTCCGGCCGGGCCTAATAGACGTCGCGCAGATAGCGTTTTTCGCGCTTTAGCCGGTTGACATAGTCGCTTGCGGCCTCGGCGGAGATGCCGGCCTCATCGCTTATGATGCTGTGCAGGGCGTCATCGACATCCTTGGCCATACGGGTCGCATCGCCGCAGACGTAGAAATAACCGCCCTCCTCCAGCCATTGATAAAGCGCCTTGCCGTTCTGGCGCATGCGGGTCTGGACATAGATTTTTTCCGCCTGATCCCGCGAAAAGGCAAGATCGAGACGCGTCAGCACGCCATCGCGGCTCATGTCGCCAAGTTCGTTTTCATAGATGAAGTCCGATTGCCGGTGCTGGTCGCCGAAAAACAGCCAGTTCTTGCCGCTGGCGCCGCGTGCCTGCCGTTCCTGCAAAAAGGCCCGAAACGGCGCAATACCCGTGCCCGGTCCAACCATGATAATGGGCGCATTGTCGTCCTGCGGGACACGGAATGCCTTGTTGGGCGAAACGAAAATACCGGCGCTCTGCCCTGCCTCCACCCGATCTGCGAGATAGGTGGAGCATACGCCGCCACGCTCCCGGCCCTCGGCGCGATACCGCACGCTGGCGATCGTCAGATGCACGCTGTCTTTCGCAAGCAGAGGGCTTGAGGAGATGGAATAGGCGCGGTGCTGCAAGGGTTTCAGGAAGGTGACGAATTCGGCAAGCTCGAAGAGTGGCTTTCCGCCCAGATTGAGCAGGTCGAGAATATCCTTGCTCCAGAGAAAGGCGGCAAGCTGCTCCTTGTCGCCATTCGCAAGGATATGGGAAAGTTCTTCATGCCCCGCGCGCTTGCCGATTTCAGCCACCAGTTCGCGTGAGGGCGTTGAAATCTCGTAGATGTTGAGAAGCGCATCGCCAACCGGCCGGTCCAGCCCGGCGACTTGGCTGTCTGCGACCGCTTCGAAATGGCCGAGCAGCGCGCCGGCCAGTTTCGGATCGTTAAGCGGAACAACACCAAGCGCGTCACCCGCCTCATAATCGAGCCCGCTTTCGCGGAGATCGAATTCGTAGTGACGGATTTCCTTGGACGAGCCGGGACCGGACAGGCGGCGATTAACGCTTACCGTCGCTGGATAGGGGTTCTTGCGGCTCCAGCCCGATTTTGCCCGCGTTGGCTGCGCGGCGATGTCGGGCATGGTGACAGCGGCTTCCTTGCCGCCATCGACGGCCAGCGCAAGCGGCAGGGCCTCGCCGATCCACGCAGCAGCTGCATCCTCAAAATCGATATCGCAGTCGATACGCGTCTTCATGCGCCTGCCGCCGAGCTGTTCAAAGCGTGTATCGATAAGCTTGCCGGCCTGGCAGAAACCGTCGTAACCGGTATCACCCAAGGCAAGTACGGCGAAATTCATCTCGTCCAGCCGCGGCGCGCTGTCAGCAGCAAGCACCTCCCAGAACAGCTGGGCATTGTCAGGCATTTCACCTTCGCCATAGGTGGAAGTGACGACGATGACCCGCTTCATGGAGCCGAGGCTGTCCATGGAGACGTCATCCAGAGCCGTCACCACCGGCTGCATGCCCTGGGCGCGTGCAGCGGCGGCGATATCCATTGCCAAAGCCTCTGCATTGCCGGTCTGGGTGCCAACGAGAACGTTCAATACGTTGGCCGCCACCTTAGGGGCCCCAGCGGCCACCGATGTCTCCAGACCGATGGCGCTGCGGGAGTGGAGCCCGGCCAGAAAGCCGGCGAGCCACACGCGCTGATCGCCATTGAAGGGCGCGTCCTGTGGAATGTAAGGTATCTTCATCATGCTGCCCTGTTATGGCTGGATGCGGTGGCAAGGTCCGGAATGGCGCGCGCCGCGAAAAGCTCCTCGAAGCCCGGCAAACGGCCGATCTTCTCGATGTTTTTCCGGTTCTGCTGAATGATCCAGCCATAGGTGCCGGGGCTGTCCACCGACCAGATATTCCGGCGCGCCAGCGCCTGCTTGTAATCATCGAGGCGTTTGGCGGCGATCATCACCGCAAGCTGCTCGTCGCTATGGTCGGACAACGCCTCGCGTGCATATTTCATGAGACGCTGCATCAGCGCGTAATCTTCCGTGAGGATGAGATTGCGCACGGCTTTTTCGATGGCGGGATCAGAAGGGCCCGATGCCATCGGCAACCGCTGCAAGGCGATGGCCTGCGCCATGCTCAACACGGTATAATTGTTGATGAGCGCGTACATGTCCTCCGTGTCCGTCTCACCATAACCCGGCACCGTTCCGTCGAGCACGGCCTTGCGGTCACGATAGGCAAGCTTGAACTTGCGTAGCTGATAGCCGGAAAGTGCAGAGGCCAGTTCCTCCAGCAGCTCCTTGCGGGGCTTGGCTTTCAGAATTTTGTCGCTGTCCTGATAAAGCAGCAGGGCGCGCGGCATGCCGTAGACGAAATTGTGCTGTTCGCTTTCCCAGTTTTCCAACAGCCACGCGGCCTTGGCAGAGCCGGTTTCCGCGACATGCAGGGTCAGAAGCTGTTGGACGGCCTGATTGTGGATTGCAGCCTGTTCATCCTCACCCGTGATCGAGCCGAGCAGGATCGAATCATGGCTGACCTTCTTCGGCAGATCGCCATAGGGATCGTATTGATAAACGAAGCCGCCGCTCATGCCGTTGCCGAACCCCTTGCCGAAACTGCCAAGGTTGAGGACCGCGCCGTGGGTCATGTATTCGCAGGCGAAATCGCCCACGCCTTCGACCACGGCGGTCGCACCGGAGTTACGCACGGCGAAACGGTCGCCCGCCTGTCCTTCCACGAAGGTGCGGCCGCCGGTGGCGCCGAACAGCGCAAAATTGCCGACCAGCACATTGCCACCAGCCCCTTGCGAACCGCCGCCGGGCGAGCGCACGACGATGGTGCCGCCGCAGGCGCTCTTGCCGACGCCGTCATTGCAGGTGCCGGTATGGACCATGACCATGCCGTCATTGCAGAAAGCGCCGAAGGACTGACCGGCGGAACCTGACGTATCGATGCGCACTGAACCCGCTTCCAGAAAACGGCGGCCGCGGCTATCCCGCTTGACGGCCGGCAGCGCATCCAGCTGCTCATCGGAAAGTTCGTGGTTCAGCATACGTTCGATATCGACAGCAAGCTGGCCGCCGACACTCTTGTTGCAATTGTTGAGGAAACGGTTGCCGCCAAGCTCGATGTTCTCCCGCCCGCTGTCGATCAGCGCCGAACGCACGAGATCGATGAAGGCGTCGTCCAGCGCAAAGTCCTTTTCCATATAGACCGGGCTGTCGATCTTCACCTCCTCGACCACGGCAAGCATTGCCCGGAGGTCAAGCTGGCCGACGCTCGCCGGATGATCGAGGAGGTGAAGAAGATCGGAACGACCGCGTGCTTCCCGCAAGGAGCGCAGGCCCAAACCGGCCAGAATCTCGCGCGTCTCATGGGCGATGTTCATGAGATATTGCGCCAGCGCCCTCGGGTCGCCGTTAAAGGCTTCCTGATTGGTGGTAAGGCCGGCCGGGCATTTGATGTTGCAGTTCTTCGCCATGACGCATTTCAGCATCATCAGCGCCGTGGTGCCGAATTCAAAGCTGTCGCCGCCTAGAAGGGCCGACTTCACCACGTCGCTCGCCGTCTGGTGGGCGCCGGAGCAGCGCAGCAGCACCTTGGCGCGCAGGCCGGTGGCGCAAAGCGCCTGATGCACCTCGGCGATGCCGATTTCCGCCGCGCGACCGGTATATTTCAAGCTGGTGACGGCTGCAGCACCCGTGCCGCCGGTATTGCCGGCAACATTGATGACATCTGCCCCCGCCTTAGCGACGCCGACTGCAATCGTGCCGATGCCTTCCGACGACACGAGCTTGACGATGACGCGCACGCGCGCCGCCTTGGCATCGTGGATGAGCTGGGCCAGATCTTCGATCGAATAGGTATCGTGATGCGGCGGCGGCGAAACGAGTTCGACACCGGGCGTGCCACCGCGTGCGGCGGCGATTTCCACCGTCACCTTGGGAGACGGCAACTGTCCGCCTTCTCCGGGCTTTGCGCCCTGGCCGATCTTGATCTCGATTTCCTCCAGCATTGGATCAGCAAGATATCCGGCCCAGACACCGAAGCGGCCGGAGGCGAACTGCTTGATGCGCGAGGCACGGATGGTGCCGTAACGGGAAATGTGCTCACCGCCCTCGCCCGAATTGGACATGCCGCCAACCATGTTGGTGCCATGCGCTACCGCTTCATGGGCAGCGGCGACCAGCGCGCCGTGACTCATGGCGCCCGAGGCGAGGGTCTTGGTGATCTCGCTTGCCTTTTGCACGGTCTCAAGCGGAATGCTGTCCGGTGCGGTGCGGATCAGCGACAGATAGGCGAAGGCCTCACCCTTCGCCTGAACCATGAGCGCGCCACCTTCCAGCCAGTGGCCGGCGATGTCGTCACCAAAACGGTCGAGCAGCGACTGGCCAAGGGCGGCGAGGCGGGCAAGTTCATGATCGTGCGGGCCGGTCAGCTGCAGCCGGAACGCGCCTTCTCCTGCCTCTTCGCAGCGCAATCCGCGCACCATGAAGCTGTTATTGCCATGCCTGGAAAAACGGCCCATTTCGCGGCGGAATTCTTCGGCCGAACCGGCGAATGTCACGTCGGCCGGTAGTTCCAGAACATCGCGCAGGGCGGCCGGGCGGCGTGCCCTTTCTTCCGCCATCATACGGGCAAAGGAGCGGTAACCGGGCGTTACCTCGAATTTATCGATCGCCTCCGGGGTCAGCCGGTCGAAGCTGTTGTGATAATAGGCAGCATCGTTGAGACCGAAGGCATCCTCCAGCCGGGTGAGCGGCAGCAGGCGCAGCGCCTCCTCGTTTTCAGTTCCCTTGTCGAAACCGATCTTTTCCTCCGTCATATCAACGAAGCCACGAACGGCCGTCGTGCCATAGGAATGGCCAGCACCTTCGGCGCGTTCCTTGAAGAGACCGAGCAATGGAATGTCGTTTTCACCCTTCACCGACAATGCCTTGTGATGCCAGTCGGCGACAGCCTGCGCGATGACGGCGAAGGTGACGCCACCGACCGGGGTCTTCACATTCGGGAAATAACGCTTCAGGACCGGATCGCTGGTATCAAGGAAGTTGGGCTCGAAGAATTCGCCGCCGATATAGCTTTCCGCTGTACACAGCCCGACCTTGCCCATGGTCTTCATCAGCGACTTTTCAGCCGCTTTTGCAAAACGCTTGAATGCCTTATCGGCATCGGCACCGAATTTCTCCTCGGCGCGGAACTGCACGCCGAGCGGATAGACGGCCGAAGCGCCAAAGCCGAGGCCGGCTGCGATGTGATGCGAGGAGGAGAACTGCCCGCTTTCGACGATCAGGGAAACGCGCAGCCGCAGGCCCTCCTCGATCAGCCGTTGATTGATGGCGGAAACGACCATGATCATCGGCAGAGCGGCATGGCTTGCCGAGACGTGACGATCGGTGATGACGGCAATGCCGCCCTCCTCAGCCGCGAAAGCCGCAACCTTATCGCAGACGCCGTCTATTGCCTGCTGCAAGGCCGCTTCGTTGGCCTCCGCAGCATCGAAGACCGGCATATAAAGCATTTCGAAACGACGAACGGGTGTCTCGGGCTGTTCGCGAATGCGCAGCATGTCGAGGTGATTCAGGATGGGGGAGCGAACGACGATCTGGCGGACCTTCTTCGCGCCGCTGTTCGGCTTTGCGCCGAGAGCCACCCGCAGCGTCATACCGTCGGCCTCACGAATGCTGTCGAGCGGCGGATTGGTGACCTGCGCGAAACGCTGCGAGAAATATTTGGCCACCCCGCCTTCCTGATCGGAAAGCGCATTGATGGCATTGCCGTAACCCATCGCGGAAATCTTTTCCGCGCCGGAGGCCAGCATCGGGTCCATCAGAAACTTGAAGCTTTCCTGATTGTGCGAATAGGCGACATAACGCTGGTGGCGCTCCAGATCGCCATTATAGCGCAGTGGCGAACCCTGCCTTTCGGCGGGCACCTCGGGCAAATCACCAAGCATCACGCGCGCATTAGACAGCAGCGACGAATAGTCCCGCTGCGAGGCGAGAAGCTCCAGGGCCTCGACCGTGGAAAAGGCACGACGCTCGGCGTGATCGTAATAAAGCATGCCGCCCGCCTCGATGCGACCGCGGCGGATGACGCTTTCCGCCGGAAAGGCGATCTGCCCCGCCTCCGACATGACACAGAGATACTCCTCCGTCTCGACCGTGCGCAGCGGGCGCAGGCCAAGGCGATCGAGACGCGCGCCGATAATGGTGCCATCGCCGAAGATCAGCGCGGCCGGGCCGTCATTCTTTTCTTCATAGAGCGAGAAATATTCCAGCATCGCCTTCACGCCCGGCGAGAGCGTGTCGTCGTTTTCCCAGGCAGGCGGCATCATCGAGACCACAGCGGTGACGAGGTCGAGACCGTCTTCCATTACCCGCGCCTGCAATGTCTGGTCCAGACGGCAGCTGTCCGACTGGCCCTTGGGCCTGATGATGCTGGCATTCTTCGCCAGCGCCACGGCCGCTTCCGAAAGACGGTTTTTCTTGTCGGTGTTAAGCTCGCCATTATGCGCCATCAGGCGGAAGGGCTGCGCCATGGAGGGGTG
The DNA here is from genome assembly GCF_048298475.1 of Agrobacterium sp. El2ro-1b. Taxonomy (NCBI): domain Bacteria; kingdom Pseudomonadati; phylum Pseudomonadota; class Alphaproteobacteria; order Hyphomicrobiales; family Rhizobiaceae; genus Agrobacterium; species Agrobacterium sp. El2ro-1b. The sequence continues at coordinate 2,752,420 of NZ_CP103458.1, read as the reverse complement.
CGGATCGGTATTGGTGGAAAACCGCGTGTGGAAATACATCGTATGCACTTCATGACGCGGATCGGTGAGGTCGCAGAAATAGGGCATGACCTCCTGAGAGTTCAGACGCCCCTTAAGGACCTGCGTGCGCGCGCTGAGCGACAGCGGGTAAAAACCGGCAAGCTCCGGCACGGTGTAAGCGAGCGCCTCGATGGCGAGCAGCGCCTTGTGGATGCGCCAGTCGAATTCGGCAAGGGTTGCGCATTTCACCGGAGCCGAAAAGACCCATTGGCGGATCGGTAACTGGTAAGGGATTGCGGCGGGACGGATGGCCGCGTCATTGACGGGCACATCGCGGACGAGCAGGACCGAGAAGCCCTGTTCTTTGAGAGCGCTGGCGATAATGCCGACGGCCTCGCCGTGGAAGGCCGGGTTCTGCGGCAGGAAAAAATTGCCGACGCCGAACCGGTCGGCTTGCAGGGCATCGTCGCCTGTCAGTTCCCGGAAAAAGGAGAGCGACAGGTCCAGCGACACGCCCGCACCGTCGCCCACGCCTTCCGCCGACATGCCACCGCGATGCGGCACGGCACAGAGCGCCTCGTGACCGCGCTTGAGCACATCATGCGTCTGCACGCCATCCTTGCGGGTGATGAAACCGACGCCACAGCTGCTTTTTTCGAAAGCCGCATCGTAAAGGCCGAATTTTTGCTCCGTCACACTCAAGGCACTCTCCTCTCGTTGCGCATTTCGCGCGGCATCGCCCTCTTTTCCCGAAACCCGGCGCGCCAGCCGGCATTCTGCGGGCGGAGCCGCAGGCGACCTGGCTGCTCCTCTTTTTTGGTTATCGGCGTTTAATGGCGCGAACGGTCGTTTTGCGGCCGGCAAACGGCGTGGCGGCAATGGCCGCTTTCTCGCAAATAATGATCGTCGTCGTTCGCATCGCGTTCCCTGATGACCGGCGTTCCGGCAATGAGACACACTGAATTATGTCAGTATTGCTTACATAATATTTCATGATGCAGCGAGTCAAGATTAAAATCGGCTTCGCGCAATAAAAAAACAAAAACGCCGCGAAATCCGACAGGATTCCGCGGCGCGATGGCTGCAGGGATTGTTAAATTACCTGGATCACTCCGAAGGCATTTCCAGCGTCCGGCTGAACCAGAGGGCAACAAGCGTACAGACAGCACCTGACATCAGGTAAATTCCGACCGCGAACAGTCCGAATTTGGACGAAAATCCGAGAGCGACGAGCGGTGCGAAACCAGCACCGATAAGCCAGGAAATATCCGAGGTGAGCGACGCGCCGGTATAGCGGTATTCGCGGCTGAAACGGGAGGCGAGCGCACCGCCCGCCTGGCCGAAGGAAAGGCCCAGCAACGAAAAGCCGATCAGGACGAAGAGATAACGGCCGATATCGCCCGAACTCAGCAGAACGGGTGCCACGAGGCTGAAGAGACCAATGAGAGCTGCGGCGATGGCCAGAAGCTTCCGCCGACCGATCCTGTCGGCCAGTATGCCGGATACCACGATCATGCCACCGCAGATGATGGCGCTGACGAATTGCACGAACAGGAAGTCCGAAACACGCTGGCTGGTATTGAGGGAAACCCAGCTCAGCGGGAAAACCGTGACGAGATGGAAGAGCGCAAAACTTGCCAGCGGCACGAAGGCACCCGTGAGAACAACCGGAAACTGCGAGCGCAACATCCTGAACATCGGACGCGGTTCCAGCTCATGCTGCTCCAGCATGGCCTGGAATTCCGGCGTGACGATCATGCGCAGGCGGGCAAAGAGCGCCAGAACATTGAGCGCCAGCGCCACGAAGAACGGGAAACGCCAGCCCCAGGCGAGGAACTCGGCATTAGAGAGCTGCGTGACAAACACGATGAAGAAGGCACTGGCGAGACCGAAGCCCATGGCCGCACCGATCTGCGGCATCATGGCGTACCAGCCGCGCTGCTTCTGCGGTGCATTCATGGCAAGCAGCGAGACAAGACCGTCCCAGGCGCCGCCAAGGCCCAGGCCCTGACCGATACGGAACACGGCCAGAAGACAGGGCGCAAGCATGCCCGCTTCGTCATAAGAAGGAAGGAAGCTGATCGCCATGGTGGAACCACAGAGCGTGAAGAGCGCCGCCATCAGCTTCACCGCCCGGCCGAACTTGCGGTCGATCTGGAGGAATATCAGCGAGCCGATCGGTCTTGCGATAAAGGCAAGCGAGAATACCGCGAAGGAATAAAGCGTGGCCGTCAGAGGATCAACGAAGGAAAAGAAGACGTGGGGGAAAACAAGCGCAGAGGCGATAGCATAGATAAAAAAGTCAAAGAATTCAGTCATTCTGGCAAGAATGACCGCAATCGTGATGCGATCCGGATCGACGCTCGTGGGACCAGCCCCGTTTGCCTCCGGTGCCTGCCCAAAGGATGGAGCAGCATTGGTATAACTCATAATATCCCTCCTGCGTCATGGACGAACCATTCCCTGTAACGCTCGGGCTCCTCTTCCGTTGCGTTACGATGCGGCGGATTGTCACACGCACCCTACGTAACGTCAATTGAAGTTTGACAATAAAGGGTTGCCGAGAGCGCCGACCGTGCGATAATGCAGCCGCTCGCCTCTAAACGCAGTACTGCCCGACATATGGTGCATCGCGAAGGCTTCGCTGCACCGCGACAATATACCTCATTTCAAAAATGATCTTCGGCAATTATTCGCGGCGTAATCCAAACTGTACGAGTTCAAAGAACGTGCGCATGATCAAAAAACTCCCATCCGCCCTTCTGGCAATCCCGGCCCTGCTGTTGCTCAGCGGCTGCAATCTGGTCGTCCTGAATCCTTCGGGCGACGTGGCCATCCAGCAGCGTGATCTTATCATCACCTCCACGGTCCTGATGCTGCTGATCATCGTCCCGGTCCTTGCCCTGACGCTGTTTTTCGCCTGGAAGTATCGCGAGTCGGCGAAAGCTGAAGATTACGATCCCGAGTGGCATCACTCCACGCGCCTTGAAATGGTGATCTGGTCGGCTCCCGTCGCCATCATCCTGATGCTCGGCACCGTAACGTGGATTTCCACCCACCGTCTCGACCCCTATCGCCCGCTGGAACGCATCGACGAGAACCGTCAGGTTACCGCCGATATCAAGCCGATCACGGTCGAAGTGGTGGCCATGGACTGGAAGTGGCTGTTCTTCTATCCCGAACTCGGTATCGGCAGCGTCAACGAATTTGCCGCTCCGGTCGATGTTCCGATCAACTTCAAGATCACCGGCACGACCGCGATGAACTCCTTCTTCGTACCCGCTCTCGCCGGCCAGATCTACGCCATGGGCGGCATGCAGACCAAGCTGCACGCGGTCATCAACAAGGAAGGCGTTTACGACGGGTTCTCGGCCAACTTCTCCGGCCCCGGCTTCTCGCACATGCGCTTCAAGTTCCATGGTCTCAGCCAGCAGGGCTTCGACCAGTGGGTGGCCAAGGTGAAAGAAGGCGGCAAGGGTTTCGGCCGCCAGGAATATCTGGAATTCGCCAAGCCTTCGGAACGTGAACCGGTGCAATATTTCGCTTCCGTCGATCCGCAGCTTTACGATGCCATCCTCAACCGCTGCGTCGAGCCCAACAAGCTCTGCATGCGTGACATGATGCATATCGACGCCAAGGGCGGTGGCGGCAAGGAAGGCATCGACATCGCTAAGGCGCTGAACTCCGTCGTCTGTACGCCGCTTTCACCTTACGGTGTCGCCAGCGGACCCCAATCCACTCCGGCTGCGATCGAAGGTCAGACTTTCGAACCCGCGGCGCTGCCGGAAACGAAACAAGTCGCTGGCTGACGATACGTCCCGGCATTCTTCGGCGCGGCCTGGCTGCGCCGACCTTACGTCTTAGAATCGCAAGAGGCTGAAAATGATCGTCAATTCCGATCAAACGTCGTTCCTGTTCGGGAAGCTGACATGGGAGTCCATCCCGCTTCACGAGCCCATTCTTGTCGCCACTTTCGCGGCTGTGGCTCTGGGTGGCATCGCCGTTGTTGGCGCCCTCACCTATTTCCGGCTGTGGGGTTATCTCTGGAAGGAATGGTTCACGAGCATCGATCACAAGAAGATCGGTATCATGTACATCATTCTCGCACTCGTCATGCTTTTGCGCGGCTTTGCCGACGCCATCATGATGCGTGTCCAGCAGGCGATCGCGTCGGGCGGATCGGAAGGGTATCTTCCGCCGCACCATTACGACCAGATCTTCACCGCCCATGGCGTCATCATGATCTTCTTCATGGCCATGCCGATGATCACCGGTCTCATGAACTTCGTCGTGCCGCTGCAGATCGGCGCCCGCGACGTTTCGTTCCCCTTCCTCAACAACTTCTCCTTCTGGATGACCACGGCCGGCGCCGTCATCACCATGATCTCGCTCTTCATCGGTGAATATGCGCAGACTGGCTGGCTCGCCTATCCGCCGCTGTCCGGCATCGATGGCAGTCCGGGAGTCGGGGTCGATTATTATATCTGGGGTCTGCAGATCGCCGGTGTGGGAACGACGCTCTCGGGCATCAACCTGATCGTGACGATCATCAAGATGCGCGCGCCCGGCATGACCATGATGCGCCTGCCGATCTTCGTCTGGACATCACTGTGTTCGAACATCCTGATCGTGGCTTCGTTCCCGATCCTGACCGGCACGCTCGCGCTCCTGACGCTAGACCGTTACGTTGGTACGAATTTCTTCACCAACGATCTCGGCGGCAACCCGATGATGTATGTCAACCTCATCTGGATCTGGGGCCATCCCGAAGTTTACATTCTGGTACTGCCGGCATTCGGCGTCTTCTCGGAAATCGTTGCGACGTTCTCCCGCAAGCGCCTCTTCGGTTATGCCTCGATGGTTTATGCGACGGGCGTCATCACCATCCTTGCCTATATCGTATGGCTGCACCACTTCTTCACCATGGGTTCCGGCGCGAGCGTCAACGCTTTCTTCGGCATCACCACGATGATTATCTCGATCCCGACGGGCGCGAAAATCTTCAACTGGCTCTTCACCATGTATAAGGGCCGCATCAATTTCGACGTTCCGATGCTTTGGACGATCGGTTTCATGATCACCTTCGTCATCGGCGGCATGACCGGCGTTCTTCTCGCCGTTCCGCCGGCGGACTTCGTGCTGCACAACTCGCTGTTCCTCATCGCCCACTTCCACAACGTTATCATCGGCGGCGTGGTGTTCGGTGTACTTGCGGGTATCGTCTACTGGTTCCCGAAAGCCTTCGGTTACCGCCTCGATCCGTTCTGGGGCAAGCTGTCCTTCTGGTTCTGGTTCATTGGCTTCTATTTCGCCTTCATGCCGCTTTACGTGCTCGGCCTGATGGGGATTACCCGTCGTGTCAGCCAGTTCGAGGACAATTCGCTGCAGATCTGGTTCGTGATCGCCGCCTTCGGCGCCTTCTTGATTGCGCTCGGCATCGCCGCCTTCATCATCCAGCTCATCGTCAGCTACCTGAAGCGCGACCAGCTGCGTGACGTCACCGGCGATCCCTTCAACGGCCGCACGCTGGAATGGTCGACCTCGTCGCCGCCACCCGCCTACAACTTCGCCTTCACGCCGGTCATTCATGACGTGGACGCATGGGCGGACATGAAGAAGCGCGGTTACAGCCGTCCTCTGGAAGGTTACATTCCGATCCATATGCCGAAGAATACCGGCACGGGCGTCATCATCAGCGCCATCAGTGTCGTCCTCGGCTTCGCTTTGGTGTGGCACATCTGGTGGCTTGCGGCTCTTTCGATGCTCGCCATCATCGCAGTCTCGATTGCCCATACCTTCAACTACAACCGCGAATACTACATTCCGGCTTCCGACGTTTCGACTGTCGAGGCTGAGCGTACAAAGCTGCTTGCGGAACAGGCGTAACGAATATGGCTCATGCACCTGCACAAAGCGCCGCCGGCGCTGAACCACCGGTCTTTTACCTGAAGGAAGACCACCACCCGGAGAACGGCACGTCGCTGGGCTTCTGGCTTTATCTGATGAGCGACTGCCTCATCTTCGCGACGCTGTTTGCCACCTATGCCGTTGTCGGCCGCAACTATGCGGCCGGCCCTTCTGGCGCCGACCTGTTCGACCTGAAGCTGGTCGCCATCAATACCGGCTTCCTGCTTTTCTCCTCCATCACCTATGGCTTCGCCATGCTGGAAATGGAAAAGAAGAAGGTGAAAACCACGCTGATATGGCTTGGCGTGACCGGCCTCTTCGGCCTCGCCTTCCTTGCTGTCGAACTTTACGAGTTCCATCACCTGATCGCGGAAGGCGCAGGCCCCCAGCGTTCGGCGTTCCTGTCCGCCTTCTTCGCGCTGGTCGGCACGCACGGTCTGCACGTTACGTTCGGCGTCATCTGGCTCGTCACGCTGATGGTCCAGGTCGGCAAACATGGCCTCATCCCGGCGAACAAGCGCCGCCTGATGTGCCTGTCGATGTTCTGGCACTTCCTTGACGTCATCTGGATCGGCGTCTTCTCCTTCGTTTACCTCATGGGAGTTCTTTGATGAGTTCCGAAGCACACGCACATCACGACGCGCATGGCGACGACCATCACCATGATGGCGCCAGTCACGGGACGTTCAAAAGCTACATGATCGGCTTCGTCCTGTCGGTCATCCTGACGGCGATCCCCTTCTGGCTGGTCATGGGCGACGTTCTTGAGAACAAGACGCTGCTGGTCATCGCGATCATCGGTCTCGGTGTCATCCAGATCTTCGTGCACATGATCTACTTCCTGCACATGGACACCAAGTCCGAAGGCGGCTGGACCTTCATGGCGCTGATCTTCACCGTGGTGGTGCTGCTAATCACGCTCTCCGGTTCGCTGTGGGTCATGTACAACATGAACAAGAACATGATGCCGCTGCACATCGAGGATGTGAAGAACCTGCCCTGAGCAGCCATAAATCCGCGGCCTGCCGGAAGCCCGGCAGGCCGCTTTCCGCGCCAACACATAACCCCATGAATCGGCGCGATTTATGGGGTTATTTGCTGGAGCAAGCGCATGCGGGTTCAATGAGGCCCGCCGGAGCAGACGATCTCTCTGCCGGTGACGCTTTGCAAGGACCGTGACATGAGCAAAATCGCACCCCAGAACCGGCGCATCCGCCCTGCGGCAATCGTCGTCCTATTTTTGACCATTGCCCTAACGGGCTGCCTGCTGGCGCTTGGAACATGGCAGGTTCAGCGCCTTTTCTGGAAACTCGACCTGATCCAACGCGTTGACGCCCGCGCCCATGCCGAGCCAGTCGATGCCCCTGCCGCCAGCGAATGGCCGGCCCTCGGCACTCCCTCGGACTACGAATATCGTCGCGTGAAACTAACCGGCACCCTGCTGAATGACAGGGAAGTTCAGGTCTACACCGTCACCGATCTCGGCCCCGGTTACTGGGTCATGACCCCGCTTCGGCGCGACGATGGTTCAAGCATCATCGTCAATCGCGGTTTCGTGCCGTCCGGCCGGCGCGACCCGTCCTCGCGCGCGGAAGGTGAACCGACCGGAAACGTCGAGATCGTCGGGCTGATGCGCGCGCCGGAAACAGGCGGGCTTTTCCTCAGAACCAATGATCCGGCGAATGGCCGCTGGTATTCCCGCAATATTCCTGAGATCACGCAGGCTTCCGGGCTTTCAGACGTCGCGCCCTTCTATGTCGATGCGGATGCGACACCCAATCCGGGTGGCCTGCCGGTTGGCGGCAAGACCATGCTCGCCTTTCCCAATAACCACCTCTCTTACGCTATCACTTGGTATATTCTGGCGGCGATGGTGGTTGCTGCGGGCTGGTATGTGATGCGCAACCTCAACGCACCGAAAGCAAAACCTGATACCCAGTGAACCGCTGGTTTTACCATATGGTTCACAAAAGCACTTCCTTCTTTACGTTTTGCTGATCTATAACGGGAGTTCGGCCTGACATGCCCGTCGGCGCATTTTCGTTTCGGTGAGTTATGGCAAGAGCATTTCTTCTCGTTCTGGATTCCTTCGGTGTCGGCGGCGCGCCTGACGCGGAGCGTTATGGCGATCTGGGTGCAAATACGCTCGGTCATATCGCGGAATTCTGCGCGGCAGGTGCGGCGGATAGAGCCGGGCTTCGGGCCGGTCCGCTGAAGCTGCCGAACATGTGTTCGCTCGGTCTCCTGGAGATCGCACGACAGGCAAGCGGCGACATTCCCGCCGGCATGGAACCGCCGGAGCGGATTTTCGGGCTGCACGGCTCGGCCAGTGAAATCTCCAAGGGCAAGGACACGCCTTCAGGCCATTGGGAGATCGCGGGTACACCCGTGACGTTCGACTGGGGTTATTTCCCGACGGAGGGCGACGCCTTTTCCCCGGAGCTGGTTGAGGCGATCTGCAAGCAAGCCGATATTCCCGGAATCCTCGGCAATTGCCATGCTTCCGGTACCGAGATCATCGCTGCGCTCGGTGACGAACATATCAGGAGCGGCAAGCCGATCTGCTACACCTCTTCCGATTCCGTGTTCCAGATTGCCGCGCATGAAACCCACTTTGGTCTGGATCGGCTTATCGCGCTCTGCGAGACGGTGCGCAAACTGCTCGATCCGCTGAATATAGGCCGCGTCATCGCCCGCCCCTTCATCGGCGAGACCGTCGCGACCTTCGAACGCACTGGTAACCGCCGGGACTTCTCCGTCCCGCCGCCGGAGCCGACCCTGCTCGACCGGCTGGTGGAGGCGGGCCGCAAGGTACATGCGATCGGCAAGATCGGCGACATCTATGCCCATCAGGGTGTGACGCGCGTCATCAAGGCAAACGGCAACGCCGCCTTGATGGATGCGACGCTGCAGGCCATCGACGAGGCTGAAAACGGCGATCTCGTCTTCACCAATTTCGTCGATTTCGACATGCTTTACGGCCACCGCCGAGACGTTGCCGGTTATGCGGCGGCGCTTGAGGCCTTCGATGCGCGTATTCCGGAAATCCATCGCAAGATGGCACCTGGCGATATAGCGCTTCTCACCGCCGACCATGGCTGCGATCCCACCTGGCGGGGCACGGACCATACGCGCGAAAGGGTGCCGATCATGGCATTCGGGCCAGGCATCCGTTCCCGCGATGTCGGTATTCGTTCAAGCTACGCCGATATCGGCGAAAGCATCGCCCACCATCTTGGCATTGAGGCCGGTTCACACGGCAGGAGCTTCATTTGACATCGCATTTGCTGAAAGCGGAAATTCACTGCCACCTCGAAGGTGCAGCACCGCCTGCCCTCGTTGTGAAACAGGCGGAGAAATACGGCATAGACACCAGCGGCTTTCTGCGCGACGGCCAATATGTCTGGTCGGATTTTGCGGAATTCATCCAATGCTACGATGCGGTGGCGCAGGTATTCAAGTCCGACGAGGACTACGCGGTCCTGACGGAAACCTATCTGACGGAACTGGCCGAGGCCAATACGATCTACAGCGAGTTGATCATCTCGCCCGATCATGGCGACCGCATCGGGCTTGGCGCGGACGCCTATCTCGCCGGTATTGCCGAAGGTATCCGTATCGCCAAAGAAAAGACCGGCATCGAAACCCGCATCATCGTCACCGGCGAGCGGCATTTCGGCCCCGAGCGGGTGATCGCAGCGGCCGAATATGCGGCGCGCGCCCAGCATCCGCTGGTCACTGGCTTCAACATGGCGGGCGAAGAGCGCATGGGCCGGGTTGCAGACTACGCCCGCGCTTTCGATATCGCCCGCGATGCGGGTCTTGGGCTGACGATCCATGCCGGTGAAGTCTGCGGGCCGGAAAGCGTTGCCGACGCGCTCGATCTGGTCAAACCGTCGCGTATCGGCCACGGCGTGCGCGCCATCGAAGATGCCGCTCTCATCTCGCGGTTGGTCGAGACGGGGACGGTTCTCGAAGTCTGCCCCGGCTCGAATATTGCTCTCAGCGTCTATCCCGATTTCGCCAGCCACCCGTTGAAAACTTTGAGCGATGCCGGGGTGCGCGTCTGCATCAGTTCCGACGACCCGCCGTTCTTCTTCACCTCGCTTGCGCGGGAATATGCGCTGGCTGCGGACGCATTCGGTTTCAGCGATGCCGAGATCAACCGCATGACCCGCACCGCGCTGGAATGCGCCTTCGTGGACGAGGCAACGCGCGAGCGGCTGCTTGCTAGACTGGATGATGCCTGAGACGGTTGTTGGCAGGGTAAAACCGCGAAGAAGGCTTGCGAAAAACGTGCTTTCGGTGAATTACAGGGCATAAGACAAAAAGGAAGGCCAGTTTCATGGACGGCGTCACAGTCATCGAACATCCGCTGGTGCGGCACAAACTCACCATCATGCGCAAGAAGGAAACTTCCACGGCCGGCTTCCGCCGTCTGCTCAGGGAAATTTCGACGCTGCTCTGCTATGAAGTGACGCGCGACCTTGAAATGACGATGGAGACCATCGATACGCCGCTCGAGACCATTCAGGCACCGGTTCTGGAAGGCAAGAAACTGGTTTTCGCCTCCATCCTGCGCGCCGGCAATGGTCTTCTGGAAGGCATGCTGGAGCTGGTTCCGTCTGCACGCGTCGCCCATGTCGGCGTCTATCGTGACCACGATACGCTCGAAGCCGTCGAATATTATTTCAAGGCGCCCGAAAGCCTCGATGCCCGCCTGGTCATCGTTGTCGATCCGATGCTGGCGACTGGTAATTCCTCCATTGCCGCCGTGGAAAAGCTGAAGGAACGTGGCGCGAAGAACATCCGTTTCCTGTGTCTGCTGGCAGCTCCAGAGGGCATCAAGAATTTCCGTGAAGCGCATCCCGATGTGCCGATTTACACCGCCGCAATCGACCGGCACCTGAATGAAAAAGGCTATATCGTTCCCGGCCTCGGCGATGCCGGTGACCGCATGTACGGCACCAAATAACGCCGTTTATCCTTGCTTAACCGTTTGAGCCATTCACCGCGGGCAACGCGGCGGATGGCTTTTTCTTTTAAGATTTCAGCATGTTTTGCGCCTATGCTGCTCAGGGTTAACCCTTGCCCATGAGGAGCAGTCACTTGCTGGCGCGTGCGATTTTTCTGCTTGTCGGTCTTTCGGTCAGCGCCACGCAGATTCCGGCGCTGATGGAAAAATTTCAGCCGCGCCCGGACACCGGCGCGGCAAAATCCGGCACCACCGCCGAAGCTTCGAGACCGCAACCGGTTTCGCTGGGCAGCGTCAGTCTGAAAGCGGATACGCGCGGTCACTTCAATGCCACCTTCCGCATCAATGGCAAATCCTTCGACGGACTTGTCGATACAGGTGCCTCCATGGTGGCGATCAACGAGACGATTGCCCGCCGGCTCGGCTACGGCGTCAACAGCCTCGATTTCAAATATGCGATCTCGACTGCCAATGGCCAAACCATGGCGGCTCATGTGAAACTCGACCGGGTGGAAATCGGCGCGATCCGCGTTCAGAATGTCGATGCCATGGTGCTGAAGGATGGCGCGCTCAGCAACATGTTGATCGGCATGAGCTTCTTGAAGCAACTATCGTCCTTCAAGGTCTCCGGCGGCGAAATGCGGCTGGTCAGGTGATCCGCTCAAGGATGGGCGCCGCGATTTCCGGGACGCTATCCGCAATCCCGTAGCAGTCCTCTATTCCTCTGATTGCGCGTTCCGCGTCTTCGCTGGAGGCTGCGTGAACGACGGCGATCGGTTCGCCTTTCTCCACCCTTACGCCGAGCGGCAGAATATCCGAAATACCGACCGCCGGATTGATGGTGTCCGAGGGCTTTGTCCTGCCGCCACCGAGTTCGACGACAACCATGCCGAGATCGCGCGTTGCGCAGGATGCGAGCCAGCCGCTTCGTGCAGCGGGAACCGGGAGGATGATCGGAGCACAGGCCAAGTAACGGGATGGATTGTCGATAAAATCCGACGGGCCGCCCAGTGCCGAAACCATCCGCGCGAACACCTCCATGGCGCGGCCGGAGGAGAGAGCCGCCGACGCCAGCGCCTCGCCTTCCTCCAATGTCGCGGCTTTGCGAGCCTGCACCAGCATTTCTGCGGCGAAGGATAGGACCACCTTCTCCAGACGGGTGCCGGCCTTGCGACCGGCCAGAAACTCCAGGCAATTGACGATTTCGACGGCATTGCCGGCTGCATCGCCGAGCGGCTGGTTCATGTCGGTGATCAGCGCCGTCGTCGGCAGGCCCGCGCCAACAGCCACATCGACCAGCGCGCGGGCGAGAATGCGGGCATCCTCCAGACTTTGCATGAAGGCGCCGTTGCCGACTTTCACGTCGAGAATCAGCGTCTCAAGCCCGGCCGCGAGCTTCTTCGAAAGAATGGAAGCGGTAATCAGCGGAATGGAATCGACGGTCGCCGTCACGTCCCTGATAGCGTAGAGGCGTTTGTCGGCGGGGGCGAGATCGCCCGTCTGGCCGATGATAGCGCAGCCCACCGACTGCACCGTCCGGCGAAACAGGGCCTCATCCGGCATGACATCATAACCGGGGATTGCTTCCAGCTTGTCGAGCGTGCCACCGGTATGGCCAAGGCCCCTGCCTGATATCATCGGCACGGCAAGACCGCAGGCGGCAACGATGGGAGCCAGCATCAGGGAGACATTGTCACCGACACCGCCCGTGGAATGCTTGTCCGCCACCGGCCGTCCAATATCGCGCCAGGAGAGGACATCGCCGCTGTCGCGCATGGCAAGCGTCAGCGCCACCATCTCGTCGCGGTTCATGCCACGGAAAAACACCGCCATGGCAAAGGCAGCAGCCTGCCCCTCCGAAATGCCGTCTTTCGACAACGCCCTGATGAAAGCGGCAATCTCCTGTGGCGCGAGCGACAGGCCATCGCGTTTGCGGCGGATGATTTCCTGCGGGATCAAGCTCAATACCCGCTGGCGGCCTTGGCCGGATCGCCGCCGGCCAGCACGTTCAGCACATCATCGAGAACGCCCGAGGCACCGAAACGGAAGGTGGATGGCATGGCCCAGTTGGGCGCCATGATGGTTTCCGCCAGCCGCAGGTAAAGTGTGGCATCCTCAACCGTGCCGATGCCGCCGGCGGGCTTGAAGCCCACCTTCTTTTTACTGTCACGGATCGCCTGCAGCATGATGTCGGCCGCTTCCAGCGTGGCATTGACGGCGACCTTGCCGGTCGAGGTCTTGATGAAATCCGCCCCTTCGGCAATGGCGATTTCCGAGGCACGGCGGATCAGCGCCTTGTCCTTCAGCTCGCCGGTTTCGAGAATGACCTTGAGCAGCACGGGTGCGACGCAGACCTTGCGCACGGCCACTACCATTTCGCTAACCGCCAATTCATCGCCTGCCATGAATTTACGATAGGGGATGACCAGATCGATTTCATCGGCACCATCTGCGATCGCGGCTTCCGTTTCCGCAACCACGGTCGCGACATCGAGATCGCCGGAGGGGAAATTCACGACCGTTGCGATGCGGATCGCGTGGTCCTTTCCAAACGCCGCTCTGGCCTGTGCGACGAAACGCGGCCAGATGCAGATGGCGGCGGTGTTGCCATAATCCGTATGCGCCCGCTGGCAGAGGGTTGCGATCTGCTGCGGCGTGCAGTCTTCCCTAAGATTGGTCAGGTCCAGCAAGGACAAAGTGAGGGCAGCCGCTTCGCGCGGACGCTGGAGTTCCATGGTCACGCTCCTCCTGCGATCATTTCCTTTAGGATGGCGGCAAGCCTTTTGCCGCCCACGGGAGCCATATCCTTGGTTTCTTCATGGCTCAGTTCCGCGCCGGTCATGCCAGCACCGTAGTTGGTAATAACCGATGCGGCGGCAACGCGCATCCCGAAAAAGCGCGCAAGGATGACTTCCGGCACGGTGGACATGCCAACGGCGTCGGCACCGAGCACCCGCGCCATGCGGATTTCCGCCGGCGTTTCGAAGCTCGGCCCCGAAAACCACATATAGACGCCGCCGAACAAAGGCACCGTCGCGCGGATCGCGGCATTGCGCATGGCCAGCATCAAATCCGGATCATAAGCCGTCGTCATGCCGACGAAGCGGCGATCGCTTTCCTCACCAATCAGCGGGTTCATGCCGGAATAATTGATATGGTCAGTGATCTGCATGACGGAGCCGGGCGGCATATCCTGCCTGACAGAACCCGCCGAATTGGTGAGGATGAGCGACTGCACGCCGAGGCCGGCGAGCGCCTCGATGACTGCGCGCATGGCGGCCGGATCACCCTTTTCGTAATAATGCACCCGGCCGGAGAGCATCATCACAGGCTCGCCACCGAGATAACCGGCCACCAGTTCTCCAGCATGGCCGGAAACGCCACCGGCTGGAAACCCGGGAAGATCGGCATAGGGCACACGGATCGGATCGCTGACTTCCTCGACCAGCGAACCCAGCCCGGAACCAAGGACGATGGCGACGCGCGGCATCAGGCCGTTCAGGCGCTCCACCAGAATATCGATCAAACCATCTGTCATCAGAGCAGCTCGGTCTTGAAGACAGAGGGCAAAAGCTCTTCCATGGTCATGACCTTCTGGACGCCGGTTTCGTCACACAGATAAATCTTCGTTTCCGGCGTGGCGAATTCCGCGATCTTCTGCCGGCAGCCGCCGCAGGGAGAGCAGAGCGGCAGCTTTTCAGCGATCACGGCCACTTCGCTGATCTTTTTCGCTCCGCCCATGATCATGGCGCTGATGGCGGATGGCTCGGCGCACCAGCCCTGCGGGAAGGAGATGTTCTCGATATTGGCACCCTTGTAGATTTTTCCATCTTCGGCGCGGATCGCCGCGCCGACCGGAAATTTCGAATAGGGCGCATAAGCGAAGGCCATGGCCTCCACCGCAGCCTCGAACAATTCGTGGGACTTGGGGTTAAAAGACATGGGTCTAGCGCTCCTTCGCATAGGCAACGCCACCGGCCTTGGGGGGCTTGGCGACGCCGATGAAACCGGCAAGCAGGATGCAGGTCAGGATATAGGGCATTGCCTGGAAGATCTGCACCGGCACCTCGCCGATGCCAGGCACAGATTTGCCTTGCATGAAATTGGCGAAGGCATCGAGAAAACCGAACAGCAGGCAGGCGAACATGACCGGCACCGGCTTCCATTTCGCGAAGATCAGCGCGGCAAGCGCAATATAACCCTTGCCGGCTGACATGTTGGCGATGAAGGCAGCCGATTGTGCAACGGCGAGATAGGCACCGGAGAAACCGCAGAGGAAACCGGCAACGATGACCGCGCGGTAACGCATCCATGTCACCGAAATGCCGGCCGTATCGACAGCACCCGGATTTTCACCGACAGCCCGCAGGCGCAGGCCAAAACGGGTGCGATAAAGCACCCACCAGGAGAGCGGCACCGCGAGGAATGCGAGATAGGTCAGGATATTGTTGCCGGAAATGACATTGGCATAAAGCGGGCCGATGAAGGGCACTTCGCGCATCGCATCCGCACCGGGCAGGATGATCGGCGCAAAACGGCCCTCCCCCGGTAATTGCGGCGTGCGGCCGCCCTGTCCGAACCAGGCCTGCCCCAGAACCACCGTCAGACCGGCGGCGATGAAGTTCAGCGCCACGCCGGACACGATCTGGTTGCCGCGATTGGTGATGACGGCAAAGCCATGGATCAGCGAAAACAGGATGGAGACGCCAATGCCGGCCAGAAGACCGGCCCACGGGTTTGCGGTCAGATACGCGACGCAGGCGGAAGCAAAGGCCGCCGCCAGCATCTTGCCTTCAAGCCCGATATCGAACACGCCGGCGCGCTCGGAAAACAGCCCGGCAAGTGCGGTGAAGAGCAGCGGAATGGTGAGGCGGACGGTCGAGCCGAGAATGCTGACCAGCATATCGAAGAAATCCATGTCAG
The DNA here is from genome assembly GCF_048298475.1 of Agrobacterium sp. El2ro-1b. Classification (NCBI taxonomy): domain Bacteria; kingdom Pseudomonadati; phylum Pseudomonadota; class Alphaproteobacteria; order Hyphomicrobiales; family Rhizobiaceae; genus Agrobacterium; species Agrobacterium sp. El2ro-1b. The sequence continues at coordinate 2,736,615 of NZ_CP103458.1, read as the reverse complement.
CTCACCCTTTTGCCAGACGCTGGTAGATGTGGACGATCGTGGGTCGGTACATATATTCCAGCGCGCCGGCGAACAGGATCACCAGACCCTGGATGACCACGATCATCTCGCGGGTAATGTTGGGCATCTCGAAGGAAAGGTCTGCGCCGCCCTGATAAAGAATTCCGAACAGCAATGCCGAGAAGATGATGCCGAGCGGATGACTTCGCCCCATCAGCGACACAGCAATGCCGACAAAGCCCGCACCGCCGACAAATTCCACCTGCAGGCGGGCGGACGCGCCCATGACCGGGTTCAGCGCCATCATGCCCGCCAAGCCGCCGGAAATGAGCATGGCGATGATGACGGTGCGTGAATAGGGAATGCCGGCATAGATGGCTGCCGACGGGCTGACGCCCAGCGTGCGCATTTCATAACCGAGCTTGGTGCGCCAGATCAGCACCCAGACAAGAAAACACATGAACAAAGCTATGAGGAAGGACACGTTGAACGGGGCCGGCCCGAGCTTGAGGCCGAACCACGCTATCAGCCAGTCGAGCTTCGGCAGTTGGCCACCGGGCAAGAAGGTGCGCGTTTCCGGCGCCATCTTGCCCGGCACGATCAGCACATTCACCAAAAGATAAACCATCAAGGCCGCAGCGATGAAGTTGAACATGATGGTGGTGATGACGACATGGCTACCGCGTTTGGCTTGAAGCCAGGCCGGAATAAAGGCCCAGGCGGCACCAAAAACCGCAGCACCGATGACGGCGAAGGGCATCGTCACATACCAGGGCACGTAACGGTCAAGCGCCAGCGCCACCAGCGCCGCACCCAGACCACCAACATAGGCCTGACCTTCGGAGCCGATGTTGAACAGACCGGCATGGAAGGCAACGGCAACGGAGAGGCCGGTGAAGATGAAGCTCGTCGTGTAAAATAGCGTGAAGCCAATGGCGTCACCTCGGCCGAGCGCGCCTTCGATCAGCAGGCGAAGCGCCGCCAGCGGGTTTTCCCCAATTGACCAGACGACGAGGCCGGAAATCAGGAAGGCGGTGACGACATTCAGCAGCGGCAACAGGCCGTAGCTGATCCAGTTTGGCAGGGGGGTGGAAGCGGTGCTCATTCATGCCTCATGCGGCGATACCGGCCATCATCAGGCCCAGCGTCTGTTCTTCGGCTTCCGCCGTTTTTTCTCCAACGACACGGCCCGCGAACATGACCATGATCCGGTCTGAAAGGGAACGGATTTCGTCGAGTTCGACCGAGACCAGCAAAATCGCCTTTCCGGCATCGCGCATCTCGATGATGCGGCGATGGATGAATTCGATCGCACCGATATCGACACCGCGGGTGGGCTGGCCGATGATCAGCATCTTCGGGTCGCGTTCGATTTCGCGGGCGACGACGATCTTCTGCTGGTTGCCGCCGGAAAAATTGGCTGTCTTCAGCTGCGGGTTCGGCGGACGGATATCGTATTTCTCGATCTTCTCGACCGCATCCTTGCGAATGGCCTCCGGGTTAAGGAAGGGTCCTTTGCCGTAACGCTCGTCATGGTGATAACCGAGGATGGAGTTTTCATATTCCTCGAATTTCAGCACCAGCCCCATATGGTGGCGGTCTTCCGGGATATGGGCGAGGCCAAGCTTGCGCAGGATCGCCGGATCGGGGCGGTCCACCTTCTGTCCGTCCACCCAGATTTCGCCGGAATGGGGCTTGCGGATGCCGGCGATAGCTTCCAGCAGTTCTGACTGACCATTGCCGGCAACACCGGCAATGCCGACGATTTCACCGGCGCGGACATCGAGCGAGACATCATCCACCATGGTGACGCCACGGCTGTCCTTGACGGTGAGATTGCGAATGGACAGCAACACATCGCCCGGCGTCGTCTCGCCCTTTTCTACCCGCAGCAGCACGCGGCGGCCAACCATCAGTTCGGCCAGTTCCTCGACACTCGTTTCGGATGTATTGCGGGTCGCCACCATTTCGCCGCGGCGCATGACGGAGACGGAATCCGTGATCGCCATGATTTCACGCAGCTTGTGGGTGATGAGAATGATGGTCTTGCCCTGCTCGCGCAGAACGCCAAGGATCTTGAACAGGTGATCCGCCTCAGCCGGGGTCAGGACACCGGTCGGCTCATCAAGGATCAGGATTTCGGCGCCACGATACATGGCTTTGAGGATTTCGACGCGCTGCTGCAGACCGACCGGCAGTTCCTCGATCACCGCATCGGGATCGACTTCCAGCCCGTAGTCGTCTTCAAGACGCTTCAGTTCCCTGCGCGCTCCTGCCCGGCCCCTGGCCAGCAGTGCGCCGCCTTCTGCACCCAGCATGACATTTTCCAGCACGGTGAAATTTTCCACCAGCATGAAATGCTGATGCACCATGCCGATGCCGGCACTGATCGCGGCCTGACTGTCACGGATCGTAACGGGCTTACCATTCACGCGGATTTCACCCGCGTCGGCCTGGTAAAAACCGTAGAGGATCGACATCAGGGTCGATTTTCCAGCACCGTTTTCCCCGATGATGCCGTGGATCGTACCCTTGGAAACGCTCAGATTGATATTTTTATTGGCGTGAACGGCACCGAATTTCTTGTCGATGCCCACGAGCTCGATTGCAGGGTCCATACTCAAACCTAACCTCTCCGAAGGCTGGATATGAAAAGGGCGCAAGATGAAAATTCATCATGCACCCCAGACACATATCATATCATTTCGGGCAGGAATTGTCCGCCATATAGTCATGAACCTTGACGGTGCCGGCGATGATGTCGGCTTTAGCCTTGTCCACGGCGGCGGTCATTTCCGGCGTGATAAGGGCCTTGTTGTTGTCATCAAGCGCGTAAGCCACGCCGTCTTCCTTGACGCCCAGCGCAACGATGCCGGGGGTGAACTTGTCGTCTTTGGCGTCCTTGTAGGCGTTGTAGACGGCCAGATCGACGCGCTTGACCATCGAGGTCAGAACGGAACCCGGATGCAGATGGTTCTGGTTGGAATCGACGCCGATCGAGAACTTCTTGTTGTCGGCAGCGGTCTGCAACACGCCGATACCGGTCGCGCCGGCTGCCGCGTAGATCACGTCCGCGCCCTGGTCGATCTGGTTCTTGGTGAGTTCACCGCCGCGCACCGGATCGTTCCAGGCAGCACCGGTGGTGCCGGTCATGTTCTGGAAGACTTCGATCTTGTCGTTGGCAGCCTTGGCGCCCTGCGCATAACCACAGGCGAACTTGCGGATCAGCGGAATATCCATGCCGCCGATGAAGCCGACCTTGCCGGTCTTGGACGCCATGCCGGCCAGAAGACCAACGAGGTAGGAACCTTCATGCTCCTTGTAGACGACGGAGCGGACATTCGGCAGCTCTACGACGGAATCAACGATCACGAACTTGGTATCGGGGAACTCGGCTGCGACCTTTTCCATGGCCGAGGTCCAGGCGAAGGATACGGCAACGACCGGGTTGAAGCCCTTGCTGGCAAAGTTGCGGATGGCCTGTTCGCCCTGCGTGTCGCTGGTCGGTTCGAAGTCACGGAAATCGATGCCCGTTTCCGCCTTGAACTTTTCAGCGCCGGCCGCAGCGGCCTCGTTGAACGACTTGTCGAACTTGCCGCCCGTGCCATAAACCAGCGCCGGCTTGATATCCGCGGCGAGCGCGGAAGCCGACATTGCGGCAAGCGCAAAAAGCGTCAGAAGGGATTTTTTCATTGTGCAGCCCTGTTGTTGCAATTGATATTTTAAGGGTCCTCCCGCAATCCCTTTAACCGGGAATGTCTGCGGAACCGCCAGCCGTTATCCCGGCTGTGCTTGCCTGATATCCTTGCATGGCTCAATGAAAAATTCATCCGGTTTTTTTGACCCGGTGGAAAAACTTTGATCTGGCGTTTTTTTAGTCTTTCCACCCGGGCTAGCTGCAAAAAATCTAGCCTATATTGCAGCTTACGCCGGTTCCCCTCAAGCCGCAGTAGCCGCCCGGGTTCTTGGCAAGATATTGCTGATGATAGTCCTCGGCATAATAAAATGTTTCAAGCGGGCCAATTTCGGTGGTGATGGCGTGGCCGTGGCCGGCCTCATCCAGAGCCTGCTGGAAAGCATCCCGAGCCTTCTGCGCCTGCTGCAACTGGCCTTCCGTCGTCGCATAAATGGCGGAACGATAGGTCGTGCCGACATCGTTGCCCTGTCGCATGCCTTGAGTCGGATCGTGCTCCTCGAAGAATATCTTGAGCAAGCCCGACAGCGAGATCACGGTCGGATCGTAGACCACCTTCACCACTTCGGCGTGGCCGGTCTGGCCGGTCGTCGTTTCCTGATAGGTTGGGTTGCGGGTAAAGCCGCCGGCATAACCCACCGCCGTCACCCACACGCCCGGCGTTTTCCAGAACAGCCGCTCTGCGCCCCAGAAGCAGCCCAAGCCGAGATAGATGATTTCCGAACCATCCGGATAAGGCCCCTTCAAAGTCCGGCCGTTCACGAAATGGGTTTCCGGCACCGCAAGTGCCTCTTCACGGCCGGGCAGAGCCGTTTCCTCGGTCGGCATCGTCGTCTTTTTTGAAAGCGTATCAAACAGGAACATTCGGTCCTCCGTGCGGCCGGTTCCGCCGCGTCTCAAGGGTTCACATCTACGAGGCGCTGGCTTTTCACCTTGTCAGACTGACGAGCGTCTCATCACTTTGAGCTTCCTGTAACCGGCCATCCAGCAAAGCAGGGATAACGCCAGGAAAAAGGCAAATGCAGGCACTACCGACAGGGCATTTTCAACGAAGCGCCACGCTTCAGGGTGAATATAGTGAGCCAAGGCCGCTTCCACCATGGTGCGCGAGGCAGGAAGAAGATAGTTCCAGACCGACAGGATGCCGGTAATGTTGACCGAGGATGTGGAAACCGAGCGGATCGAGTCAAGCACGCCGAGAAAAATCGCCGCAATAAGGAGAAGAAAGCTCAAAAACCGCAAAAAAGCTTTCATCAGGCGCACCTCGGCTACGGCCCATCGTTTCGATAGCCACGTTTTAAAACATATAATGCATCGATAAAGCCGGGAAAACCGGTTTGCAACCGCATCGAAAGGCAGGAAATTGCCGACATTTCAAAAAACTGTCAGATTCGTGTTGATCCCTGCGAATTCATCGGTATATATCGCGCCGTTCCAGTGATTTGCATTTCTTCAAAACATGCAGATTTGAAAAAAGGACAGGTGGCCGAGTGGTTTAAGGCGCACGCCTGGAACGCGTGTGTGCGTGAAAGCGTACCGTGGGTTCGAATCCCACCCTGTCCGCCATTTCTCCTTGCCATTGCCGAGTCTGACCATTGCAAGTCTCTGCCATGTGTTGCGACAAGGGTCCTCACTTAACGTCGTCTCACGCCGCGTTTTCCCGTTTCCATCGGCCTTGATGGCTATGCTTCTGCACAGACAACGGTTTCCTGCGCTTTTTGCTGCGCTTCCCCCTCTCTTGCGCCTTGCAGCAGGAAAAATCGCTCCTTATATACGCCGCATAACAGCAGCGAAGGCTGCAAATCCAAGTCAAGGTGCTGTCACAGGAATGCCTCACGGGGTTCAGACAGCTCGCTTCAAGGAGAGAAGAGCATGGCAAAAGTAATCGGTATCGACCTTGGCACGACCAACTCCTGCGTCGCAGTGATGGATGGCAAGGACACGAAAGTAATTGAAAACGCAGAAGGCGCGCGTACCACGCCGTCGATGGTGGCATTTTCCGACGATGGCGAACGCCTTGTCGGCCAGCCGGCCAAGCGTCAGGCAGTCACCAACCCGACCAACACCCTGTTTGCGGTCAAGCGCCTTATCGGCCGCCGTTATGAAGACCCGACCGTTGAGAAGGACAAGGCACTCGTCCCCTTCGAAATCGTCAAGGGCGACAATGGCGACGCCTGGGTGAAGGCTCAGGACAAGAATTATTCCCCTTCGCAGATTTCCGCGATGATCCTGCAGAAGATGAAGGAAACGGCTGAATCCTATCTCGGCGAAAAGGTCGAGAAGGCCGTCATCACCGTTCCGGCCTACTTTAACGACGCCCAGCGTCAGGCCACCAAGGATGCTGGCCGCATCGCCGGTCTCGATGTTCTGCGTATCATCAACGAGCCGACAGCGGCTGCACTCGCCTACGGCCTCGACAAGAAGGAAGGCAAGACCATTGCCGTTTACGACCTTGGTGGCGGCACGTTCGATATTTCCGTTCTGGAAATCGGCGACGGCGTCTTTGAAGTGAAGTCGACCAATGGTGATACCTTCCTTGGCGGTGAAGACTTCGACATGCGCCTGGTCGAATATCTGGCCGGCGAGTTCAAGAAAGATCAGGGCATCGACCTGAAGAACGACAAGCTCGCTTTGCAGCGCCTCAAGGAAGCTGCCGAAAAGGCGAAAATCGAGCTTTCGTCCTCGCAGCAGACCGAAATCAACCTGCCGTTCATCACGGCGGACGCTTCCGGTCCGAAGCATCTGACGCTGAAACTCACCCGCGCCAAGTTCGAAAGCCTGGTTGACGATCTGGTGCAGCGCACTGTTGCTCCTTGCAAGGCGGCACTGAAGGATGCCGGCGTTACCGCGGCCGAGATCGATGAAGTCGTTCTCGTCGGGGGCATGAGCCGCATGCCGAAGGTTCAAGAAGTCGTCAAGCAGCTGTTCGGCAAGGAGCCGCACAAGGGTGTGAACCCGGATGAAGTGGTTGCCATGGGCGCCGCCATCCAGGCCGGCGTCCTGCAGGGCGACGTCAAGGACGTTCTGCTGCTCGACGTGACCCCGCTGTCGCTCGGCATCGAAACGCTGGGTGGCGTCTTCACCCGTCTGATCGATCGCAACACGACGATCCCGACGAAGAAGAGCCAGACCTTCTCGACCGCCGAAGATAACCAGTCGGCCGTGACCATCCGCGTTTCGCAGGGCGAGCGTGAAATGGCGCAGGACAACAAGCTGCTCGGCCAGTTCGACCTCGTCGGCCTGCCGCCGTCGCCGCGTGGCGTTCCGCAGATCGAAGTGACCTTCGATATTGACGCCAACGGCATCGTGCAGGTGTCCGCCAAGGACAAGGGCACCGGCAAGGAGCAGCAGATCCGCATCCAGGCCTCCGGTGGTCTCTCCGACGCCGACATCGAAAAGATGGTGAAGGATGCCGAAGCCAATGCCGAGGCCGACAAGAAGCGTCGTGCGGGTGTCGAAGCGAAAAACCAGGCCGAAAGCCTTATTCACTCCACCGAAAAGTCGGTGAAGGAATATGGCGACAAGGTTTCCGAGAGCGACCGCAAGGCGATCGAAGACGCCATTGCCAGCCTGAAGACCGCTGTCGAAGCCGCTGAGCCTGACGCAGACGACATTCAGGCCAAGACCCAGACCCTCATGGAAGTCTCCATGAAGCTCGGTCAGGCCATCTACGAAGCACAGCAGGCCGAGGCCGGTGATGCTTCCGCAGAAGGCAAGGATGACGTCGTCGATGCCGACTATGAAGAAATCAAGGACGACAAGAAGTCCGCATAATCGCGTGGCTTCCCTAATCCTCACACCATATGCAAGACATCCGGCTGCCGACGTGCAGCCGGAAATCCATTTGCGGGGCTTGTTATCTTAATGGCGAAAGCAGACTTTTACGAAACACTTGGCGTCAGCAAGACCGCGGACGAAAAAGAGCTGAAAAGCGCCTTCCGCAAACTCGCGATGAAGTTCCATCCGGACAAAAACCCTGATGATGCCGATTCCGAACGGAAATTCAAAGAAATCAACGAAGCATACGAAACGCTGAAGGACCCGCAGAAGCGCGCGGCCTATGACCGTTTCGGCCACGCCGCCTTTGAAAATGGCGGTATGGGTGGCGGCGGAATGGGCGGTGGCGGTTTCGCCAATGGCGGTTTCTCCGATATTTTCGAAGACATCTTCGGCGAGATGATGGGCGGTGGCCGTGCGCGCCGCTCTTCCGGCGGACGCGAGCGCGGCGCCGACCTTCGCTACAATATGGAAATCACGCTGGAAGAAGCCTTTGCCGGCAAGACGGCGCAGATCAGGGTTCCGACCTCGATTACCTGCGACGTCTGTTCCGGCTCGGGCGCCAAGCCTGGCACGCAGCCCAAGACATGCGCAACCTGCCAGGGCTCCGGCCGCGTGCGCGCGGCACAGGGCTTCTTCTCGGTGGAACGCACCTGCCCGACCTGCCACGGCCGCGGGCAGACGATCTCCGACCCCTGCGGCAAGTGCCATGGTCAGGGTCGTGTGACGGAAGAGCGTTCGCTGTCCGTCAACATTCCCTCGGGCATCGAGGACGGCACGCGCATTCGCCTGCAGGGCGAAGGCGAAGCCGGTATGCGCGGCGGGCCGGCGGGCGATCTCTATATCTTCCTGTCCGTGCGTCCGCATGAGTTCTTCCAGCGCGACGGCGCCGATCTTTATTGCACCGTGCCGATCTCGATGACCACGGCAGCGCTTGGCGGCACTTTCGATGTCACGACACTTGATGGCACGAAATCGCGCGTCACGGTTCCGGAAGGCACCCAGCCGGGCAAGCAGTTCCGTCTGAAGGGCAAGGGCATGCCGGTGCTGCGTTCAGCGCAGACGGGTGATCTCTACATCCAGATTCAGATCGAGACGCCACAGAAGCTCAGCAAACGCCAGCGTGAGCTGTTGCAGGAGTTTGAGCAGCTTTCCTCCAAGGAGAATAATCCGGAATCGACGGGCTTCTTTGCCCGGATGAAGGAATTCTTCGACGGCTGATCGCCGCCGGTCTTAAACATCAGAAACGCCGCCATCCTTCGGGACTGGCGGCGTTTTTGTTTTGGGTTCAGCCGGAAAAACCGCCCTCTTCCAGATATTGCCGTTCCTCCGGCGTCGTTTCCCGCAGCAATATCCCGTTGCGATGCGGAAAGCGGCCGAAACGCTCGACGATATCGCGATGTTCTTCGGCATGGTGGAGATAAAGACCGCCAAGCGGCTGGTTAAGATCACAGGCGCGCTGCTGAGCCGCGATATCTTCCGCATGCGAGAACGGCAGATAGAAGAAAACGCGTAAATCCTCGCTCACCGCCTGATCATGACCACGGCGGATGACCTCGTCGGCAAAGAACCGCGCCAGCGGGTCCGTGGCATACATATGAGCGGTGCCGCGAAAGCAGTTGCGCGGGAACTGATCCAGCAGAAGCATCAAAGCGAGGCTGCTTTCTGCACCCGCGAGCCAGCCATCCAGTTCACGCCTTGCGGCAGCGAAATGGGGGTCTCGAAAACGGTCATGAAAGTGATTGTCGAAAGCGGTATCTTTATCGAACCATTTGTCCGGCCCGGCCTTTTTCCAGAAATTGACGATTTCGGCCGCCAGTGCGGCTGTGTCGTTTTTCATCGGGTGCTCCCTGTCAGTAGTGCGGTGGGCGGGTGATGGCAGGCGCGTCCAGCGATTGTTCCTCAAGGCTCAGGAACCTCTCCGTCAAGCGGTCGAGCTTGGCGCGGGTCTGCTCCACGACCTTCCACTGTTCCGTCAACTGGTCGGACAGTTCCTCGATGGTCTTTGCCTGATGCGCGATGGTTTCCTCGAGCGCAATAATCCGTTTTTCGGTTTCCGACGTCATATCGACCTCTCTTTCCCGCCCTTCCTTGGGCCTAAAGGCTCATGAGTCAACCATATGTCGCTTTCGTGAAGCGAATTCGTCACCGCCAAAGCAGAGACAAAAAAGCCGGCGATGTTTCCATCGCCGGCATCTGGAGTTGCTGGAATTCTCAGTCTTCTTCTACGAAAACCTCTTCGCGTTTTTTCTTGACGCTCGGCAGAAAGACGACGATCAGCACCGCGAGCGCAATGAAAAGCAGAGTGGCGCTGATCGGCCGGGTGACGAAAGTGGTCGCATCGCCGCGCGACAGGATCATCGCGCGCCGCAGGTTCTCCTCTAGCAGCGGCCCGAGCACGAAGCCCAGGAGCAGCGGGGCAGGTTCGCAGCGCAATTTCACCAGCACGTAACCGATGAAACCGAAGAAGGCGACGGCGTAGAGATCAAAGACGTTGGAATTGACGCTGTAGACCCCGATGGCGCAGAAGGCCATGATGATGGGGAACAGCACGTAATAAGGCACCGTCAAGAGCTTAACCCACAGTCCTATCAGCGGTAGGTTCAGGATGACGAGCATCAGGTTGCCGATCCACATGGAGGCGATGATGCCCCAGAACAGCGCCGGCTGTTCCGTCGCGACGTTCGGACCCGGTACGATGCCCTGGATGATCATCGCACCAATCATCAGCGCCATCACCGGATTAGCGGGGATGCCGAGGGTGAGCAGCGGAATGAAGGACGTCTGGGCACCGGCATTGTTGGCCGATTCCGGACCGGCAACACCGGCCACCGCGCCATGCCCGAATTCTTCCGGGTTCTTGGAGACACGTTTTTCGACGGTATAGGATGCAAATGCCGCGAGGATGGCGCCACCACCGGGCAGAATACCGAGTGCAGAACCGATGGCGGTGCCGCGCAGCACCGGACCGATCATGGCTTTGAAGTCCTCCTTCGACGGCATCAGGCTGCTGACTTTGGCGATCAGCACCGAGCGGGTGCGCTCGTTTTCGAGGTTGCGCAGGATTTCGGCGATACCGAAGACACCGACCGCCACCGCCACGAAATTCAAGCCATCGGCATATTCGCGAATGCCGAGGGTGAAGCGCGGCGTGCCACTATAAATATCCGTGCCGACAAGACCGAGCAGCAGGCCAAGCACGACCATGGCCAGCGCCTTGACGATGGAGCCATGGGCAAGGGCGATCGATGACACGAGGCCGACGACCATCAGCGAGAAATATTCCGCCGCGCCGAATTCCAGCGCAATCGCCGTCAAGGGCGGTGCGAAGATCGCCACGAGGAAGGTGGAGACCGTGCCGGCAAAGAACGAGCCGATGGCGGCAATGGCAAGTGCGGCACCCGCCTTGCCCTTGCGTGCCATCTGATAGCCATCGATGGCGGTGACGGCTGAGGACGATTCACCGGGCATATTGATCAGGATGGCGGTGGTGGAGCCGCCATATTGCGCGCCATAATAAATGCCGGCGAGCATGATCAGCGACGAGACGGGTTCGAGCTGGAACGTGATCGGCAGCAGCATGGCGATGGTCGCCGTCGCGCCGATACCGGGCAGCACGCCGATCAGGGTGCCAAGCAGCACGCCGATCAAGCAGAAAAACAGGTTTGCCAGCGATGAGGCGGTGGTGAAACCGAGAGCAAGATTATTGAGCAGATCCATCGCAGCACCTCAAAATTTAAGCCAGGGGCCAAAGCGCTGGAACGGCAGGCCGAGACCATAATTGAAAACAGCAACGGAAAAGACCGTGATGGCCGCGGAAAGAATGACCGCCATGAGCGGGCTCATCTTGTGCGAGGCGAAGGAGGCGATGAGCGCGCTGAAAAACAGTGCGGGCACAAAGCCAAGACCCCGGACAGTGAAACCGAAAAAGATCGGCGCTGGCAGAATAAAAAATATGCCGCGCCAGGCGATTGCTCCGATCCCCTCACCGGCCGGGCGGGCCGACCGCAGGAATATGATGCCGCCGAGCACGATCAGGATGATTGCCAGAACGATCGGGAAATAGCCGGGGCCCATACGAAAGGCGGTTCCGATTTCCAGCCCATAGGACTGCAAGGCGAAAAAGACGCCGAGCCCCATGAAAATTGCCCCGCAAATTGCCTCGGCAGGGTCATTAAATAAAGACTTCATGAAAGATGCCCCTCCATCACGGCCGGCATAACACCGGTCAGCCTGTTGAAATGATCGCTGGAGACCGGCGGCGAAAGACCGCCGGTCGTTCCGCGTTCATCAGTCGGCATATTGGCCGGCGGACTCGATGACCGGCTTCCAGCGAGCAATTTCGCTTTCAAGCTTGGCCTTGAGCGCCGCCGGCGTCGCATCGCTCTCCGACGAGGGCGTGGTGCCGAGTTCGGCAAAACGGGCCGCGACATTCTTGTCCTTCAGCGCCACCTGCAGCGACTTGGAGAGCTTCTCGTTGATTTCGGCAGGCGTACCCTTCGGCGTGTAGATACCGTGCCAGATACCCACCTCAAGCTTCGGCAAGCCCGCTTCGACAACCGTCGGCACATCCGGCAGGACGTCGAGCCGCTTGGCCGTCGTTACGGCATAGGCTTTCACGGTTCCGCCCTGGATCTGCTTGGTGGTGTTGGTGGTCTGGTCGCACATAATATCGACCTGGCCGCCGAGCAGGTCGGTCATAGCCGGGCCTGTGCCTTTGTAAGGGACTGTGACGAGCGGCGTCTCGATGGCGCTCATGAACAGCATGCCGCACAGATGCGAGGCGGCGCCGATGCCAGCATTGGCGACGGTGACTTTATCCTTGTTCGCCTTGGCGTAGTCGATCAAGCCCTTGAGGTCCGTGGTCTCGAGGTTCTTGCGCGACAGGATGGTCATGGGCACTTCGGTGACGAGACCGACATATTCGAATGCATTCGTCGTGTCGTAAGCGAGCTTGCGATAAAGCGTGGCGCTGGTGGCCATGCCGATGTGATGCAGAAGGACGGTATAACCGTCCGGATCAGCCGATGCCACGCGACCTGCTCCGAGCGTGCCGCCCGCGCCGCCGACATTTTCGACGATGATCTGTTGGCCAAGATCCTTCGACATGGATTCTGCGACAAGGCGCGCGACCGTGTCCGTCGGGCCGCCGGCGGCAAAGGGCACGACCATAGTGATATTACGCTCGGGATAGTTCTGAGCGGATGCGGACAGCGCAAAAAGGGAAACGGCAGCGGCGGCAGCAAGGCCGGTAACTGTGTTCAGTATTTTCATCGATTCCTCCCGGATGAAAATGATCGCCACTTCAGCCGCGCATGCTCCTCCATGGCGGCCGGGGTGACGATATTTGCGGTCGGGGATCGCCGTTCAGCAACGGTGCTCTCATCGCAAGGTTCACTTTTATCGCTGTCGTGGAATGGCAATGGGTGGATTTCAACCCATAGGGCTTCTTCCATGGGTGGAAAACCACCCATCAGACCTCAGTCATGTGCCGATGCAACCCGTATTTCTGCATTTTTTCGTAAAGCGTTTTGCGTGAAATGCCGAGGCTCTCATAGACGGATTTCAAATTTCCACCATGTGCGGCGATGGCATGCGCGATCAGGCTTTTTTCATAAGCGGCAACCCGTGGCGCCAGCGTCGAGGTGCCGTCATCATGAAACGCCAGCGACGCCTCAGACACATCGCTTTCCAGACCGAGCACGAAACGATCCGCGGCATTGCGCAATTCCCGCACGTTGCCCGGCCATTCCCGCAGCGAAACAGCGGAAAGCAGATGCTGCGGCACGTCCATATCTTCCCGCCCGTAACGGGCAGCGGCTTCCCGCACCAGATGCAGGAAGAGCAGCGGTATGTCCGCACTCCGCTGCGAAAGCGAAGGCACGAGAAGCGTCGCCACATTCAGGCGATAAAGAAGGTCAGCGCGGAACCGGCCAGCCGCGACTTCCTGCTCCAGATCGACCTTGCTGGTGGCGATGAAGCGGACATCGAGTTCGACGGTTTCATTGGAGCCGAGACGGGTAATCACCCGCTCCTGCAAGACGCGCAGGAAGCGCCCCTGCAATTCGAAGGGCATGGAGCCAATCTCATCCAGCAGGATGGTGCCGCCGCGGGCATGTTCGAACTTTCCATAACGGGAGCGCAGTGCGCCCGGAAAAGCACCGGCCTCATGGCCGAACAGTTCGCTTTCGATCAGCGTCTGCGGAAGGGCGGCGCAATTGATCGCGACGAAGGGCCGGTTGGCTCTGGTGCTGATATCATGCAGCGCCCGCGCCACCACCTCCTTGCCGGCGCCAGTGTCACCCACGATCAACGTATCGGCGTCTGTCGCGCCGATGGCGCGGATGCGATAGCGCAGATCGACCATGACCTGGGTTCTGCCGGGCAGGCGTGTTTCGAGATCGTCATGTTTGCCGGCCACCGCCTTCAGGCGGCGATTTTCCAGTACCAGTGCGCGCCGGTCATTTGCCCTCTTGATGATGCCGGCGAGATATTGCGGGGTGAAGGGTTTCTCGATGAAGTCATAAGCGCCGTTGCGCATGGCGTTGACGGCAAGCTGCACATCGCCATGGCCCGTCATCAGGATAACGGGTATTTCCGGGTCAAGCTCCCGCACCTTCTGCAGCAGCGTCATGCCATCCATGCCGGGCATGCGGATATCGCTGACCACGACGCCATCGAAGCTGTAGCCGATCAGTTCGAGCGCGTGTTCGGCGCTAGCCAGCATGGTGACGGCAAAACCGGAAAGTTCCAGTGCCTGCGCGGTAGAAAAGCGCAGTTCCTCCTCGTCATCGATCAACAGAACCCGCGACATGGTCATTCCGCAGCGACCTCCACGCGCCAGGTGGCGGCTGGCAATTCGATCTCGAATTCCGCCCCGCCCTCTTCATGGTTTCGCACCCGCAGCTGGCCGCCGAAATCCTTGATGATGTTGTAGGAGATGGAGAGGCCGAGACCGAGGCCACGACCCACACCCTTGGTGGTGAAGAACGGATCGAAGATGCGCTCCGAAATCGCCGCCGGCACGCCGGGACCATGGTCGCGGATGAAAATCGATACCGCCTGACCGTGCTGTACCGCCTGTAGCGAGATGCGGCGATCTTCGCGCCCTTCCACGGCATCGGCAGCATTGGAGATGATGTTGACGAGGACCTGCTGCAGGCGCACCGGACCAGCTTTCACCGCAAGCGGCACCGGGCCAAGATCGACATCCAGCATTGCATCGGCGGCCTTCAGCCGCGGGCCGACGATTTCGAGCGTATCGCGAAGGACGGTTTCCAGACCCACCGCTGCCGTTTTCTCGTTGGGTTTGCGGGCAAAGTTTCTGAGATGTTTGCTGATCGACGCCATACGGTCGATCAGGCCGGAAATACGCCTGAGATTTTCCGTCACCTCTTCCAGACGCCCGCGCTCCACCAGAAGTGAGGCGTTTTCGGCATAGTTCTTGGCGGCTGCCAGCGGCTGGTTGAATTCGTGAGACAGGGCCGCCGACATCTGCCCAAGTGCCGCCAGCTTGCCCGCCTGTACCAGATCATTCTGCATCTTGCGCAGCTGCTTTTCGGTCTGGCGTCGCTCGGCGATCTCGTGTTTGATTTCCTGATTGACCCGTGCCAGATCGGCCGTGCGCTCCTCCACCCGGCGCTCCAGCTCCGCCTGCGCTTCCGCCTGATGGGTCAGGCGTTCGCGCAGACGCCGCCGTCTCTGCAGCATGGCGGCAATCAGCGCCGCAGCGAGGCACAGACAGAGGATGATCGCAATCATCGCGGTCTTGACCTGCGTGCGCAGCGAGCCCGTATCCATCAGCACGCTGACGGTCCAGCCGGCATCCTGCATCGGCTGCGACAGGACCATATATTCCCTATCACCATCATTCTGGGCGATCGTCATCAGCTGGTGTGCGCCGAAATTGCCGTTTTTAAGCGGTAGTTCCGTGAGGGTCGCATTGGCATAACGACGGGAGGCTTCGGTGCGGGCCAGCCTCTCCGGCGTCAGCGGCATCAGGCCGGAATAAAGCCATTGCGGCGTGCCGGTCATGAAGATGATGCCTTCCGGGTCCGAAACCAGAATACGGTTTTCGCCATCCCCGAATGACGCCTCTATGCCTTCAATATCGACCTTGAAGACGATGACGCCCTTGATTTCTTCATTGAACAGAATCGGCGCGGAGAAATAATAACCGCGCTTGTGGGAGGTGGTGCCGAGCGCGAAAAAGCGGGACTTGAGGCCCTTGGCGGCATCCTGAAAATAGGGCCGGTAACTGAAATTCTCGCCGACGAAGCTCGTTGGCCCATCGTAGTTGCTGGCCGCGATCGTCTCCCCATCCAGCGTGATGATATAGATATCGGAGGATTCCAGCAGGGTGTTGATGGATTTGAGGTAGACATTGGCACGCTGGCGCAGGGCTTCATCCTTGGGATGCGCGACCAGTTCCTCGATGTCGTCGTGATCGGCAATCAGCGCGGGAAGCGGCTCATAGCGGCTCAGGAGCCCGCCAAGTGCCGAGACGGCGAGCCGGAGCGTCGTGTGGCCCTGATCGGACATTTCGCCGAAATAGCTTTCCGCGATGATGCCGCCACCTCTGGTCACGGCGCCATAACCGAGACCGAGGCCGAGAAACATCAACAAAATCCAGCGATATTTCACCGAAACTCCCCTCCTGCCGCAGGTCTCAAACCCGCACTCCCTAAACGAGTGTAGGAGGAGTGGCGGAATTTTCCAAGTGAACGGAAAGGCAGCCGGACAGTCCTGAAAACAAAAAACCGGCCACGAGGACCGGTTTTTTGCAAAGATAATGTCGGAAAAGCTTATGCGCTTTCCTTCGGCGTCAGAACCTGACGGCCGCGATACATACCGGTCTTCAGATCGATATGGTGCGGACGGCGCAGTTCGCCGGAGTTCTTGTCTTCAACGTAGGTTGCAGACTTGAGACCGTCAGCCGAGCGGCGCATGCCACGCTTGGACGGGCTTGTTTTTCTTTTTGGTACAGCCATTTTTGTTACTCCACTTAAGCGGCGAAACAACGGAACCGGCCAGAACCAAAGGCCGAATGTCGGATGTCTCGATATCGGAAATTTGGCGCGCTTATACATGCCCAAACGGGCTTTGACCAGCCCTGCCGCGCATCTTTTTCCGATTCAGCGGAATCGATATGCAGAACCGCATCGGGTTGCTGCAAATCACACCTCATCTCTTATCGAAAACGACAAGTTCCTTGAAGTGGTTCATATCCTTGAATTCACAAAAAGCCGGCGGGCGCATCTGTATAACGGGCGCTGCGACGCGCAGTTTTTCCAGTTCCTCATCGAGCATCGCCTGCCAGCGCGACAGACACTCGGGTTCAAACCAACTGACAATGTAGGACAGGGTGATATGGAACTCATAGGTGTCATGATCGGGATGACGGTAGCCGAAAAAATCGGCGAATGTATCGCGCCAAAGAGCCACGATGCTATCGTCCTCAGCAGTCGCTCCCTTCATGACCAGTCCGACCGGGCGCAGACCCGTAACCCGCATGTTGAATGCCGGCAGTGTCGGAAAAGTAGAAAGACGATCACGATAATAGTCCGTCACCGCGTCGATAGGCGTATCGAGCGCCAAGGTCTGCGGCCAGTAGGGCAGAGCCCGGCGCGACTCGATAACGCCTTGAAAAACCGTCATATGCAGGCTGGAAACCGGTGTGAAGGCGAGTTGCGACGCCTCCGGCATGTAAAGGAAACGCTGACGGGTCGAGACGATAGCGCTTTCGGTCTGCGATCCCTCGACAAGATGGCACACGACCGTATTGCCGGGCTCCGGCAAAAACTCACCCTCTGCACTGAAACGGCTGCCCAGATGGCGTGGTGGCTGATCGTGGTTGGCGGCAGAGATATAGTCGAGGTCTTTCGAAACGAGCGGGGCGTGCATGGGAAACTCCTTGTGAGATGTTTCCCCCTAGTCTGCACAGACGACAAGGCAATGACATCGACCGCTCAAAGGCCGGTCAATGCGCCTCATCCCAATTGTCGGCCGCGCGCGCATCCACTTTCAGCGGCACTCTCATGGAAATAGCCGGCATGGCCGCATCCTCCATGACGGAGACGACGACAGGCAGGGTCTTTTCGATTTCCGCTTCCTCGACTTCGAAGATGAGTTCGTCATGCACCTGCAACAGCATGCGGGCGGAGAGCTTTTCCGCCTCCAGCGCCGGCTCGATGCGGATCATGGCGCGGCGGATGATATCGGCCGCCGAGCCCTGGATCGGCGCATTGATGGCCGCGCGTTCGTTGAAGGCCTTCACGGACGGGTTGGAAGAGCGGATTTCCGGATAATGGGCGCGGCGGCCGAAAATCGTCTCGACATAACCGTTCTCGCGGGCAAAGGCTTTGGTCGCTTCCATGTAATCGCGAATGCCGGGAAACCGCTCAAAATATTTCTTGATATAGTCCCCCGCCTCGGAGCGGGCGATGCTGAGCTGGTTGGCGAGGCCGAAAGCGGAAATGCCATAGATGATGCCGAAATTGATCGCCTTGGCGCGGCGGCGCACGTCCGACGGCATGCCTTCCACCGGCACGCCGAACATTTCCGATGCGGTCATTGCATGAATGTCGATCCCGTTTTCGAAGGCGTTTCTGAGCTGCGGGATATCGGCGACATGGGCAAGCACGCGCAGTTCGATCTGGCTGTAGTCGGCCGAGAGAAGCTTGTGTCCGGGCGTGGAGATGAAGGCCGTGCGAATCTTGCGGCCTTCGGCCGTGCGGACCGGGATGTTCTGAAGGTTCGGCTCCGATGAGGAGAGACGCCCCGTGGTGGTGGAGGCGAGCGCGTAAGAGGTGTGCACCCGTTTCGTCTCGGGATGAATATAGCTGGGCAGCGCATCCGTATAGGTGGATTTCAGCTTGGTCAGTTGCCGCCAGTCGACGATCTTGCGCGGTAGCTCCGCACCTTCCGCCGCGAGGTCTTCCAGAACCTGCGCCGATGTCGACCATTGGCCGGTCTTGGTCTTGGAGCCGCCCGGCAGCCCCATCCTGCCGAACAGGATATCCCCGAGCTGCTTCGGCGAGCCAATGTTGAAACGCTCGCCCGCCAGCTCGTAGATTTCCTCTTCGAAGCTCGCAGCCTTCTGCGCAAGTTCGCCGGAAAGGCGCGACAGGATTTGACGGTCGACGGTGATGCCGCGCTCTTCCATATGCGCCAGTACCGGCACGAGGGGGCGTTCCAGCCGCTCATAAACCTTGGTCAGCCGTTCCGAGACGAGCCGGGGCTTAAGCGCCATCCACAGCCGCAGGGTGACGTCGGCATCTTCAGCCGCATAGGCGGTCGCTTTGTCGATGTCGACAAAATCGAAGGTGATGCTCGACTTGCCCGATCCCGCCACGTCCTTATACGCGATCGGCGTGTGACCCAGCCAGCGTTCGGAAAGCGTATCCATGCCATGCGTCGTCTTGCCGGCTTCGAGAACATAGGAAATCAGCATCGTATCGTCGAAGCTGCGCATAACGACGCCGTGGCGTTTCATCAGCAGGTAATCGTATTTGAGGTTCTGCGCGACCTTGAGGACAGCATCGTCCTCAAGCAGGCCCTTCAGACGCTCCAGAGCTTCGGCAAAGGGCACCTGCCCTTCGGCGAGCTTGATGCCATCGCTGAAGAGATCATCACCTGAGCCGGTCTTGTGGGTCAAAGGGACATAGGCGGCGCGGATATCCGTGCCCGAGGCGTCCTTGTCATTATCGGCAATGGCCAGCGAAAAACCGACGAGTTCCGCCTGCATCGGGTCGAGCGAGGTCGTTTCCGTATCGAAGGCGACGACGCCCGTCTCCCGGGCGGCGGCAATCCAGCGATCCAGCGTCGCAAGATCCCTGATCGTCGTATAGGCGGTGGTATCTATCTTGGTGGCGGCAAAAAGCGCCTGTCGCGCCGTGGCGAGATCGGCGGGCGTGCTGCCTTCGCCAATCATCCTTTTTGCGGGAGCTACAGCCGAAGCCGGCCTATTGTTAGCCTCGGCGGACACGTCGCCAGCCATAGCGGCGGCCGGCGCATCGAGATCGGGACCATGGGCATCGGTGCCCCATTGCACCGGCACATTGGCAGGGTCGATGGCAGAGGCATCGCTGTCAGTGGCTTCGGCAACACGGCGGGTCAGCGTCGTGAATTCCATGGCCTTCAGGAAGGCAATGAGCTTCGGGCCATTCTGCGGCTCAAGCACCAGTTCCTCGAGAGACTGCTCCAGCGGCACATCGGTTCTGAGCGCCACGAGCTGTCTGGAAAGGCGGGCAAGCTCCGCATTGGCGATGATGTTTTCCCGGCGTTTCTGCTGCTTGATTTCGCCTGCCCGCGCCAAAAGCGTATCGAGATCGCCATATTCCTCCAGCAGCTGCGCCGCCGTCTTCGGCCCGATGCCGGGAATGCCCGGGACATTGTCGGTGGAATCGCCGGTCATCGCCTGCAGGTCGATCATCTTTTCCGGGCCGACGCCCCATTTTTCGATGACATCGGGAACGCCGATCTGTTTGTCCTTCATGGCGTCGTACATATGCACATTGGCGGTGACGAGCTGCATCAGATCCTTGTCGGACGAGATGATGGTGACATCGGCGCCGATCGCCTCGGCCTGCCGGGCATAGGTTGCTATGATATCGTCCGCCTCGAAGCCTTCCGTCTCGATGCAGGGAAGGTTGAAAGCGCGCGTCGCCTCGCGGATCAGACCGAATTGCGGCACCAGATCTTCCGGCGGCGCAGAGCGATTGGCCTTGTAGAGATCGTAAAGCTCGTTGCGGAAGGTTTTTGACGAATAGTCGAAAATGACAGCGAAATGGGTCGGCGTGACGCCGACATCGGTATTGCGCGCATCCTTCAGGAGCTTCCACAACATGTTGCAGAAGCCGGAGACGGCGTTGACCGGCAGCCCGTCCGACTTGCGGTTCAGCGGCGGGATGGCATGGAAGGCCCGGAAAATGAAACCGGAGCCGTCAACGAGGAAGAGATGATCGCCTTTTTTCATGGGTAGCATGGATAGCGCGGGGCCGTTTTGGCGTCCACCGAAACTTCGCACAACACACTGTAAAGCGCGGGTAATGCAGCCGATCACGAGGCCCACAAAATTCACCGCAACGTTACCGATTTGTAATCCGCTCTTCCCTTGAAAAGCCGCATTTGCACACACATTTCTTAGAGGACGGCGCCTGATCACGCCGTAGTCTGATAGCTGGCTCGTCCCCCGCCGCGTCAGACCGGACAAAGGCCTTTCCCCCTCTCCGGGCCTTTGTCCTCCAATATGACCGCCATGGCCGACCCCTCCCGGCCATGGCGGTTTTATTTTGCGCCCTGTTTGGGCTGGTCTAAACATACCGTGCGATATATACCACGCTATTAAAGTGACCGGCTTTCCGCTGGCGACGATGTGCATGGACGGAAGAATGGGTTTTTCCCGGGATGAATCGGCAATCTATCTCGCCGCGAAGATGGCGCGGGAATTCACCATGTCGCTGCAGAAAAGAGCCGCTGCACTCGGTTTTTCTCCCGGCCAATTTCCCATCCTCATCGAGCTCTGGCATGAAGAAGGCCTGACGCAGCGGCAATTGCTTGATCGAATCGATGTCGAACAGGCAACGCTTGCCAATACGCTGTCACGCATGGAACGTGACGGGCTGATTGTCCGCAAATCCCATCCAAGTGACCGGCGCGCCCAGATCATCGAACTGACCCAGCGCGGCCGGGATCTGGAGGCGAATGCCATTGCCGCTTCCGAGGCTACCGAAGACACATTGCTTGCGGATTTCCGGCGCTTTGAGCGACAGCTTTTGCTGGAATATATGCGCCGGGCGATCGAAAGCGCTAAAAAAGCAAAATAACCCCAACGGGCCAAAACCGCTTCGCAGTTTTCGTGAACTACTCTATCGTTCCGGCGGCCACGCGCTTGCCGATTCACGGCACGCCCGCCCTTGTTTCCCGCGATGTGCGATGCCCGGATATCTGGTCTTCGCCGGGTCACGACAGACATGACAGGATCAGCGATGACAGACGTTTCCCCTATTCTTTCCAACGCCGACGACAATCTGACTTCCAGCCTGGAGCGGTTGTTCGAACTCGTGCGTATTCCGTCGATTTCCACCGATCCCGCCTATAAGGCAGAATGCCGCAAGGCCGCGGACTGGCTGGTGAGGACGCTTTCCGCGCTCGGCTTTACGGCTTCGGTGCGCGATACGGCCGGTCACCCGATGGTGGTTGCGCATCACGATGCGGCGGCCAAGGATGCACCGCATGTGCTTTTTTACGGCCATTATGACGTTCAGCCGGTCGATCCGCTTGATCTCTGGGAAAATGATCCGTTCGAGCCTGCCATCAAGGATATCGGCGCCGGCCGGAAGGTGATCACCGGACGTGGCACGGCTGACGACAAGGGCCAGTTGATGACCTTCGTGGAGGCCTGCCGGGCCTATAAGGCAGTCAATGGCGGCCTGCCGGTGCGCGTCACCATTCTGTTTGAAGGTGAAGAGGAATCCGGCTCGCCTTCGCTGAAACCGTTCCTCGACGCCAACGCGCAGGAGCTGAAGGCCGATTATGCGCTGGTCTGCGATACCGGCATGTGGGACCGGGATACGCCCGCCATCGCCGCTGCCCTTCGCGGGCTGGTTGGCGAAGAGATCGTCATCACCGCGGCAGACCGCGACCTGCACTCCGGCCTTTTTGGCGGCGCCGCCGCAAATCCGATCCACATCCTCACCGATATCCTCGCCGGTCTGCATGACGAGACGGGCCGCGTGACGCTTGCAGGCTTTTATGACGGTGTGGAAGAAACCCCTGCCAATATCAAAGCATCCTGGGAAACGCTCGGACGTTCGGCGGAAGCCTTCCTCGGTGAAGTCGGCCTTTCGGTTCCCTCGGGTGAAAAGGGCCGTTCCGTGCTGGAGCAGACCTGGGCGCGGCCGACAGCGGAAGTCAACGGCATCATCGGCGGCTACACCGGCGATGGCTTCAAGACCGTGATTGCGGCGAAAGCCTCCGCCAAAGTGTCGTTCCGCCTCGTCGGCGAGCAGAACCCCGCGGCCATTCGCGACAGCTTCCGGGCCTATGTGCGATCCAAAATTCCGGCCGATTGCTCCGTGGAGTTCCACGAGCATGGCGCATCACCAGCCATCCAGCTGTCTTACGACTCGCCCGTGCTCACCAAGGCCAAAAACGCACTATCGGAAGAGTGGCCAAAACCCGCCGTTGTCATCGGCATGGGCGGCTCGATCCCGATCGTCGGCGATTTCCAGAAGATGCTGGGCATGGATTCGCTGCTCGTCGGCTTCGGCCTGACTGATGACCGCATTCATTCGCCGAATGAAAAATACGAGCTGCAGTCCTTCCATAAGGGCATCCGCTCCTGGGTCCGCATTCTGGACGCACTCGCAGCGAAATGACAAAAAAGAGGAAGCACCGGGTAATCCGGCGCTTCCTCTTTTCCGTTTGCGCATCGCAAAAACAAAAAGGCCGGGCGAGCCCGACCTTTCCATCCGTTTTTCGTCAGTGCCAGTACATCCGTGGTCAAAGCGTTCAACGGTCTGATGTTCCAGGGCGCGTCCATTTTCATGGCCGCTGCCTTTCACCATCAGGATCGGCTGCTTCGGTTAATCTTTGGTTAACACGATAACAGCGGCACTTTCAAAATGCCCGCCTGACAGTTTTCATCCGAAACACTGCTGAACCCTATATTGGTATGCACTCCCGCCTTTTCAAGGTCTGCCTGTTCGGCACGTCTTTCAAAAGAAAAAGGCCGGAAAAATCCGGCCTTTCCATTCATGCGAATGACCCTTAAGGACAAAGCGCTTATCAGGAAGCGACGAGCTCACCTGCGGACATCTTGCCCGAGCGGCGGTCCTGCATCAGCTCGTAGGAGAGCTTCTGACCGTCGTTGAGGGCGGTCATACCAGCACGCTCAACAGCGGAGATGTGAACGAATACGTCCTGCGAACCGTCGTCCGGCTGAATGAAGCCGTAGCCCTTGGTTGCGTTGAACCACTTTACTGTACCAGTCGCCATAACGATTTCCTTCCGTTGGCAATTGTATTTGCACTGCAAGCAGTGCGGACTTGGGTCGAATTTGAAGGAAAAGATCGTCGTGAGCGTCTGGAAAGACGCCGAAGCTCTGGTCGTCAAACAAATATCGATGGCGAAGTACGTAGGTTGGAAGGGTCTCAAAGTCAAGTTTCTTTGAACAGGACAGCCCTTGAGGAGAGACGAGTAAGGGGGCAGCCAGACCGCCAAAACCGCAATCGCCAAAACGCAAAAACCCGGCGCGGGAGGAGGTGCGCCGGGTTCTTGAAACTGACTGACAATTGGGAGGAGGAGTATTGTCAGTCCAATCGGGCGACGCTGGGAGGAGGAGTGCGTCGCTTCGATGATTTGAAGATACAGGATATCAGCTTAAAAAACAGACGTTTCATCGCAGCGCAGCATTGCAAAAAACGCATAGCTATTTCAGGGCGACTTGAAGCCCGCCCGCGTAGCGCCTAATAAATACGCATGTCTATCGAATCCGTCAGAGCCTTTTTCATCGAGAAATCGCCCGAAGTGACCGTGATTGAAACGGAAGCCAGTTCGGCGACGGTCGCACTGGCCGCTGAAGCACATGGTGTCGACCCCGACCAGATCGCCAAGACCATCTGCCTGAAGGCTGGCGACACCATTCTTCTCGTCGTCACAACCGGCACGAAACGCCTCGACAACCGCAAATTCCGCGATCATTTCGGTGCGAAGCCACGCATGCTCGGGCCGGAAGAGGTGGTTGCGGTGACCAGCCATCCCATCGGCGGCGTCTGTCCTTTCGGCCTTCCTTCGGCCCTACCAGTGTTTTGCGACATATCGCTGAAAAACTATCACGAGGTAGTTCCGGCGGCTGGCGCCACCAACGCGGCGGTGAAGATTTCGCCTGATGTCATGGTGGAGTTGACGGGAGCGGAATGGGTCGACGTCTGTCAATGACGCCGATTTGATCCGGCCAAGGACTTAACCCCGCCTTAAATCGCCGCATTTACACTCTTCATCCTGGATTAAGGATCGCGCAGGCATAGAGACGCGTAACAGGAGTGACTTCGGCTGGATGGCAGGCAAGGGTAAATCACGCGAACGGGTAGAACCTTCCTTCGGGGATTTTCACGAGTCCGGTGATGACCTGCGTCTTGACGCCAGCGAACGCATCAGCGGAACCACAAAACAGCAAGCCAAGAAACCGAGGCCGGCATCCGGCCGTACCAAATCCCGGAAGAAAGAAAAGCGTAGCCGCAATTCGGGCCGGGGCGTGACGGGCTTCATCCGCTCCCTCTTCTACTGGTGCATCGTGCTCGGCATCTGGGGCGGTATCGGCGTTGCCGGGCTTGTCCTTTATTATGGTGCGCGCATGCCGAGCGCCAGCAGCTGGTCCATTCCCGAACGACCGCCGAATGTGAAGATCGTTTCGGTCAATGGCAGCGTGCTTGCCAATCGCGGCACCACCGGCGGCGAGGCGCTCGCGCTGGAAGACATGTCGCCCTATATTCCACAGGCGGTCATGGCGATCGAGGATCGCCGGTTTTATTCGCATTTCGGGGTAGATCCGCTGGGTCTCGGACGCGCCATCGTAACGAATGTGCTGACGGGACGAGCTGTGCAGGGTGGCTCGACGCTGACACAGCAGCTGGCGAAAAACCTGTTCCTCTCGCCCGACCGGACGCTGGAACGCAAGGTGCAGGAAGTGCTTCTGTCTTTCTGGCTGGAGCACGAGTTCACCAAGGACCAGATCCTCGCGATGTATCTCAATCGCGTCTATTTCGGCTCCAATGCCTATGGCGTCGAGGCGGCTTCCCGGCGCTACTTCAACAAATCCGCGCGTGACGTCAATCTTGGCGAAGCAGCAATGCTGGCCGGGCTTCTCAAAGCGCCTTCACGCCTTTCGCCGGCGCGCGATCCGCAGGCGGCGGAAGAGCGGGCGCAGGTGGTGCTGCAATCCATGCGCGATGTCGGCTTCATCACCGATGACGAAATCAAGACTGCGATGTCGCAGCCGCCGACCAAGGCGAAGCGGTTCTGGTCGGGTGCCGAACATTACGCCGCCGATATGGTGCTGGAGGAAGTCCGCGGCCTGGTTGGCGAGGTCAAGCAGGACATCGTTGTCGATACCACCATCGACCCCAATCTCGAGCGCGACGCCGAAAAGGCGCTGACCCATGTGCTGCAGGGTGACGGCAAAAAACAGGGTGCCTCGCAGGCGGCGCTGGTTTCCATCGACGGTACGGGCGCGATCCGGGCCGTCGTCGGCGGGGCGGATTATGCGCAAAGCCAGTTCAACCGCGCCGTAAAGGCAAAACGGCAACCGGGCTCTGCCTTCAAGCCTTTCGTTTACGTCGCCGCACTCGAATCGGGGCTTACCCCCTACACGATCCGCAACGACGGGCCAGTGCGCATCGGAAACTGGACACCGGAAAACTACGAAAAGAAATATCGCGGCGAAGTCACGCTCGCCACCGCGCTTGCCAATTCACTGAACACGATCGCCGCACAGCTGGTGATGGAGGTCGGCCCGGAACGGGTGACGCAGGTGGCACATCGCATGGGCATCGAATCGGAGCTGCAGAACAATGCCTCCATCGCACTCGGCACTTCTGAAGTGTCGCTGATGGAGCTGACCGCTTCCTATGCTCCCTTCATGAATGGTGGCTACAAGGCGACGCCTCACATCGTCAAGCGCATCACCGATGCCGATGGCAAGGTTCTTTACGAAAACAAATACGATAATCCGCCGCGCGTGCTGAGCGAAGAGATCGCCGCGACCATGAACGGCATGTTGTCGCGCGTCATCACCGAAGGCACCGGCAAGGCCGCGCGCCTGCAAGGCTGGCAGGCGGCAGGAAAATCCGGCACGACCCAGTCCTTCCGCGACGCCCTTTTTGTCGGCTACACAAGCAACCTCACCACCGGCGTCTGGTTCGGCAATGACGACGGCACCTCCATGAAAAAGGTCACCGGCGGCGGACTGCCGGCACGGGCATGGAAGGATTTCATGACCGCTGCCCATTCCGGGCTCTCGCCTTCGCCGCTTTTCGGCCTCGGCGCAGGTGGCGTACCGCCGCTCGGGGACATGCAGCAGCCGGCACCGGACGCCGCCCCCTCATCCATCGGCGACATCATTTCCAATGCGCTGGGTGGCGGAACGACGGACACCCGCGCCTATCCCGATGCGCCGGCTTCACCCAACCAGCAGGGCATGGCCATGCCGCCGGCGAGCATACCCTCCCGCAATATCGAACCAGGCTACCAGGCCGGCAACGGGCCCGTGCCACCCGCCGACATAGGCGGCCAGGCCCCCGCACAATCGGGGCCGAAGCAGACGACGCTGCTTGACATTCTGATGGGAAATTAAGCGGCGCCGCGTAACGGGCCAGCGGATTTCATAACGCATGGCGAGATGGCCGCGACACGCTCACCCTCCCGCAAAACCCCGCTTTTCCAAAGACTTTGCCCTTCGCATCCGCAGCCATGAGCGGAGACGGTGCGACGCCGCAACATATGCGTGCGCGCCGATTAACCCTAGATTGCCATTTGCGCAAATACGACTACATTTTGGGTGACTTTTTAGGGTGAATGAATTATTAATCGTTCATATAAATTAATTTTCTTGTTTCAAAATAACTTTTCAGGGTTCCATATTATGCTGGGTACTAAAAGCTCATCGCATGCCGTTTTTTACGGCGCTCCCTATCCCGCCGTCCCGTTTGAAACGGCGGAAATGCAATCTCCCATATCGGATAAAAAACCATCTTCATTGCAGCGCGGCCAGTTTGCGCTCAAAAGAACCATCGACATTGCAGGGGCGTCCATCGCCCTTGTCGCACTTGCCCCCGTATTGGCGACCGTCGCATTGCTGGTAAAGCTCGACAGCAAAGGCCCGGTCCTGTTTTCCCAGGTCCGCTGGGGCATGAATGGAAGAAAAATCCGCGTCTATAAATTTCGCTCGATGCAGGCCGAACTGGGTGATGTTACCGGAGTGGCGCAAACGGTGAAGAACGACCCGCGGATAACCCGTATCGGCGCCATTCTCCGCCGCACGAATATCGACGAACTGCCGCAGCTGATCAACGTCCTCAAAGGCGACATGTCGCTGGTGGGCCCACGCTGCCACGCCATTGGCATGCTGGCGGCCGGCCGTCTTTATGAGGAGCTGGTTCCCCATTATCACATGCGGCACCGGATGCGGCCCGGCATTACCGGCCTCGCCCAGATGCGGGGACTACGCGGCCCCACGGATCGTAGCGACAAGGCTCGTGCCCGGATCGTCTCCGATCTCTATTATGTCGAGAATTTTTCGGTCTGGCTCGACATCAAGATCATGGTCGGAACGGTGATTTCCGAATTGCGCGGCGGCAAGGGCTTCTGATTCTTCAGGCGCTATTGCCGTATTTGCAATCCACCCGTCCAAAAATAAAAGCCCGGCAGCGATGCCGGGCTTTTATCATGAAACCATCGTGATGATCAGTTCATCGGTGCGGGAGCCGCATTCGGATCCGGAAGCGGAGCCGGGTTTGCAGAAAGTGAGCGCAGATAAGCGATGAGGTCGGCTCTTTCCGTTTCCTTCTTCACACCCGCAAAGCCCATGGCCGTGCCGGGAACGTGTTTCTTGGGGGCTTCGAGGAAGAAGTTGAGATGATCGTAATCCCAATGCACGGTAGCTCCCTTGGAGAAATCCTTCATCCCAGCGGAGTAGCTGAAACCTTCGTGGCTGGCGATCGGCCGGTTGACGACATCGAAGAGATTGGGGCCGACCTTGTTTGCACCACCACTCTCTCCGGTGTGACAGCTCGTACACTTCTTGAAGACCGTCTCGCCCTTGGCGGCATCGGCGCTCGCAAGCAATTTTGCGATCGGCGTCGCGGCTGCAGCGGCTTCACCGCCACCGGCTTCACCGCCGCCGCTTTCTGCCGCAACGATGGTGTAACCTTCCTTTTCGGGCGCAGGCGCATGAAAAATGCCCTCAGACGCAATCGACACCGACATCAGGACGAAAACCGTGCCGAGCAACGCCCCAACGCCCATATTAACATAAGAATTCATCTATATGCGCTCCCTCGCATCCGCTCCATATAACCGGGCATCTTGAAATTACTCGAAAGCTATGGCTTTTGCACAGCCTGCGCAACTTGAATGATGGTCCCCACTCCGTGACGTTTTGACACTTTTCGGGCGGGATTTGAAGGGTGTCGGATGAAGAATCGGGATTTCGAGAAAGCGGTGGTCCTTATACCGGCCCGGATGGCATCCACACGCCTTCCAGGCAAGCCGCTCGCGGATATTGGCGGCAAGCCAATGATCGTGCAGGTGGCGTTGCGCGCACGCGAGGCCGGTGCGGAGCGAATCGTTGTCGCAGTCGATGACGAGCAGGTATTTGCAGCCGTTCAAAATGCCGGTTTTGACGTGATGATGACACGCGACGACCACCAGTCCGGCTCGGACCGCATTTTCGAGGCGCTGCAAAAGGCCGACCCCTATGGCAAGGCGGAATACGTCATCAACGTTCAGGGCGATCTGCCGACTATCGAGGCGGAAACCATTCGTGCATCATTGCGCCCGCTTGAGAATGCTGCCGTCGATATTGCGACGCTGACGGTCGAAATCACCGATGAAGAGGAAAAAACCAATCCTAACGTCGTGAAAGTCGTTGGCAGCCCGCTTTCAGAGACACGATTGCGCGCCCTTTATTTCACCCGCACCACCGCGCCTTATGGCGATGGGCCGCTTTATCATCACATCGGGCTTTACACCTATCGCCGCGCCGCACTCGAAACATTCGTGCGCCTGCCGCCCTCGCCTCTGGAATTGCGCGAGCGGCTGGAGCAGCTGCGTGCGCTGGAAGCAGGCATGCGCATCGATGCGGAAATCGTCCGATCCGTTCCGCTTGGCGTCGACACGCCGCACGATCTCGAAAAAGCCCGCAAGATTCTTGCAAGCAGAACCCTCTAAGGGACAGTCCCATGAATTTGATTACAAATCGCATTGCCTTTCAGGGCGAGTTCGGCGCGAATTCCGACATGGCCTGCCGTGACATGTTTCCGGATATGGAGCCATTGCCATGCCCGACATTCGAGGATGCCTTCAACGCCATCGAAAATGGCGAAGCCGATCTCGGCATGATCCCGATTGAAAACACGCTGGCCGGCCGCGTTGCCGATATTCATCACCTGCTGCCCGAATCACGCCTGCACATCATCGGCGAATATTTCATGCCGATCCGTTTCCAGCTGATGGTGGTACCGGGCGTGTCGAAGGATGAGATCCGCACCGTCCACAGCCATATCCATGCACTGGGCCAGTGCCGCAAAATCATCCGTTCGAACGGCTGGAAGCCGGTCATCGCCGGCGACACGGCGGGCTCCGCAAGGCTGGTTTCCGAAATGGGTGACCGCAGCATGGCGGCTCTCGCGCCGCGCCTTGCCGCAGATCTCTACGGTCTCGATATTCTGGCTGAAAATGTCGAGGATTCGGAAAACAACGTTACGCGCTTCGTTGTGCTCTCCCGCGATGAAAACTGGGCCAAGCGTCAGTCGAGCGACGAAATCGTCGTCACGACTTTTGTCTTCAATGTTCGCAACATTCCGGCCGCGCTCTACAAGGCCATGGGCGGTTTTGCCACCAACGGCATCAACATGACGAAGCTCGAAAGCTACCAGCTCGGCGGCAAATTCGTGGCGACGCAGTTTTATGCTGATATTGAAGGCCACCCCGATGACGAACCGGTGCGGCATGCGCTGGACGAGCTGCGCTTTTTCTCGGAAAAAGTCCGCATTCTCGGCGTCTACAAGGGCCATGCGATGCGCGGCAAGCTCAACCAGAGCTGAGCCTGCCGCAACCCCTCACTTGGGCCATTCCACCCAGTCGCGCATCAGCCGATGCGCGATGGCGCCGATCGGCGGGGCTGAAAAACCTTCGCCCGCCGGGGCCTCCAGCATCTTGGCCACGTCTTCCCTGGTGAACCAGCGGCAATCCTCAAGCTCGATCTCGTCGCGCGCAATTTCAAAAGAACGTGCCTCGGCGTAACAGCCTATCATCAGCGTATGCGGCATCGGCCAGGGCTGGGAGGCGTGATACCGCACCCGGCCGATTTCGACGCCGGCTTCCTCATGCGTTTCCCGGCGCACAGCCTGTTCGATCGTCTCGCCCGGCTCCACGAAACCAGCAAGGCAGGAATACATGCCCGGCGCAAAATGCGTGCCGCGACCGAGCAGGCAGAGATCACGCTCGATATCGATCGTCATCATGATGACGACCGGATCGGTCCGCGGAAAAATGGTGTGGTTGCAGGCGGCGCAGATGCGTTTGTAGCCACCGATCCGCAACTCCATGGTCCCGCCGCACTTCCCGCAGAAGCGGTTATCGGCATTCCAGTGGGTGAGGCTGACGGCCTGGGCGACCTCGCTCAGCAATTCCTCGTCGAGCAGATGATCGCGATAAAGCGTGCGGACATCGGCCAGCTTGTAGTGGCTCGCCAGCTGGTCTTCTGCCACCGCAACCGGCACGGCGATCCTCGGTTCGCCGGTTTCGCGATATCCGAGCAGCACAGCATTGTCGAAATCCGGCTGCAACTCGGCCAGCTCATAGGCGGAAAACAGGGGATCGATGACCTGCTCGTCATGTTTCAGAACAAGCCGGTTGCCCGAAAAGGCAAAAATATGAGTGCCATCAACTTTCAGAGCCTCGGCAACACATTCCTCCGTCCGCTTTTCAGCGAAACGGTCGAGAGCATTTTTGGAAAAGGCCGTCAGCAGGCTTGCTTCGGGATGGGGGGCAGTGGTTTCAAAAATTTTCATTGACATCATCAGAGCGCGCCGGAGATTTTTTTCATCAAACTTTCCTTCTCGCCCGCCGCATAAGGCACCGCCGTTCCGTGCCCCCAGATGGGACCGGGCCAGCAGGTGTCGCCTTCATTGCGGGCGATAATATGGACATGCAGCTGCCGGACGATATTGCCCAAGGCACCGACATTTATCTTGGTGGCTCCGGTGATTTCCTTCAAGGCGGATGCGACGAGATTGGTCTCGAATGTCAACACAGCCTGATCGAGCGGGGTGAGATCGAACAATTCGCTAACGCCGTCTCTTTGCGGCACCAGCACCAGCCAGGGCCAGCGATTGTCATTCTGCAAGCGAAGCTCGCAAAGACCTAATCGTGTCACCAGGACGCTGTCGCGCGCCAGTCTCTCGTCCAGCCGGAATGTCTCCAAGGTGTCCTCCATGTTTGTTTTCATCGTGATAGCAGTTTTTTGAAGGCTTGGCTTGCATTTGCTGTCGATATTGCCGATATGTGGCCCCGGGAGGTTGGTGGTGGACGAGCCACTCGCCAACCGGGTCAGGTCCGGAAGGAAGCAGCCCTAACGAGCCAGGCACGGGTCGCCGTGCCAGCCTCCCACCTTTTTTAAAAGACGTGCTCAGCTTTCGCCGGGCCAGTTCCGCGCCCCGAGACAACTGGCAAAACAAACTGGCGAGGCAATGAGCGATACCGTACCCCCCAAATCAAGCGAATCCCAGGTCGGGACCGGCTACCGGGTACTGGCGCGCAAATATCGCCCGAAGGATTTCTCCGATCTGATGGTCGGTCAGGAGCCGATGGTTCGAACGCTGACCAACGCGTTTGAGACCGGACGCATCGCGCAGGCCTATATGCTGACCGGCGTTCGCGGCGTGGGTAAGACGACCACGGCGCGCATCCTCGCGCGTGCATTGAATTGCAAGACCGACACCATCGACAAACCGACCATCGACCTTCGTATTCCCGGCGAACATTGCCAGGCGATCATGGAAGGCCGGCATGTCGACGTCATCGAGATGGACGCCGCCTCCCATACCGGCATCGACGATATTCGTGAGATCATCGAGCAGGTGCGCTATCGCCCGGTCTCCGCGCGCTACAAGGTCTATATCATCGACGAAGTGCACATGCTGTCGACGCAGGCTTTCAACGGTCTTCTGAAGACCCTGGAAGAGCCGCCGGAGCATGTGAAATTCATCTTCGCGACCACCGAAATCCGCAAGGTGCCGATTACCGTTCTGTCGCGCTGCCAGCGTTTCGACCTGCGCCGCATCAGCGCCGCCGATCTTGTCGGCCTGTTCACCTCCATTGCCGGCAAGGAAGGTTTTGAGGCTGAGCCGCAGGCACTGTCGATGATCGCCCGTGCAGCCGAGGGTTCCGCCCGTGACGGTCTTTCCCTGCTCGATCAGGCGATTGCCCATGGCGGCGGCCGTGTGGAGGCCGAGGCGGTGCGCGGCATGCTCGGCCTTGCCGACCGTGCGCGCATTGTCGATCTCTTCCAGCACGTCGTCAAAGGCGATGTGGCGGCTGCCCTTTCGGAATTCAACGGACAATATGAGGCTGGCGCAAACCCGGTTGTCGTTTTGAACGACCTCGCCGATTTCACCCATCTCGTCACCCGCATGAAATACGTTCCCGACGCAGCGGAAGACCCCTCGCTTTCCGAAATCGAGCGCACGCGCGGCGCGGAGTTTGCCGAAACCATCGCGGTGACGGCACTGTCACGCATCTGGCAAATGCTGCTGAAGGGCATTCCGGAAACGGAAAACGCTTCGCGCCCGGCGGGTGCCGCTGAAATGGTGCTGATCCGGCTTTCGCATGCCGCCAACCTGCCGGCACCGGAAGATGCGGCGCGGCGCCTGTTGGAGCTTTCCAGCGCTGACGGCGGTTACGCCAATGGCGGACCTTCCGGCGGCGGCAATGGCGGTGGCGCGCGCGCCTATTCGTCGGCGCAGACCGTGGCAGCGGCAAGACCTGCAGAATTTCCCGCCGCGAGGCAAGCCGGTCCGCAGCCCTCCACCATGCTGCGCGCCGTTCCAGATAGCCGGCCGCAGGAGATGCAGGTAGCCGCCCCGAAAACCGAAGAACGGCCGGAGCCGAAGGTTCCCGTCAATTCGCTGCAGGATATTGCCGATCTCTGCCAGAAAAACCGTGATCCCGTGATGCGGGCGAAGGTGCGCAACTTCGTGCGGCTGGTGCGGCTGGAGCCCGGCCGCCTTGATATGCGCCTCGGCGAAGGCGCCCCCGGCTCGCTGCCCGGTGAGCTTGGCGTCAAGCTGAAGGAATGGACCGGTATCCACTGGATCGTCAGCCTCAGCAAGGAACAGGGCGAGCCGACCTTGGTCGAGGCGGAAGGCAATGCCCGCGATGCCCGCCTGGTCGATGCGCGTCAGGATCCTGATGTTGCCGCGATACTGGCGCAGTTTCCCGGCGCAAAAATCACCGACGTGCGTATTCGCGCGGCGATACAGGATGAGGCGGAGGATATCACCCCGCCATCAGTTGCCGAATCGAGCGAAGGCGACATCCTTCCCGGCGACGACATCGAGTTTTAAACAAGAAGAACAGGAGATTGGCACATGCGCGACATCATGGGTATGATGGGCAAGGTCAAGGAAATGCAGTCCAAGATGGAGAAGGTGCAGCAGGAAATTGCCGCCCTCGAAATCGAAGGCCGGGCCGGTGGCGGTCTCGTAACCGTCATTTTGAACGGCAAGGGCGAAATGCGCGGCCTGAAAATCGATCCTTCGCTCTTCAAGGAAGACGAGGTCGAAATCCTCGAGGATCTGATCGTTGCGGCCCACAAGGACGCCAAGGAAAAGGGTGAAGCGCAGGCCCAGGAAAAGATGGCTGACCTGACCGCAGGTCTGCCGCTACCGCCCGGCATGAAGCTGCCTTTCTGAGATATTCCAACTGAAGAGGATGGCGTTGAGCATTCGCCATCCTCATCTCAGGACACGGCCTTAAGATTCCAGCATCGCACGGAACCGGCTTGCGAGCGGTGTTTCAAGATAGGCCACGCGTTCGGCCTCGTTGAGTTGCATGGGACGGAAGCGCTGCAGGATAGTCGGTATCGGCAGTTTCGTTCCCGGATAAGGTTCGAACATCACCTCCTCACCGGCCGCAAACATTCCACCTTTCAGCACCCGGCAATAAAAACCCGGCTGGCCCGCCCGCCGGAAACGCGGGGCAAAATTGGGATCGCCGATGCGGGCCGACAGCGTGGCGCAGGGGATGCGGGCAGCGGTCACCTCCAGCACGATGTCGTTGGCCGTAAACCTGTCGCCCACATGCAGTTTCGCGCTGTCGACACCGTCAAGCACGAGGTTCTCGCCGAAAAATCCGGGTTCGACCGTAAAACCCAGGGTGCTGGACCAGAAGTCGAGATCGACCGAGCCCATCACGTAAATCGCCTGATCCGGCCCACCATGGTGTTTGCGATTGCAGACGGCATCGCTGACAATGCCTTCCGCGTCGACCATGACCGGGCCGTTCACGGCATGTTTGAAGATGCCCGTCTTCGTCGTCTTTCCCGGCAGGCTTTTTGCCTCGCCCCGACACACCGCCCTGATTTTCATCGACTGCCCTTCAAGCTTCATGATTCCCGTTTCCCGATTTATGCAGTAGAAAGCGCTCATGGCAAAACGAGTCACCGGTCCCGAAATTGAAAAACTGATCCAGCTTCTGGCAAAAGTGCCGGGGCTTGGCCCCCGCTCGGCACGGCGGGCGGCATTGCATCTCATCAGGAAGAAGGAACAGCTTCTCGGGCCGCTCGGCCATGCCATGGGCGAAGCCTATGACAAGGTGAAGATCTGCTCCTGCTGCGGCAATGTCGATACGATCGATCCCTGCACCGTCTGCGCCGATGACCGGCGTGACCAGTCCGTCATCATCGTGGTGGAAGACGTGTCGGATCTCTGGGCGCTGGAGCGGGCGGGCGCGATGAACACCGCCTATCACGTTCTGGGTGGCACGCTGTCGCCGCTCGACGGCGTCGGACCGGAGGACCTGAACATCAAGGGACTGATCGACCGCGTAAGTGCCGGCGGCATTCGCGAGCTCATTATCGCCGTCAATGCGACGGTGGAAGGACAGGCGACTGCCCATTACATCACCGACCGCCTCTCCGGCCTCGGCATCAAGATCACGAGGCTCGCACATGGCGTGCCTGTGGGCGGCGAGCTTGATTATCTCGACGAGGGCACATTGACGGCAGCGCTTCGGGCGCGAACGACGATCTGAAGCCTTCCCTCCCCACAATCCAAGAGGAGACCGAATGCGACACCGATTTGCTACCAAGGCGCTGGCCGCCATTCTTTCCGTTTTTTCAGCAACGACAGTTCTTGCACAGTCGGCCCCAACAGGTGCGGCTGCCGCCAAATATGATGCAGACTTCAATGCCTGGCTGAAAAAGGAAATCTGGCCGGAGGCCCGCAAAGCCGGTATTTCGCAAAAGACGCTGGAAGCCACGCTCAGCGGTCTTTCCATCAGCTGGGACCTGCCCGATCTTGTCATTCCCGGCCAGAAACCGCCGAAGGAACAGAGCCAAAGCCAGGCGGAATTCTCCTCGCCTGGCGCTTATTTCTCCGAAAAGAGGCTGCAGGGGCTTGCCGGCACCGGCCGTTCGCTTGCGGCAACGCATGCGGCGACGCTGCGCAGGATCGAGGCGAAATATGGTGTTCCCGGCGATATCATCATTGCGATCTGGGGCCGCGAATCCGGTTTCGGCCGGGCAAAACTGCCGCATTCGGTGGTCGATGTGCTGGCCACGAAAGCTTATATGTCGACCCGCAAGGAGATGTTCAGAACGGAGTTGATCGATGCGCTGAAGATCGTCGAAAGCGGCGATATAGCGGCTTCACGCATGATGGGCTCCTGGGCCGGCGCGCTTGGCCAGCCGCAATTCATGCCGTCGAGCTATCTGAAATACGCCGTGGATTTCGATGGCGATGGCCACCGCGATATATGGAATTCCGTGCCGGATGCACTGGCATCCATAGCGAACTATCTTTCCCAGCGCGGCTGGCAGCGCAATCGCGACTGGGGCTTCGAAGTCTCCATCCCCCCCAATGTTTCCTGCGCGCAGGAAGGCCCTGATCTGGCCCGGCCAGTGGCCGACTGGGCGAAGATGGGCATTACCCGCATCTCCGGAAAAGCCTTTCCTGCCAATGACCTGACTGCCGACGGCATGATGCTGGTGCCGGCCGGACGGCACGGACCGGAATTCGTGGTGACGCCGAATTTCTACGTCATCAAGGAGTATAATAATTCCGATCTCTACGCCCTCTTCATCGGCAATCTCGCCGACCGCATCGCCCATGGGGCAGGACCGTTCAAGGGGGAATGGGGCAATGTCGGGTCGATGCTGCGCTCTGACGTGCTGGCCATGCAGAAGGCGCTGGTCGCCAAGGGTTACGATGTCGGCAAGGCGGACGGGCTGGCGGGCTTCAAGACGCGCCGCTCACTCGGCGACTGGCAGTCGAAAAACGGCCTCGCGCCGACATGTTTTCCCGATGCGACGCTGAAGACGAAGCTGAAATAATCCGCCTCCGGCCCATTGTATCCTAATGCTGGTCGGTATGTGGCTTGTGGAAGATATCATCGGTCGGCGGAATGGTCTGCCGTTCGATCATCCGATGCACCCGCGGCCGCGTCTTGCCGCGGTGAAGCTCCAGCAGCCGGTCCCAGGCTTCCGCATCCGCCTGGGTGCGGCGGTGGTTGTGACGGACATATTCCACCCATGTCGGCACGTGGTAACTTTCCGTCCAAATGTCGGGGTTTTCGAGATCGCGCATCAGGTTCCAGTTGCGTGCGCCATCGCGCAGACGGATGCGGCGGCGTTCCGCCATCAGCGGCAGGAATTCGCCGAGATCTTCGTCATGGATTTCATAATCGATGAGAATGGCGATTGGGCCGCTGCGCGGCTTGACGTCCAGTCTCAGCGGGGGCTCCACAAAACGGTTGAGCGGATCGAGATTGAGCGACGCGAAGGCCGGCATGGCGAGCTTGAGGCCGACGACAACGCCGAGCAGCATCAGCACGCACGAACAGAGAAGTGAATAGGAAATGCCGTAATCTTCCGCCAGCTCGCCCCACAACCAGCTGCCGACCGCGATGCCGCCGAAGGTCAGCGTCTGATAAAGCGACAGTGCCCGGCCGACCACCCAGCGCGGGGTGGAGAGCTGGACGATGGTGTTGAAAAGCGACAGCGCCAGCACCCAGCAGGCACCGGCAATGGCGAGAACCAGCGAGGTGACGATCGCGCTCGTGCTCACCGCAGTTACGCCGGAGCTGAAAGCGAAGCCGAGAAAGGCGACGCGCACGATCCATTCGCTGGACATGACTTCCCGCAGCCGGGCGCTGATGAGCGCACCGCCAATGGCGCCGACGCCGAAGGCACCGAGCATGACGCCGTAGGTCAGCGGGCCGCCCTCGACCAGATCGCGGGCGACAATCGGCATCAGGGCAAGAATGGCGCTGGCGGAAAGGCCGAAAAGGAAGCCGCGCACCAGCACCTTGCCGATATTGGGCGACATCGCCACATACCGCATGCCGGCCGAGATGGCCGCCAGAAGCTGCTCGCGCGGCAGCGTCGAGGCATATTTGGGCGGTTGCCAGCGAAACAGCGCATAAATCAAAGTGAAATAGCTCAGCGCATTCACGAAAAACGCAGCCGCAGCACCGGCGGCGGCAACGATGATACCGCCGATGGCCGGGCCGACGCTGCGGGTGATGTTGAAGCCGACGCTGTTCAGCGTCACGGCGGCGGGCAAATCCTCACGCGGTACCATTTCGCCGACCGAGGCCTGCCAGGACGGATTGTTGAGCGCCGTGCCGCAACCGATCATGAAGGTGAAGAACAGCAACAGCCAGGGCGTGAGCCAGCCGGACCAGGCAAAGACGGTGAGCATCACGGAGGCCGTCAGCATCAGAAGCTGCGCCGAAATCATAATGCGGCGACGGTCGAAACTATCGGCCAGCGCGCCTGAAATCAGCGAGAACATCATGATCGGCAAAGAGGTGGAGGCCTGCACCAGCGCGATCATGTTTTCCGAACTCGACAGCGAGGTCATCATCCACGCGGCACCCACCGCCTGGATCAATCCGCCGAAATTCGAGGCAAGGCTCGCGATCCAGATTCGTCTGTAAGTCAAATGCCTTAAAGGCGCGAGTGGCGATTTACGGTCAGGCACGATCAGTCCACTTGATGCAACTGCGATTTGTCAAACGGCAACTATAGACAGTGCCGGCGATCATGCCAGCCTTTCCGACACGGTAAGGGTGAAAATGTGGCGGAGGCGGCACCCAAAGCGGAAGAGCCCGGTAAAACCTTGCAATCCTGCCCCGATGGGTCTATATGACCCCTGAAATTCTTGATCGCTTGATGAAGAGTGGGGCCGCAAGGCTCCGCTCTTTTTCGTTAGGCGAACCGGAAACCACGGGCTGAGTGCCCGGTGAAAATCTAAAGACCGGAAGGCCAGATGGCAGACACCGCACACGAACCGCGACTGATAACCGAAACGGGCATTGACCAGCGCATTGCCGAGATCATCGAGCCTGTTCTGACGGGCATGGGATATCTCCTGGTGCGCGTGCGGCTCTCCAACCAGAACGGCATGACGCTGCAGGTGATGGCCGAGCGCGAAGACGGAACGATGAACGTTCAGGACTGTGAAGCCATCTCCATGGCAATTTCACCGGTTCTTGATGTGGAAGATCCGGTCGAGAAAGCGTATCATCTCGAAGTTTCCTCGCCCGGCATTGACCGGCCGATGGTTCGCAAAACGGATTTCACCCGCTGGCAGGGCCATCTGGTGAAGGTCGAGACCTCCATTCTGGTCGAAAACCGCAAGCGGTTTCGCGGCAAGATCGTTGAGGTCGATGCTGACGGTTTCAAGCTGGAACGCGATCAGATTGCCTATGGCGAAGAGCCGACGGTCGTCGTTCCGTTCAATGCGCTTTCCGATGCGAAGCTCATTCTGACGGACGACCTTATTCGTGATGCGCTGCGGGCAGACAAGGCGGCAAAGGCCGCCGCCGCAAACCAAAACGACGAAAACGAAGCAGACGAAGACTAATTCCAACGTAAAGCCCGGAAAACGGGCGATCCCCGCAATTATGCGACTTACGGAGATAAAAAAATGGCAGTGAGTGCTAACCGGCTTGAGCTTCTGCAGATCGCCGATGCTGTGGCGCGCGAAAAGGTCATCGACCGCGAAATCGTGCTTGCCGCAATGGCCGACGCTATCCAGAAAGCTGCCCGCTCGCGCTATGGTTCGGAAACCAACATCCGCGCCGACATCAACTCCAAGACCGGCGAAATCCGCCTGCAGCGTCTTCTGGAAGTGGTCGAGGCGGCTGAAGACTATTCGACCCAGATCCCGCTGGAGCTCGCCCGCGACCGCAACCCCGACGCCAAGCTCGGCGACTTCATCGCCGATCCGCTGCCGCCGATGGATTTCGGCCGTATCGCTGCTCAGTCCGCCAAGCAGGTCATCGTGCAGAAGGTACGTGAAGCCGAGCGCGATCGTCAGTATGACGAGTTCAAGGACCGCATCGGCGAAATCGTCAACGGCACCGTGAAGCGCGTCGAATATGGCAATGTCATCGTCGATCTCGGCCGTGGCGAAGGCATCATCCGTCGCGACGAGATGATCCCGCGCGAAAACATGCGTTATGGCGACCGCGTTCGCGCCTATGTCTACGACGTTCGCCGCGAACAGCGCGGCCCGCAGATTTTCCTGTCGCGTACCCATCCGCAGTTCATGGTGAAGCTGTTCACCATGGAAGTCCCTGAGATCTACGACGGCATCATCCAGATCAAGTCGGTTGCCCGTGACCCCGGTTCGCGCGCCAAAATCGCCGTCATCTCGAACGATAGCTCGATCGATCCGGTCGGCGCTTGCGTCGGTATGCGCGGTTCGCGCGTCCAGGCCGTTGTCGGCGAACTCCAGGGCGAGAAGATCGACATCATTCCGTGGAGCCAGGAACCGGCTTCCTTCATCGTCAACGCCCTGCAGCCGGCGGAAGTCGCCAAGGTCGTTCTGGATGAAGAATCCGAGCGTATCGAAGTGGTTGTTCCCGACGAGCAGCTGTCGCTCGCCATTGGCCGCCGCGGTCAGAACGTGCGTCTGGCATCGCAGCTGACCGGCTGGGATATCGACATCATGACCGAGCAGGAAGAATCCGAGCGTCGCCAGAAGGAATTCAACGAGCGCACGGCACTCTTCATGGAAGCGCTGGATGTCGACGAAATGGTCGGCCAGGTTCTGGCTTCGGAAGGGTTCGCACAGGTTGAAGAACTGGCCTATGTCGATCTTGACGAAATTACCTCGATCGATGGCTTCGACGAAGACACTGCCGATGAAATCCAGACCCGCGCCCGCGAATATCTGGAACGCCTGGAAGCCGAAATGGACGCCAAGCGCAAGGAACTCGGCGTTACCGACGAGCTGCGCCAGATCGATGGCCTGACCTCGCAGATGATGGTCGCGCTCGGTGAAGACGGCATCAAGACCATCGAGGACTTTGCCGGCTGCGCAGCGGACGATCTGGTCGGCTGGAGTGAGCGCAAGGACGGCGAGACGAAGAAGTTCGAAGGCATCTTCTCCAAGCTCGATGTTTCGCGCGTCGAAGCCGAGAACATGGTGGTGCAGGCCCGTCTTCTGGCAGGCTGGATCACCGCTGAAGAGCTTGCTTCCGAACAGGAAGTCGAGGCGGAAGCTGCCGAGGAGGCGGATACCGCCGAACAGGAATGACATCGCAGGCGCATGAGCCGGACGATCTGCCCGAGACTGACGATGACGGGCGGATCAAGGGCGACGTTAATGGACGTATGTGCATTGTGACACGGCAGAGCGGATCGCCAGATGAGTTGATCCGCTTCGTTGCAGGCCCGGACGGCAGCGTCGTTCCGGATTTGAAACGCCAATTGCCGGGGCGCGGCTGCTGGGTGACACCCGAGCGCGCCCTGATCGAAAAGGCCATCGCGAAGAAGCTCTTCGCGCGGGCTCTCAAACGTGACGTCAAGGCCGGACCCGAGCTTCTCGCTCTTCTCGACCGGCTGATGGCGCAGCAGCTTGCAGGAATGATGAACATGGCGCGCAAGGCGGGCCAGTTCATCAGCGGCGCGACGAAGGTCGATGCAGCCGTCCGGTCCGGGAACGCGATCGCCGTGTTCCACGCGACCGATGCTGCGGCCGACGGTGTTAGAAAACTGGACCAGGCCCGCAAGGCCTGGGCGCTCGGCAGCGATGCCGGCAATGAAATTCCGTCCTTCCGGCTCTCTAGCGAAGCCGAAATGGACGAGTTGATGGGCCAGAATGCTTTTATCCATGCCTGCGCGCTTGCAGGGCAGGCGGGTGAGGGTGTAGTGAAGCGCGCAACGATGCTTGAGCAGTACCGCCTTGGCGGTCGATCTCAGGCGGAACGCGACGCTGCCCGGACAGAACAATGACGCGGTTAACCGACATCAACGGTCGCCGCGTTCCGATGCAGCAATTGAACGACGAGACCTGATGGACGTCATCCGGTTCTCGTCCGAAGGAACGGGAACGGAATGACGGACAACAACGACGACAAGACACTCAATGCGCCGGCCAAGAAGACTCTTACCCTGAAACCGGGCGGGATGAATCAGGGCACCGTGCGGCAGGATATGGGTCGAGGTCGCACCAACGCGGTTGTCGTGGAAACACGCAAGCGCCGCCCCCATCGACCTGAAGACGAGAAGCCGGTTCAGCCTGTTGTGGCAGCACCGAAGCCTGCCGCCCCTGCCCCGGTGGCGGCGCGTCCGCAGGCTCCGCAGCCGCGTATTCACCAGCCAGGCGGCCAGCAGCAGCGTCCGGGTTCCTCCCAGTCGCAGCAACGCTCCGGCTCGTCCGCGCCCCAGCAGCGCCAGGCCGACCGTCCGCGTGGCAATGTTCTGCATGATCTTTCGGCAGGCGAAATGGAAGCCCGTCGCCGCGCGCTGATGGAAGCGCAGGCTCGCGACGTGGTTGAAGCCAAGCAGCGCGCCGAAGATGAAGCCCGCCGCAAGGTCGAGGAAGAACAGCGTATCGCCGCCGAAAAAGTGGAAGCAGCAAACCGCGCCGCCGAAGAGGCTGCGGCTGCCAAGGTGGCTGCAAGCCAGCCTGCCGCTGAAGTAAGAGCCGAGCCTGCCAGCGAAAGGCCGGCTGCGGCCGCCGCGCCGGCGCCTCGCACTGACGCCCGCCCGCAGTCTGCGGCCGCCGCTCCCCGTTCCGCTCCCGCCACACCCGACGCTGCCGCTCCGCGCGGACGCCGTACCGGTGGTGACGATGAGGACGATCGTGGTGCCGTGCGTCGCGGCAGCAGCCTTCCGGCCCGCGGCAAGGTCGTGGCTCCGGCTCCGGCCAAGCCCGCTGCTCGTCTCAAGACGGAAGAAGAACGCCGTCGTGGCAAGCTGACAGTCACATCCAATCTGGAGGAAGACGGCACGCCGCGCGGCCGCTCCATGGCATCCATGCGCCGCCGGCAGGAGAAATTCCGCCGCAGCCAGATGCAGGAAACCCGCGAAAAGGTTTTGCGCGAGGTCATCCTGCCGGAAACCATCACCATTCAGGAATTGTCGCAGCGTATGTCCGAACGGGCAGTTGACGTCATCAAGTTCCTGATGAAGGAAGGC
Organism: Agrobacterium sp. El2ro-1b; assembly: GCF_048298475.1. Lineage (NCBI taxonomy): Bacteria > Pseudomonadati > Pseudomonadota > Alphaproteobacteria > Hyphomicrobiales > Rhizobiaceae > Agrobacterium > Agrobacterium sp. El2ro-1b. The sequence goes on along the minus strand of NZ_CP103458.1, from coordinate 2,693,710 downwards.
CAGATGTTGAAGCCGGGCGACGTGATCGACGCCGATCTGGCCGAACTGATCGCGGTCGAATTCGGCCACACCGTCAAGCGCGTGTCGGAATCCGACGTCGAAGAAGGCATCTTCAACCAGACGGACGATGAAGGCGAGATGGTTTCCCGTCCGCCGGTCGTCACCATCATGGGTCACGTCGACCACGGCAAGACCTCGCTGCTCGACGCCATCCGTCAGGCAAATGTGGTTTCCGGTGAAGCCGGTGGTATCACCCAGCATATCGGCGCCTATCAGGTCGAGAAGAACGGTCACAAGATCACCTTCATCGACACGCCCGGCCACGCCGCCTTTACGGCCATGCGTGCCCGTGGTGCACAGGCAACCGACATTGCCGTTCTGGTTGTTGCCGCAGACGACAGCGTGATGCCGCAGACGATCGAGTCGATCAATCACGCCAAGGCGGCCGGTGTTCCGATCGTCGTTGCGATCAACAAGATCGACAAGCACGAGGCAAACCCGGACAAGGTTCGCCAGCAGCTGCTGCAGCACGAAGTGTTCGTGGAATCGATGGGTGGTGAAGTTCTTGACGTCGAAGTGTCGGCCAAGAACAAGCTCAATCTCGACAAGCTGCTCGAGGCGATCCTGCTTCAGGCCGAAATCCTCGATCTGAAGGCAGATCCGAGCCGCACGGCGGAAGGCACGGTCATCGAGGCCGAGCTGGACCGTGGACGTGGCGCCGTCGCCACCGTTCTCGTACAGAAGGGTACACTGAAGCCCGGCCAGATCATCGTCGCCGGCGACCAGTGGGGCCGTGTGCGCGCGCTCGTCAACGACAAGGGCGACCACGTCAAGGAAGCCGGTCCGGCCATGCCGGTCGAAATTCTCGGCCTTTCCGGCACGCCCTCAGCCGGTGACCGTTTTGCGGTCGTCGAAAACGAAAGCCGCGCCCGCGAGATTTCCGAGTATCGCCAGCGTCTGGCCCGCGACAAGGCTGTCGCCCGTCAGACCGGCCAGCGCGGCTCGCTCGAACAGATGATGAGCCAGTTGCAGACTTCGGGATTGAAGGAATTCCCGCTGGTCATCAAGGCGGACGTGCAGGGTTCGGTCGAAGCCATTATCGCTTCGCTCGACAAGCTCGGCACAGACGAAGTCCGCGCTCGTGTCGTTCACTCTGGTGCTGGTGCCATCACGGAATCGGATATCTCGCTTGCCGAGGCATCGAACGCCGCGATCATCGGCTTCAACGTACGCGCCAACGCACAGGCACGTACGGCGTCCGAACGCGCCGGTATCGAAATCCGCTACTACAACATCATCTACGATCTGGTGGATGACGTGAAGGCGGCGATGTCGGGTCTTCTTTCGCCGGAACGTCGCGAGACCTTCCTCGGCAATGCCGAAATTCTCGAGGTGTTCAATATCACCAAGGTCGGCAAGGTCGCGGGTTGCCGCGTCGTCGAGGGCAAGGTGGAACGTGGTGCGGGTGTGCGTCTGGTGCGCGACAACGTCGTCATCCACGAAGGCAAGCTCAAGACCCTCAAGCGCTTCAAGGACGAAGTCAACGAAGTGCCGGTCGGTCAGGAGTGCGGTATGGCCTTCGAAAACTACGAAGACATCCGCGCCGGCGACACCATCGAGTGCTTCCGCGTCGAACACATCACGAGAACGCTCTAAGCGTTCTCGCCGCAAAACAGGAATTTACTGTCGGGCGCCGGCTTACCGGCGCTCGCTCCGTTTGAGGCATTACCCATGGCAAAAGCTACATCATCGGCCCCTTCGCAACGCATGCTGCGTGTTGGCGAACAGGTGCGCGCCGCCCTTACCCAAATTCTCCAGCGCGGCGAAGTCCGCGACGATCTGATCGAAGGCACCGTCATTTCCATCTCGGAAGTGCGCATGTCGCCCGATCTCAAGATCGCGACAGCTTACGTGACGCCGCTTGGCGTTGCCGATCACACCGACATCATCAGCGCACTGAACCGCCACGCAAAATTCATGCGCGGCCGCCTCGGCCCGCAGCTTCGGCAGATGAAATACATGCCGGAACTGCGTTTCCGCGACGATACGAGTTTCGACAATTACCAGAAGATCGACGCGCTCCTGCGTTCGCCCGAAGTTCAGCGCGATCTCGGTCCTTCAAACGAAAAAGACGACGAACAGAACTGAAGCATGTCCAAACCACGCAAACAGCAGCACCGCAAACCCAAGGGCCGTCCGATTTCGGGCTGGCTCATCCTCGACAAGCCGCTCGATTTCGGCTCCACAGAGGCCGTTTCCAAGATCAAATGGCTGTTCAACGCCCAGAAGGCGGGCCACGCCGGTACGCTTGATCCGCTCGCTTCCGGCATGCTGCCGATCGCGCTCGGTGACGCCACCAAGACCGTGCCCTACGTCATGGACGGCCGGAAGATCTACGAATTTACCGTGACCTGGGGCGAACAGCGCGCGACCGACGATCTCGAGGGTGAGGTGGTCGAATCCTCTGACCAGCGCCCGGAAGAGCAGGCGATCCGCGATATTCTGCCCAATTATACCGGCGTGATCATGCAGACCCCGCCGCAGTTTTCCGCCATCAAAATTGCTGGCGAGCGCGCCTATGATCTGGCGCGTGACGGCGAGACGGTGGAAATTCCTGCACGCGAAGTAGAAATCCATCGCCTGACGCTGCTGGCCTGCCCGGACGCCGATACCGCGCATTTCGAAGTGGAATGTGGCAAGGGCACCTACGTGCGGGCGCTGGCCCGCGACATGGGCCGCGATCTCGGCTGTTTCGGCCATATCTCGGAACTGCGCCGCACCATGGTCGCCCCCTTCGGCGAAGACATGATGGTGCCGCTCGAAACGCTGACGGCGCTGGAAGCGATAGAAGATCGTGACGAACGGCTGGAAGCACTGGATGCCTTCCTGATCGATACCGCCGAGGCGCTGTCCTCCCTTCCCCGCCTCATCATCAACGATGATCAGGCGCACAGGCTTAAGATGGGCAACCCCATCCTGCTGCGCGGGCGCGATGCGCCAGCCAATCACCCGGAAGCCTATGCCACCGCGCAAGGCAAACTGGTCGCCATAGGCGAGATCGGCGAAGGCGAGTTCAGGCCAAAGCGGGTTTTTGGCTAACCATACGGCTCGGAGGCGCTGTCAATCGCCTCTTTCAATTGCACCCGGAATAGTTTATAGGCAGCGCCAGCTTGGGCTTTGCCTGTGCTGCTGAATGGCCAGAGCTGGACGACATCCCGGCTCTAGGCGTCCCCGTTTTTCCTTAAAACAAGAAAGGATCGTACGATGTCGATTACTGCAGAGCGCAAAGCCGCCCTCATCACGGAATATGCCACCAAGGCAGGCGACACCGGTTCTCCGGAAGTTCAGGTCGCAATCCTGACCGAGCGGATCAACAACCTGACCGGTCACTTCAAGGACCACAAGAAGGACAACCACTCCCGTCGTGGCCTTCTGACGCTCGTTTCGAGCCGCCGTTCGCTTCTCGACTATCTGAAGAAGAAGGACGAAGCCCGTTACACCAAGCTGATCGGTGCTCTCGGCATTCGCCGCTAAAATCTTATCCGGCGGGTTTCACAACGATACCCGCCGGTTTTTATATCGGGCCTTTTGAAGGCCACATGAATTTCCGGGCGTCTGCCGCAGATGTGGCCCCGGACCGATAAGGTAGACCCGGATGGGCCGGTGTCGCCTTTTCAACCGCAGACCTGTCATGGGGCAGGATTGCAGGATGCTTGATCTTGAAAGCCTCCCGCTGTCTTGCCCGTGATTGCGTCATTCGTTGCCCCTTTTGGGTGGCACGCACAAACAAGGACAAGATATGTTCAATAAACACTCCGTGGAAATCGAATGGGCAGGCCGCCCGCTGAAGCTCGAGACCGGCAAGGTTGCCCGTCAGGCTGACGGCGCCGTCATCGCAACCTACGGCGAGACGATGGTTCTCGCGACCGTGGTTTCCGCAAAGTCTCCGAAGCCCGGCCAGGACTTCTTCCCGCTGACCGTCAACTATCAGGAAAAGACCTACGCAGCCGGCAAGATCCCCGGTGGTTACTTCAAGCGCGAAGGTCGTCCGTCGGAAAAGGAAACCCTCGTTTCCCGCCTGATCGACCGTCCGATCCGCCCGCTTTTCCCTGAAGGCTACAAGAACGACACGCAGGTTGTCGTCACCGTCATCCAGCACGATCTGGAAAATGATCCGGACGTTCTGTCGATGGTTGCCGCATCCGCTGCGCTTACACTGTCTGGCATTCCTTTCATGGGTCCTGTTGGCGGCGCGCGCGTTGGCTACATCAACGGCGAATACGTTCTGAACCCGCATCTCGACGAGATGGATGAATCGGTTCTGGATCTGGTTGTTGCCGGCACGCAGGACGCCGTCCTGATGGTGGAATCGGAAGCCAAGGAACTCAACGAAGAGATCATGCTCGGCGCCGTCATGTTCGGCCACAAGGGCTTCCAGCCGGTCATCGACGCGATCATCAAGCTCGCTGAAGTTGCCGCCAAGGAGCCACGCGAATTCGAGCCGGAAGATTTCTCCGCACTCGAAAACGAAATGCTCGGCCTTGCCGAAACCGAACTGCGCACCGCCTACAAGATCACCGAAAAGGCTGCCCGTTACGCTGCCGTCGACGCCGTCAAGGCGAAGGTCAAGGCACACTTCCTCCCGGAAGAAGGCGAAGCCAAGTATACACCGGAAGAAATCGGCGCTGTCTTCAAGCACCTCCAGGCCAAGATCGTTCGCTGGAACGTTCTCGACACCAAGAGCCGCATCGACGGCCGCGACCTGTCGACCGTTCGCCCGATCGTTTCCGAAGTCGGCATCCTGCCGCGCACCCACGGTTCGGCGCTGTTCACTCGTGGTGAGACCCAGGCGATCGTTGTTGCGACGCTCGGCACCGGCGAAGACGAACAGTATGTCGATAGCCTGACCGGCATGTACAAGGAACGCTTCCTGCTGCATTACAACTTCCCGCCCTACTCGGTGGGCGAAACAGGCCGCATGGGCTCCCCGGGCCGTCGCGAAATCGGTCACGGCAAGCTCGCATGGCGCGCTATCCGTCCGATGCTGCCGACTGCGGAACAGTTCCCCTACACGCTGCGCGTCGTTTCCGAAATCACCGAGTCCAACGGCTCCTCGTCGATGGCAACGGTTTGCGGCACCTCGCTTGCTCTGATGGACGCTGGCGTTCCGCTCGCTAAGCCGGTTGCCGGTATCGCCATGGGCCTGATCCTCGAAGGCGAGCGCTTTGCAGTTCTCTCCGACATCCTCGGTGACGAAGATCACCTCGGCGACATGGACTTCAAGGTCGCAGGTACGGCCGACGGCATCACCTCGCTGCAGATGGATATCAAGATCGCCGGCATCACCGAAGAGATCATGAAGATCGCTCTGGAGCAGGCACAGGGTGGCCGCAAACACATCCTCGGCGAAATGGCCAACGCCATCACCGAGAGCCGCGGCCAGCTCGGTGAATTTGCACCGCGCATCGAAGTGATGAACATTCCGGTCGAGAAGATCCGTGAAGTCATCGGTTCGGGCGGCAAGGTCATCCGCGAAATCGTCGAAAAGACCGGCGCCAAGATCAACATCGAAGACGACGGCACCGTCAAGATCGCTTCTGCTTCCGGCAAGGAAATCGAAGCGGCCCGCAAGTGGATCCACTCGATCGTTGCGGAACCGGAAGTCGGCCAGATCTACGAAGGTACTGTTGTCAAGACCGCTGACTTCGGCGCTTTCGTCAACTTCTTCGGCGCTCGTGACGGCCTCGTCCACATCTCGCAGCTCGCTTCCGAGCGCGTTGCCAAGACCTCCGACGTCGTCAAGGAAGGCGACAAGGTCTGGGTCAAGCTGATGGGCTTCGATGAGCGCGGCAAGGTTCGCCTGTCCATGAAGGTTGTCGACCAGGCAACCGGCAAGGAAGTCGCTGCCGACAAGAAAGACGGCGAAGCCGCTGCCGAATAAGGCTGCGTCGCCAGACCCTATCGAGGCGCGGGTTCTGCCCGCGCCTTTTTTTCGTTTTGTTATCGTTTGCCTTTTCGGGAAAACCGGTTTCCACTTTTCCCTGACAAACTCCATCCTACCTTGAGGACGCTCCAATGAGCCGTGACGCCGTGAAAACCCTTTTCCATCCCTTTGCCTCGGACATGCTTGCCATGCCGAAAGAAGGCGAACGCGTTCTGTTTCTGGGAGCGGAAGCCGGCCCACGGCTGGATGGCTTCGATGCGGAGATCGTCGCGGTTCAGCATCTTCGCCCGCTCTATCGCGCTCTTGAGGTCCAGGGCACCGGGGTCGCCCCAGACGTTTCGGGCGAAGACTACGATGCGGCGTTGCTGCTTTGCGGCAAGCACCGTGGCGAGAACGAAAACCGTGTCGCAGAAGCGCTTTCGCGGGTTAAGGCCGGCGGTTTGATCGTCGCGGCCGGATCGAAGGAAGATGGCATCGTGACGCTGCGCAAGACGCTGGCGAAGCTCGGCATCGACTCGGAATCGACACCGAAATATCACGGCGTCGCAATCTGGTTCAAACGACCGGAGGATGTGTCCGCCGCCGTCTCCAAGCTTGCCCAGAAGGCCGCCACGGTCGAGGGCCGCTTTACCGCTCTGCCCGGCATGTTCTCCCATGATCGCGTGGATGACGGTTCGGAACTTCTCGCATCGCGCCTGCCGACCGACTTTGACGGCAATGCCGCCGATTTTGGTGCTGGCTGGGGTTATCTCTCCATCATGCTGGCGGAAAAATCGCCGCGCACCGCCCGTATCGATCTTTTCGAAGCGGACTGGCATGCGCTTGAGTTCGCCAAGACCAATCTTCTCGAAAACAATCCGCGCCTGACGGCGCGCTTCTTCTGGCAGGATCTGGCAAACGAGCCGCCGAAGGAAAAATACGACCTCATCATCATGAACCCGCCTTTCCATGCGGCCGGACAGGCAGCGGAACCGGCGCTTGGCCAGGCCTTCATCAAAGCTGCGGCCGGCGCGTTGCGCAGCGGCGGCAAGCTGCTGATGGTGGCCAATCGCGGTCTGCCCTACGAACCGGTTCTGGCGGCGGAATTCCGCACGACCGCCGAAGTGTGCCGCAACGCCCGTTTCAAGATCCTGAGCGCCCAGAAGTAATCTGGATCAGCTCAGCAGCCAGGCCCATAGCGATACGGACAGAACGCCGGTCGCTGTGGAAATGCTGATGGTGGAGGCCGCAACACTGTGGCCGATACCGAAGCGGTTGGCGATCAGCCAGGCATTGACGCCCGTCGGGACCGACGAGGTGAGCACGAGCGCCGCCGTCCATTCGTGGCTGAGGCCAAGCGCATGGCCCATGGCCCATACGCAGGCAGGCAGAAGCAGCAGCTTGAAAACGGTCATGGTGACGGCAATGCCCATATTGCCGCGAATGGTGTATTTCGTCAGCGCCATGCCGAGCGAGATAAGAGCCGCCGGCCCCGCCATCGAGGCAATCTGATCGACCACGGTTTTCAAAATGGGTGTCAGCGCGACGCCGGAAACATTGGTCGAGAGCCCGATGGCAAGTCCGATCACCAGCGGATTGGTGATGAGGTTGCGGCCCACCTGTTTGAAGACCGCAGCCATGCCACGCTTTTCGCCACCCACCGCCTTGTGTGTGGCATTTTCCATCAGGATGGTGCCGGCGATCATCATGACTGGCAAATGGATGGCGAGCAGGATGGAGAGAGCCACCAGCCCTTCATCCCCCACCGAACGCCCGACCAGCGGCAGACCGATGAAGATATTATTCGCGAAAGCCGAGGAAATGCCGGCGATGACGGCGATTCGCACATCCTGCTTGAAGACATAACGGGTGACGATATGCCCGACCGTCCAGGTGACGGCCACGCCGGCGAAATAGGTGATCCAAAGGCGGAAGGGCGATGCCCCGTGAAAATTCGCCTCCGCCAGCGTGCGGAAGATCAATGTCGGCACCGCGATCTTGAACACGAAGTCGCTCAGGATATCGCCGGCATCCGCCCTGAACAGGCCAGCCTTGACGGTCAGCCAGCCGATCAGGATAAGAATGAAAATCGGGGCGACATTCGCGGCAACGGCAGACATGGAGGGAAAGCTTTCGCGGCTTTTGCGGGAGATACTCCGCTTTAGAGCCTTTTGCGCGGGAATGGAATCGCGAATACGCTTTCACTCTTTGTTTTCATCAAATGAGGCGTGCCGCAGGGAAGGAACTTTGAGAGCCATGGGCAGAACCGCCGCTCACCGCCCACGCGATGCCGCAAGCTGGAACGTCCCCCAAAAAAGAAAAAGCGGGGTCACCCCCGCCTTTTATGTCCGTTAAGCGCCGCCAGTACATCCGTGGCGGAGATAACGGTTGAGCCCGAAGACCTGATGTCTTCGATTACAGTGTGTAATCACCCACCGTTTGCTCTGAAAGCAGAGATAGCTCAACTACATTACAGACAAATGACGCGCCTTAGCTCTTTTGGGCGAACCGCATATTTTCTCTTTGGGCTTTTCTTGCAGCCAGAAATGTTTAAGACCATTCAAAAAAGCACACCCCGTGCGAACCGGATAGGGCCTATGACGAAATTCGACGTACTGACTGTCGGCAACGCCATCGTCGACATCATCTCCCGCTGCGATGATCGCTTCCTCAACGACAATGCCATCACCAAGGGTGCGATGAACCTGATCGACGCGGAGCGCGCCGAACTGCTTTATTCGCTGATGGGACCGGCACTCGAAGCCTCCGGCGGCAGCGCGGGCAACACGGCGGCGGGCGTTGCGAATTTCGGCGGCAAAGCCGCTTATTTCGGCAAGGTGGCCGAAGACCAGCTCGGTGAAATCTTCCAGCACGATATCCGCGCCCAGGGCGTCTATTTCGAAACCAAGCCGGAAGGCACATTCCCACCGACCGCGCGTTCGATGATCTTCGTGACCGAAGACGGCGAACGCTCGATGAATACCTATCTCGGCGCCTGCGTCGATCTCGGCCCGGAAGATGTGGAAGACGACGTCGTGGCTGAGACCAAGGTCACCTATTTCGAAGGTTACCTGTGGGATCCGCCGCGCGCCAAGGATGCCATTCGCGAATGCGCCCGCATTGCCCATGAAAACGGCCGCGAAGTCTCCATGACGCTCTCCGACAGCTTCTGCGTCGGCCGCTACCGCGACGAGTTTCTGGACCTGATGCGGTCCGGCACGGTGGACATCGTCTTCGCCAACAAGCAGGAAGCGCTTTCGCTTTACGAAACCGAGGATTTCGAACTGGCGCTGACGAAAATCGCCGCCGATTGCAAGATCGCCGCGGTGACTATGAGCGAAGAAGGCGCCGTTATCCTGCGCGGCACTGAGCGCGTGAAGGTGGAAGCCTATCCCGTGCATGACGTGGTCGATACGACCGGTGCGGGCGACCTTTTCGCCGCAGGTTTCCTGTTCGGCTATACGCAGGACCGTTCGCTTGAAGATTGCGGCAAGCTTGGCTGCCTTGCGGCTGCCGCCGTCATTCAGCAGGTTGGACCTCGTCCCATGTCATCCCTGAAGGCGCTGGGCGAAAAGCACGGCCTTATTTAAAGGCTTCGCCAGGGTAAGCGCCCCAGATTTCCCCCTGCGATACCCAGCCCGAGGCCTGACCGGCCTCGGCACGGCACCAGTCACCATTACATTCGCCGATCCGGAAGACGACGCCCGGCTCCAGCCGGGCGGTCACGGCAGCGCCAGACTGTGCCTCACGGCGCATGTTCACATAGACTTCCTTGCCCTTGCCGCGCATCCACGGGGCGGCGACAGCCGTGCGTTCGCCTGATAGCAGCGCCTGATTGACCCAGCCTTCCGTGCCGTCGGCATCGCGGATGCGTCGCCAGTTTTCATATTCCTGGATGATTTCCACCGGCATTCCCGATTTCAGATACATCCAAGACACGGCATAATCCGTGCTGGGGCCGATGCGCATGTTGACGCGCTTGGATTTCAGGCTGACGAAACGCGGCAGCGGCAGGCCGCTTGCGCCCTTGGCCGCACCCTGCGCCATGGCTTCTCCCGCCGCACCGAGGATGCCGAGAGACAATGCAATGCAAACGATAGAAACCACACTGCGCATGCCCATTTCCGTTTCCCGCCTTCTGCAAACCGGATGATATTCGAGGGGGCGCGTTTCCACATGCCTCAAGCCACGGCGAGTTTTATTTGTCTTCGCCGGTGGGTCTGGTAGAAACGCCCTGATTGAAAGAAATTATCGCTCTTTCTGGTTAATGACTTCTGAACAAGGCAGCGGCAAACGATGACCCACAAGAAGAGACCGACAGTCTATATCACCCGCAAATTGCCTGACGTCGTCGAGACCAGAATGCGCGAACTCTTCGATGCGGAACTCAATATCGACGACAGCCCACGCAGTGAGGAAGAGCTTGTCGCCGCCATGCAGCGTATGGACGTGCTGGTGCCGACCGTGACCGACCGCGTCACCGCTGCGATGATCGAGAAAGCCGGACCGCAGTTGAAGCTGATCGCCAGCTTCTCGAATGGCATCGACCATGTGGATGTCGATGCCGCCGCCCGCAAAGGCATCACCGTCACCAATACGCCGAATGTGCTGACCGAGGACAGCGCCGATATCACCATGGCGCTGGTGCTGGCCGTGCCGCGCCGCATGATCGAGGGAACGCGCGTGCTCGCCAATGGCGCCGATGAATGGCTGGGCTGGTCTCCGACCTGGATGCTCGGACGCCGCATTTCCGGCAAGCGGATCGGCATTGTCGGCATGGGCCGCATCGGTACCGCGGTTGCCCGGCGCGCCAAGGCCTTCGGGCTTTCCATCCATTACCACAACCGCAAGCGCGTCAATCCGGCGACAGAGGCGGAGCTTGAGGCCACCTACTGGGACAGTCTCGACCAGATGCTGGCGCGGGTGGATATCGTATCGGTCAATTGCCCTTCGACGCCAGCGACCTATCACCTGATCTCGGCACGGCGGCTGGCCCTGATGCAGCCGACCAGCTACATCGTCAACACAGCGCGCGGCGATATCATCGACGAGGCGGCGATGATCCAGTGCCTGCGCGAGGGCAAGATCGCCGGCGCCGGTCTTGATGTCTATGAGAATGAGCCGCAGGTGAACCCCAAACTCATCAAGCTCGCCAAGGAAGGCAAGGTCGTGCTGCTGCCGCATATGGGCTCGGCAACGATCGAAGGCCGCATCGAAATGGGCGACAAGGTCATCATCAATATCCGCACATTGTTCGACGGGCACCGCCCACCGAACCGGGTGCTGCCGGGGCGGAACTAAGCCGGCTTAGCCAAGCATCTTTCGATGCAACACAGGGAGTGAGAGTTCAATGGGAATACAGGCAAAGTTTTTGTTGCTGATCTCCGTTCTGCTCGTGCTGGTCGGCAGCCCGGCCCGGGCTCAACCGCCTTCACCGGAAGAGACCGCCGAACTCTATTACCGCGCGTGGCTGAATTTTGATCGCGCCAGCATGGTCCGCCTGGACAAAGAGTGGGGATCGTCTGGCGGCGGGCAGCGCTATACCGATATGGAACTGGTTGCAGACCCGATCGCATGGCAACGTAAATACAAGGGCATGCATTCCCCCAAGGGGACAACGAGCGAACAATCGGACCAGTTCGCAAAGCTGTGGGTGGCGAGTACTGCGCGGGCGCTCTGCAAGGCGGAGCCTGCACATGTCGGCTCGCAAACGCCTGCCGGTGTTTTTGTCGCGCGTATAAAAATGAACTGCTCTCTGCCGGATGTCGGGCCAGCCTTCCAGCGGCTGAAGGCCGCCACAAATGCCGATGAGATTGGTGACAGAACCCGTATGCCTTCCGTAAAACTCATGAAACAAATGGTGGAAGCGACGAGGACGGCTCCGCTGACCCACAAGGTCACGACGGAAGTTCAGCTCGTCAGCGGGCCGGACAAGAGCATCTGGCGAGTGGGAACGGCAGAAGTCCGACCGCAGACCGGTATTGACCGCGTGTCTTCCGTCTTCCTCTCCCAGATGGTGCAATCCGGCCTTTTGCAATAGGCGGCTTCAGCCGAGGAATTTTGTCATTTCGATCGAGGTGGTCCGATCATAACCCGCATGAGCGTTTTCAGCGGTCTTGACGAAACCCCAGGCGGCGAACTTCGTATGGTTGGAGAGAAGCTCGATACGCGTTTCCAGCCTGAGCGCCGGCAGCGCCAGGTCCCGAGCCAGCGCTTCAGCCTGCAGCAGAAGCAGCTTGCCGATGCCTTTTCCCTGCGCTTTCGGAGAAACGCAGAGCTTGCCGACATAAAGCGAGGCCGGCGGTTCCGGCCGGCAAAACAGGCAGCCGAGCAGCTCATCCCTATCGAGCGCCAGGAAAGCGATTTCTACCCTGGCTTTTTCGGCTAGATTTTCGAGCGTCAGACGGTGGGCCGACGATGGGGGGTCAATGACAGCATCCATATAGGCAAAGGAGGTCATGATGAGTGCCAGCAGATCCTGCCAGCGATCAAAGTCATCGCCGATCTTTGCTATCTCGATCATGGTTTATTTTTCCCTTGCCCGACGTTTGTATTTTACCGTTTCGAACCGCGCCGACAAAGCATCGTAAAGCAGCAGTCTTCCAATGAGGGGCTCACCGGCACCGGTAATCACCTTGATTGCTTCCATCGCCATCAGCGTACCGATGACCCCGGTCAGCGCGCCGACAATGCCCGTTTCCGCGCAGTTGGGAATGAGGCCCTGTGGCGGCGGCGCCGGGAACAGGTCGCGATAACCCGGCAGCAAACTGCCTTCCGCGTTGGTCTCATAGGGTTTCAGGACCGTTACCGAGCCATCGAAACGACCAACAGCGCCCGTGACCAGCGGTCTTTTTGCCGCCTCCGCGGCATCCGCTGCGGCGTAACGTGTATCGAAGTTGTCCGAACCATCGATCAGGAGATCGAAGGATGGCAGGTGGTCATGCGCCCAGACCTGCGAGAAACGTTCTTCATACATAAGCGTGCGGACATGCGGATTGAGACGGGCGATGGTCTTGCGGGCACTTTCCGTTTTCAACTCGCCAATGGTGCCGGTGTCATGGATCACCTGCCGCTGGAGATTGGAGAGCGAGACCACATCATCATCGATCATGCCGAGCGTGCCGACACCGGCGGCGGCAAGATATTGAAGGACGGGAGCGCCGAGACCGCCGGCACCTATCACCAGCACCCGCGCCGCTTTCAGCCGCTGCTGGCCGGTGCCACCGATCTCCGGCAGCAGGATTTGGCGCTTGTAGCGTTCGATTTCTTCGGGACTCAGCGGGTCCATGCCGTACTCCATTTCTCTGCCGTCATGCCGTGATGCCCCCATGGGAAACATTGAAGAACTGTGCCCGCTCGCCGAGAGCGGAGAACATAGCCGCATCCGTTCCGGTCATGAAACTCTGACCGCCCAGCGCGTGGATGAGATCGAACAGGGCGGCCCGCCTGCCCTCGTCCAGATGGGCGGCAATTTCGTCCAGCAGCAGAATCGGCGCGTAACCGGTCATATTGGCTGTCAGCTGCGCGTGGGCAAGCACCAGCCCAACCAACAACGCCTTCTGCTCCCCGGTCGAACAGCGTTCGGCTTCCATGTTCTTTTCCGCGTGGCGCACGAAAAGATCGACCCGGTGCGGCCCATCCAGCGTGCGGCCTGCCGCCGCGTCCCGATACCGACCATCCCGCAGCATGAGACGATATTCGTCTTCCAGATCGACAGCCGGGCGGTTCAGCCCGTCATCCATAAAGCCGGCAAGCGACAGCGTTGCCGACGGAAAGGCTGCATTGCCGGCCCTGCCTTCAATCAGGGTCTTCAACAGGCCCAGCATTTCATAACGGGCGACCGCCATGGAGATGCCGAGTTCGGCCATCTGTTTTTCGATGCCATCCAGCCAGACCGGATCAAAACGGCCTTCCGAAAGCAGGCGGTTGCGGCCACGCATGGCTTTTTCGAAATCGCTTGCCCGCCGGCCGTGGCCGGGATCGAGGGACAGCACCAGCCGATCGAGAAAACGCCGGCGGTCCGATGATGAGCCGGTAAAGAGGCCATCCATGGCGGGCGTCAGCCACAGAACCCGCAGATGGTCGGTCAATTCATCGACGGACTTCACCGGCGTACCGTTCAGCCGCAGCCGACGCGACACCACCTCGCCATCACCCTCTATCCCGGTGCCGATGGCGACCTCACCATCCATGCCATCAACATCGGCGAAGATCGAAAAACCGGTGGCCTCCGCGCCAACGCGCGTAACGTCGGACAGGACGGCACGGCGCAGGCCGCGTCCCGGCGAAAGAAACGAAACCGCCTCCAGAAGGTTGGTCTTGCCTGAACCGTTGTTACCGGTCAGCACCACATGCCGCTCATCAAGCACAAGTGCGGCGGCCGCATAGTTGCGGAAGTCCGTAAGTTTCAGTCGGGAAAGCGACACCTTGTTCGTCATCTTTACGGCCTAAAACGAAGCTGGCCGGATGGCAAGGTGGCGAATGCCCGAGCCCATCGACGAGCGCCAAAACCACGCGAATTATTCAGTAGTGGCAACTTTTTTAGCGGGCAGCTATTTATGGACTTTCGTTGTCACCGGTAACCCGTCCATGCGCCTCATTCTTTCTCTCGTTCTTATGATCAGCCTTCTGTCGTCCTGCGCCGGACGGCCGGGAGCGGATGTATTGCAAGCCGTCGATACGAGGGCGAAGGACGCTAAAATCGTTACTGCCTATGTGGCGAGTACGCGTGAAAAAAGCGAAGAGGCAAAAAAGGGGTTCAGCGCCCTTCGCGCGGCCGAGCCAAACTATGCCCGCTTCGATATTTCGATACCACCGACCCACAAAAGTGGAAAAATCGAATGGTCGACCGGCAAGCCTGATGCGAAAAAGGATTTCGTCGTCACAAAGGCGCAGATGCTGAGCAAGACAAGTTTCACCACCGATCTCGGCGATATTTCCCGCTCCGGCAAACAGATCGCGCTTTTCGTCCACGGTTATAATTACAGCTATCAGGAAGCACTCTTCCGCGCGGCGCAGATGGCTGCTGATGCCAATATGGATGGTGTACCGCTGGTCTTTTCCTGGCCGTCGCAAGCCAACCTCACCGGTTATGTGGCCGATAAGGAATCAGCGACCTACTCGCGTGATGCACTGGCCACATTGTTGACCGACCTTACCCGGCAGACCCCGCGCAAAAGCATTGTCGTGTTTGGTCACAGCATGGGCGGCTGGCTGGTCATGGAGGCGTTGCGACAGCTGCGCTTCGAGGGCCGAAATGACGTTATCGCCAAGCTGCAAGTGGTGCTGGCCGCACCCGATATCGATGCCGATGTTTTCCGCAAGCAGGTCGAGGTGGTCGGGCGGCTCAATCCGGCGCTCACGGTCCTGGTCTCCAAGGATGACCGCGCCCTCAAGGCGTCTTCCATCCTGGGCGCTGACGTGACGCGGATCGGTGCGCTGGATGTCACCGATCCCCAGGTGCAGGAAGCGGCGTTGAAGGAAGGTGTCCAGTTCGTGGATATTTCCAACCTGAAAGCCTCGGACCCGCTCAACCATGACCGTTATGCCGCACTGGCGTCGCTGGTGCCACAGCTGGAGGCAAGCCGGAACGGCAATGGACAAAACGGCATCGGTCGTGCCGGCGCCTTCGTGTTCGATGCAATCGGCGCAACCGTCTCCAGCCCCTTCCGGCTTGCGAGCCAGGTGGTGAACCCGCAATAGTTTGCGGGTTCCTGCCGACAGTCCCGGCTTCAGAAATCCCAGTCTTCATCCTCGGTGGCGACCGCCTTGCCGATGACATAGGACGAGCCGGAACCTGAGAAGAAGTCGTGATTTTCATCGGCATTGGGCGAGAGCGCCGAGAGGATCGCCGGATTGACCCGGCAGGCTTCGGCGGGAAACAGCGCTTCGTAACCCAGATTCATCAGGGCCTTGTTGGCGTTGTAATGCAGGAACTGCTTCACGTCTTCCGTCAGGCCGACGCCATCATAAAGGTCCTCGGTATATTTCGCCTCATTGTCGTAGAGCTCGAGCAAGAGATCGAAAGCGAAGTCCTTGATCTCCTGCCTTTGCGCCTCGCCAAGACGGTCCAACGCCCGCTGGAACTTGTAACCGATATAATAGCCGTGCACGGCCTCATCGCGGATGATGAGGCGGATGAGGTCTGCCGTGTTGGTGAGCTTGGCGCGACTTGACCAGAACATCGGCAGGTAGAAGCCGGAATAGAACAGGAAGCTTTCCAGAAACACGCTGGCGATCTTCTTCTTCAGCGGATCGCCGCTGTCATATTCCCGCATGATGATCGCGGATTTACGTTGCAGGAACTCGTTCTCCTCCGACCAGCGATAGGCATCATCGACGTCAGGTGTGGAGCACAGCGTCGAGAAGATCGACGAATAGGAACGGGCGTGTACGGCCTCCATGAAGGAGATGTTGGAGAGCACCGCCTCCTCATGCGGCGTCGCCGAATCCGGCATCAGGCGCACGGCGCCTACACCGTTCTGGATGGTGTCGAGCAATGTCAGCCCGGTGAAGACACGGATCGTCAGCTTCTGTTCTTCCAGCTTGAGCGTCCCCCAGGAGGGAATGTCGTTGGAAAGCGGCACCTTTTCCGGCAGCCAGAAGTTCG
Organism: Agrobacterium sp. El2ro-1b; assembly: GCF_048298475.1. Taxonomy (NCBI): domain Bacteria; kingdom Pseudomonadati; phylum Pseudomonadota; class Alphaproteobacteria; order Hyphomicrobiales; family Rhizobiaceae; genus Agrobacterium; species Agrobacterium sp. El2ro-1b. The sequence continues at coordinate 2,677,178 of NZ_CP103458.1, read as the reverse complement.
AGGTCAGGCGGTTCCAGACTTCGAGATCCTTGTCGTCCTCGATGCGGTTCCAGTTGACCGCGCGGATGCGGGACGCGGGTTTTACGGCGATATTCATTCTCTTGTCCCTCAAATCAGAGCGTGCAGGAAACGCAGCCCTGAACCTGCGTGCCTTCCAGCGCCATCTGGCGCAACCGAATGTAGTAGATGGTCTTGATGCCTCGTCTCCAGGCGTAGATCTGCGCCCGGTTGATATCGCGCGTCGTGGCGGTATCGCGGAAGAATAGCGTCAGCGACAGGCCCTGATCGACATGCTGGGTGGCCGCCGCATAGGTGTCGATGATCTTCTCAGGACCTATCTCATAGGCATCCTGATAATATTCGAGATTGTCGTTCGAGAGATAGGAAGCCGGGTAATAAACGCGACCGATCTTGCCCTCTTTACGGATTTCGATTTTCGAAACGATCGGATGAATGGAAGAGGTGGAGTGGTTGATATAGGAGATCGAGCCCGTCGGCGGCACGGCCTGAAGGTTCTGGTTATAGAGGCCTGATGCCATGACGTCCTGCTTCAAGGCCGTCCAGTCTTCCTGTGTCGGAATGGCGATACCGGCCTTTTCGAACAACTCGCGGACCTTTTCCGTCGCGGGCAACCATTCCCGGTCGGTATATTTGTCGAAATAGTCGCCGGAAGCATATTTGGAGTTCTCAAAGCCCTTGAAGCTCTGGCCCCGTTCCACGGCGAGCCGGTTACTGGCGCGGATAGCGTGATAGGTTACGGTGTAGAAATAGATATTGGTGAAATCGATACCTTCTTCCGAACCGTAGAAGATGCGCTCACGCGCCAGATAACCGTGCAGGTTCATCTGGCCAAGGCCGATGGCGTGGCTCGCATCATTGCCCTTTTCGACCGAGGGAACGGAAGAGATGTGGCTCATGTCCGATACGGCGGTCAGTGCCCGGATGGAGGTCTCGATCGTCTTGCCGAAATCGGCGGAATCCATGGCAGAGGCAATATTGAGCGAACCGAGATTGCAGGAAATATCCTTGCCCATATGGCTGTAGGACAAATCAGCATTGAACTCGCTCGCTTCGCTGACCTGCAAAATTTCCGAGCAAAGATTGCTCATGCTGATGCGGCCCGCGATCGGATTGGCGCGGTTCACCGTATCCTCGAACATGATGTAGGGGTAACCGCTTTCGAACTGGATTTCGGCGATCACCTGGAAGAATTCGCGCGCCTTGATCTTCTTCTTGCGGATGCGGCTGTCGGCGACCATTTCGTGATATTTTTCGGTGACCGAGATCTCCGTCAACGGCACGCCATAGACCCGCTCCACATCATAGGGCGAGAACAGGTACATATCCTCGTTGTTGCGGGCGAGCTCGAAAGTAATGTCGGGTATCACCACGCCGAGCGACAGGGTCTTGATTCGGATTTTTTCATCAGCATTTTCGCGCTTGGTATCGAGGAAACGCATGATGTCAGGGTGATGGGCATGCAGATAGACCGCACCCGCGCCCTGGCGTGCGCCGAGCTGGTTTGCGTAGGAAAAGCTGTCTTCCAGAAGCTTCATGACCGGAATGACGCCGGAAGACTGGTTTTCGATCTGCTTGATCGGTGCCCCGAATTCGCGAATATTGGTCAGAGACAGCGCCACGCCACCACCGCGCTTGGAAAGCTGCAGCGCCGAATTGATGGAGCGGCCGATGCTTTCCATATTGTCTTCCACGCGCAGCAGAAAACACGAGACCAGCTCGCCGCGGCTTTTCTTGCCGGCGTTGAGGAATGTGGGAGTTGCCGGCTGGAAGCGGCCGGAAATAATCTCGTCCATGAGGTCGCGCGCCAGCTGCTCGTCACCGCGCGCAAGAGCCAGCGCCACCATGCAGACGCGGTCCTCGTAACGCTCGAGATAACGTTTTCCGTCGAAGGTCTTCAGTGTATAGGACGTGTAATATTTGAACGCGCCGAGAAAAGTCGGAAAACGAAACTTCCGGGCATAGGCCTCGTCATAGAGGTCACGGACAAAATTGAAGGAGTACTGGTCCAGCACTTCCTGCTCATAATATCCCTCCGTGACCAGATAATCGAGCTTTTCCCGCAGATTATGGAAAAACACGGTGTTCTGGTTGACATGCTGGAGGAAATATTGCTTGGCCGCAAGGCGATCCTTGTCGAGCTGGATCTTCCCGTTCTCGTCGTAAAGGTTCAGCATCGCGTTCAGCGCGTGGTAATCCAGTCCCGTATCAACCGGTTTCTGGTTTGCGGCTACGGGCTGTTTGGCATCCTTGCGCAGCGCGCTTGAGGTCAGCGTGTCCAAAATCGTTCCAATCCATGTTTGACGTTGGCGACATCTTCTTCCGTGCCGAGAAGCTCGAAACGATAGAGAAACGGCACTGCGCATTTGCGCGAGACGATATCTCCGGCGGATGCGAAAGCTGCGCCAAAATTCGTGTTGCCCGCCGCGATGACGCCGCGAATGAGATTTCGGTTGGAGGGCTCGTTCAAAAACCGGATGACCGGCTTCGGCACGGCCCCTTTGGTGCCGCCGCCCCCATAGGTAGGGGTGACGAGCACATAGGGCTCCGACACCTGAGGCACATCTTCCTCAGCGCCGAGCGGCAGGCGAAACAAACGCCGTCTCAGTTTCAGAAGGAAACGATGGGTATTTTCAGAACGGCTGGAATAATAGACGATCAGGCCCATCGCCCCCGCCGCCTCAGCTGATCGCGCCGATCATATCAGGCCGGAAACCCGCCCAATGGCGTTCGCCAGCGACGACGACGGGAACCTGCATGTAGCCGAGGCCGCGAACATGATCGAGGGCATCCGTATCTTCGGAAATGTCGATAATCTCATAGCGAACGCCGATGCGGTCGAGCGCGCGATAGGTGGCGGTGCATTGGACGCAGGCGGGCTTGCTGTAAACGGTGACGGTCATAATTTCCCTTTCGAAGCCGATTTCGGACACGGCTCAACATTGCCGATTGCAATCGCAATCGGGTGGCGATGGATCTGTCATTCAGGCAAGGCGCGCGGCTTGAGAGTTCGTCGTATTTTCAGGCGGGAAACCGGGTCCCCTTTCCCTGACATACTCCAAGCCGCGGAAAATCCCTTTCTACGCCGATGAGCGTAGCAACTCAAAGAAATGCACTGGCATGACTTCACCCCGAAGCTTGTTCTGGAGGGGGCAGAAAAGGGCGCACGCAAATCATTTGCGTCAGACACCTTCCTCCGGACACCCCGCCCGTGGACGTTTGCGCTCAAGGCAGGTCTCCTGACTTGCGGGTCACAACATCTATTCCGGCCTTCCCGGAGCTTTCAGCCCCAGTGGCCCAAATTGGAACGATGCTCGCCGCTTACAGTTGCGGGGGCAGTTTCGGCCTTGATCCGCCGTGATGGCGTTACGCACCGAATTCCCGTCTTAGCTCCCAACCCTTGCGAATCGGAAGAACCTCGAACACCACATATAGTATATGAGGAAATTTTCTCGTCAATAAATAGACATACAAAAGCCCCACCCTGTTGATCAAAAAGATTCAACACATGGTCAACAAAGGCTTAACGGCAGATCGGAACGGCCGCTCAAGAGGGGAAAAGTGTTAATCTATTCCCAGATATCGATGTGGATATCGGCGGGACGGGCGTTTTCGATCACCCTTTTTCCGTTGGGAAGATCGTTTTCAAACAGTTTGGCGTGGATTTGAGCGGCATCGAGCCCATAGCCCTGCCACCTGTTACGCAGCCTCTCTTCAAGCACCGCGACAGATGGACCCACAAAAATGGTGAGATCGAAACTCCTGGAAAGCACTGTCCATGGCGCCTCGTTGAGCAGCAGATAATTGCCCTCCGCAAGGATCAGGCGCGTGTCCGGCGCAATCGCGCGGGCGGAGGCAATGGCAATCTCGCGGGAACGGTCGAAAACCGGGACAAGAACTTCCTGCCCGCCCTTGCGGACGGCGGAGACGATATCAAGGAAACCACGCACGTCGAATGTTTCGGGCGCACCCTTTCGGGACAACAGACCCCGTTCTTCGAGAAGTCCATTGTCCATATGGAAGCCATCCATGGGCAGCACGGCCGCCGTTTCGCCCCGCGCCAGCAAAGCGTCACAAAGCGCATCCGCCAGCGTGGATTTGCCGGCCCCAGGGGGACCGGCAATGGCAATGATGAAACGAGATCGACCCTCTGCCCGTCGAAGCACGTCTTCGACGATCGTCTCAAGCTTCAGCGTCATGCGGCAAGCGTTTCCTGGGGCGCTTCCTTGGCACCGGTCATGAAGGCGACGGCATCCGACATCGAATAGTCCTTCGGATTGATGACGCAAAGGCGCTTGCCCAGCCGGTGAATATGGATGCGATCCGCAACCTCGAACACATGCGGCATGTTGTGCGAGATCAGAACGATCGGCAGACCGCGTGAGCGCACATCGAGAATAAGCTCCAGCACGCGACGGCTTTCCTTGACGCCAAGCGCCGCCGTCGGTTCGTCGAGGATGACGACCTTGGAGCCGAAGGCTGCCGCACGCGCCACAGCCACACCCTGACGCTGGCCGCCCGAAAGGGTTTCCACTGCCTGATTGATGTTCTGGATCGTCATCAGGCCGAGTTCGGACAGTTTCTCGCGGGCGAATTTTTCCATCGCCGGACGGTCGAGTGCCCGGAACAGGCTGCCTTGAATGCCGGGTTTACGGATTTCCCGGCCCAGAAACATATTGTCAGCTATGGAAAGCGCCGGCGAGAGCGCAAGGTTCTGATAGACCGTTTCAATACCAGCCTTGCGCGCCTCGATTGGCGAACGGAACTGGACGGGCTGGCCTTCAAGCCTGATTTCCCCTTCATCGGGCGTCACCGCACCGGAAATCGCCTTGATGAGCGAGGATTTTCCGGCGCCGTTATCACCGATGACCGCGAGAATTTCGCCCGGATAAAGATCGAAGTCAGCATTATCAAGTGCGGTCACGCGACCGTAGCGTTTAACGAGATTGCGCGCTGTGAGGATAGGTTCTTTTGCCATCAGCCTGCTACCTTTCTAATCCACTGGTCGATTGCAACGGCCAAGATGATGAGGACGCCAATCAACAGATAGGTCCATTGCGGATCTGTCCCGATGAGCCTGAGGCCCAGCGAAAAGACGCCGACGATCAACGCACCGAAGATCATGCCCATGATGGAACCGCGTCCGCCGAACAGCGAGATGCCGCCGATGACCACTGCAGTGATGGATTCGATGTTGGCGAACTGACCGGCAGTCGGCGACACCGAGCCGATGCGACCGATGAGAGCCCAACCCGCGAGGGCGCAGATAAGCCCGGACAGGGTATAGACGGTCGTCAGCATGCGCTTGACGTTAACGCCAGCAAGTTCAGCCGCGTCTGGATCGTCACCGACCGCATAAAGATGGCGCCCCCAAGCGGTGCGGTTGAGCACATACCAGAGCAGAGCGACGAGCAGAACCATGGCGAGAACGCCGTAGGTGAAGACGGCATTGCCGATACGAATATTATTGCCGAAAAACTGAAGAATGGGCGCTTGCTGGACAATGTCCTGAGCGCGGATCGTCTCGTTAGCCGAATAGAGGAAATTGGTTGCCAGCACGATCTGCCACATGCCGAGCGTGACGATGAAGGGCGGCAGCCGCATGCGCGACACCAGCACACCGTTGATGAAACCACAAAACGCGCCGACTGCGAGACCGCAGATAATGGAAAGTTCCGCCGGCAGACCATAACGGAAGGTGAACTGGCCCATGACGACGGAGGAGAGAACCATGATGGCACCGACCGAAAGATCGATACCTGCGGTGAGAATGACCAGCGACTGCGCGGCGCCGACAATGCCGACGATTGCCACCTGCTGAAGAATAAGCGTCAGCGAGAAAGCCGAAAAGAACTTGCCGCCCAGCGTCATGCCGAAGATGGCAAGTGACAGCACCAGAACGATCAGCGGAACAGCCGCAGGGCTGGAATGCAGAAAGTGCTGGAATTTTTCCAGCAGACTCTTGTTGTGCGTATCAAAAGCAGCGACCTGGGTCGAACTTCCCGACAGCACTTTTTCAAATTCATTATGCGGTTGCGCCCGCACTGGCTGATCGCTCATGGATTTTCCTCCCGATCGCTCCATCACATCAGCCCTGAAGCCGGGATCGCTCACCGGATAGGGATAATGCGTAGATTCAAACTGTTAAGAAGCGTGCCTCAGTTCCGTCAGCGATGGCCCGGCGCGCTCGTTTGTTTCTGTCCGATCACCCAGATCGAGCTCTTAAACCATTCAGGTTAAAGGGCGGGGGCAGATTGCCCCCGCGGCTTTTCAAAGGCGTGGCATCAGCCCCAGCACTTCTTCAGGCCTTCCTTGGTGTCGATGGAATCGAGGCCCTTAACCGGCTTGTCCGTTACCAGCGTCACGCCGGTGTCGAAAAAGTTCTTGCCAGCTGTCGGCTTCGGCTTTTCGCCCGTGTCGGCAAACTTCTTGACGGCTTCGACACCGAGCGCCGCCATCAGCAACGGATATTGCTGTGACGTTGCACCGATCACGCCTTCCGCGACATTCTTCACGCCTGGGCAACCGCCATCGACGGAAACGATCAGTACGTCCTTTTCGCGGCCGACGGCCTTCAGCGCTTCATAAGCGCCAGCAGCAGCAGGCTCGTTGATCGTGTGGACAACGTTGATTGTCGGGTCTTTCTGAAGCAGATTTTCCATCGCCGAACGGCCACCTTCTTCGTTACCGTTGGTAACGTCGTGGCCAACGATGCGCTTGTCGTCTTCATCGCCGATCTTGTTGATGTCCTTCACGTCGATGCCGAAGCCCTTCATGAAGCCCTGGTTGCGCAGAACGTCAACCGTCGGCTGGGAGGGGGTAAGGTTGAGGAAGGCAATTTTTGCGTCCTTGGCCTTGTCGCCAAGGGTACCGGCGGCCCATTTGCCGATCAGCTCGCCGGCCAGAAGATTGTCGGTGGCGAAAGTGGAATCGGCGGCATCGACGGGTTCCAGAGGCGTATCGAGGGCAATGACGAGAAGGCCGGCGTCACGCGCCTTCTGTACGGCCGGAACGATGCCCTTGGTGTCTGATGCGGTGATCAGGATACCCTTGGCGCCATCGGCGATGCAGGTCTCGATCGCGGCAACCTGGCTTTCGGAATCACCGTCGATCTTGCCGGCATAGGACTTCAGCGTCACGCCGAGTTCTTTCGCCTTGGCGGTCGCGCCTTCTTTCATCTTGACGAAAAAGGGGTTGGTGTCGGTTTTGGTAATCAGGCAAACCGACGTATCGGCGGCAGATGCGGCGGAAGCGAAAGAAACGCCAAGCGCGAGCGCGCCCAGAAGAGCGGAAACAGTGGTCTTCATGAGATCCTCCCAATGGATATTTGAGCACCGTGACGGTTACCCGACGATCCCGTCTCCTCCGAGATCGACGACCGTTGATGCAGATGGAACCACCAAAGGAAACGGCTGTCAATAAATAAATCCGATTGAATTATTAATTCCGTATGGCATTCTGACAAGCGGCAAGGAGGAATATCGCCGCGTCGTTTAACGTTGCGATAGCAAGATTGCCATAAAGCCCCCTATATCGGTCACGGCGGATATGGCGGGCGGGAGGATGACATTATGAGACAATCTGTCGAGACGGCGCCGCAAGCGCCGCTCACTACCATGGATATGAGCGGCGGTGCCAACCAGATCGGGGTGCGCGCTTATAACGAGCGGCTCGTGCTGTCCCTCGTTCGCCGCCATGGCGGTCTGTCAAAAGCCGAAATATCAAGACTTTGTGGCCTTTCGGCGCAGACCGTTTCCGTCATCATGCGTTCGCTCGAGAAGGATGGGCTTCTCATTCGTGGCGAAAGACTGCGCGGCAAGGTGGGACAGCCATCGACGCCGATGCGCCTCAATCCCGATGCCGTATTTTCTTTCGGCGTCAAGATCGGCCGGCGCAGCGTCGATCTCGTGCTGATGGATTTCGTTGGGCGCATCAGGCTCAAGCTCCGCAAGACCTATCCCTATCCCATGCCGGAGTGGATATTACCCTTTGTCATAGAGGGCATATCCGAGCTCGAATCAAAACTCTCTGCGGCCGAGCGGCAAAAAATTGCCGGTGTCGGCATCGCCGCCCCATTCGAGTTATGGAACTGGGCCCAGGAAGTGGGCGCGCCGCAAGCCGAAATGGAACGGTGGCGGGACGTCGATATCCGCTCAGAAATTGCCGATGGCATCAGCTATCCGGTCTTTCTGCAGAATGACGCCACAAGCGCCTGCGGTGCCGAACTGGTTTTCGGCGCGGGCCAGAACTATGCGGATTTTCTTTACGTCTTCATCGGCTCCTTCATCGGCGGTGGTGTCGTCTTGAATTCAGCGCTGTTTTCCGGAAAGACGGGCACCGCCGGCGCGATCGGTCCATTGCCGGTACAGGGGCAGGATGGCAATACGGTTCAGCTTCTAAAAATCGCGTCGATCTTCGTTCTGGAAAACATGTTGCGCGAAAGGGGCATTGATCCCCGTCCCCTATGGTTCTCCCCGGACGAGTGGATCGACTTCGGTGAGCCCTTGGAAAACTGGATCCAAAAAACCGCCGCAGCGCTGGCCCAGGCTGTTATTGCCGCCGCCTCCATCATCGATTTTTCCAGCGTCATCATCGATGGCGGCTTTCCCGACTGGGTCCGGACGAGAATCGTTTCCGCCACCCGGATTGCCCTGAAGCATCACGATCTTCAGGGTGTCACGCTTCCGGAAATCGTCGAAGGTGCGGTTGGCAGCCAGGCCCGGGCAATCGGCGGCGCAAGCCTTCCGCTGTTTTCGCGTTATCTCATCGATCAGAACGTGCTGTTCAAGGATACGACGGGCTGACGGCCTTATCGGGTTCTTTACCCGGCTCTTTTTCGGCTGATCTCGCGATCATTCACCCGCGGCGTGCTGCATTATCGTCTCCAGAAAGGCGGGACCGTACCGCTCCAGCTTGGTTTCCCCAACGCCGGCGATCTGCGCCATCTCCTTCGCAGAAGCAGGTCTCGCGGCCGCGAGTTCAATGAGGGTCTTGTCGTGAAAGATCACATAGGGCGGAACGTTCTGCGCGCGGGCAATTTCCATGCGCCTGGCACGCAGCGCCTCAAAGAGGCCACGGTCAGCCTCCGGCAGGGCCGTCGATGTTGCATTTCGTGGCGCATCCCGGCGTGTCGACCGCGGCGCGGATGGTATTCTCAGCATCAGGGAAGGCTTTTCGCGCAGGAACCGCCTGCCTTCCTCTGAAATGGACAATCCGCCATGCCCGGACAGATCCACCTCTATCAGGCGCAACGCCACAAGCTGGCGCAAAATGGCCCGCCAGGTGCGATTATCGTGTTCCTTGCCGATCCCGTAAGTGGTGATGCGATCGTGCCCGAACTTTGTAATCCGCTCATCCTGCGCGCCCAGCAAGACGCTGATGACATAGGCCTGCCCGAAACGTTCTCCCGTGCGGTAAATGCAGGAAAGCAGCTTCTGTGCGGCAATGGCCCCCTCGAATAGATCGGGCGGCGACGAGCACGTATCGCAATTGCCGCAGGGCTCGCACCGGTCACCGAAATAGGAGAGCAGCACCTGCCTCCGGCAACCCGCGGTTTCCGCAAGGCCAAGCAGCGCATCGAGCTTCTGTCGTTCCATGTGTTTGCGCTGGTCCGCAGCATCCGACTCCTCGATGAAACGGTTGCGCAGGGCAATATCTTCGTAACCGTAGAGCATCAGCACATCGGACGGCAGGCCATCGCGCCCGGCCCGGCCGGTTTCCTGATAATAGGCCTCGATGCTTCCGGGCAGATCGATATGAACGACGAAGCGCACATCCGGCTTGTCGATACCCATGCCAAAAGCAACCGTCGCGACGATGATGACCGCTTCACCATGCTGGAAACGGGTCTGGTTTTCCTCGCGGGCGGCCTTATCCATGCCGGCATGATAGGGCAGCGCGTCACGCCCTTCTTCCCGCAGCCATGCCGCCGTTTCATCCACTTTGCGTTTCGACAGGCAATAAACGATGCCGCTTTCATTTTCCCGGCCGTTGAGAAAACGTTTCAGCTGGGCGCGTGGATTGTCCTTCTCCATAATCGCATAGCGGATGTTGGGGCGATCGAAGCCGGCAATGAAGGCATCCCCTTCATCAATGGCGAGATGGCCGAGAATCTCGGCACGGGTGGGTTCGTCAGCCGTCGCCGTCAGCGCCATCCTCGGTGTATTTGGAAAACGCTCCATCAACATGTCCAGTTGCCGATAAGGCGGCCGGAAATCATGCCCCCATTGCGACAGGCAATGGGCCTCATCGACGGCGATCAGCGACAGGTCAATGGATTGAAGCGCATCTAGGACATCAGGCTTCAGAAGGGTTTCTGGCGCAGCGTAGAGAATATCGACATTGCCGGCCCGCATATCCCGCCAAAGCGTGCGGCGCTCTTCCGGAGAGAGGTCGGAATTGAGAGCTTCCGCCCTGACACCCGCCTGACGCAGTGCGGCAACCTGATCAACCATCAGCGCGATCAGCGGCGAAACGACAAGCCCCATGCCCTCTCTGGCAAGCGCAGGGATTTGGTAACAAAGCGACTTTCCGCCACCCGTCGGCATCAGAACGAACGCATTGTTGCCTGCCAACACATGCTGGATGATTTCGCCCTGCCGTCCGCGAAACGCATCATAACCATAGACGGCCTTGAGGATATTTAAGGGATCGGCATTCACGTCGTTTTTCCACGCTAGGCTTGATGGCGCATCATGTCCATTTCAGGCATCCTGGCAATGCCGGAGATGGTTTTTCTGATGGTTGTTATCGTTTCTGGAGGAACGCAAAAACCCCGCAGCTTGAGCTACGGGGTTTTTGTATCTTTGGTTGCGGGGGCAGGATTTGAACCTGCGGCCTTCAGGTTATGAGCCTGACGAGCTACCGGGCTGCTCCACCCCGCGTTACCAGCGTAAATCCCTATGGGATTTATCGCGACTGCATAACAGCTTCCCTGTGATGCACACTGCCGGAGTAAATTGCTGAGCAATTTATCTCCTGTGATGGGCGCACCTGATTTGGCGCGCCGTTTTATTGCCTTTAGAGCTCTGTCTTAAACGACGAAAGGCCGCTTTAGGCGGCCCTTTTTGTCGGCTGGGCCGAAGTGTGTGATGAGAAGATATTGATTGTTGAGTTGCGTTTTGCAGACCTGGCAGCGACCTACTCTCCCGCGTCTTGAGACGAAGTACCATTGGCGCTGGGGCGTTTCACGGCCGTGTTCGGAATGGGAACGGGTGCAGCCGCCCCGCGATAACCACCAGGTCGGCAAAACGCAACATTGTTCATGTTTTAACATGGACTGTTGTTTTCGAGAAGCTGGGTGGCGATGCCACTTTTTATCTTAATTACACGTCTTACTTGACCTGTCCGTATTCTACCTTTGCTCAACAGTGAGCATGGCAGCCATACAGACCAGAGGTCGTCGCGCCCTGTGGCGCGGCCCGTCCGGAGCCCATCGGGCGTCAGGACAGAAGAATGATGTCATCGAACTTTGTTCGATGAACATAATCAATGGGAACGAAGAAGTCGATCGAGCTATTAGTAACGGTAAGCTTCACACATTGCTGTGCTTCCACACCCGTCCTATCAACGTGGTCGTCTTCCACGGCTCTGATAGGGAACACTCGTTTTCAGGTTGGTTTCCCGCTTAGATGCCTTCAGCGGTTATCCATTCCGTATATAGCTACTCTGCTATGCCCTTGGCAGGACAACAGATCCACCAGAGATACGTCCATCCCGGTCCTCTCGTACTAGGGACAGATCCTGTCAATATTCCTACACCCACGGCAGATAGGGACCGAACTGTCTCACGACGTTCTGAACCCAACTCACGTACCGCTTTAAATGGCGAACAGCCATACCCTTGGGACCTGCTCCAGCCCCAGGATGCGATGAGTCGACATCGAGGTGCCAAACAACCCCGTCGATATGGACTCTTGGGGGTCATCAGCCTGTTATCCCCGGCGTACCTTTTATCCGTTGAGCGATGGCCCTTCCACACGGGACCACCGGATCACTATGACCGACTTTCGTCTCTGCTCGACTTGTCAGTCTCGCAGTCAGGCGGGCTTATGCCATTGCACTCGACGACCGATTTCCGACCGGTCTGAGCCCACCATCGCGCGCCTCCGTTACTCTTTCGGAGGCGACCGCCCCAGTCAAACTACCCACCATACACTGTCCCGGATCCGGATAACGGACCGCGGTTAGACATCCACGAAGATAAGGGTGGTATTTCAAGGATGGCTCCACACGAACTGGCGTCCATGCTTCAAAGCCTACCACCTATCCTACACATGCCTTGGCGAATGCCAGTGTAAAGCTATAGTAAAGGTGCACGGGGTCTTTCCGTCTGACCGCAGGAACCCCGCATCTTCACGGGGAATTCAATTTCACTGAGTCTATGTTGGAGACAGCGGGGAAGTCGTTACGCCATTCGTGCAGGTCGGAACTTACCCGACAAGGAATTTCGCTACCTTAGGACCGTTATAGTTACGGCCGCCGTTTACTGGGGCTTCAGTTCAGAGCTTGCACCCCTCCCTTTAACCTTCCAGCACCGGGCAGGCGTCAGACCCTATACGTCGTATTGCTACTTCGCAGAGCCCTGTGTTTTTGATAAACAGTCGCTACCCCCTGGTCTGTGCCACCCCATCATACTTGCGTACAAAAGGGTCACGCTTCTTCCGAAGTTACGCGTGCAATTTGCCGAGTTCCTTCAACATAGTTCTCTCAAGCGCCTTGGTATACTCTACCTGACCACCTGTGTCGGTTTCGGGTACGGTCTATACGGTGGAGCTATTTCCTGGAACCTCTTCGCCGCACATTCAATCCAGTAAGAATGTACAACACACGAGATCCGTCACTACCACCAGGCCCACGAATATTAACGTGGTTCCCATCGACTACGCGTGTCCGCCTCGTCTTAGGGGCCGGCTAACCCTGCTCAGATTAACTTTAAGCAGGAACCCTTGGTCTTTCGGCGAGGGAGTCTCTCACTCCCTTTATCGTTACTCATGTCAACATTCGCACTTCCGATATCTCCAGCAGCCCTCACGGGTCCGCCTTCACAGACTTACGGAACGCTCCGCTACCACTTGCACAAAGTGCAAATCCTCAGCTTCGGTGCATGGCTTTAGCCCCGTTACATTTTCGGCGCAAAGACCCTTATTTAGACCAGTGAGCTGTTACGCTTTCTTTAAATGATGGCTGCTTCTAAGCCAACATCCTGGTTGTTTTGGGATCCTCACATCCTTTCCCACTTAGCCATGACTTGGGGACCTTAGCTGGAGGTCAGGGTTGTTGCCCTTTTCACGACGGACGTTAGCACCCGCCGTGTGTCTGCCGACTAGTACTCCTCGGTATTCGGAGTTTGGTTAGGATCAGTAAGACGGTGAGTCCCCATAGCCCATCCAGTGCTCTACCCCCGAGGGTATTCGGTCGACGCTCTACCTAAATAGATTTCGCGGAGAACCAGCTATTTCCGAGTTTGATTGGCCTTTCACCCCTAGCCACAAGTCATCCCAATCTATTGCAACAGATACGGGTTCGGCCCTCCAGTTGGTGTTACCCAACCTTCAGCCTGCTCATGGCTAGATCACTCGGTTTCGGGTCTAATGCAACTAACTCAATCGCCCTATTCAGACTCGCTTTCGCTGCGCCTACACCTACCGGCTTAAGCTTGCTAGTTACACTAAGTCGTTGACCCATTATACAAAAGGTACGCCGTCACCCTTGCGGGCTCCGACTGTTTGTAGGCATCCGGTTTCAGGTTCTATTTCACTCCCCTCGTCGGGGTGCTTTTCACCTTTCCCTCACGGTACTTGTTCGCTATCGGTCATGCACGAGTACTTAGGCTTGGAGAGTGGTCTCCCCATGTTCAGACAGGATTTCACGTGCCCCGCCCTACTCAAGGACAATGACTGTTCTACGCGTAAGGGGCTATCACCCTCTATGGCCGACTTTTCCAAATCGTTCCGCTTTATTCATCATTGCCACTGGCCTGGTCCGCGTTCGCTCGCCACTACTTACGGAGTCTCGGTTGATGTCCTTTCCTGCAGGTACTTAGATGTTTCAGTTCCCTGCGTTCGCTTCTTACCCCTATGTATTCGAAAGTAAGATACCTTATAATAATGCTTGGAAACCCAGGCCGTTCGTTAAAACAGACTGGATTTTCCAAGCATTTAAGGTGGGTTGCCCCATTCGGAGATCCATGGATCAAAGCTTATTCGCAGCTCCCCACGGCTTTTCGCAGCGTATCACGTCCTTCTTCGCCTGTGCATGCCAAGGCATCCACCAAATGCCCTTAATTCACTTCTTCGTTCTCATTGTCTATGCTCATCATCTGTTGGATTTGGCAGAACCTTTCCTTCTCGCTTACGCTCAAAGGGGTGCCAAATCGGGCCATCCGGGCAAAACTCAATCTGCCGCGAAAGCCATTCCATCTCTAACGATAAAGAGAGGAACAACGGTTACGATTACCTTTTACAACCGCAACACCAACGATGACATCGACGTGTTCGATACAATCCTCTTTGAAGGCACGCCGGTGCACTTCGAGGTCGTATCATTAAGACCAGCTTCTCGAGATATCATCCGGTGATGCGCGGTCAGGCAACATCAATCCAGCATTCCCATCAGAGGAGCCAAAGCTCCAACAACAAAAATGCCTCGGACAAGCGATC